>NZ_JCASIF010000012.1:0-142506 GCF_059686055.1 Telluria sp. ZB4P34 | reverse complement strand
ACATGATTCCTCCTTATGTTCTCGGTCAACACACCCACTCTCCTTGTGCATACAGGGTCAAAAGCCCTTGGCTACCGTCCAGTGTTTGGTATGGTGTGGGAACGAGGTGAAGGGCTTGATCTACCTTCCAAGGTCGAGCCTTAAGGGTGGGCTCAAGCTGGTCTTCACCTCAATTGGTGGTAGCTAACCACCAATGAGAACAAGATACAAGGGTGGGCGGCTCCACCCGACGGTGTGCAGGCCTGTGACGTTCGCGCCGCCCGCGCGTTCAACCGGCCTGTGAATCGCCGCTTCATCTGCGCGAAGGGGAGTTGAACGCGCGGGCGGCATCCACGACGCGATCATTCTTGCCGCCGGGTGGAGCCGCCCACCCTACTGGGCCGCCGGGTAAGGGGCTCAGGACCCCTGCACCAGCTTCTGCAAGGCTTCCGGCTTCACGATGATCAGGCGGTGCGCATCCTTCTGCACGATCCCCTGCTGCGCCAGCGCCGTCAGCGCGCGCGTCACGGTTTCGCGGCTGGTGTTGATCATGTTGGCGATGTCCTGGTGGGTCGGCAGGTTTTCCACCACGGCCGGGGCGCCCGGCTCGGGCTGCTTGTTTTTCTGCATCAGCACCAGGTAGGTGTAGATGCGCTTGGCGGTATTGTTGATGCTCAGCAGCGAACGGAATTCCGAATCGCGCTGGATCTTCTGGGCCAGGTGCTTGAGCATGTGCGTCGCCACCGAGGGCGAGTGCGCGAACAGGTGCATCGCGGTGGCGGCCGGCAGGAAGGCCACCAGGGCTTCCGACATCGCCACCACCGAGGCCGAGCGGGTCGAGTTGTTGATCAGGGCGATCTCGCCGAAGAAGTCGCCCGGCATCAGGATGCGCAGGCCGATCGCGCGGCCGTCCTCGGTCACGTCGATCACCTGCAGCTGGCCCGACAGCAGGAACATCAGGCCGTCGCCATGGCCGCCTTTCTGCAGCACGACCTCGCGCTTGCCGTACTGGCGGATCCGCAAGTCCTGCTTGACCCGGATGATCTCCTCGTCCGACAGTTCGGCCAGCAGCGGGATCTTGCGCAGGTGGATCTGCAGATGGCGCTCTTCCGGCGCGGCTGCGGCTGCGGCATCGTTCTCGGCGGGCGCCCTGCGGGCGGTGGCGGTCTTGGCGGTGGCGGTCATGGTGCGATCTGAAATGGCTGGCCTCGGAAGAGAGTCACGTGCACCGATTGTATACGGTCGAGCCTGCCTGCGGTCGGTTTGGGCCCGGACTGCGGCAAACCTGGCGCGTGCCTGCAACGAAGCGTGAACAGGCTGGCAAGCCCGCGGGCATGAGCGAGGCAGCTTCGTTGCGGCCGGGGAAAAACCTTGTCAGGCAGGCACCTGGGCAAGCTGGGTCCTGGCGCGTCCGAGCCGGCGGCGCACGGCGCGCAAGGCCGGCGCTTCCACCAGGTGCCAGCTGAGCATGGCAAGCGGCAGCACCAGCGCCAGCGTCGCCAGGCTCAGGCCCACCGGGCCGACCGGGGGCAGCACCTCGCGCACCATGATGATCACCGGCCAGTGCCAGATATAGATGCCGTAGGAGTAGTCGTGGCGCTGCAGGTGCACCGCCCAGGGCAGGCGCCGGCTGCCGACGCACATGGCCAGCGTCACCGCGACCAGGGCGATGCCGAACCAGGTGAACGGACTCGGGGTCAGGTCGGCCGAGCGCGTCATGTTGAGCAGCAGCAGGGCCAGCGCACAGGCGACATGGCGCCAGCCGATGCGCAGCTCGGCGGCCAGCGTCTGCAGCACCATCCCCACCAGGAACAGCGACCACATCCGCACTTCCCAGACATAGCCGCTCGCTACCTCGGGGAACAGGTTGGCCGCCAGCAGCAGGAACAGGGCGCAGGCGCGCATCCAGGTGCGCAGGGGCAGGGCCGCGGCCAGGCCGATCAGCGCCACCATCACGTACATGCGGCCCTCCCAGTACAGGGTCCACAGCGGGCCGTTCAGGTCCTGGCCGCCGAGCACCCCGGGGATGCGCAGTTCTTGCGCCGGGATGTGGTAGACCAGCCCGTGCAGCGCCGTGTTGCCGAAGATGTAGCGCCACGGGGGCGGGTCGAACAGGCCGCGCCAGCCGGGGGCGGAGAAGAACACGACCGCGACCACGGTGCTCAGCAGCAGGCAGGCGAACAGCCCGGGCACGATGCGCGCCACGCGGCGCAGGGCGAAGCGGCCCAGGTGCGGGTCGTCCATCCAGCTGCGCGCGATGAACATGCCGCTGATGACGAAGAACACGCCGACCGCCAGCGCCCCCAGGTCGGTATTCGGCGCCAGCAGCCGGGTCAGCGGGTCGGCATGCGGCGCGCCGCGGTTCATGGTCCAGGTGTGGTAGCCGACCACCAGCAGCGCGCACACCAGGCGCACCAGGTTGAAGCCGTTGTCGTGCGATGCGGTCGCACTGCCGAGCGTTCGGAGGGAAGTCATGGGGTCGTCACCGCAGGCCTACCAGCCGTTCCATTGCCAGGCCAGCTGCAGCACGCGGTTGTTGTATTGGAAGATGGAGATGTTTTCGTTGTTGTGGACCGCCCGCGCCTCCAGCACCAGGCTGTGGTTGCGGTCCAGCGCATAGCTCAGGCCGGCCCGCGCGACGCGCACCCGCTGGCGGCGCACGATGTCGATCAGGCCAGGGGCGTACACCGATTCGCCGTTCCAGGCCTGGTGCGAGTACCCGAGTTCGGCGCTCAGCGGGCCGCCCAGCGCCGTGCGCGACTGCAGCGACAGCATCCAGCCGCGGCGGTCGCCGCCGGGACGCAGGCCGCTCGCACGGTCGGCCTGCAGGGCAGCGGCGGCGCTCAGGCTGTTGGGGCCGCGCCGGATGGCGAGCTGGCTGCGCAGCTCGGCATGGGTGGCGTCGAAGTTGTCCAGGCTCGGGTAGCGCATCCGCGCCAGGCTGGCGCTCAGCTGGAACTGGGGTTTCGAGGGAAGCGCGAGCGGCGTGGCCAGGCGCCCCTGCAGCTGCAGCTGGCGCTGGAACAGTTCGCCCCCGAAGCGCACTGCGCTGGCCGAGGCGCCTGCGCTGGCGGTCCAGCGGCCGAAGCGCCAGGCGCTGTCGGCGCCGACGCTCAAGGCGCTGTTGTCGTACTTGTGCAGGTCGTCGTTGCGGCGCGCCTGCAGCTGGACGTAGCCGACCGTGCCGTTCCGGGTCAGGTCGCGCCGGTATTCCGCGGCCAGCACGTTGTAGCCGTCGTGCTGCGGCCGGAACTCTTCGGTCAGGCGCACCTCGACCGGCTTGCCTTCGTTGATCACCGTGTAGCTGGGGTTGCTCGCGCCCTGGTTCACGTTCTGGTCGATCCCGCGCCCGAGCACGACGGTGGCCTGGCTGTGCGGCCGCCAGGGCGCGCAGCCCTGGGCCCGCGTCCTGGCGATCAGGTCGGCAATGCCGGGTGGCGGCGCGAAGCGCTGTTCGATGGTCTTGAACAGCTGCTCGGCCTCGGCGCCGTGGCCCAGCGCGCACTGCAGCAGGGCCAGTTCGAGCCAGGCGCCGGCATGCAGGGGCTCGCGTTCGATCGCGCGGGTCAGGGCGGCGCTGGCGTCGCTGTTGCGGCCCTCGCCGATCGCTTGCAGGGCCTGCTGGTACAGGTCGAGCGCCGGTGTACCCTGCTGGGCCGCCACATGGGCGGCCGGCAGCAGCAACAGCGCCGCAAGGGTGAGGGAAAGGCGCGAGCGCATCATGCTGCCGCTTCCCTCGGGGGCGACGCCGACAGATCGAGCGTGTACAGCATGGTCGGCCGCTCCTTGCCGCGCAGGCGGCGCTCGCCCAGGGCGATAAAACGGTGGCGGGTGGCGCGCGCCACCGTGCCGCCGCCGATGATCACGTCGTGCGGGAATTCGCGCGCCGCATGCTCCAGGCGCGAGGCCGTGTTTACGCTGTCGCCCACGGCCGTGTAGATCGAACGCGCGCTGGTGCCGAAGTCGCCGGCCATCGCTTCGCCGCTCTCGATGCCGATGCGTACCCGCAGCGGCAGCCTGCCCGCCGCGACGCGGGCGTCGCTGTAGGCACGCACCCGCTGCAAAATGTCGTGGGCGGCGTCGAGCGCCAGGTCGGCATGGTCCGCCAGCGGCAGCGGCGCGCCCCAGAAGGCCATCAGGCCGTCGCCGGTGTACTTGTCGAGCGTGCCGCCGCGTTCCAGCACGGGGCCGGTCAGGCATTCGAGGAACTCGCGCGTCAGGCGCGCCGCTTCCTCGACCGGCAGCGACTCGACCTGGGTGGTATAGCCCTCCATGTCCGCCACCACGGTGGTGACGTCGCGCTGGGCCGGGCGTAGCGGATCCTTGAGGCCGCGGCGCAGCATTTCGTCGACCACCGAGCGCGCCACGTACTGGCGCAACGCGGCCAGCAGGTTGTGCGAGCGCTGCTGGGTGAGCTGCCACTGGAAGGGCACCGCCACCAGCAGCAGGAACAGGCAGGTCGCCAGCGGCCCGGTGGTGACGAGAAGCGGATCATGGCGGCTGAGCGGCATGGCCAGGGCCACCCAGGCCAGGGCCGCCCCCACCAGCAGCGCCACCGAGGCCAGCGCCGACAGCCGTGCGACGCTCAGCATCGCCAGCAGCGCGACCAGGGCCGCATAGGCCAGGGCGATGGCCCGGCCCGGCCAGGGCGCGGGCGCGCGTCCGGCCTGGTGGTCGAGCAGGGTGGACAGCATCGTCGCCTGCACGCCGAGGCCGGGACGCTGGGCCGCCAGCGGCGTGGCCACGCGGTCGGCCTGGCCCAGCGCCGAGGAACCGATCAGGACCAGGCGGCCGTCGATGTCGGAGGCTTCGGGCTGGCGCGGGTCGAGCAGGCGCGCGGCCGGGACCACGTCGTAGGCCTTCCAGTCGCGCTGGTAGGACACGCGCATGAAGTCGCCGGCAGGCAGCACAAGGGGAGGCCCGCCGGCGCAGCACTTGATCAGTTCGGCCGACAGCGGCAGGTAGACCCGGCCTTCGAACCAGGTGCGCAGGGGCACCCGGCGCAGGACGCCGTCCTGGTCCGGAACGAAACCGACGTTGCCGACGTGGACCGCACTGTGCGCCAGCCGGGGATGGTTGCCGATGTAGCCGCTGGCCGCCACGCCCTGCGGCTGCGAGGCGGGCAGGCCGCCGCCGACGGCGCCGTCGCGCAGGCGGGCGCCGATGCTGTGGTAGTCGAAGGCCTGCGCCAGCACCAGCGGCGCATGCCGGGCCAGCAGGGCCAGGCGCTGGTCGCCATCGTCCGTGCCGGCCTCGGGCAGCATGATGTCGAGGGCGACGCCGCGCGCTTTATACGTCGTCAGCAGTTTTTCCACCAGGTCGGCGATGCGCGCACGCGGCCAGGGCCAGGGACCCAGCTCGTCCATGCTGGGCTCGTCGATGTCCACCACCAGCACGCGCGGTTCCGGCGCCGTGCTTTCATTCAGGCGCAGGTAGATGTCGCGCAGCCATTCGTCTCCAAAACGCGACACTCCCGGCGGTGACGGCGACAGCGTCCAGGCTCCCAGCAACACGGCGGCCACCCCAATGGCAATGCGCAGGAGCGTCAATACCGAAGGCCGCCGGGAGAACTGAACTCGAGACAACATTTTGCAGAGGGAAATAGGGGATCGCGTAGTATAGCCGCTGGTGTGGCGCCGACTGTGGAATAGTTACCTGGCATAAATTACTGAGCCATCAGCAATAGCTGCCGAGCTCGTTAATTACGGTAAAATGTGACGACCGTCACAGACCCAGCCGTCCAGCGCCGGAGAATAGCACCAAAAAGGGAACAACCGTGATCAAGAGAACTATTTTAGTTGTTGGACTGTGGCTGGCCGCCGGACTGGCCAGCGGGCTGGCCAATGCGGCCGAGGCCGGCAAGGTCATCTTCGTGGCCGGCGAAGCGCGCGCCGACGCCCGTCCGCTGGCGCTGGGCGCCTCCATCAACGAAGGCGAGCTGCTGAGCACCGGTGCGGATGGCTATGTGTACATCAAGACCCTGGACGACGGCCTGTTCATCCTGCGCCCCAAGACCCAGGCGCGCATCGCCGCCTATCGCGTCGACCGCGTCAACCCGGCCAACACCCGCGTCAAGCTGGAACTGCTGAGCGGCGTCGCGCGCACCCAGTCGGGCAAGGCAGTCAAGCTGGCGCGCCAGAACTTCCGCTTCAATACGCCGGTCGCCGCGATCGGCGTGCGCGGCACCGACTTCACCGTCTTTACCGATGACCAGACCTCGAGCGTTGCCGTGCTGTCGGGCGGCATCACCATCAGCGGCTTCAGCGGCGCCTGCGTGCGCGAGGGCAGTGGTCCCTGCGAAGGCGCGGCCAGCCGCGAACTGTCGGCGGCGCAAAAAGGGCAACTGCTGCAGATCCGGCGTGGCCAGGGCGCGGCGCAACTGGTGACCGGCAGCACGGTTGCGCCGGACAGCGTGGCGCCGCCTCGCCCGGACGAGCCGCTGGCAAAGGCTGCGGCCTCCACCGGCGCTCCCGAGCCCTACATTGCCCCGCAAAAAGTAGCAGTGCTGCAGGAGCAGGCCAAGCAGCCGCCCGCGCAGCCACCGGGGCAGCCGGGCAACCCGCCGGACAAGGCGCCTGCTACCCCGCCGGAGATGGAGCCGGAAAAGCCGACCCCACCCATCGGAGGCAACCCCGTGCCGGTCGACCCGGCGCCCGGCCCGGTCAAGCCCGTGCCAATGGAGCCGGCCAAGCCCGGACGCGAAGTCGTCTGGGGCCGTTTCGCGGCGATCGCCGACAAGCCGGCCCAGGTGAACCTGGCCGCCCAGATGGGTGCCGGTGCGACCCTGATCGCGCAGAGAGGCGACTACGCGCTGTTGCGCAACGACGCCGAGTTCAACATGCCCGAGCGCGGCAGCGTCGGCTTCGAGCTGAAGGGTGGCGAAGCGACTATATACAGTGGCAACCCGACGGTGAAGCCGGTCCAGGCCTCGCTCGAGAATGGCGAGCTGCGTTTCGATTTCGACAAGCGCAAGTTCTCCACCAGCTTCGACCTGGTGAACGGGGCCGAGCGCATCGGCATGGCCGCATCGGGATCGGTGGCGACCGATGGCCGATTCTCGGTGGACAGCCAGTTTGCTGTCGGCAACACCATGAACGTCGACGGGGTACTGAGCGGGCGAAATGCGGAATCGGCCACCTATCTGTTCCAGGGCAGCCTGTCCGGTGATCGCACCGTGTATGGCGGCACCACGTGGGGCAAGGCGCCCGGGCAATAAGCTGACGCAAGCGATGAAAGGCTGGCCATCTTCGGATCGGCCGGCCTTTTTTTATTGGCCTGGTGATTAAAAAGCAGGCGACGGTCATTTGCAGGCCGCCTGTTTTTATTCAGCGCTCCAATCGATATGCGTCACGCATACGATTTCAGGTTTATTTAATTACCATTCATGGAATCGCGTGGACGCGGAACCCGGCAAACTGGAGTGCTTCACCCGGTAGTCGCCCGTGGCAAAAAACCGACACACATTTGTAAAATCCATGAAAAGACTTTTCATTCAATAGTCACAATTTGTAACCGAATTACTGCCGAGTTCCGCCATAGGTCCTTCATAGCGGCCTCATCCTTGCCTGTTGCGGTTATATCACCTATGATACCGCGGCCTTGTTCTCAGCCTTTGTCGTTTTTTTTCAGAAAGTAGTCAGCGATGTGACGCTCGTCACATATCTGGATCAATGTCTTCTGACATGATGCGCTCACTGGAATGCAGCCGAGTACGTGGCAATCCAAGTTAACTTGAAAATGTTTTGTCCTTCCTATCTAGGAGCTTAAATGAGTATCTACACCAACGATCTGCAAACCCTGTACGTCGCGTACTTCAACCGTCCTGCAGATCCAGCAGGTCTGGCGTTCTGGGAAGCAAATCTGGCTAGCGGCCGTGCCACTCTGGACACCGTGCGCGCTGCATTCGCCGCTGATGCCGAATACAAGGCTGCATACGCAGGCAAGTCCCCGTCGCAAATCATCACCCAGGTGTACCTGAACCTGTTCGGCGACCAGCCTGACGTGGCTGGCCTCGAGTTCTGGACCCAGCGCATGCTGAACAAAGACGTGACCATCGACACCGTCGTCGCTGAAATCGCCAAGGGCGCGCAGAACGAAGACAAGATCGCCATCCAGTCGAAGGCCGCCGCCGCTGTCGCCTTCACCGAATCGCTGAACACCGTCGAAGAAATCAATGCCTACGGCACCGCTGCAGCCCAGGCAATCGCCAAGAACTTCCTGACCGGCGTGACCGACGCTGCATCCCTGGCAACCGCTACCACCACCGCCAACCTGACCAAGGTCACCGGTGACGTGGTCGTCGCCGGCGACCCGGCTGCCGGCGCTGTCATGGCTGCCAAGGCTGCCTACGAGACCGCCGCTGCTGCAACCACCACCGCAATCGCTGACGCAACCGCCAAGGCCGCTACCGCGACCACCGCTGCTGCCGCCATCACCGCTGCCCAGACCGCTGCTACCGCTGCCCAGACCAAGGCTGACGCAACCGACGTCGTGGCGCTGACCGCTGCTGCTGCTACCGCCAAGACCACCGCCGACACCGCTGCTGCCGCTGTCGTGACCGCGAACGCCGCTGTCACCACCGCACAAGCTGCTTACCAGGCTGCCCTGGCTTCGGGCGATCCGGTCGCTGTGACCACCGCCAACGGCAACCTGCTGATCGCTCAAAACAAAGCGACCATCGCCGCTACCGCTTCGACCGACGCTGCTGCCAAGCTGGCAACCGCCAACGCCGCCGTGACCGCTGCTACCGCTGACGACGCTGCTGCCGCAACCGCCAACGCCGCCGTGACCACCGCTGTGGACGCTGCCAAGGGCGCCGCCGCTGCTGCTGTCGCTGCCGGCGCCGCTGCTACCGCTGCTGCTGCTGCTTCGACCACCACCGCCAACGCCTACGTCACCGCTGCCAATGGCACCGCCGGCAATGGCGACAACGCTGCTGCTGCCGCTGCCGTCGCTGCTGCCGCTTCGGCAACCACTGCCGCCGCCGCCGCTGCTACCAGCGCCAACGCCGCCAACGCGATCGTCCAGCAAGTGTTGGACAACACTGCTGGCATCGTGGAAGAAGCCGCTGCCAAGGCTGCCTACGCTACCGCCCTGGCAACTGTAACCGCTGACGCTACTGCCGCTACCGCTGCCGGTACCGCTGCTGATGCCGCCATCGCCGGCGCCAACTCGCTGGAAAGCGCAAACGCCGCGATCGCTGCTGCCAACGCAGAAGCTGCCGCTGCTGCCAAGGCCAAGGTTTCGGCTGCCGCGCTGGCTACCGCTGCCGCTGCATGGGCTGCCGCTGCCAACAAGACCACCTCGACCGCTGACAATGCCGCCGCTGCTGCTGCCGCCACCGCTGCTACCGCCGCAGTCGCTGCTGCCGACCAGGCTGTCGCTGCTGCTGCTGCCGACGTGGCCGCCGCTGCTCTGCTGCCGGCCAACTTCGTCGCCAAGACCATCACCCTGACCACCGGTGTCAACACCGAAGCAGGCGGCGCTGGCGCCGACGTGTTCAACGGTCTGCTGAACGGTGCAGACTCGACCCTGACCAAGCTGGACATCCTGAATGGCGGCGTGGGCGTCGACACCCTGAACATCGTCGACCTGGTTGGCAACTCGACCATCGATCCGAGCATCACCCTGAACAGCGTTGAAGTCATCAACGTGCGTTCGGCTGGCAAGGCGAATGTCAACACCACCAGCGCCAACATCACCGGCGTGACCAACGTCAACGTCACCCAGGCAATCGATGCCGACGTGACCGCTGGCTCGGCTACCGCTGTCAGCGTGACCGGCACCCAGGGCACCATCAACGTGGTCGGCGGCGCAAGCCAGAGCGTGTCGGCAACCAGCCAGAGCGGCAAGATCGATCTGAGCGGTTCGACCGGCGCTCTCTCGGTGACCTCGGCCGAGCAATCAAACCAGGCAATCGAGATCGATGGCGGCTCGACCGTCACTGTGAACGCAACTTCGACCCATGGGAGTGCGGGTACCATCAACGTTGGCCAGACCACCGCAGCCACCGGCGCAGTCGTTGTCAACTCCAACCTGGGTTCCAATGCGACGAACGCCCAGAACGGTGGCGCGATCAACGTCAAGGGCGGTTCGAGCATCACCGTCAATGCAGCTGCAAGCAACAGCGCCGCTAACAGCGACGCTGACGCAGCTTCCACCATTAATGCGATTACCGCAACCGGTGATGGCAAGACCACCTCAGTAGCAATCAACCAGACTAAGGCGCTCGCCACCGTCACCAAGGCTGCCGTCGCTGCAGTTAAGGAAACCAGCGTTGTGACCTTCACCGCAATGAAGGCAAACGAGACCCTGACCATCAACGGCCTGTCGTTCACCGCCACCAAGGACCTGACCGCTGAGCAAGTCGCTTCGGCCTTCGCCAACCTGACCGCACTTGACACCCAGTCGCAGACCGGCCCGGTTGCCAACGGCTACTTTGCTGGCGTCTTCGGCGCCGTCGGTTCGAACTGGACCTCGGCCGCCGCGTCGGGCAAGACCGTGACCTTCACCGCGAACGACAACGACGAAGCCGACCTGACCTTCACCGGCACCGCGGCACTCGTTCTCGACGCTACCCGTGCTCCGACCCAGGTGAAGACCGCCGGCACCGGCTCGACCGCTGCCGACGAGTCCGGCAACACGATCGCCTACGGCGCAGTGACCGTGTCCGACGCCGCTGCAGCAGCAATCACCACCGTGACCCTGAACGGCTACGCTTCGGCAGACCTGGGCAACACCGGCGCCGACCTGAACGCGCTGACCACCCTGTCGCTGGCAAACAGCGCTGGCGCCGCAGTCGTTCGTTCGGACGAGACCACCCTGGGCCTGACCGTCAACAAAGTCGCACACGGCGTTGATCTGGGCACCACCCTGACCACCCTGAACGTGACCGCCACCGGCGCCAATTCGAGCTTCGGCCTGAACGCAGCTGCAGTCAAGGACCTGACCGTCGCTGGCGACAAGGTGCTGAACGTCGCTACCGGTTCGACCCTGACCGCGCTGGAAACCGTCACCGTGACCGGTTCGGCTGGTGTCAGCCTGGGCAGCAACCTGGTCGCCAAGTCGGTCACCACCACCGGCACCACCGGCACCGTGAGCGCTACCCTGGGCACCACCGCGACCTACACCGGCGGCGCCGGCGTGGACAACGTGACCCTGACCGCGACCGCGATCACCAAGGACGTCGTCCTGGGCGCAGGCGACGACATGCTGATGCTGGCGGCCGGCACCACCACCTCGAGCGTCGTGCTGAACGGCGGCGACGGTACCGATACCCTGGCAATGAGCTCGGCCGATGCCGAGATCCTGTCGGGTGCTGCAGCCTTCGAAACCAAGTTCGCCGGCTTCGATCGCGTGCAGGTTGGCGTGACCACCGGTGCTGCTCGCACCGTCGACATGTCGAACCTGAACGACATCGCCTACGTCATCGCTGCCGGTAGCGCTGCTACCGCTCCGGTTGCGGAAGTGACCGAAGTGACCGTGACCGGTGCAACCGACAACGCAGCCGACACCGTGTCGATCACGGTTGGCGCGACGACCTTCACCACCGCCGCTGGCATCTACGACGCGACCACCGCTGCTGCTGCCCTGGCCGCGCTGATCGACGCCGATGCTGCTTACGTCGCAACCGCCGCAGCTGGCAAGATCACCATCACTGCCGCTGCTGCCAATACCCCGTTCACCGTGGGCGCCGCTTCGGCAACCACCGGCGGCGGTGCAGCAGACACCATCGGCTCGACCTCGGTCGAGACCGTTGCTGCCGCAGCTGGCACGGCTGCTGCCGCGCTGACGCTGAACAAGTTCGTCAACAACGGCACCCTGGAACTGAGCGGCGGCGCAACCAGCACCACCGTGTCCCTGGCTGATGCAACTGGTACCGCTGACGTGCTGAACATCGTCACCAAGGTTGTGAGCGCCGACGCTGCGTTTGGCATCGTGACTGCTGCGGGTGTTGAGACCATCAACATCAACGCAAGCGACATTCGCCTGGACGACAACGGCGATGGCCGTAACGATGCGGTGGAAACCGCCTCGCTGGAACTGAGCGATGCAGCCCTGAAGTCGGTGACCATCACTGGTAACAGCAACGTGAACCTGACCCTGAACGCCAACGTCGTCGCCCTGACCAGCGTCAACGCCAGCGCACTGACCGGTTCGCTGACCGCAAGCACCAACGGCACCGTTGCTCAGACCATCATGGGCGGCACCGCTGGTGACAGCCTGATCGCTACCGGCACCGCTGCCCACCGTCTGGAAGGCGGCGCCGGCAACGACAGCCTGACCGCGAACGCTGGCCTGTCCACCCTGGTCGGCGGCGCTGGCCGCGACACGTTCAACATCAACGTGGCATCGACCAACGTCAACTCGGCAGCTACCATCGCCGATCTGTCGTCGGGCGACGTGATCGACTTCGCTGGCGCTACCTCGTTCTCGTCGGCAGCTGTTGCTCTGGACATCGGCACCGCCGTGTTCCAGGACTACGCCAACGCCGCGATCAACTCGATCGGCGCCAATGGCTTGGCATGGTTCGTGTTCGGTGGCAACACCTACATCGTGATGGATGCTGCTACCGGCGTCGGTAACGGTAGCACCTTCGAAAACGGCCATGACATGATCGTCAAGATCACCGGCGCGATGGACCTGAGCGCAGGCTCGTTCAACATCACTTCGGGCACCTTCGAAATGGTGTAATCGCTTCCCGGATCCGTCCTGACGGATCCCGGTTGAGATCAAAAACCCCGGCACTTCGGTGCCGGGGTTTTTTTTCGTTTGCTCACCGCCAGGCAATGGAATTTCTTCCCGCCCTCGTTTTTGTCGCGGCTTGCGATGCTAAGATGTGGCTTTTTTAGCGGACGGAGCAGGTATGTCAGACTGGACGGGCGGCTATGTAGCCGACATTGCTTACACCCACGGATACTATGGCGAGCTGAACCCTTTACGCGCCCGCTTCGCCCTGCTGAAGGCAGGCTATGCCGCTCCGGATGCGAGCGCCGCCTGCGAACTCGGATTCGGCCAGGGCATCAGCATCAATGCGCATGCGAGCGCCTCGACGGTCGAGTGGCACGGTACCGACTTCAATCCCGCCCAGGCCGGATTCGCGCAGGAGCTGGGCGCCGCCAGCGGCGCCAGCGTGCACCTGCACGACGCCGCTTTTGAAGAATTCTGCAATCGTCCGGACCTCCCCGATTTCGACTTCATCGGCCTGCACGGCATCTGGAGCTGGATCTCGGACGAGAATCGCCGCGTCATCGTCGACTTCGCACGCCGCAAGCTGAAGGTCGGCGGCGTGCTCTATATCAGCTATAACACCCAGCCCGGCTGGGCGGCCATGGCGCCGATGCGGGACCTGTTGACCGAGCATGCTCAACTGATGGGTGCGGAGGGCGCCGGCATCGTGTCGCGCATCGACGGCTCCATCGCGTTCGCCGAAAAAGTCATGGCCAGCGGCGCCCTGTTCGGCCGCGCCAACCCCCAGATCGCCGCGCGTCTGGAGGCGCTCAAGACGCAGAACCGCCACTACGTCGCGCACGAGTACTTCAACAGCGACTGGTTGCCGATGTCGATCTCCAAGATGCACGGCTGGCTGGACGATGCCAAGCTGACCTACGCCTGTTCGGCACACCTGCTGGAGCACATCGACTCGATCAACCTGTCGGATGAGCAGCGCAAGATCATCAACGAGATCCCGGACCGGATGTTCAGGGAGACCGTGCGCGATTTCATGGTCAACAGCCAGTTCCGCCGTGACTACTGGGTCAAGGGCCTGCGCCCCCTGTCCGGCATCCAGCGCGTCGAACTGCTGCGCCAGCAGCGCTTCGTCATGGCCACCCCCAAGGACAAGCTGACGCTGAGCGTGACCGGCGTGCTGGGCGAGGGCAAGATGGATGCCGCCATCTACCAGCCCGTGATGGACCTGATGGGCGATTTCCAGGTCCGCTCGCTGCACGATATCGAGCGTGCCATCGAGGGCAAGGGCATCGAGTTCAGCAATCTGCTCGAGGCCATGACGATCCTGGTAGGCAAAGGTAACCTGTACCCCGTACAGGACGAGGCATCCATTGCCGCAGCAGCGCCGCACGCGCGTGCCTTCAACCGGAAACTGTGCGACCAGGCGCGCTATTCCGATGCCGTCTCGGCCTTGGCTTCGCCCGTCATCGCCGGCGCGGTCCCCGTGTCGCGCATCGAACAACTGATACTGCTCGCGCGCGCAGATGGCCTGGACAGCTCAGAAGGCTGGGCACGCTTCATCCTGCGTATCATGGCTGCCCAGGGCCAGCGCGTGCTCAAGCACGGCAAGTTGCCGGAAACGCCGGAAGAGGAAGTGCAGGTCGTCGTCGAGATGGCGAACGAATTCCGTACTGACCGTCTGCCGGTTCTCGACGCCCTGCAGATCGCGTGCTAGGAAGGGCGTCCGCGTAGCAACGCGCTTCCGGCCGCTTGTGGCGGCTCTCTTTCCTATAGGAGAGCCGCCGCACTGCCGGCCATCGCTCTATCAGGTTTTGACGCGCACGCCACCGCTGCACGAGACCTGAGCGACGATCCGCATGATGCCCCCGCGACACATTTGGTTGTGAAAATGTGATCTGCGTCACATTTTTGTCGGAATTTAAGCGATAATGTCTGCTCGCTTTTCCGGTCGAGTTCGCTTGACAGAGAAGGGCGCACATTCTTTGTCAATCGGATCCCGATGAATACCAAACTCTTCAACAAGAAAAACGAGATCGAACAGGTCCTGCTCACTTTCAAGAGCACGTTCTGGACCGTCGGCACCTTCAGCGCCATCATCAACTTCCTGATGCTGGTGCCCTCGCTGTACATGCTGCAGGTGTACGACCGCGTGCTGGCCAGCCGCAATGAGCTCACCCTGGTGATGCTGACCGTGCTGATGCTGGGCGCCTACCTGCTCATGGTCGGCCTCGAACTGGTGCGTTCCTATGTGCTCGTGCGGGTCGGCGCCAAGTTCGACATGCAGATGAACAAGCGCGTGTACACCGCCGCCTTCGAGCAGAACCTGAAGCAGGCCGGCGGCAACGCCGGCCAGGCGCTGAACGATCTCACGACCATCCGCCAGTTCCTCACCGGGAACGGCCTGTTCGCCTTCTTCGATGCGCCCTGGTTCCCGATCTACCTGATCGTGATCTTCATGTTCTCGCCGGCGCTGGGCTTTTTCGCGCTGGGCGGCACCCTGGTGCTCGTGGTGCTGGCCTATGTCAACGAGCGCGTCACCAAGAAGCCGCTGACGGAAGCGAACAAGCTGGCGATCAGCTCGAGCACGATGGCGACCAACAACCTGCGCAACGCCGAAGTCATCGAGTCGATGGGCATGCTGCCGAACCTGATCCAGCGCTGGTTCATGACCCATGGCCGCTTCCTGCAGCTGCAGGCGGAAGCCAGCGAGAAGGCCGCCAAGGTGGCGTCCGCGACCAAGTTCGTGCAGGTTTCGCTGCAATCGCTGGTGCTGGGCTTCGGCGCGCTGCTGGTCCTGGAAAACAAGATGACCCCGGGCATGATGATCGCCGCCTCGATCCTGGTCGGCCGCGCGCTGGCGCCGGTGCAGCAGGTGATCGCGGTGTGGAAGTCCTGGGGCTCGACCCGCAATGCCTACGAGCGCCTGACCATGCTGCTGGAGACCAATCCGGCGCGCGAAGCGGGCATGCCGCTGCCGAAGCCGCAGGGCATGCTGACCGTCGAAGGCGTCACCGCCGGTCCGCCGGGCGCCAAGAGCCCGATCGTGAAGAACGTCAGCTTCGGCATCGTGCCGGGCGACGTGCTGGGCGTGATCGGCCCGAGCGGTTCGGGCAAGTCCACGCTGGCGCGCCTGCTGGTGGGCGTGTGGCCGGCGGCGATGGGCAAGGTTCGCCTCGACAATGCCGACATCTACCACTGGAACAAGGGCGAGCTGGGGCCGCACGTCGGCTACCTGCCGCAGGACATCGAGCTGTTCAGCGGCACCATCGGCGAGAACATCGCCCGCTTCGGCGAAGTCGATGCAGAGAAGGTGGTGCTGGCGGCCAAGCGCGCCGGCGTGCACGACATGATCCTGCACATGCCTGAGGGCTATGACACCAAGCTGGGCGACGGCGGCGCCGGCCTGTCCGGCGGCCAGAAGCAGCGCCTCGGCCTGGCCCGCGCCATGTATGGCGACCCCTCGCTGATCGTGCTCGACGAGCCGAACTCGAACCTGGACGACGTCGGCGAACAGGCCCTGGTGCAAGCCGTGGTCGACCTGCGCCAGCGCGGCAAGACCATCGTCCTGATCACCCACCGCACCACCGTGCTGGGCGTGACCAGCAAGCTGCTGCTGATGCGCGACGGCGCCGTACAGGCCTTCGGCGCGACCAATGAAGTGCTGGGTGCGCTGCAGGAAGCCAACAAGAAGCTGCAGGCCCAGCAGCAGGCCCAGCAGCAAGCTGCTGCCCAGCAGGCCGCCGCCCAGCAGGCCGCCGCCCAGCAGGCCGCGGCACAGCAGGCGGCACAACAGCGCGCGCAGGCCGAGGCCAGCGCGAATGCGGCTACCGGAGAGACCAACCAATGAAATTGCTTAAAAGTGAAACCACGGACGTCGTCTCGCACGAGGTGACGCCGCTGGAAGTGAATACCGACGCGCGCCGCTATGCGCGCTTCGGCTGGATCGTGGTGGTGATCGGCTTTGTCGGCTTCATGCTGTGGGCCACCACCGCGCCGCTCGACAAGGGCGTGCCGCTGTCTGGCACTGTGTCGAAGGAATCGAACCGCCAGGCCGTGCAGCACCAGGTCGGCGGCACGGTGCAGGAAATCCTGGTCAAGGATGGCGACGTGGTCAAGCGCGGCCAGGTGCTGGTGCGCATGAACCCGGTCGTGGCCCGCTCGGCGGTCGAGATGACCGACGCCCAGTACCTGTCCGCCCGCGCCAGCGAGGCGCGCCTGCTGGCCGAGATGGGCAACCGCAGCGGCATCGCCTTCCCGGAAGAACTGACCAGTCGCCGTGGCGAGCCGCGCGTGGCCGAGATGATGCGCCTGCAGGAGCAGCTGCTGCAGTCGCGACAGATCGCGCTGCAAAGCGAACTGTCGAGCGTCAACGAGACCATTGCCGGCCTCAAGCTGCAGATCCGCGGCCTGGAAGAATCGCGCGACAGCAAGAAGGAGCAGATGGGCTTCCTGAAGGAACAACTGGGCGGCATGCGCGACCTGGCCAAGGATGGCTACGTGGCCCGCAACCGCCTGCTCGAGCTGGAGCGCACCTATTCGCAGCTGGGCGGCCAGATTTCGGAAGACATCGGCAACATCGGCCGTGCCCAGCGCCAGGTGATGGAGCTGAACCTGCGCCGTTCCCAGGTGATGGCAGACTACCAGAAGGAAGTGCGGAGCCAGCTGACCGACATGCGCAAGGAAGCCGAAGCGCTGGCCGCGCGCATGGAAGCGCAGAATTTCGAGCTGCAAAGCGTCGAGGTGAAGTCGCCGGCCGACGGCATCGTGGTGGACTCGGCCGTGTTTACCAACGGCGGCGTGATCCCGCCGGGCTTCAAGATGATGGACATCGTGCCGACCAACGACGCGCTGGTGGTCGAAGGCCAGCTGCCGGTCAACCTGGTGGACAAGGTGCAGCCCGGCCTGCCGGTGGAGCTGATGTTCTCGGCCTTCAACGTCAACACGACCCCGCATATCGAGGGTGAAGTGGTGAAGGTCTCGGCCGACCGTACCGTCGACGAGGCGACCGGCATGCCGTACTACGTGGTGCGCGTGAAGGTGACCCCGGCAGGCGCGAAGAAGATCGCGGCAAACAAGCTGAACGTCATCCCCGGCATGCCGGTGGAACTGTTCGTCAAGACCGGCGAACGCACGATGATGAACTACCTGCTGCGTCCGGTGATCGACCGCATTCCCGCTGCCGTGGGAGGAGAATGAGGGTGCCGCGCATGACCACACGCCATTCCATCCTGCTGCGCGCCGGCGCGCTGGCGGCGGCCCTGGCCGCGGCCGGCAATGCCGGCGCCGTGAGCCTGGAGCAGGCCTACGCGGCCGCGCTCAAGAACGACCCGACCTACCGCATGGGCTACTACGCGAACGAGGCGGCCAGGGAAAACCGGATACTCGGGCGTTCCAACCTGCTGCCGGCCGTGTCCGGCAGCCACAGCGTCAACCGGACCAACCTGGAGCGGGAAACCGACCAGATCATTGGCGGCGTGCCGCGCAAGGGGATCAGCCACCAGAAATACCTGAGCCGTTCCTCGGTGGTGCAGATGCGCCAGCCGCTGTTCAACGTGGAAGCGTGGCAGCGCTACCGCCAGGGCAAGGTGCAGGCCGCCCAGGGCGCCGAGCAGTTCGAGGCCGACGCCAACGAGGTCGCGGTGCGCGTCGCCAGCGCCTATATGGACGCCCTGTTCGCCGAGGACCAGGTGGCGCTCGCCCGTGTGCAGCGCGATATGTACGCCGAGCAGCAGAAGCTGAATGCGCGCGTATTCGAAAAGGGCGAGGGCACCCGCACCGACATGCTGGAAACCCAGGCGCGCCTGGAAGTGGCCGAAGCGGAGCTGATCGAGGCGCAGGACAATGCGCGCACCCAGCGTGAAGTCCTGGAAGGCATCATCGGCGGCCCGGCCGGCGAGCTGGATCGGCTGTCGGCGGACTTCCGCCCGACGCCGCTGTCGCCGGCCTCCTTCGAGGAGTGGCAGAAGCTGGCGCTGGCCAACAACAACGACCTGGCCGTGGCCCGCCTCAACGTGGAGAACGCGCGCCTGGACATCGGCCGCATGAAATCGGGGCACCTGCCGCGCGTCGACTTCGTCGCCAGCTACAGCAAGGGCAACAACGAGACCATCAACACGATCGGCGAGGAAAACATCAACCGCTCGCTCGGCGTGCAGGTGAACATTCCGCTGTACCAGGGCGGCGCCATCAATGCGCAGACGCGCCAGGCGGCCGCCATCTACGAGCGCGCCCGCGCCGAACTGGATGTGCGCAGCGACAAGGTCACAGTAGAACTGCGCCGGGCGCACAGCCAGGCCCAGAGCAGCGTGCGCAAGATCGATGCACTGGTCAAGGCGGTCGAGGCGGCCAAGCTCCTGATGACGGCTACCGAGCAGAGCATCAAGGGCGGCGTGCGCATCAACCTCGACCTGCTGGCCGCTCAGGAGCAATTGTTCACCAGCCAGCGCGACCTGGCCCAGGCGCGCTACACCTACCTGCTGGCGAACCTGCGCCTGCGCGGACTGGCCGGCAATATCGGCAACCAGGACATCCGTGCGCTCGCGGCCTACTTCCAGCGCTGATGCCGGCGTTGCAGCGTGTCACCACGGTCTGGGTGGAAACCGAAGACCGGCTCCGGCTGACGGGCGAATGCGCGGACGGCGCGCTGGTGTGCCTGTGGCTCACCCGCCGCCTGTCGGACCGCTTGCTGCCTGTGCTGCTGGATTGGCTGGACGGGAATGCGCATGACGATGCCCGCGCGTCCCTGATGCAGGAATTCGCGCAGGAGGCCGCGCGCGGCGCGCTGGCGCCCCAGGCGGCCGTGCCGGCCGGCTCCGGCGACACTGTACTGGTGCAGGCCGTGACCGTGGCCAGGGGAGCGCATGCGCTTGCACTGACGTTCCGGGCCAGCGAGGCGCCGGACGATGCGAGGGCGTGGGACTTCAGCTTCGAACAACAGCCGCTGCGGCAGTGGCTGGCCATCATCCACGACCAGTACCGCAATGCCGAATGGCCGATGGATCTGTGGCCGGCATGGATAGCCGTGACGACGGCGCAAGGGGCGGCGGCGCTGCACTGAGCTGCTACGGGATGGGCAGCAGGGCCGGCTTCGCCGCCATCTAGCTTGTCTCCCTGCTACCACATCTTGCACGCCGGTAAGCCGGCCGACTTACTGTCGTGTGCAGCATTTACTTTCTGATACGCATGTTTTTAGCGCGCAAAAGCGTCCGCTCACGCGCGCCAACTCATCCGCTGGAACCCGCATGGCTGCTCATTTTGGCGGCATTTCAGCGGTCTGCCGCATGCCACGAAAACCGCCTACTTTGCCATTCCGACGAGAAATAAATTTCTGTATGTAATTGATTTAATTGAAGAAATTACCTGCGCACGGCTGAGTAAAAAGCGACCTTGTTCCTTTGGTTACGGTATATTTTCATTACCAATTTGATGAGGAGGCCGTGATGGCAACTGATTATGTGAATGAAGTACAAAAACTGTATGTGGCTTATTTCAGCCGTCCAGCTGATCCGACCGGCCTGGCTTTCTGGGTGGGCCAGATGCAGACCGATCCGAATGCCTATCAAAACATTGCACAGGCATTTTCCGCTTCGGCGGAATACCAGGCAACCTACGGCGGCAAGGACAATCGCGCGCTGGTGACAGAAGTGTATGACAACCTGTTCAATCGTGCAGGTGACGAAGCCGGCATGCAGTTCTGGATCAATGCACTCAACAACGGCTCGCTAACTATTGGTAATGTCGTGACCGGCATTGCGTCAGGCGCCCAGAACAACGACCGCGTCGCATTCAACGCCAAGGTCGGCGTATCGACCCTGTTCACCAACCGTATCGATACCGCCGCCGAACGCAGCGCCTACCAGGGTACGGCCGTCAATATTGCGATCGACTACATTTCCAAAGTAACGAGCCTGGAAGCCGGCGCGACCTACTCGCAGCCGGGCCTGATCGATGATGCGATTGCCAAGATCGTTGGTACGCCGACCGGTATGGGCTTTGACGATATCGCCTTTGTCTGAAATTTTATTTCAGAATAGTACGGTTTTTGAAATATTATGAGGGGAGACGGTTCGCCATGCAGGCGAGACCGGTGAAGCATCCGAAGCTGCACAAGGACGCGGCATGGCGCAGGTAGCGTACTGGCGCGGCAGAATCAGCCGAGGCTTCGGAAGAAGGGCGTGCTAAGGGGAGGGCGGCGCAGTCCGGCCCTCCTGCTGGCTTACCAGGTCGCCGGTTCCTGGCCGCCATGTGCGGCCTGCGCACGGCCAGCATCATCCTTGCCTGCGCAATGCGGGCACGATACCCCTGGAACATACTCCTGAGCGAGCTGCTGGCGCGGCGTCACCACGGCGCGGCAGGCGAAGCACTGCGTGGTTTCGGTCGGCTCGAGCTTCGGGTTGAGCGCCGTGCGATAGTCGAACACGAAGCAGTCGCCCTGGTAATGGTCGCCGCCGACCTCCTCGAAATACTTCAGGATGCCGCCGTCGAGCTGGTAGACGCGCTCGTAGCCGATGTCTTTCATGTGGATCGCGGCCTTCTCGCAGCGAATGCCGCCGGTGCAGAAGGTCACGACCGTCTTGCCGGCCAGCTCATCCTTGTGGCGGGCCGCCACCTCCGGAAATTCGGTGAACTTCTCGATGCGGTAGTCGAGCGTGTTCTGGAAGGTGCCGACGTCGACTTCGAAAGCATTCCGGGTTTCCATCATCACCACCGGCACGCCCTCGTCGTCGTGGCCCTGGTCGAGCCAGCGCTTGAGCGTCTTCGGATCGACCGAGGGCGCACGGCCGAGTTCCGGCTTGATGAGCGGCATGCGCATGGTGATGATTTCCTTCTTGATCTTCACCAGCATGCGCTTGTGCGACTGTTCGCTCGAGATGCTCTCCTTCCACTCGAGGTCGGCCAATCTGGCGTCGCTGCGCACCCAGGCCAGGAAGCCGTCGATCTGCTCGCGCGGACCGGACACGAACATATTGATGCCTTCCGGCGTCAGCAGGATCGTCCCTTTCAGGCCGAGCTCGTTGCACAGCGCCTGGTAGGCCGGACGCATGTCTTCGAGATGATCGAGGGTGACGAATTTGTAAGCGGCGATATTGACGTGCATGGCTGCGAGAAGAGAAAAACGGTGAGGACAGCCGGCTATTATAAGGCAGCCGCCGCTTCAGGGGGGCAAGCGCTACGGACCTTGTCGGAGAATCGGTCACGCGGCATTTGACCATTTGTTAAACGCATTTTTTTTCTAATAATCAATCTATAATAGTTGGTATCTCCCTTGGCCTACGACACCCATGAAACCGACCCAACTGTACGCTACACGATTGATCGGCACGATGATGATGCTGGCCGTGCTGAGCGCATGCGGTGACGGTCAGGTGCAGGGCAGTACTGTCGCCCAGTCGGCAACCAGGGCGAGCGTACAAAGCCTGGCTGCACCCGTGGCGGCAAACTACCTGCCGCTCCTGCAGCGGATTTATGTCGCCTACTTCGGCCGGCCGGCGGACCCGGCCGGCCTGGCGTTTTTTGCGAATGCCTATGCACAAGCCGGTGCGCCGACCGAAGTCGCCGGGATGTATGACGCCTACAACGCCAAACCCGACATTCGTATTCTCGTCGATAATTTCGGCACCAGCGCAGAGTCTTCCATTCTCTACCCTGGAGATAACAGGGCCTTCGTCAACGCCATCTACCGCAATCTCTTCAATCGCAACGCAGACGCGGGGGGCCTGGATTTCTGGGCCGGCAACATCGACAAGGGCGCAATGACGCGCGGCGTGGCAGCCCTGGCAATCATGGCAGGGGCGGGACAGGCCGACCGCGACATCATCAACGCCAAGATCATGGCGGCGGATCTATTTACGCAATCGCTGAACACCCCACTTGCTGCGAGCAGCTACACCGGAGAGAATGCCTCGGCGACCGCACGCAGCCTGCTGGCCGACGTCGGCTCAGGTATCACTCCCAGCGCCGCTCAAGGGCTTGTCGATGCAACGGTTTCCCAGCTCGTGGCCACTGTGGACAAGCCGGGCATTTACCTTCTTGCCGGAAGCCTTGGCGGCATGGGCACGGTCGACGGCACTGGCGATCGGGCACGGTTTGCATTTTTTGAGGTCGGCGGGGTCGCTTTCGACGAGAGCGACAATATCTACATGACCGATCATACTTCGGGCACTATCCGCCGCATTACTCCATCGGGTGTCGTCACCACGATTGCCGGCCTCGGAAATGACGCCCGCTCGGTAGATGGTAATCGCAGCACGGCGCGCTTATCGCAACCGGGCGGGATCGTGCGCGACGCTGCCGGCAATCTGTATGTCACCGAATGGAACACCCACCGTATCCGCAAGATCGACCCTGCAGGGAACGTCACGACGCTGGCCGGCTCTTCGCGCGGCGCTGTCGACGCGCAGGGTGCCGCCGCACGCTTTTTCTCGCCCTGGGCGATCGCGATGGACGCAAGCGGTACCCTGGTCGTATCGGAGGCAGGCAATTTTGCGCTGCGCAAGGTGACTCCGGATGGAACGGTCACTACCTATGCAGGCAGCAAGACCGAACAGGCTTATGTGGATGGCAGCGCGGCCAACGCCCGGTTCAACCAGGTGAATGGTCTGGTGTTTGGACGCGATGGCACGCTGTATGTGAATGACCGGGGAAACGCGGCGATCCGAAAGATCGATACGCTTGGCAGGGTCAGCACCGTCGTGAAGGGAATCACAGGTAGCGGCCTTGCCCTCGATGGGGAGGGCAATCTGCTCGTCATTGGAGGCGCGCACGGTATCAAGAGGATCAGCGGCGCAAACGGCAATAGCCCAACCGTCACGCTGTTGACAGGCGTCGACAGCGGCGATTTCGGCTACCGCCAGCAGCGCGATGGTGTGTTTGGGGTCGCTGAGCTGGGCAATGCCGTAGCACTCGGCGTGGCCGAGAGCGGCCTCGTCTATTTCGCCGACCAGGCGACAGTGCGCGTGATGGATCGGAGCGGCGAAGTGCGCACGCTCGCGGGCCGGACCTGGAAGCTGGGCCGAGCCGACGGAGCGGGCCGACAGGCCGCCTTCTCTTATATCGATGCAGCCACGACCGATAAGCATGGCAGCTTGCACGTGCTGACTGGTAGCGATCTGGTCAAGGTCAGTGCAGGCGGCCTGGCAACGACGCTCCCGGTCCGGCGCACGCAGCCCGAGTCGTTGATGGGGCGCGACATTTCCGCCATGCTCGTTTCTGCCGATGCCTTGGCCCTGGACCAGCATGGGAATGCCTACATTTCGGAAGCCCCCAGCCGCATCGTGAGGCGCACCCCATCGGGCGAGCTGCAGCTATTCGCCGGCAAGCTTGGCGATCTTGGCAAGGTGGACGGCGTGGGCGAGCAGGCGCGCTTCGAGAACATCGTCGATGTGAAAATCGACGCCCAGGGAAATGTGCTCGTGCTGGAGCAGTACTACGGTTCCGCGCCTGGGGTAGGCTTGCGCAAGCTCACTCCTGCCGGCGTCGTCAGCACGATCATCCTCGACGCTCCCGGAAGGACGACGGGATTCGTGCTCGACGGTGCCGGGAATGCCTATTATGCGGACTCGACCGGACATGTCATCCGCAAGATATCTCCGCAGGGCGTCGTTTCGGTCTTCGCCGGCAGTGGCGTCGCTGCCTATCTGGATGGCCCGGCTGGAAGCGCGCAGTTTCATACTCCTACGCTCCTGGCACGGGACCCGGACGGCAACCTGTATGTCCTCGGCAAGGAGGGTGTCCTGCGCAAGATCGATCCGGCGGGTCAGGTGAGTTCGGTTGCCGGCACGGCCTTCCAGATCGGTGACGCGGAATCTCAGCCACTTCCAGGCATCTTGCCACTGGGTGCACAGTTACACTGGATGGGCTCGAAGCAGCTCGTCCTGGCAACGTATGCCGGCGTTTTCAAGATTGTTCTTCCGTGAGTTTCTTGAGCTAGTTTCAGCTGCTAAAGCTGATTGGGGCACCAGGTTCCACAGTAGAATGTTGGAATGATAAAGACAGGCCTTGTCCATACAATAACAGGCCGACCCACCCATGCATTCGCTGAACATCCAGTACAACCCCCGGCTCGACCAGCTGCGCTGGCTCGCCGCCACCCTGGTCTTCCTGTTCCACTTCCATCTCGAATACGCCGGCAACGGCGGCATCCGGCTGGGAGGACCGTGGACGGCGCTCATCACCGAAGGGCATACCGGGGTCGGCCTGTTCTTCACGCTGTCGGGCTTCCTGTTCATGCAGATCGCCCTGCACCAGCACGGGGCGGGGCGCGAGATCGTCTACCGCGACTTCCTGCGCAACCGGGTACTGCGCATCCTGCCGCTGTATCTCGTGATTTTCCTGGTCGCCACCTCGATCGGGCGCGACAAGTTCGCGCCCCAGGACCTGCTCTACCTGTTCGCTTCCAACCTCGGGCTGGCCCCCACCTCGGGCACGGTGATCACCGGCGCCGCCTGGACCATCTCGCTGGAATTCCTGTTCTACCTGGTCTTCCCTTTCCTGGCCCGCTTCACGCTCGAGCGCGGGATCGCCTACCTGGGCGGCTGGCTGGTGCTGATGGCCTTCTTCAAGGTGGCCGCGTACACCGTCAACGACAACAGCACGCTGATGTACTTCAGCACCTGGGTCGGGCGCTTCGACCAGTTCCTGATCGGCATGGCGGCGGCCATGCTCTACCGGCGCTGGCAGCCGCAGCTGGCGCGCTTCGCCCCGCTGCTGCTGCTCGCCAGCATCGCCCTGGTGATGTGGAATACCGCCCTGATGCACCGCGTCGCCCCCTTCGGCGCCGTGCCCAAGTCCTCGTTCTGGATCTACTGGTCGATGCTCGAGAGCGCCGGCTGGGCCGCGCTGATCCTGGCCTGGGTCAGCTTCGCGCCGCGCCTGCCGGGGCCGCTCGAGCGGGCGCTGGGCCAGGGCGGCAAGGTGAGCTTTTCCTTCTACCTGCTGCACATGGGCCTGCTGCACATCTTCGCCGCCCGCATCGGGGTGGTGGCGCCGACCGGCCAGCCCTGGCTGGACGCGGCCATCATGCTGGCGGTGGCCTACGGCGCCACCTGGGCGCTGTCGACGCTCAGCTACCATATCGTCGAGGAGCCTTTCCTGCGCATGCGGCGCAGCTATGGGGCGGGGCGCACGACTGCCGTGGCCACGGTGTCGTAGGGTGGGCGGCTATGCCGCCCACGCGGTGATCGTTGCCGGCTCCGATTTCGTGCCGGATGATCTTGCAGCAAACTATCACCGCGTGGGCGTTCGTACATCAGGCCACTGGCCTGATGTACCCCGCCCACGCTACGAAACTCCGTTTTCGGCTATGATGTCCGGCACATTTACTGGACGGTGAACGCAGACGATGGAGTACTTGACGCTGGCAGGCAAGGGCATGCTCGACTATGGATGGCGCATCCTGACCGCCTCCATGATCCTGCTCGCGCTCGAACTGGTGTTCGGCTGGAACAAGTATTCGCTCAAGTCGCGCCTGCGCGGCGCCATGTTCTGGTTCGTCTACATCGTCATCACCGTGACCCTGCTCACGGTCTTCAACGCGCTGTGGAACCGCCTCGGCGTGCAGCCGCTGGTCATCATCAGCCTGGGCGAATATTTCGCTTCCGATAACAAGTTCATCACCGTGCTCGGCTGGATTGCGGCGCCGGTCCTGGCCGTGCTGGCAAGCGACTTCTTCTATTACTGGTTCCACCGCGCCCAGCACACCTGGGCCTTCCTGTGGGCCTTCCATGCGGAGCACCATGCGATCCGCGAGATGAGCGCGTGGAACAGCAATCACCACTGGACCGAAGAGATCTTCCGCATTCCCTTCATCATCATCCCGATGAGCCTCCTGATCCGCGTCGATCCGGGCTTCGTGCCGATCGTCGCCTGGCTCCTGATCGGCGCCCAGGGCCAGTACATCCATTCGCACACCAAGCTATCGCTGGGGCCGCTCCGCTACATCGTGGCCGACAACCGCTTCCACCGCATCCATCACTCGGTGGAAAAGCCGCACTGGAACCGCAACTTCGGCTCCTTCTCCTCGGTCTGGGATACGGTGTTCCGCACCGCTTACTTCCCGAAGAAAAACGAGTGGCCGGACACCGGCCTCGACGAACACGACGAGGCCCGGAACCTGCGCGAATTCCTGTTCCGGCCCTTCCAGAAACTGCGCAAGAAAGCCAGTACCACGGCTTGAATTCCACCGTGGCGCGGTGCCTTTTGACAACATCGTATCGCGCCGTCCGATGTAAAATGCAGGGATGACTTCCCCGACTTTTACCCACCTGCGCGTCCATTCCGAATACTCGATCGTCGACGGCCTCGTGCGCATCGACGACATCGTGGGCGCCGCCGCCAAGGACAAGCAGCCGGCGCTGGCCGTGACCGACCTGGCCAACATGTTTTGCCTGGTGCGCTTCTACAAGGCGGCGCGCGGGAAGGGGATCAAGCCGATTGTCGGCGTGGACGCCTGGATCACCAACGACGAGAACCGCGACAAGCCCTCGCGCCTCCTGATCCTGGCCAAGAATCGCACCGGCTACCTGCAACTGTGCGACCTGCTGTCGAAAGCCTGGCTCACCAATCAATACAAGGGTCGGGCCGAGTTCCGCGCCGAATGGCTGGAAGCGCTGGCCACCTCCACCTCCACCCTCGAGCCGGACGTCGACCAGGCCAATGCCCTGATCGTGCTGTCGGGCGCCTGCTTTGGCGACGTTGGCCAGGCCATCGACCAGGGCGACATCGAGCGCGCGGAACGTGCCGCCCAGCGCTGGGCGCGCATCTTCCCGGGCCACTTCTACATCGAGATCCAGCGCGCGGGCCAGCCCAACCAGGAGCAGGGCGTGCGCCACTCGGTAGCGCTGGCGGGGCGCCTCGGCCTGCCGGTGGTGGCGACCCACCCGGTGCAGTTCCTGAACAAGGACGAATTCATCGCCCACGAGGCGCGCGTCTGCATCGCCGAGGGCGAGATGCTGGCCAATGCCAAGCGGGTGCGCCGCTTCAACGAAGCCATGTGCTTCAAATCGCAGGAAGAGATGGCGATCCTGTTCGCCGACCTGCCCGGCGCGCTCGCCAACTCGGTGGAAATCGCCAGGCGCTGCAACGTCACCCTCACGCTGGGCAAGCCGCAGCTGCCGGACTTCCCGACCCCGGACGGGATGAGCATCGACGATTTCCTCGTGTCGGAGACGAAGAAGGGCCTGGAAGAGCGCCTGGTCCAGCTGTACCCGAACGAAGAACAGCGCGAGAAGGAGCGCCCGCGCTACGAGGCGCGCCTCGAGTTCGAGAACCAGACCATCATCAAGATGAAGTTCCCGGGCTACTTCCTGATCGTGGCGGAGTTCATCCAGTGGGGCAAGAACAACGGCGTGCCGATCGGCCCGGGTCGCGGCTCGGGCGCGGGTTCGCTGGTCGCGTATGCGCTCAAGATCACCGACCTCGACCCGCTCAAGTACAACCTGCTGTTCGAGCGCTTCCTGAACCCGGAACGCGTCTCGATGCCCGACTTCGACATCGACTTTTGCCAGGAAAAGCGCGAACTCGTCATCCAGCACGTAAAAGATTTGTATGGACGTGATGCAGTATCGCAGATCGCCACCTTCGGCACCATGGCCGCGAAAGGCGCGATCCGCGACGTCGGCCGCGTGCTCGACTTCGGCTACAACTTTTGCGACGGCATCTCCAAGCTGATTCCGTTCAAGCCGGGCAAACCGGTCTCGATCGCCGAGGCGATCGAAGAGGAACCGCTGCTCAAGGAACGCCTCGAGAACGAGGAAGAGGTCAAGCAGCTGCTCGACCTCGCGCAACAGGTCGAAGGCATCACGCGCGGCATCGGCATGCACGCCGGCGGCGTCCTGATCGCGCCGGGCAAGCTGACCGACTTCTGCCCGCTGTACACCCAGGGCGGCGACGCCGGCGTCGTCTCGCAGTACGACAAGGACGACGTGGAAGCCGTCGGCCTGGTGAAGTTCGACTTCCTGGGCCTGACCACGCTCACCATCCTCGACCGCGCGGTGAACTATATCCGCGCGCTCGATCCGCAGGATGCCGGGTTCAACCTGGAAACGCTGCCGCTGAACGACCGGCCCTCGTACAAGCTGCTGTCCGACGCCAAGACCGTCGCGATCTTCCAGCTTGAATCGCGCGGCATGCAGGGCATGCTGAAGGATGCGCGTCCCGACCGCTTCGAGGACATCATCGCGCTCGTGGCGCTGTACCGTCCGGGCCCGATGGACCTGATCCCCGACTTCTGCAAGCGCAAGCACGGCGAGAAGTTCGACTATCCGGACCCGCGCACCGAATCCATCCTGTCCGAGACCTACGGCATCATGGTCTACCAGGAGCAGGTGATGCAGATGGCGCAGATCGTCGGCGGCTACTCGCTGGGCGGCGCGGACATGTTGCGCCGCGCGATGGGCAAGAAGAAGGCCGAAGAGATGGCCGAGCACCGCGAGATCTTCCGCGCCGGCGCCGCCAAGGACGGCTTGAGTACCGAGAAGGCCGACGAGATCTTCGACCTGATGGAAAAGTTCGCGGGCTACGGCTTCAACAAGTCGCACGCGGCCGCCTATGCGCTGCTGTCCTACCACACGGCCTACCTCAAGGTGCACCACACCGCCGCGTTCATGGCAGCCAACATGTCGCTGGCGATGGAAGACACCGAGAAGATCAAGATCCTGGTCGAGGATGCGAAGGAAGTATGCAAGCTCGTGATCCTCCCGCCGGACGTCAACGAATCGCACTTCCGCTTCACCCCGGAAGGCCAGCCTCGCTCGGTGACGGGCAAGCAGGTCTCGAACATCCGCTACGGCCTGGGCGGCGTGAAAGGCGCGGGGCAGGGAGCGATCGAGGCGATCATCGCCGCGCGCACGGAAGGGGGCAAGTTCAAGGACCTGTTCGACTTCTGCATGCGTGTGGACCGCAAGCAGATCAACCGCCGCACCATCGAATCGCTGATTCGTGCGGGCGCGATGGACGCATTCGGGGTCGATCGTTCCGTGCTGCTGGCAACGGTCGGCTTCGCGATGGAAGCGGCGGGCCAGGCTGCGGCCGCCGCCAACCAGGTCAGCCTGTTCGGCGGCATTGACTCCGACCTGGTGGCCCCGCCCGAGTACGTCAAGGCGATCCCGTGGACCGACCGCCAGAAGCTGGCCGAAGAGAAGACCGCGCTCGGCTACTACCTGTCGGGCCACATGTTCGACTCCTATGCAGCCGAGGTGCGGCGCTTCGCCAAGACCAAGCTGAAGGACCTGGAACCCTCGCGCGACCCGCGCATGCTGTGCGGCGTGATCACCGGCGTGCGCACCCAGATGACCCAGCGCGGCAAGATCCTGATCGTGGCCCTGGACGACAAGACCGGCGTGGTCGAGGTGACGGTCTACAGCGAGCTGCTGGAGCAGAACAAGAACATCTTCAAGGAGGACGAATTCCTGCTGGTGGTCGGCAAGGTGTCGGAAGACCGCTTCAACGGCGGCCTGCGCATCACGGCCGAGAAGGCCTACGACATCGCGCAAGCGCGCATCCAGTACGGCTTCAAGCTGGAAATGGACGTGCCTTGCGACCTGAATCCCGCCAGGCTGGCCGAGGTCTTGCAGCCGCACCGCATGCAGGACGGCATGCCGGTCAGCCTGCGCATCAAGCCGCAGGGCGTCGAAGCCATTCTGCAGCTGGGCGACGACTGGCGCGTGGCGCCGTCGGATATGCTCAAGCAGCAACTGGAGCTCAGCTTGGGGGCGAAGGATGTGGCGGTGGAGTACTGATCCGCGCTGCGCCCATGAAAAACGCCCGATGCACGCATCGGGCGTTTTCACGTGAACGCGCTGCTCAGGCGCGCATTACGCGGCGGCGTGCCGCCAGGCCGAGTGCGCCGAGACCCAGCAGCGCCAGCGAACCCGGCTCCGGCACCGCGCGGATGTCAGAGGTGACGGTGAAGCTGGCGTTGTCGACGTTCAGTCGAAACCCATAAGGGATCGGCGACGCCATCATCTGCAAGTTCACTGCCTTGCCTGAAGACCAGTTTACCGTATTCAGCTTACCGTTCAGCTGGTCGAGCATGGACGGGATATCGCGTAAATCAAAGGTTTGGACGGCCGGTTGATGGCGCCCACCCGCAACCCACGACGACCACAGGAGGTCGCTGCCTTCATACAAGCCCATGAATACGTGATTGAAGCCGGGATCTTCCGGGCCCGTGCCCTGGTCCCAGACACGGGCCGTGGTGGTCAAGCCTGTGATCACGTTGGTTCCCTGCGCCAGGCTTACTTTTGTGACGAGGTAAGGGCCCCATCCACCGCCGTAAAAAGATCCAATGGTGCTGGTCTGGATGACCTCAGCCGAGGCGGGAGCGGCAAGGACGAGAGCGGCGGCAAGGACGATGCCATTGATCAGTTTGGACATATGTCTTCCATCAGAGATAGTTATAATTTGAAATTCTGATTGATCAGAAGCAATTTCTATTCCTGATTGAAAATTTACTTTATTGTCAACAACTTACAAGTGAAGCGTGTCAGAGGGATATCCAAGGTGTAAGGATTTTCGACAGCATCTCTCTTCGCCCTCAGCGTAATACGACTGCTGTCTCGACCACCCGAATATCGTGCATCTGGTGTAAATACGCCTCCAGGTAGCCCTTGTGCGAGGCCCCCACGACCACCAGCATCCTGCTCCCCGGCCGCGGAGTCAGGGCGTCGCGGATATTTGCGGCCATGCGCAGGTTGCGCGTCTCCCAGTAGCCGAGGTACTGGCGCCCGAAGCGCTGCGCGGACGGCTCTTCGAGCGCTGCGCCGAAATCGCTCTCGAAGGTCAGGCGCATCTCCTGCGGCGTGTTATAGGCGCGGTACACCGCCAGCACCTCGTCCGGCGTATCCAGTTTCGCCTGCAAGGCCTCGTGGGTCTTGCGGCGCTGCTGGGTAGCCGGGTTGTTCCATGCCTTTTGAATCGCCTCGCCCCAGGCCTTCTCGTCCGCTACCATGCGGTCGGCCGTGTGGTCGTCCATCGCGAACACCTGCTCGTGGCCGAGGCGCGCAGCCAGGCGGGCGGCGATCAGGTAGCTTTCGTCGCGCCGGTCCTTCAGCTTGCCGAGCAAGTCGACCAGCTTGTCGTCGAGACCGTCCCCTGCGCGGCGTTCCGCCTCGGGCAGGCGCAGCCATTGCACGACCGCCGAGGCGCGCTCGCCGCCGGCCAGGAACAGTGCCGCCAGGCGGCGGCGCTGGCTGGCCGACGGTGTCGCGGGCCAGGAGGCCAGCAGTCGCTCGGCCTGCGCCGTTGCTTCGGGCACGTCCAGGCCGGTTGCCAGCCGGGCCGGCGCCGGATCCCAGCAATAGCTCGTGATCGTGTCCTTGTAGCGGCCCGGGTAGCGGCGTACGTGGTCGCACTGCGCGCCCGACAGCGCCTCGATGCTGATCGCATCCGGCTTCCACCCGGCCAGCCGGTCTTCCAGACCGCGCAGGGTGGCCGGATCGAAGCTCTTCGGGAAGTAGGAGAGATGGGGAGAACCGAGCACCATCACTTCGTTCGCGCGGCCCTTGGCCGGTCCCTTCAGCTTGCCCGGCTCGAAATCCGGTTGGTAAGCCTGGGCAGCGGATGCGCCCGAGACGGCGCTGGCAAGCAGGAATGCAGTTAGTCGACCCACGTTGACTTCCTTTCCGGAAAGTTAAACATCGATCGATAATTGCATGCCGGAACTTGACGGTCAATCTATGCATGTCAGAGCCCGTACGATGCGGACCTGATCGCGCCACCCCTTCCGCTGTCGTATTTTGCCATCGCCCAATGCCGGCTTCGCCATTGGCCAGGCAGGTGCGTTACGATCACGGGTCTGAACAAAGAGGAGCAGTGTTGATCGATCGACGCGATATGCTGGCGCTGGCGGCGGGCGCGCTGGGCACGGCCGCCAGTGGCCACGGTAGCGCACACCAGGGTGGCGCGACCCCGCTGCGTATCGCGACATCCCACCTGCCGCCCCTCGTGCTGGAGCCGGGCGGGAAGCAGGCGGGTGCGCTGCGCGAACTGGTGGAGGCGCTGTGCCGCCGCCTGGATGTCGCCCCGGACCTGGCCTTCGTCCCCTGGCGGCGCGCCCTGTACATGGCGACGACGATGCCGCGGACGGCCGTTTTCCCCCTGACCCGGCTGCCGGAGCGCGAAGCCCGATTCCGCTGGCTGGCGCCGCTCTACAAGGAACACTATATCTTCATGGCGCTGCATGGCAGCGGCTTCGACGTGGAGCGCCCCCGGGACATGACAGGCAAGCGGATCGCGCTGCTGCGCGGGGCGGCGCAGTCCGCCATGCTGGCCGAGCTGGGTTTCCGGCGCCTCGAAGAAGCCTCGTCCATCGACGAGATCCACCGCATGCTGTTGGCAGGCATGGCCGATGCCGTCTTCGGCGAGCGCGCGATCATCCATCGCTCCTTGCGCATGCGCGGGGAAGAAAAGAACTTCCGGCTCAGCCCGTCGCTGCGTTCGACGAGCGCCTGGCTGGCAGGCTCACTCGATTTCAGCGAAGCTGAAGTCGGGCGCTTTCGCGCGGCGATGGCGGAACTGGTCGCGGATGGCGCCCAGCGCAGGATTTTCAGGCGCTACGGTCTCGAGAGCAGCTGAGCGGGCTGGACCGGCCATCGTTCGTTCCGCGCCGTTTATCCGCCGTAAAGACGGGTTTGTCGGAAAGCCCGCGCGGGGCAGGGCGCGGCGCGCTAGTCTGGCGGCATGAAAACGCTCATCCTGATCGCCTCCTTCGCCACCGCGCACGCGGCTGCCGGCCCGTGCATCGAGCGCCTCGTCCCCTACTCGGCCACCATCGCCAAGCCGGAATACCGGCTGGCGCTGGCCGCAGGCGACGGACAACTGCGCTATATCGGCGCGCGTCATTCATCCGACCCGACTGACCCCCAGTTCGCCGACATCGAGCAGCAGTGGAACGCGAAACGGCCCCAGGTCGCCTTCTACGAAGGGCCGAACCGGCCGGTGCCCAGGGACAGGAACGAGGCCATCCGCCAGACCGGCGAATCGGGCTTCGTGCGCTGGCTTGCCGCGCGCGACGGCGTCCCGCTGGCCCGCCTGGAACCGGATCCGAAAGACGAAACCGCCTATCTGCTGCAGGCCTTCACGCCCGAACAGGTGGGGCTCTTCTTCACCCTGCGCGAGGCGTCGCGCCTGCGCGAACGGCGCAACATGGGCGAAGCGGAGATCGCCCACGCCATCGACACCTTGCTGAAACGCGCGTCCGCCATGGGGCTCAGTGCGATTCCATTCAGCAGTTCGCTCGAGGTGGCCCAGGCCTATGGGCGCTACTGGAAGGAGCCGGCGCAGTGGTGGCAGGCGCCCTCGCGCTGGTTCGACCCGAAGCTGGGTTCGGCCGAGACGGGCGGCGTGTTCACCAACGAGGTCAATGCGCGTTCCAGCAGCTTCCGCAACATCACGATGGTGAACCGCCTTGCGGCGGCGGTGCGCGAAGGGAAAACCGTATTCGCCGTGGTGGGCCGCGACCATGTCGCGCACCAGGCCGCGGCGCTGCGCTGCGCGGTGTCCGGCAACTAGGCATGCGTGTCGAGGCCGGCATGCTGTCATGGCGCTGTGGCGGCGCATCCCGCCGGCAGCGCCGCCTCGCCTAGCGGACTTCGGGCAGCGGCCAGGCGGCGCTGACCATGCCGATCATGGCGCCGCCGGCAGACCTTGTCGGCGTCAGCCGCCAGACGGCGATCCTGGCCTTCCAGCTCGGTGAACTGTCGACGCCGATGATCCCGACCTCGGGGATCACGGTCGGCGTGCTGGCGCTGGCGCGCATTTCCTGGCTGGTCTGGGCAAAGTGGATGCTGCCGCTGCAGCTGGCCTACCTCGTGCTCGCGCTGTTGCTGCTGGTGCCGCCTACCCTGATGGATTGGTAGAGGGCCGGCAAGGCAAGCCCGGAGTGTATTTTTGGCCGCCGCCGTGATAGATTTTGAACATTACAATCACCAAAACAGGGGACCACCAATGCAAACGCTTTCCCAGCTCAGGGCCGATTTCGACGAGCGCTCCAGGCGCTCGCTGTCCCTGCCGACCGCCGGCCTGATCGTCTGGTGCATCGTCGGCATACTCGGCTTGGTCCTGCCCCCCAAGGCCGCCACGCTGGCCCTGGTGTTCGCCACCGGGGCGATCTTCCCGGTGGCGATGGCGATCGCGAAGCTGCGCGGAGAGGAGCTGATCGAGAATACGAATCCCCTGGCGAAGCTGATGTTCACCTGCGTCGTGATGGTCAACCTGTTGTGGGCCGTCCACATCCCGCTCCTGATGCAGGCGCCCCAGTTCGTCCCGCTCAGCCTGGGCATGGCGCTCGGGCTGCACTGGATGGTCTACTCCTGGATCATCGACCATCCGCTCGGCTACCGCCACGCAATCCTGCGCACCGCGGGGCTGGTGGCGGTCTACTTCGCGTTTCCCGCCTATGCCGTCAGCGCGTCGGCGGCGGTCGTCGTCGCCGCCTACGCCTTGACCATCGTGGAGATGTGGCGCCGCCCGGGACTGCGTGCGGTTCCGGCCGGCCAGCTCGCCGCCTGAGCGCCAATCCGCCGGTCAGTGCCTAGGCGGCATGAATGCCGGCTCGCCCGCGTGCTCGCGCAGGCCGCGGCTTGCCTGGGTAGTCTTGTTTGCCGCCCGCTCCAGCACCACCCTGCGGTTGCTCGATTCCTCGTCGCGCTTCGCTTCCCGGTGCCACAGGTGCAGCACCTCGGTGGCCATGGCGCCGTCCTTGCGCAGCACTCCGGCGTGGAACAGGCGCACGACCAGGTCGGAATCCTCGTGGCCCCAGCCGACGAAACTCTCGTCGAAGCCGTTGACCTTCTCCAGGTCGGCGCGCCACACCGCCAGGTTGCAGCTCTTGATGCGGCGCCAGCTGAACTTGCGCCGCACGCGGCCGACGTCGGGCCAGCGCAGCATCGTCTGCAGTACCTTGTTCAGGTCGCCGCGCAGGCGGTAGCGCAGGCGTTCGGCGACGCCCAGCCCGGGAAGGTCGAGGTGCTCGCGCAGCACCCGTTCCGTCAGCGCCTGGCTGAGCAGGATGCGGCTGCCTGACACCAGGAAGCCCGGGCGCGCAAGCTGCCGGTGGCGGGCGATGAAGTCGCGCTGCGGCACGCAGTCGCCGTCCAGGAAGATGATATAGTCGCCGGTTGCCGCCAGCGTGCCGCGGTTGCGCGCCATCGCGGCGCGGAAGCCTTCGTCCGGCTGCCATACGTGCGTCAGGCGAACCGGCGCGCGGGAGCGCAGCCGGTCGATGGTGTCCCGCGTGTTGGCAGTCGAGCCGTCATCAGCGATAATGATTTCAAAATTCTTGTCATCCTGCATGAAACAGGCTTCCACGACCGCTTCGAGTGCGTCCGGGCGGTTGTAGGTGGTGATCACGACGGAGATGGTCGGGGTTTGCTGCATGGGATTCCGTTAAAGACACGCGCTCAAGGTTGGCAAGAATATCCCACTAGAACATGAATGAACAATAATCCGACGAAAATCGGGGCGCCGATGCAGCGCGGGATCGGCTTCCTGGTTTTCCTGTTCCCCTTCCTCAGCCTCATCACCCCGTCCGGCATCGGCTTTTCCAGCCTCGTCTTCGTGCTCGTCGCGCTGTGCGTGCCGCGCAAGGCGTGGGCGGCGATGGCGCCGCACTGGCGCGACGTGCGCGAGCTGCGCTGGGTGGTGCTGGCCTTTGCCTATTACTTCCTGCTGGCGCTGGTGTTCGTGCTGGTACGCCCGGAAGCGACCTGGGGCTACCTCGACAAGCCCTCGCGCATGTTCTTCGGCCTGAGCGCCACCCTGCTGGTGGTGCTGGCGCGGCCGCCGCGCGCCACCCTGTGGTGGGGCGTGATCCTCGGCGCGCTCGCCGCGCTGCCCTTCATCGCGTACCAGCGCATCGTCCTCGAGATCTACCGCCCGGGCGGCTGGCTCAACCCGATCACCTTCGGCGACATCGCGCTGTGCCTGGCGCTGGTGGCGCTGGCGGCCGCGATCGATTTCCGCCACAGCACCCGCAGCGCGATCTTCCCGGCCCTCGGCGCGCTGGCCGGGCTGGCGGCGACGCTCCTGAGCGGCACCCGCGGCGGCTGGGTCGCGCTGGTGCTGGCGGCGATCCTGTTCCTGACCTATGCACGGCTGCTGCACAGCCGGCGCGTGCGCCTGCTCCTGGTCGGCAGCTTCGCGCTGTTCGCCTCGACCTTCTTCATTCCGGCCTTCGGGGTGCAGGAACGGGTCGGGCAGGGCATGCACGACGTGCGCACCTGGCTCGACGGCGGCAGCGCCCTGTCCAACATCGGCATCCGCCTCGAACTGTGGAGGGGCGCGCAGCACCTCATCGCCGAGCTGCCCCTGTTCGGGCGCGACCCGCTGAGCGTGCGCGCCGGGCTGCGCGAACTGGCGCAGCAGGGCAGGATCCAGGACGTGGTGCTGCCCTACGAGCACCTGCACAACGACGTGCTGCAGGCCCAGGCCACCGGCGGCGTGTTCGGCCTGCTGGCCTACGCCGGCATCCTGGCCATGCCCTTTGCCTTTTTCGCGCGCACGGTCGGGCAGGGCGTGCGGCGCATCGGGCCGCAATCTTCTCGCCGGTCCATGCCCGAATTCGCCCCGGCGCTGGCCGGCATGCTGGTGGTGCTCAGCTACTTCGGCTTCGGCATGACCGAGGTGATCTTCTGGTCCCTGAAGGGCAGCATGTTCTACGTGCTCATGGTGGCCCTGCTCATGGGCTTCTGCCTGAATGCGAGGGCCGATGCGGATATCGAAACCGAATCAAAAGTGTGAAAGATAATTGTGGAAAATAAGGTCGTCATCAAGCGCCTGCTGGCAGTGGTCAAGCCTTACCAGACGCGCTCCTGGTTTGCGCTGCTGTCGATGGCGCTCACCGCCGCCACCCAGCCTCTGCTGGGCAAGGCCTTGCAGCTGCTGATCGACAAAGGTTTCGAAGAGAAGGTGCCGTTCAGCCTGTGGTGGATACCGGGCGTGCTGGTCTCGATCTTCATCCTGCGCGGCATAGGCACCTTCTCGACCGCGTATCTCAACAATTGGGTGACCAGCCGCGTGTTGAACGACCTGCGCGCAATGGTGTTCGAACGCGTGCTCAAGCTGCCGATAGCGCGCTTCCACGAAGAGTCGACCGGCAAGATCATCAATGTCGTGGTGAACGAAGTACGCCAGGTGGTCGACATGCTGCAGTCGGTGTTCGTGGCCTGTGTGCGCGATACCCTGGTGGTGATCGGCCTGCTTGCTACCCTGCTGTACCTGAACTGGAAGCTGACCCTGGTGGCGATCGTCGTGATTCCATTGACGGCCGTGATCGTGCGCACGACGACCGGCCGCCTGCGCCGCCTGAACCGCGAGAATTTGCGTGTAACCGCCGAGATGACCCAGGTGGTGGAGGAGGCCACCCGCGGCCACCAGGTGATCCGCGTGTTCTCGGGCGAACGCTATGAGCGTGCGCGCTTCCACGCCCGCAGCGAAGCACTGCGCGGCTTCTCGCAACGCATGACGGTGGCGTTTGCGGCCACCACGCCGGTGACCCAGATCGCCACGTCGATCGCACTGTCGCTGGTGGTGGTGCTGGCGATCCAGGCCAACATGACCCAAGGCGAATTCGTGCAGTTCGTGACCATGATGCTGATGCTGCTCACGCCACTCAAGTCGCTGGCCGAGGTAAATGGCCCGATGCAGCGCGGGATCGCCGCGGCCGAGACGGTGTTCGGCCTGATCGATTCGCCGGCCGAGCACGATACCGGCACGCGCGAGCTGGGCCGTGCTACGGGACACCTGCGTTTCGAGAACGTCTCGTTCCGCTATCCGAACGCGGTCAACCCGGCCTTGCACGAGGTGGACCTGGACGTGCGGCCTGGGCAGACAGTGGCCCTGGTGGGCGTGTCCGGCGGCGGCAAGTCTACTTTTGTCAACCTGGTGACGCGCTTCTACGACCCGGAAGCGGGGCGCCTGCTGCTCGACGGTATTCCTTACCAGGACATCCGCCTCACGAGCCTGCGCGCGCAGCTGGCGATGGTGAGCCAGAACGTGGTGCTGTTCGACGACACGCTGGCGGCCAACATCGCCTACGGCGTCGAGAAGATCGACTACGAGCGCCTGGCGGCGGCGGTGAAGGCGGCGCACCTGACGGATGTGGTGGCCAAGCTGGAAGACGGCGTGGAGACGCGCATCGGCGAGAACGGCATGCGCCTGTCGGGGGGGCAGCGCCAGCGCGTGGCGATCGCGCGTGCGATCTACAAGGACGCGCCGATCCTGATCCTGGACGAGGCCACCTCGGCGCTCGACAACGAATCCGAGCGCGCGGTGCAGGCGGCGCTGGAGACCTTGATGGCGGGACGCACCACCATCGTGATCGCGCACCGCCTGTCGACCATCGAACGGGCCGACCGCATCGTGGTGATGGAGCACGGGCGCATCGTCGAGCAGGGCACGCATGCGCAGCTGCTCGATGCGAACGGGATGTATGCGAACCTGTATCGCTTGCAGTTCGTGGCGGCGGACGAAAAGGCGTAGGGTGGTCGGCTTGCCGACCGCGCGTCCAGCCAGACGTGAAATGGCCGATGAGCGTCAGAGCACCGCGGAGTTGAACGCGCGATCGGCATAGCCGACCACCCTACGAAAGCGCCTCAGCTCGCGTAATGCGCCGCTTCCCCCGGCTGCTCCGCGTCGCGCCCGTGCGCGCGGTCCTGCATCGCTTCGATATAGCGGCGCAGCGCATCGTCGAGCGACGGCAGCATCCGCGCCCGCTCGCTCGACAGCGCACTGGACTCCGGCCGGCGCGCCACGTGGCCGCAGCTGTCACCCGACACCACTTCGAGCTTCGCCGTGTCCACCCCGGCCGCCTCGCAGGCGCGCCTGGCCAGCTCGGCCCAGCTCACCGCTTCGGCATTGGTCAGGTGCCAGACGCCGCGTTCGCGGTCGATCAGGAGGTCGAGCGACACATTGACCAGGTCCGGGACGTAGGTCGGCGATACGGTCATGTCGCCGGCCGCCTGGAAGGACAGCCCGGCCTCCAGCGCGTTGAGCGCCTGGGTGACGAAGTTGTGCCGGTCCCAGGGCCCGAAGAAGGCGCTGGTGCGGATCACCAGGGCCTGCGGGTCGGCGTCCAGCACGCGTTGCTCGGCTTCCATCTTGCTCAGGCCGTACACGCCGAGCGGGTTCATGGCGTCCGACTCGACGTAGGGCGCACCCTTGGCGCCGTCGAACACCAGGTCGGTCGAAAAGGTCATGAAGCGCAGCTGGTGGCGGATGCAGGCCAGCGCCAGCACGGTCGGTCCGAGCGTGTTCTCGCGCATGCAGCGTTCGGCATCGGCTTCGGCCTCGTCCACGCGCACGTAGCCGCCCGCATTGATGATCGCCCACGGCTTGTAGCGCCGGATCGCCGCTTCCACCGCAGCGGGATCGGTGATGTCCATCTCCTGGCGCGTCAGCACGTGGAAAGCCAGGTTGCGGTTCTTGCAGATGCGGGCATAGGCCGAACCCAGGGTGCCGGTGGCGCCGGTGATCAGGACCGGCTGCACCACGCTCGACTTGAACTGGCTGCGGATCGACAGGTCCGCCACGGCGGACGGGGTGGCGACCGGCTTGCACAGGAAGCGGCCGGGACGGCGCCACCAGCCTTCACCCTGCAGCACCGGATTGGTCAGCGGGCGGCCGGTGGACAGTTCACGCATCAGGGTGGCCACCGCGGTCGGACGCGGTTCGCCACCGCGCACGTCGAACGGCCCCGGCTCATAATAGCCGCGGCATTCGGTGACCAGGCAGTTCCAGTCGTAGGAGCCGAGCAGGGCCCAGACCGTCACGGCGCGCACGTCGGCGCCCTGCTGGCGTGCGCTGCGCGCGGCATTCCAGATCTCGAGCAGCCAGCGCATCTGGTCTTCGCGGTTGGCGTCGATGTGCGCCTCGGTGATGGCGATCGGCAGGCCGTAGCGCTCCCAGGTTTCCATCAGGAGCGGCGCGATGCCGGGTGTCGGCGTGGCCAGCGCGCGCGGCGTCTCGATGTCGGCGTGGTGGATGCCTCGGTAGACATGGCGGCGGTTTTCCGGGTAGCGCTCCGGACGGTGGTCGAGCCAGCGTTCGCTGGTCGCGTAGTAATTGACGCCGATGATGTCGGGCGGGCAGGGGTTGTCCCGGAACCAGAGCAGCTCTTCCGCGGTAGCGTTCGACTCGAGCAGGTAGTCCCACAGCGGGTGGTGTTGGTCCACCTTCCCGCACATCAAATCCCAGCCCAGCCAGCGACGCTCGTTGAAGAAGCTGACCAGTTCCTGCATCTCCGGGGTGCCGTAGGTCTTGGACAGGTCGTCGGTCGCCACCAGCTTGGCAGCCGGATTGACTTCGCGGATCGCGCGCATCGACAGCACCGTGGCGCGGCACTCGTTGATCAGGGCGCGCACGAAGGTGGATTCATCGCTGCCGTGCGGGTACCACACGCCTGCCAGACCGGAAAAGCGCGCCGTGGTCAACGGTTCGTTGACCGGGGTGTAGTACTCGGCCCAGGGGTAGCGGCGTGCTACCGCGCCGGCGTACTCGGCGAGCTTTTCGGGGAAGGCGGGATCGACCAAACTGGTGTCGCGTGGTCCGCTGCCATGGTGGAGAAGGCCGACGATCGGCGTTACCCCCAGTTGCTGGAGCGCCGGCAGGCGTTCGTCCGGCCATGACCAGTCGGCCGTGTCGATGCCGTCGGGCGCGGTGCGCTCCCAGAGCACGGGATAGCGGATGGCTTTGATACCCAGCGAGGCAAAACGGTCGATGTCCTGCAGGCGTTCCGCATGTCCGTTGCGGTCCATCTGGCTGAAATAATCGTCGCGCACACGGTTGACCGTGCACTCCAGTCCCCCCCACAGTTCGATATCCGGGGTCTGGTCCGGCTGAGAATCTGCTTGAATGTTCATGTTCTGACCCGCTATTTGTTAAGACAGGCCCTAGCCTAATTGCCAGCTTCGATGGGTTGTGTGAACTGGCCCACATAAAAAGGCTTTTTCGGACAAGTCCTACTTTTTGTAGGCATGTTCGTTGATTTTGATGGCATTTAGCACTTAAGTTCTGCTATCAGGAAATTTCTGTTGGCACTGGCATAGGCCAATCGGTGCGCCGCGCCACTGCCGGCCGGGCGACAATGAGGTAAACAGGAGGATGCGATGTACATGGTGTACTGGACAATGATTGAGGCAGACAACTGCACGCCGCACGAACAACTGTTCGAGACTACCGAGATGGTCGCGGCGATGCAGTACATGGAAGCGCTGCGCAGGCGCCAGCGCGAAGGCGAAGGGGTGCGCTTCATCACGATGGCGTCCGAGCATCCGGACCTGGTGGGTCATCCCGGCGTCGACGTGACCGGACCGGAGTACAACTGGAAGAAAAGGCGGCGCTGAGGGTGACGACGTCGCCGGGTTTCCGGCCCGGCTTTCCAGCTCAGGTTTCAGGCGGGTTCGGCATCGAAAACGCCTCCTCGATGTCCACGATCTCACCCGTCCCCCGCGCACATGCCGGCGGCAATATAGGCCGCCACCGCCGAATGGGTGAACTCGGCGCTGTCGAAGCCGTGGATCGCGTCCGGCGGCGGCCCGCCGGCGGCCAGCATCATCTCGAGCAGCATGCGGGTGCCGGCAGGCGCCACGTGGACGCGAACCCGAGGGTGGCCGGCTCCGCCGGCCGCGCGTTCGACTATCATTCGAACCATCGCACAATCGCATTACACTGGGACGACGACCATGAACCACCCCATCATCCCGATTGCCGTCGCCGGCGCCAGCCGCCAGCGCAAGCGCGAAGCGCCGAAAGGCCGCCGCGTCGACCCGCAGGCCCTGGCCGAGGTCCAGGCCCTGCTGGGCGCCGAATCGCGCCAGCCCGACCTCCTGATCGAGCACCTGCACAAGCTCCAGGACCGCTATGGCCACCTGGCGAGCCGGCACCTGGCCGCGCTGGCCCAGGAAATGCGCCTGGCCCAGGCCGAGGTCTATGAAGTCGCGACCTTCTACCACCATTTCGACGTCGTGAAGGAAGGCGAGGCCGCGCCCGCCGCGCTGACCGTGCGCGTGTGCGCCGGCCTGTCCTGCGAGATGGCGGGCGCGCGCGAACTGCTGGACAGGCTGCCGTCCCTGCTGGGCCGCGATGTACGGGTGCTGGAAGCACCCTGCATCGGCCGCTGCGAAACGGCCCCGGCCGCCGTGGTCGGCCAGCGCGTGGTCCCGCACGCCAGTGCCGGGGCGGTGCAGGCGGCGGTCGCCGCCGGCCAGACCCGCGAGCAGCCGCTGGAATACGCCGACTATGCGGCCTATCGCGCCGGCGGCGGCTATGCGCTGCTGCAGGCCTGCGCCGCCGGCGAACACGATGTGGAAAACGTAATCGCCACCCTGGAAGCCTCCGGCCTGCGCGGCCTGGGCGGCGCCGGCTTCCCGCTCGGCCGCAAGTGGCGCATCGTACGCGCCGAACCCGGCCCGCGCCTGATGGCCATCAATATCGATGAAGGCGAACCGGGCACCTTCAAGGACCGCGTCTACCTCGAACGCGATCCGCACCGCTTCCTGGAAGGCGCGCTGGTCGCGGCCTGGGCGGTCGGCATCGAGGCCATCTATATTTACCTGCGCGACGAATACCATGGCTGCCGCGCCATGCTCGAGGCCGAGCTGGACAAGCTGCGCCCCGACCCGCCGGTGGCGGGCATGCCGGCGATCCACCTGCGGCGCGGCGCCGGCGCCTATATCTGCGGCGAAGAGTCGGCCATGATCGAATCGATCGAAGGCAAGCGCGGCATGCCACGCCTGCGCCCGCCCTATGTGGCCCAGGTCGGCCTGTTCGGCCGGCCCACGCTGGAACACAATTTCGAATCGCTGCACTGGGTGCGCGACATCCTGGAGCGCGGCGCCGACTGGTTCGCAGGCCACGGCCGCAACGGCCGCCGCGGCCTGCGCTCGTTCTCGGTCTCGGGCCGGGTGCGCGAGCCAGGCGTGAAGCTGGCGCCGGCCGGCATCACCATCCGCGAACTCATCGACGAGTATTGCGGCGGCATGCAGGAAGGCCACGATTTCTATGCCTACCTGCCGGGCGGCGCCTCGGGCGGCATCCTGCCGGCCAGCATGGGCGACATCCCGCTCGACTTCGACACGCTGCAACCGTATGGTTGCTTCATCGGCTCGGCCGCGGTGGTGGTGTTGTCAAGCCACGACAGCGCCGTGGCCGCCGCGCGCAACACCCTGGCCTTCTTCAAGGACGAATCCTGCGGCCAGTGCACGCCCTGCCGCAACGGCACCGCCAAGGCGCTCGACCTGATCCGCCGGCCGCAGTGGGACACGGCGCTGCTGGGCGAGCTGTCGCAGGTGATGCGCGACGCCTCGATCTGCGGCCTGGGGCAGGCCGCGCCCAACCCGATCGACTGCGTGATCCGCTACTTCCCCCACGAACTCGACAACCCCGTGGTGCAAGCGTGAATGCTTCCATCCCCACCGTTTCGTTTGAACTCAATGGCCGTACGGTCCAGGCGCTGGCGCACGAGCCGCTGATCGAGGTCGCCGCACGCGAAGGCATCGAGGTGCCGCGCCTGTGCTACAAGGAAGGTATGGAGGCGGTCGGCAACTGCCGCTCCTGCATGGTGGAGATCGACGGCGAACGGGTGCTGGCGCCCTCGTGCTGCCGCGCGCCCACGCCCGGCATGAAGGTCAGGACCGACAGCCCGCGCGCGCTGGCCGCCCAGAAGATGGTGCTGGAGCTGCTGCAGGCCGACATGCCCGAGGCGGAGTACACGCGCAGGAACGAGGTCGACCTGTGGGCGGAAAAGCTCGGCATCGGCAAGCCGCGCTTCGCGCCCACGCGGCGCCAGCCGCAGGCGGACCGGACCCATGCCGCCATCACGGTCAACCTGGATGCCTGCATCCAGTGCACGCGCTGCGTGCGCGCCTGCCGCGACGAGCAGGTGAACGACGTGATCGGCCTGGCCTTCCGCGGCCAGGACACAAAGATCGTGTTCGACCAGGACGACCCGATGGGCGCCTCCACCTGCGTGGCCTGCGGCGAATGCGTGCAGGCCTGCCCGACCGGCGCCCTGATGCCGGCGCGCGAAGTGGCGCTGCGCATCCCCGACAGGCAGGTCGATTCGGTCTGCCCCTACTGCGGCGTGGGCTGCCAGCTTACCTACAACATCAAGGACAATAAGATCCTGTACGTCGAGGGACGCGACGGCCCGGCCAACCAGGGCCGCCTGTGCGTCAAGGGCCGCTACGGTTTCGACTACGCGCACCACCCGCACCGCCTCACCATGCCCCTGGTCCGCCGCGAAGGCATGCCCAAGAGCGGCGACTTCAGCATGGACCCCGACCGGGTGCTGGAGGTGTTCCGCGAAGCCAGCTGGGAAGAAGCGCTGGCCCTGGCCGGCGGCAGGCTGGCCGGCATCCGCGACACCCACGGCGGCGCGGCGCTGGCCGGCTTCGGTTCGGCCAAGGGCAGCAACGAGGAAGCCTACCTGTTCCAGAAGCTGGTGCGCACCGGCTTTGGCACCAACAACGTCGACCACTGCACCCGCCTGTGCCATGCCTCTTCGGTGTCCGCCCTGCTGGAAGGCATCGGCTCGGGTGCGGTGTCGAACCCGGTGATGGACGTGATGCGCGCCGAGGTGATCGTGGTCATCGGCGCCAACCCCACCGTCAACCACCCGGTCGCCGCCACCTGGATCAAGAACGCGGTGAAGGCCGGCGCAAGATTGGTCGTGATGGACCCGCGCCGCTCCGAGCTGGCGCGCCACGCGCACCGCTACCTGCAGTTCAAACCCGACACCGACGTCGCCCTGCTCAACGCCATGATGCACGTGATCGTCAGCGAAGGCCTGGTCGACCGCGGCTTCATCGCCGGCCGCACGGTCGGCTACGACGACCTGGAAAAGAACGTCGCCGACTACAGTCCGGAAGCGATGGCGCCGATCTGCGGCATCGACGCCGACACCATCCGCTACGTGGCGCGCCTGTACGCGCGCTCGAAGGGCTCGATGATCCTGTGGGGCATGGGCGTGTCGCAGCACGTGCACGGCACCGACAACGCGCGCTGCCTGATTGCGCTCAGCCTCATGACCGGCCAGATCGGCCGCCCCGGCACCGGCCTGCATCCGCTGCGCGGCCAGAACAACGTGCAGGGCGCTTCCGACGCCGGCCTGATCCCGATGATGCTGCCCGACTACCAGCGGGTCGACAATCCGGAAGCGCGCGCGCGCTTCGAGCGGGCCTGGGGCGCGACCCTGGACCCGAAGCCGGGCCTGACCGTGGTGGAGATCATGGACGCGATCGACGCCGGTCAGATTCGCGGCATGTATATCATGGGCGAGAACCCTGCCATGTCCGACCCCGACGCCAACCATGCGCGCGCCGCGCTGGCAGCGCTCGAGCACCTGGTGGTGCAGGATATCTTCCTGACCGAGACGGCCTACCTGGCCGACGTGATCCTGCCGGCCTCAAGCTTCCCGGAAAAGACCGGCAGCTTCACCAACACCGACCGCCTGGTGCAGCTTGGCCGGCAGGCGATCGACCCGCCGGGCGAGGCCAGGCAAGACCTGTGGATCATCCAGCAGATGGCGCAGCGCCTCGGGCTGCCATGGAACTACGGCCACGTGTCGGAAGTGTTCGACGAGATGCGCCGCACCATGGCAAGCATCGGCGGCATCACCTGGGAGCGCCTGGAGCGCGACGGGGCGGTGGTCTACCCCTGCCCGAACGAGGGCGATGCGGGCCAGCCGGTGGTGTTCACCGCGCAGTTCCCGCGAGAGGGCGGCAAGGCCCGCTTCGTCCCGGCCGACATCATTCCGGCCGACGAGCGCCCGGATGCCGACTATCCGATGGTGCTGATCACCGGCCGCCAGCTCGAGCACTGGCATACCGGCAGCATGACCCGGCGCGCCACGGTGCTCGATGCGATCGAGCCGGATCCGGTGGCGCTGGTGCATCCGCTCGACCTGGAGCGCCTGGGCATCCGGCCGGGGCAGGCGATCACGGTCGCCTCGCGCCGCGGCGAAGTGGTGCTGTACGCGCGCGCCGACGACAGTTCGCCGGTGGGGGCGATCTTCGTGCCCTTCTGCTACTACGAAGCGGCCATCAACCGCCTGACCAATGCGGCGCTCGATCCATTCGGGAAAATCCCCGAGTTCAAGTACTGTGCGATCAAGGTCACCCCCGGCGGCGAAGTCGCGCCGCAGGGAAGCTATGGTGGCGGCCAAATATTGGCGAGCATGGCACAATCGGGGGCATGAACGATCCACATCCGCCGCGCTACCGCCCGGCACTGTCCGATGCGCGCGCGCCCCTCACGCACGAGGTGCGCGCGCTGGACGAGCGCGGCCGCGCATCGGCCATCCATATCCCGGCCGAGCGTCCGCTCACCATCTATGTCGACAAGCGCGAAATCGTCACCCTCATGACCCTGGGCGGCGCGCCCGAAGCCCTGACCCTGGGCTACCTGCGCAACCAGCGCCTGGTGCGCGCGCCCGACGACATCGTCTCGATCCAGGTCGACTGGGCGGTCGAGGCCGTGGCGGTGCGCACGCGCGGCGGCATCACCGACATCGCGGAGCGCACCGCGAAGAAAGTCGTCACCACCGGCTGCGGCCAGGGTTCGGTATTCGGCGGCCTGATGGACGAGGTCGACCGGATCGCGCTGCCGGTGGATGCGCGCCTTCCGCAATCGGTGGTCTACCGCATCGTCGACACCATCCGCACCCAGCAGTCGGTCTACAAGCAGGCCGGCTCGGTGCACGGCTGCGCCCTGTTCTCGAACGCCGGCGAACTGCTGTACTTCGTGGAGGACGTGGGGCGCCACAATGCGGTGGACGCCATCGCCGGCCTGATGTGGCTCGACGGTGTCGAGGGCGGCGACAAGGTGTTCTACACCACGGGGCGCCTGACCTCGGAAATGGTGATCAAGGGCGCCCAGATGGGCATTCCATTCCTGCTGTCGCGTTCGGGCACCACGCAAATGGGACATGCGGTGGCGCAGCAGGTGGGGATGTCGCTGCTGGCACGCTGCTCGGGCAAGCATTTCCTGCTGCTCGCGGGGCACGAGCGGCTGGTATTCGAGCCAGGTCTGCTGGAACCCCTGAACGCCCCTTATCACACGCAAGCCTGATGCTGGACGCCACCGCGCACGCATTCGCGCTGCTGTTCTCCGGCGACGAGGCGCTGTGGCGGATCGTCTGGGTGTCGCTCAAGACCAGCGTGCTCGGGCTGCTGCTGGCGGCCCCGCCGGCGGTCTTCCTCGGCTACGTCATCGCCATGCACCGTTTTCCGGGCCGTCGCCTGGCCGTCTGGCTGGCCCAGGCGGCGCTGTCGCTGCCCACGGTCCTGATCGGCCTGCTGCTCTACCTGCTGCTGTCGCGGCGCGGACCGATGGGCTCGCTGGAATGGCTGTTCACCCAGCAGGGCGTGATCCTCGGACAGATGGTGATCGGGCTGCCGGTCCTGCTCGCCTTTACGGTGGCGGCCGTGCAGGCGGCCGACCCGCGCTACGCCGAGACGGCGATCGCCCATGGCGCGGCGAACTGGCGGGTGATGCTGACCGTGTTGCACGAGGCGCGCTACGGCGTGATGGCGGCCGTCATCAGCGGTTTCGGCCGCGTGATCTCGGAGGTCGGCTGCGCGCTGATGGTGGGCGGGAACATCGAAGGGCAGACCCGCACCATCACCACCGCCATCGCGCTGGAAACCAGCAAGGGCGACTTCGCGCAGGGGATCGCGCTGGGCATCGTGCTGGTGTCGCTGGCGCTCCTGATGAACGGCGCGCTGGTGCTGCTGCAGGGCGAAGCGCATACGGCCGGAGGACGCTGGTGAATCCGGCCTCTACCGGGTTGCTGACCCTGCACGGCCTGCGCAAGCGCCACGGGGAGCGCACGCTGTTCGAGATCGACACCCTGCCCATCGAGGCCGCGACGGCCTACGTGCTGACCGGCGCCAACGGCGCCGGCAAGTCCACGCTGCTGCGCACCCTGGCGGGACTGGAACGCGTCGATGCCTGCACGGTCGAATTCGACGGGCGCGGCATGCCCCTGCATCCGTACCCGGCAGCGCTGCGGCGCGCCATCGTCTTCGTGCACCAGCACCCGATCATGTTCTCGACCAGCGTCGCCCACAACATCGCCTACGGCCTGCTGGCGCGCGGCGAGAGCCGGCACCGGGTGGCGCCCATGGTCGAGGAAGCGATGGCGTGGGCCGGCGTGGCGCACCTGCGCGATACCGCGCCGGCGCGCCTGTCGGGCGGGGAGAAGCAGCGCGTGGCGCTGGCGCGCGCCCGCGTACTGCGGCCGCGCCTGCTACTGCTCGACGAGCCCACGGCCAACCTCGATGGTCCGGCGCGCGAGCAGGTCATCAGCCTGATTCCCACCTTGCTGGAAGCGGGCAGCAGCGTGGTGATGGCCTGCCACGACCGCGACCTGATCGGGCTGCCCGGTGTCCGGCGCTTGAAGCTGCGCGACGGACGCCTGGAGTACCGCTAATACCGCTAGGCTGTCTTGTCCAACATCCACCACCGGGAGAACACCATGCAACGCCGCACCGCCATGTCCTTGCTGTTGAGCGCCGTCCTGGCCGCGCCGCCGGCGCAGGCGCAGGAAGCGATTCGCTTGTCGACCACCACCAGCACCGAGAACTCGGGCCTGCTCAAGGCGCTGCTGCCGGCCTTCGAAGCGAAGACAGGGATCAAGGTGCACGTGATCGCGGTCGGCACCGGCAAGGCGCTCGAGCTGGGCAAGAACGGCGACGTCGACGTGACCCTGGTGCACGCGCGCCAGCTGGAAGACAGGTTCGTGGCGGAAGGGTGGGGCGTGGACCGCCGCGAGGTGATGTACAACGACTTCCTCGTCGTCGGCCCGGCCGCCGACCCGGCCGGCGTCAAGGGCGGCAAGGATGTGATCGCCGCCTTCCGGAAGATCGCGGCGAGCGGCGTCAAATTCATCTCGCGCGGCGACAACTCGGGCACCGACGTGATGGAAAAGGGCTACTGGCAGGCCGCTGGAACCAGACCGGCAGGCGCGCGCTACGTGTCGGCAGGCCTGGGCATGGGCGAAGTGCTGAACATGGCGGCCGAGATGCGCGCCTATACGCTGACCGACCGCGCCACCTACGGCGCCTACAAGGCCAGGACCGGCCTGGCCGTGCTGGTGGAAGGCGACAAGCGCATGTTCAACCCCTACGGCATCATCGCGGTCAGTCCGGCCAGGCACAAGGGCGTCAACTACCAGGGCGCCAGGCAGCTGATCGACTGGATCACTTCCCCGGCAGGCCAGGCGCAGATCGCGGCCTTCCGGCCGGAAGGCGAGCAGCTGTTCTTCCCGTCCGCCCGCAGGTAGGCGGCGCGCCCGTTCAGGGGTTCGCGACCGGGCCCGCCACGGCCTCCAGGTCGAGCGTCACGTGGCGATGGCAGGTGGTGATGTGGATGAGCAAGGTGCGCACGAACCAGATAAAGCCCAGCATTTCCATGCCTTCCTCGATCGTCGTCAGCATGGCGTGCGTCAGGTCGGCGCCATGCAGCTCGACATAGCGTCCCGAGATCAATTCCATCCCGATGCATCCGCCCACATACAATGCGCAGGACAGGATGCAGCCCTTGCGCGTCGCCGGCGGAAGGCGCAGGACGAATCGCATGAACACGGCAAGGATCGTGACGACGCCCAGGATGCCGGGAACGACCCAGGCAAAATACAGGACCCCGGTTGCACGGCTGCCCATCATCGCGCGCATCGGGCTCATCAGCTGTTCGTGGACCTGGAAGGCTTCGTCATACGACAGGAAAAGAAAGCCCAGCGCGAGGGCGAACCAGTAGCCCGCATCGCGCTTGTGGTCGGCCCGCGTAAGCAGGCCCGTGATCGTCAGCAGCGCCACGCATGACAGGGCCAGCAGCACCGAGAAAAAGGTTGGAAGGTTTTGTTCCTGATTGACGTTGAACATGGGCACCAGACCTTTGACATTGTCGTACCCGAGAAGAAATTTCGACAACTGACCAGTGAAGCTTCCGATGAGTAGAAACGCTGCGATCGCCATCAAGACTTGTATGACGCGATCCAGGTCGAGTCGGATGGTGTGATTGTCCATGGCGTCAATAATGATGTTAAGTAGTTATTGGATTCTTAATAACGCAACACTGTAGTAATAAAAGGTCAACACATAATGTGACAAGATCATTACATAAAAATAATTTTCTCACAGACTTTTTTCTCAATTGAACACGGCGTTGAACTGCGGTCTTGCAAGAGATGTTCGTGCGAACGCCGCCGGGCCTCGGGCTTGGGGGGCGGCAGGTGGCAGGTATGGCGGGCGAGAGAGGGCTGGCGGTGCTCAGAAACGGCAGGCAAGCGCGCGTGCGGCGACCAGGAAGGCGTCCCACGAGGAATCGAGCTCCTGGCGCAAGCCGTCGAGCGCGGGCGAACCTAATGTTTTTCCTGCCGGAAAGTAGCCGGAAAAATCGACCGGCCGGGCGAGCAGTTCGTCCAGTGTCCGGCGCGCGCAGCCGAGGTCGGCAAGGATGCTTTCCGTATCGCGCGGCAAGTCGATGGCCTCATGGGCTTCGGTCCCGACCAGATGGCGGAAATGGTCGTGGAATTGTTCCGGGATGTCGTCGATGCAGCGAATCTGGCCGTTGCCGATCTGGCGCTCGAATACGGAACACAGGTAGCTGTCGAGCTCGAAATCACCGTTGTGGCGCGGGATACGGCCGAGCTCGGTAAAGTAGGCGTGGATCAGGTCCAGGCTGTCCTCGATCCGGGACAGCGTCGCCATCAGGGCCTCGGCACCCGTGTCCGCATCGCCGACCAGGCGCCGGATGCCGTTGGCGCAGCCTTCGGCCGCGGCCCAGTGAGCGAAATAGTCGGCAAGCTCCCTGTTGCGCTTCTGGACGGCAGCCGTCAGCCGCTCATCCAGCGTGGCCGAATGGTCCGGCGACTCCGCAACGTGTTCCTGCATCGGTCTCTCTCCATGAAGCTGGCGGGCTGCCGGGCCTGGCGCGCACCGTGGCGCGCGTTTAACGATGGAAATATTGTATACAGGAAAGCGGACAATGTGGGTGAAACAATGTCCTGATCTTGTAGCTGCGGCCAGTACGGGCTTCAGCTTGCCAGTGCCAGGTTGCGCCGTGCGTCCGCCTCGAACTGCGCGTAGGGTGCCGGGGTCTGGTAGATGCGTTCCCGGTCCAGGAAGCCGCGCAGCACCGCGCGCCGCTTGAGGGCATAGACGTCGTCGGGAACCCAGGCATATTCGGCGCGGATCTGGCGTTCGTACTCGGCGAAACGGGCGGGCGCCGCCCCCAGGATCGCCAGGTCGATGTCGGTGAGGAGGGCGGCGTCCGGGGTGGCGGGCAGGGCGTCGTGCCGTGTGGCATTGATCAGCTCGCACACGCGCATGCGGACGGCATCGCCGAGTCCCGCCTCCAGCATGAGCCGGTCGGCCAAGGCGGCCGATCGTTCTTCGTTGTCGCGCGCGCGCACGTCGTAGACGGCATCATGGAACCAGAGTGCGAGCAGGACCTCGCCAGGATGCGCCATCTGCGGCTGCAAGGTGTGCGCCAGCGTGAAGCATTCTTCGAGGTGTTGCAGGGTGTGGTAGTGCCGCTGCGGTTCGCGATAGGCGTCCAGCAGCCGGCCGTAGGCGCCGTCTGGGGGCGCCAGACCGAGCGCCTGCCAGGCGTCGTCCCAGGCGCGGGGCAGCACGTTCATCCCGGCTTTACGGCAGCTTCAGGCGCGCGGCCTTGGCCAGCGCGTCACCCAGGCCGTCGGCCGCGGTGCTGGCGGCCCCGCCCACCCAGCCGCGCGCATAGGCGCCGTCGTGCGCATGGCCACTGTTCTCGAGCACCGGCAGCAGCTTGCCGGCCACGGCGAGGTCGTTCAGGCGCCCGAGCCGGTCCTGCACGCTCGACAAGGCCTTTATATAGGCCTTGGCGTCCTTGGCCGGCAGCAGGTCGCGGAAGAATTCGGCCGCATAGCGCGCCTTCTTGGCCGCGATGCGTACGCGATGGCGGGCGTCGGCGTCGTGCTCGTCGAGCGACTTGATGCGCTTGCGCAGGCGTTTGCGGGCCTTGCGCATGAGCGGCACCAGTCCGTCGAGGGCGGCTTGCTCCAGCGGATCGTCCGGCGACAGGCCGGCGGCGGGACGCCACTGGCGGCCATGCAGCCAGTCGTGCATGTCCTGCAGCAGCCTGGCGGCGCGCGGCGACTGCAGCGTGCCGAGCAGCTCGCGGTGGAGCAGGCGGGCGCGCTCGCGCGCCGCCGCCTGCAGGGCTTCGGTATGGATGCCGCCCAGTGTCGGGAGGGTGGTGTCGGCCAGTACGTCCCAGTCGCGCGTGGCGCCCAGTTCGCCGGACAGCCAGTCGAGTTCCTGCTGCAGTTCGGACGGCAGCGGGGCCAGTTCGCGGAACATGGCGAGCAGGGCGCGCAGGCGGCGCAGGCCGACGCGCATCTGGTGCAGGCTCTCGGCGTTTTGCGCCAGCACGCCCGGGCGGTTGGCTTCGACCTGCGCCAGGCAGTTCAGGCCGATGCACTGGAGCGCATCTTCCATGCGCATCTTGCGCTTCAGGCGCACGCGCGCCGCCTTGACGGCTGCCGGCGCCGCTTCCTTGGATGCTGCCAGGGTCAATGTCGGTTCGGTTTCCATCGATGTCCTTGCCTTGTATGTCGAGACCATCATACCGGCATGGGGCTGGCGCGCCGCCCGATTGTTACATCAGGATGACATCGTACTGTTCCTGGTGGTAGCCCTTTTCCACCTGCAGCGAGATGCGCTTGCCGATGAAGTCGCCCAGCATGGCCAGGTGCTGCGATTCTTCTTCCAGGAACAGGTCGATCACCTCCTGCGAGGCGACGATGCGGAACTCGCGCGGGTTGAACTGCTTGGCCTCGCGCAGCAGTTCGCGCAGGATCTCGTAGCAGATCGTGCGCGAGGTTTTCACTTGCCCCTTGCCGCTGCAGGCCGGGCAGGGCTCGCACAGGATGTGGGCCAGCGATTCGCGCGTGCGCTTGCGCGTCATCTCGACCAGGCCGAGGGCCGAGAAGCCGCTGACGGAGACCTTGGTGCGGTCGCGCGCCAGGGTTTTTTTCAGTTCCGCGAGCACGGCGTTGCGGTGCTCGTTGTTCTCCATGTCGATGAAGTCGAGGATGATGATGCCGCCCAGGTTGCGCAGGCGCAGCTGGCGCGCGATGGCGTGCGCCGCTTCCAGGTTGGTCTTGAAGATGGTGTCGGCGAAGTTGCGCCCGCCGACGTAGCCGCCGGTGTTGACGTCGATGGTCGTCATCGCCTCGGTCTGGTCGACGATCAGGTAGCCGCCGCTTTTCAGGTCCACGCGCCGGCCGAGGGCGCGCAGGATTTCTTCCTCCACGCCGTACAGGTCGAACAGCGGACGCTCGCCGGTGTAGTGGGTGAGGCGCGACAGCACGCTCGGGGTGTAGACCTGCGCGAACTCGACCAGCATGTTGTAGTTCTCGCGCGAGTCGACCTGGATGGTGGCGGTCTCGTCGGTTACGAAGTCGCGCAGGACGCGCTGGGCCAGGTTCAGGTCCTGGTAGAGCAGCGAGGTGGGCGGCCGGGTGCGCGCGCCCTGCTGCACCGCGGCCCAGGTCTTGCGCAGGTAGTCGACGTCGGCGGCCAGGTCCGCATCCGAGGCTTCCTCGGCCTGGGTGCGCACGATGTAGCCGCCCCGTTCTTCCTTGGGCAGCAGGTTGGTCAGGCGGGTGCGCAGGTGCTCGCGGTCGGCTTCCTTCTCGATCTTCTGCGAGATGCCGATGTGCTGGTCCTGCGGCAGGTAGACCAGCATGCGGCCCGCGATCGAGATCTGGGTGGACAGGCGCGCGCCCTTGGTGCCGATCGGGTCCTTGATGACCTGCACGGTCAGGACCTGGCCGTCGAACAGCAGCTTTTCGATGGGCGTGGGCGCGGCCAGGGCGCCGTTGGGGCCTTCGTGGTTGCGCGCTTCCCAGATATCGGCCACGTGCAGGAAAGCCGCGCGCTCCAGGCCGATGTCGATGAAGGCCGACTGCATGCCCGGCAGGACGCGCACGACCTTGCCGAGATAGACGTTCCCCGCCAACCCGCGCGTGAGGGTGCGCTCGATGTGCAGTTCCTGCACAGCGCCCTGCAGGATCAGCGCCACGCGCGTTTCCTGCGGGGTGATGTTGATGAGGATGTCTTCGTTCATGGCCGGCCGTGCAGTATTGTTCAGAGTGACATGATACACGGTGGGCGCACGCGAAGGAGGCCGGGCAGAGGGTTTTACGTAGGGTGGTCGGCTCTGCCGACCGCGCGTTCAACCAACGCCAATGCCGTCGCGGCGCGTCAATTCATGCGTGATTTGAACGCGCGGCCGGCGAAGCCGACCACCCTACACGGGGTAGCCCGCCTTGCGCAGCAGGTTCGCCGTCTCGAACAGCGGCAGCCCCATGATTCCCGAATGGCTGCCCTCGATGTGCTCGACGAACAGCGCGGCCAGTCCCTGGATGCCGTAGCCGCCGGCCTTGTCGTAGGGTTCCGGCGTGGCGCAGTAGGTCTGGATCTGGGCCGGAGTGAGGGTGGCGAAGCGCACCGTCGACACCTGCGTGAGCTGCTCGGCGACGCGCTCCGCATGCACCGCCACCGAGGTCAGCACCTCGTGCGTGCGCCCGGACAGGCGCTCGAGCATGGCAACTGCTTCGGCATGGTCGGCCGGCTTGCCCAGGATTTCGCCGTCGATGGTGACGGTGGTATCCGCCGTCAGCACCGGGCGCAGCGGCTGGCGGCGCATCTGCAGAATGTTCCAGGCGAAGGCGCCTTTTTCCCTGGCCACGCGCGCCACGTAGGCGTGCGGGTCTTCGCCCGGCAGCACGTCTTCGCTGACGTCGATGCCGCGCGCCGGGTCGCCGCGCAGCATCAGCAGTTCGAATTCCACGCCGACCTGGCGCAGCAGTTCGCGCCTGCGCGGGCTCTTCGAGGCGAGGTAGATCTTCTTGTCGGTAAGTTTCATCTGGGAGCGCTTCAGACGCGGTGATACGGGTGGTTCTGGGTGATCGACCAGGCACGGTACAACTGTTCCGCCAGCATGACGCGCACGATTCCGTGCGGCAGCGTCATGCTGGAGATGCGGATCATGCCTTCGGCGCGCGCCTTCAGGGCAGGGTCGAGACCGTCGGCGCCGCCGATCAGGAAGGCGGTGTCGCGCCCATCCTGCTGCCACTGCTCCAGCATCTGCGACAGGCCGACGCTGGTCAGGTCCTTTCCGCGTTCATCGAGGGCGATGATGCGCACGCCTTTCGGCAGCACGGCTTCGATGCGCTCGCGCTCAAGCGCCATCGCGGTGGCGGCAGTCTTGCTGCCGGAGCGTTCGACCGGCTTGATTTCCTTGAGCACGATGCGCAGCTCGGGCGGCATGCGCTTCGTATACTCGCCGAACCCGGATTCGATCCAGGCCGGCATCTTGTGCCCGACTGCGGCAATGATCAGCTGCATGAGAAGGCGCTTATTCGGCGGCCTTCTTCACGCGGCGGATCACTTTTTTCACCGGCTCGGCATCTGCGGGGGCAGCAGCCTTTGGGGTACGCTTCGGCGGCTTGGCCTTGGTGGCTTCGACGGCGGCGACTTCGCTCTTGCTCGGCGCGACCTTCACGGTCTTTCCGGTCGGAACCTTCTTGGCGGCCGGCTTCTTCGCGGCGGTGGCGCCGGTAGCGGTCTTGGCGGCGCGCTTGGCGGCAGGCTTGCGCTCGTTGACCGGCTGGGCTTCCGGCTCGTCCTTGTTGGCGGCCAGGTGCTTCGACTTGGTCTTCGACTCGGCTGCCTCGGCCGCTTCCGGCGTCGACTTGCGCTTGGCGGCGCCCAGCTTGACCGGCTTCTCGCCCCAGATTTCTTCCAGGCGGTAGTACTGGCGGATGGCCGGCTGCATGATGTGGACGATCATGTCGCCCAGGTCGACCAGCACCCATTCGCCGGTGTCCTCGCCTTCCAGGCCCACGACATCGCCGCCTGCTGCCTTGACCTTGTCGCGCACCGAGGCGGCCAGCGCCTTCGTCTGGCGGTTCGAGGTGCCCGAGACGACCGCGATGCGGTCGAACAGGCTGGTCAGGTGCATCGTGTCGAACAGGACAATGTCCTGGCCCTTGACGTCCTCGAGGGCGTCGACGACGAGCGTTTGCAGTTTCTTGATATCCATTAGCTTTTGTATAAGTTGTGTTGTTGAATATAGTCTAGCACTTGCGGCGGAAGGAGCGCGCTTATGTCTGTGCCCTTCTTGTCGCCCGCGCGTAAGCGGTGTCGGACTTGGGTTGCGGAAATGTTGACCGCTAAAGTGTGTGCCAGGCATACCTTGCCGCAGGGCGTAGCGCGCACTTCCGCGGGCGTCGCCAGTCGTCCTGCGAGCGCCTGGGCCACCGCGGGCGGCAGCTTGTCCTGGTCCAGTGCATAGCCCGGGCGTGCCGCCACGCCGAGGTTAGCCAGGCTGAACAGCACGGGCCAGTCGCGCCAGGTGTCGAGCTTTTGCAACTGGTCGGCGCCCATCACGAAGACGATCGAGGCAGCCTCGCCCAGTTCCGCGCGCAGGCCGCGCAGCGTGTCCACGGTATAGGTGGCGCTGCCGCGTTCGATCTCCTGCAGGTCGATCGTGACCGGGAAGGGCTGGCCGGCGAAGGCCAGTTCCAGCATCGCCACGCGCTGGGCGTCGCTGGCCTGCAGGCTGCCCTTCTGCCACGGACGGGCCGGCAGGATGCGCAGCTGGTCGGGCCGCAACAGGTCGGCGAACAGGGCGGCCAGCGCGACGTGGCCGTGGTGCACCGGGTCGAAGCTGCCACCCAGCAGGGCAATGCAGGGGTTCACGAATGTGGTCCGGCGTCCAGCCAGTCGCGGTGGACGAGGAAGTCGGTGTACAGCGCGGCTTCGGGGCTGCCCGCTTCCGGATGCCAGTCGTAGCGCCATTTCACGATCGGCGGCATCGACATGAGGATCGCCTCGGTGCGGCCGCCCGACTGCAGGCCGAACAGGGTGCCGCGGTCCCACACGAGGTTGAACTCGACATAGCGTCCGCGCCGGTAAGCCTGGAAGTCGCGCTCGCGCTCGCCATAGGGCAGGTCCTTGCGCGCCTCGACGATCGGTAGGTAGGCGTCCAGGAAGCCGTCGCCGACCCGCTTGACCATGGCGAACGCGGCGTCGAAGCCGGTCTCGTTGAAGTCGTCGAAGAAGATGCCGCCCACGCCGCGCGGCTCCTTGCGGTGCTTCAGGTAGAAATACTCGTCGCACCAGCGCTTGAAGCGCGGGTGCAGGTCGGCGCCATACGGCGCCAGCGCGTCATGGCAGACCTGGTGGAAGTGGCGCGCATCGTCCGCGTTGCCGTAATAGGGCGTCAGGTCCATGCCGCCGCCGAACCACCAGACCGGGTCCTTGCCCTCAGCCGTAGCTTCGAAGAAGCGCACGTTCATGTGCACGGTCGGCGCATACGGGTTGCGCGGGTGCAGCACCAGCGACACCCCCATCGCTTCCCAGGCGCGGCCCGCCAGCTCGGGGCGCGCGGCCATCGCCGATGGCGGCAGGCTGGCGCCGCGCACGTGCGAGAAATTGCAGCCGCCGCGCTCGAAGACATTGCCCTCTTCGATCAGGCGCGAGATCCCGCCGCCGCCTTCGGCCCGTTCCCAGCTGTCGGCCAGGAAGGGCTTGCCGTCGACCGCCTCGAGCGCATGCACGATGCGCTCCTGCAGGTCGAGCAGCCAGGCCTTGACGGCGTCGGGGTTGGGGATGGACATGGAGAATGGGTCGGTTTCAAAAGGGGCGATTGTACACCGCGGCCGCTGCCCCGACAAAAACGGCCCGCATGCTGCGGGCCGGGCATTGTGGAAGCTGCTGTTGAAGAAGCCTACGGCTTCAGCCCTGCTTCAGGCCGCGCCAGCCGATGTCGCGGCGGTACTGGGCGCCGTTGAAGTGGATCTTCTCCACCGTCTCATAGGACTGCTTCTGCGCCATCCTGATGCTGTCGCCCAGGCCGACCACGCACAGCACGCGTCCGCCGTTGGTCTGCAGCGAGCCGCCCACCAGCTGGGTGCCGGCATGGAACGTCACGCATTCCGGCGTCTCGGCCGGGATGCCGTCGATGACGTCGCCCTTGCGCGGGCTGTCCGGATAGCCTGCGGCGGCCAGGACGACGCCCACGGCGGTGCGGCGGTCCCATTCCAGCTCGACCGCGTCGAGGCTGCCGTTGCAGGCGTGGTCGAGCACGGTGGCCAGGTCGCTTTTCAGGCGCGCCATGATCGGCTGGGTTTCCGGGTCGCCCATGCGGCAGTTGAATTCCAGCGTACGCGGGTTGCCTTCGCCGTCGATCATCAGTCCCGCATACAGGAAGCCGGTGAAGACGATGCCGTCCTTGGCCATGCCCTGGATGGTCGGATTGATGATCTCGCGCATCACGCGCGCGTGCATCGACGGGGTCACGATCGGGGCAGGGGAGTAGGCGCCCATGCCGCCCGTGTTCGGGCCTTCGTCGTTGTCTTTCAGGCGCTTGTGGTCCTGGCTGGTCGCGAGCGCCAGCACATTCTTGCCGTCGCACATGACGATGAAGCTGGCTTCTTCGCCGGCCAGGAATTCCTCGATGACGATGCGCGCGCCGGCGTCGCCGAAGGCGTTATCCGACAGCATGTGGTCGACGGCAGAATGAGCCTCTTCCAGCGTCATGGCCACCACCACGCCCTTGCCGGCGGCCAGGCCGTCGGCCTTGATGACGATCGGGGCGCCGTTCGCATCGACGTAGGCATGGGCGTCGGCGGCATGCGAGAAGCTCTGGTACTTCGCGGTCGGGATGCCGTGGCGCTGCATGAAGGCCTTGGCGAAATCCTTCGAGCTTTCCAGCTGCGCCGCTTCTTTCGTCGGGCCGAAGATCTTCAGGCCGCGCGCGCGGAACAGGTTGACGATGCCGGCCGCCAGCGGCGCTTCGGGACCGACCAGGGTCAGGGCCACGCCTTCGGCCACCGCGAAGTCGGCCAGCGCGGCCGGGTCGGTGATCTCGACGTTCACCAGGCGCGTGTCCAGCGCGGTGCCACCGTTGCCGGGAGCGACGAAGACTGTCTGGACCCGTTCCGACTGCGCCAGTTTCCAGGACAGGGCATGTTCACGGCCGCCGGAGCCGACTACGAGGATTTTCATGGTGGTTTTTCCGCTTGCTCTTCGTGTTTACTCTTCGATGATCGCGTTGGTGTAGACGTCCTGGACGTCGTCCAGGTTTTCCAGCGCGTCGAGGATCTTCTGCATCTTGACGGCGTCTTCGCCGGTGAGGACGGTCTCGTTGTCCGGCTTCATGATGACTTCCGATACCTCGGCCTTGAAGCCGGCCTTTTCCAGCGCTTCCTTCACGCCGGAATAGGAGAACGGGTGGCACAGCACTTCGAAGCCGCCTTCCTCGTCCTGCACCACGTCGTCGGCGCCCGATTCGAGCGCCGCCTCCATCAGCTTGTCCTCGTCCACGCCCGGCGCGAACTGGAACTGGCCGACGTGCTTGAACATGAAAGCCACCGAACCCTCGGTGCCCATGTTGCCGCCGTACTTGTTGAAGGCGTGGCGCACTTCGGCCACGGTGCGCACGCGGTTGTCGGTCAGGCAGTCGACGATGATGGCCGCGCCGCCGATGCCGTAGCCTTCGTAGCGGATTTCCTCGTAGGCGACGCCTTCGAGCTCGCCGGCGCCGCGCTGGATCGCGCGCGTGACGTTATCCTTCGGCATATTCGCATCGGCCGCTTTTTCAACTGCCAGGCGCAGACGCGGGTTGGAAGCGATGTCGCTGCCGCCCATGCGTGCGGCCACGGTGATCTCCTTGATCAGGCGCGTCCAGATCTTGCCGCGCTTGGCGTCGGTGGCGGCTTTCTTATGCTTGATGTTGGCCCATTTGCTGTGTCCAGCCATTTTTAAATATTCTCTTTTAAAATCAGTAAGTTAGAGACATTTGTGTTGGCTGACTCAGCCGAAAAACACAACAAAAACACAATGTCGTTTCCGTCAGTCAGTTATTATCTCAAAAAAACACACAACCAGGAGCATCATAGATGGCAAGCATCTACGAGAGGACCCATCCTACGACCAAGGTGAAGTCGTTTCAAGTGCAGATACGACGAACGGGCTACCCGCCCAAAAGTAAGACCTTTGCAACCAAAGAAGAGGCTACCAGATGGGCAATTGTCAATGAGGCAAATGTCTTAAACAACAAGACGATCACCTCAAAATCCAACACAAAACTTAAAATTTCAGAAGTAATTGATTGGTATATCAAGAACCCAAACAAGCAAAGAGTCTTAAAGACAAAGAAGCATTTTAACAGGTTACATTTTTTGAAGACAGAATTTGAACATTTCACCGTTGGAAGTTTGACCGCAAAAATTCTTCAAAAATGGATTGATAAACGGTTAGAAATAAACGAGCCGTCGACGGTTTACCATTACTATGTAGCCTTAAAAAATGTTCTTGAACATCACAGTGTTCAACACGGCTATAGTCAAGAGATTTTCAAACTTGCCAAATGTCCGACAGGTTCAACCCAACGAGAACGACGGTTTAGCCGTGATGAAACTGCTGAACTTTTCAAGACAATCAAACATCGATGCCGAGTTAAACAAAAAGAATTAAAACTTACAGTTTTATTTGCAATTGAGACTGCTTGCAGGATTGGCGAAATGTTGAAGTTGGAGTGGAGCGAAGTTGATATTAAAAATCAAGAAGTAACATTCTTGGCAAAAAATACTAAAACTAAAAAAACCCGAAAAATCCCAATCAGTTCAACAGCAAGAAAGATCTTGCAGTGGATTAAGAAACATCACAATCCTGAAAACAAGAGAAATAAACGGGTATTCGATTTTTACGATGTAAGCGAACATCAACTCAGCCGACAGTTTAAAATTTGTTGTAATAAGGCAGAAATACATGACATTCGATGGCATGATCTGAGGCACGAAGGGACTAGCCGATTCTACGAAAAAGCACCAAATTTGACCGATATGGAGATTGCTTCTATTACAGGACATGCAAGTCTAAATTCTCTTAAAAGGTATGCACATTTGCGACCTTCATCAATACTTCATAAACTTTGGTAAGTATTTTTAAACAAACAGCCCCACAAGTTGGGGCTTTTACATTCGAGAAATTATGAAAATCAGTGAATTTATCAATGATGAAAATCATATGGCTAACCTTGGCGAAGACCAATTTAAAGAGGTTTTCGACCTTGAAGCCATTGAACAACTATCAAACAATGAGCATGAGAAGCAAAGGGTTTACTGGCTCAGCCAGTGGCTAACTGGCAATGTATCCGAGCCGTTTGAATGTATTAAAAAGTTAGACAAGGCAGAACAATGGCGAGTGTTTGACACTTGGTTTGATCTCGTGAAAGATCCTGAATATCTTCGTGAAATTGGCAAGAGCATCGTGAAAGAATTTATCAAAGGTGATGCACTGTAAAATAATACAGTAAGATTACTGTAAAATTGAGTATTAACCAAAAGCCCCTACATGGGGCTTTTCTTATAAGTTCTTGAGATAATTCACAAATCTCTTCCAAATCCACCAAGCAAGCATGGGACCAGGCAGGAGAATAATAAGAACAAATATGAGGGTTTTCTTGAGTGTTTTCATAGTCAAAGAATACCGTACATATTTAATAATTGGAGCCCTTTGTAGGACCTATCTTTAGTTTTTTACCGTAAAAATCTATAGCAAGGGTAATGTAAACTTTTACAGTATTAACCAAGATATCCCCGCAAGGGGATTTTTTATGTTTGGAGAAAAATTTGTTATAAAGACGATATAACAAACCTCAATGCCGAAACGGAAAAATCAAGCATAAATCCGATACATAAAGGCTTTCAGAGATTTTATGGAGAACAAGGAGAAAGAAAGGAGAAAAGAAAAAACGGCTGAAACCCAATAAATACGGGCTGCTTGCCAGAAAAGGAGAAAAATATAGGGGGGTGGGGGGTATATATTTTTGAAAAAAGGAGAAAAAAATTGTCTCCATCTGTTGACATTTGGAATTTTTTTGCTTTAATGAGTTGAAATAAAGGAGAAATCAAATGGCATTTAACAGAGCAAAAATGATAGAGATGCTGGCTAAAATCCAGCACGACAAAGAAAAATATGCAGAATTTATCAGTCTCTACTGTTTATCAAGAAGCATAAAGACTGGCAATGATTGGGATAGGATTATGGCTCTAACACCCGTAAATTCTGTATTAAACCTTGTGATTGAGCAGACAAGAAAAGGAACAGATTTTCCTCATCAAATTGCATTTTTTGGTGTTTTACACTATCTAGCAGGCTACCTACTTAGCAAAGAGATTCATATTGATCTACATGGGCAGAAAATCTACCCAGACATTTGGAACATAATCCTTGCCCCATCTGGATCAGGAAAAAGCACAGTCGAGAGTTTCATCTCAAAATTATTTGCAGATGTCGACTTGAAAAAATTAGAGCCGTTCACAACAGCAAAAGCATATGTTCAAAATCTGGCACAAACTCCTAAAGGTTTACTCGTCAAAGACGAGTTTGCTCAACTATTAGCAGGAATGGAACAACAAACATATCTACTTGAGTTAAAAGACTATTTTTTAAAGACCTACGACAATGCTGATATATCCAGGACCACAGGAAAAGATAGCACTGTGGCTCATGAACCTGCAATAAGCATCTATGGTTCGACAGTTGATAGAACCTTCACTAAATACATTACCGAAGAAATGCTATTAGACGGTTTTGCCCAAAGGTTCAATTATGTATTTTGTGAAGAAAGAGATAAGAAAAAAGCATTGCTCAGACATAACCAAGGCATTGAAATAATCAAAGATGAATTAAACAGAACGATAGGTAACATTGAACACCTGAAATTCTATTTGTCAGATCGAGCGATCACAGAATTCGAAAAACTCTTCCATCAAAATTACAATCAGTTCAAAGGAATTTCATACTCATTTTTCAGAAGAACTCAGTTTAAGACCTTGAAATATGCTCTTCTTTACCATGTGCTATTAAACAAGAGTTCCAACATGATTGACGAAGAAGATATTAGATGGGCGGATAGAATTACATTTACTCATTTTGTTGACCTGAAAAAAATGCTGGATATGTATGATGAGAATGAGGCTCACAGTATAATTGACAGAGCAATTGAGTTAAAAGAGAAGTTTAAACAACAAAATAAACCATTTACTCCGCGAGATATTACCAAATATCTCAAAGGAAAAATAAAGAACATTGCAGAAGCAAAACTCCTTCACTCACTAGTTCTAGATATAGAAAAAGTTGAAGAAAAACACGATAGTGAAGATGCATCTGCACTGAACTAAGAAAATCCAGCAACAGCAAAAACGAACCTGCGAGAGCAGGTTTTTTTACATCTAAAAATAAGAAAATCTAAAATTGACTAGGTCACTTCCTTTTTACAAAAGGAAAATCTGATGGTTCCCTTAAGCCTTTATTTATCGGGTTTTTCTCATGCCAGCAAAAAGCCATCTCAAAAACTTGACTTTAATTTTAAATTTAATATATTTGTATTATGAAAAATACAATATAGAGGAAAAGTTATGGCAAGAATTTTTACAGATAGCGGTATGGGATATTACGACGAAGATGAATTAGAAAATTTGGGTTGTGCCGACATTGCTGATGCAAACGACTGTGTGTTCGGTTGCATCTATCAAGACGGAGAAATCGAGATTTATCCAAACAGCAGGGAGAACTAAATGAAAGACATTAATTTAAAGCCTGAACATGGGTTTGCCTGCTGGGACTGTCCAAATGCGATTTGGCAAGAGGGAAAAGTAGGATTATCAAGCAATGATGAGATCGAGTTCTTAACATGTTATTGCCAGAAACTTCATAAAAATACATATGTAAAAAATTCACAAGATGCACCAAAACCTATGCTTTTTTATACAAGGTGCCAAGCAAAGGAAGATTTTTTAAGAGAGATAATTGATGGGAGTAGTCAGCAATGATGGAGAAAACAAAAAAAACTTTTAGGATAACTAAAGATAAAAATGAAAAACTGATCCAGTTGAGGAATTATTTCAATCGTTCTTTTGATAGTGTTTTAGAGCAGTTGATAGAAAATGCTTATCTACGAATGAACGAAGAAATGAATGCGAATGTAACCGAAGAACTTAAAGAAACAGCCGTAAGAATGTCTTTTCAATACCAGCAGTTAGCAATCGAGATCGGAAAACTAAAGGAAGAGATTGGAACACTGAAATCTGAAAATTCTACTTTAAAGGAAAATTTAGATAAAACTGACAGTGAAATTATTGGGCAAAAAGATAGAGTGGAAAAATTAAAGATTCAAGTTGGTCAAATGTTTTCAGTGTCAGCAGAACGAGAAAAAAATCAAAAGCAGTTTTTTAAAGAAATAAATGATTGGATTAAAGCAAAAGACAAATCGTTTGTCTCAAAAGTTAAAAGTTTATGGGAGAAGTAAGTGATTAAGATTTCAAAAGCAGGTTCAGGAACAGTCGACTATTTAGCCGATGCTGAAACAGCACACAATAGCAATCCTGACCTGGCTTTTGATACAGAAAGGTTCAGCAGATATTTGAGCGAACAAGGCATCAAGCCTGAAACAATGGACTTTAAAGCATATGAGAATTATCTCAACCAAGAAAATAGCCATTATGAGGCAAAGATGTCGGGAGGTCTTGCTGACCTTTGGAATATAAAATATTCGAAGAAAGTTTTTTCTGAGTTGAAGAGTGGTAAATCCCCAATTGGTAACGATGAGTTTGAAAAAATCCACGGTTACAAACTAAAAAAATCAAAGAATTTAATCAACATAAAAGAAAATCAGCAAACTGGACTGTCGATGCTGTCGACAGTTCCAAAGTCTGTCTCAATTCATTTTGCAAAAGGTTCACAAGACGAACGAGATAGAATTAATTCTGCATTAGAAAAAACCAATGAAATGATGTATGCAGAATATGCAAAGCAGTTGAAGCCTAGTTGCAAGAAAGGCGAATATCAGGATTTTGATCCTCAACAAACAAAGTGGCTTGTGATGAGTTTTACTCACTACGAGGATAGGGGTTTAGACCCCCATTTGCACAAGCACGATGAAGGTGTGCCGTTTGCTGAATTCTCGTTATATAAGCATGATAAAGACGGCAATAGAATGAAGGACGATAAAGGCAACTATGTCTTTGAAAAGAAAATGCTTGCTATCGATCCTGAACAAATTTTCAAGCGACAGCTTGAAAATTCTGCCATGCATGATGGTTTACTAAATTCAGAACTTCAGAAGGCTGGTTTTAAAACAGAGGCAATGACCACCGAAGATGGTTTTGAAACCTTTCGCATTGCTGGTTATACCAGGAGCCAAGAATTATCCATGTCAAAAAGACAGGCTGAAATTGAAGCATTTATTGAAGAGCAAAAAGAGAAAGGGAATTATTTTTCTTCAACAGTTCAGGCTGAAGCAGCCTTTGCAGATAAGGTTCGTAGAAATACCCAAAATGAAAAAATTCACCACAATGCGAATGAAATATTAGAAATTGTTAAAAATGAAGTGAATAAAAACATTTCTATAGCAGAGCAAGAAAGTATTGATGAAGTTCAGAAGACTGCAAGGCAGGAATACAAAGAGATCGATTACAAAAAAATTCTATCTACTGCTGGGTTTGAAACCGATGGAGTAATTGAAGAAACCAAACTAAGGAAAGCAATTATCCAAGAATTGAAATACTCAAAGCAGTTTAATAGTGTTGAAGACTTCAACAAATCAATTGAAAATACTATCAAAACCCTATCAATGAAAGAGAACGGTAAAGATAGATTGATTAAGATGGAAGACGGAAGATTTACTAAACTTGATATTGTATTGAATGAAAGACTACTCAAGGAAAATATTGAAGTAATCAAGAATACATTGAATATTCCAAGTATAGAGGAGAGAGAAAACTCAAGGAAAATTCTTGCTAAATTTGTTAGCGAAGCAAGAGAAAATAAGAAGCCATTGAAAGACGGACAGTTAGAAGCATGTAAGAATATTGTCGAGGATAAGGCAATTACTTTAGTTATCGGTGATGCTGGAACAGGCAAAACTTCGTCTGTAATAAAATTTGCTAATCTGTTCCACTCAAAGAATGGAAAGAAAGTCTTTGGTATTTCAACACAAACCAAAACAAGTAAAGCCTTAACCGAGGCTAATATTGAAGAGCAAAATTGTTTGAATACGAAGCAGTTTATTGCTAAGGCATTTGATTTAAACACTGGAGAAATTAAACCAAAGTTCTTGTCTGAAAATAAGAACTCCGTTTTAATTTTTGATGAAGCAGGAATGATCGGGGCAGAAGATTATCGAAAAATTACAGATTGGGCTAGACAGTCGAATTCCCAATTGTTATTGGTAGGAGATCAAAAACAACTCCAATCAGTTTCTTACGGGAATGCTTTTGTTCAGATCCAAAATCAGTTAGATAAAAATGACATTTCTAGGCTCCAGGAGAACACTAGGCAAAAAAACGAAGTTGCTAAAGAAATTGCCGAAGGCTATAGAGATAAGGATATTGATAAGGTCTTTGAAAATCTTGAAAAAAATAACTTGCTTGTCAAGGATAAAGATAACAGTAAACTTGCTGATAAATTATGTGCTGACTATTTAGCCGATAAGGAAGAAAGCAAGATTATTGTTTGTGGCTTAAATAGTGAAATTGACTACATCAATGACAAAATTCGTAATGCATTAATAAAGCAAGGTAACTCAGGCATTGATTATAAAAATCAAGTATCAATTGAGGTTGAGAGAAAATCAGGTTTATCTGTCGTTAAGCAGGAAAGAGGTTTTTGCAAAGGGGATAGAATTGTATTCTTGCAAAATTTTAAAGATAAAAGCAATAAGAGTGCGAACTTATTCAACAATGCCGAGCAAGGAATAATTCAGAAAATTGAGATTGCCAAGAATGGGCATTTCAACATCGAGGTGAAAATTGGTTCTGAAAAAGATGGATTTAGAACCGTGAAATTTAATTCAGGTGAATACAATAAATTCAACCATTGCTTTGCAATATCAAGCCACAAAAGCCAAGGTGTTACTGTTAAAAATACCTACCATCTTGGAAATCCAAATACATCAGCACAAAAATGTTATGTTGATGGAAGTAGGCATGAGAACCAATACAAACTATATATAAACGAAAATGATATTGAAAAATATAAGAAGAATGCAGTGAAAGAAGCAGTTAAGGCAACCACCTTAGATGATGATGCTTGTCAAAAATCTGCTGATGAGTTTATTCAAATGAAAGCACAAGCAAAACGAGGTTTGCCAAAACCTATGCCTGGAAATTTGCAAAAGAAAACTGATAAGAATGGCTTGCTAGATATTGCTAATGCCATTTATAAGAAAAAACAAGAATTGGAAAGAGAAGAACAGTTCAGGCAATACAAAGAAAAAGAAGCAAAAGATGCCGAATTAATAGTTTTAAAAACTAAGCAAGAAGTCCTTCGCGCGAAGTTCCAACTGGAAGAAAAAATGAAGGAAGAAGCGAGAATTCGAGCGGCTGAAAAAATGTCAGCGGATCTTGTTGAAAATCTTAAATTAAGCAGTCAAAAAACTCGCAGTAAAAAACTCAAGATGTAAAAAAGCCAACCGAAAGGCTGGCTTTTAGAGTTTAAAATCTGTCAGTAATCACAGTCAAAATATCGGCTTGATCCACAGCCAGATCCTGAATATTCATTGCAAGACTTCACAAAGAAAATTACAGCAAAGATTGAAATTATTATTTTTGTCGGCAATGCAGTCTTAGGATTTTTAAGCAACAAATATATTACATAAAATATTCCTGAAATACCTGCACAATACGACAGAACGAACAAGAATGATTTTGGCTCATCTATGAGCATGTGCATTAAGCCAAATACAATGGCAACTATTGGAAGAAGCACCCCTATGATAAGGGGAATAAGCATCAATATTGCCTTAATATATTTCATTGTTGTTGTTGGCTTTTATTTGAATCCGATGTGCTTCTTCGTTTTTTCAGGCTGAACAGCAAGTTCAAATTCTAGAATTGACCTGTTGATGATTGCAACAATTGCTCTCTGTCTAAATGCCCACCAATCCTTCTCTAGATGCCCTTTACGGGCTTTTTTCTGCACTCTAGTAGGTTTGTCAGGTGAGAGTGAAATTTCGTGCTTGAGAGCCTGTTTAACCTGTTGCCGACCGTGATTGGCAAGATACTCAGCAAGGCTATAGATGCTAATTTTTATCCGACCTGTCTCATCTTCATACGGTATCGGAAATTTACCCTCACTTCGCTTGTTGGCTTGCTGACCTACGGACATGCCAATTATTTCAGCAATGTCTTCAGGAGTGAGCAGGACTTTGTTGCCAAAAATTCTTCTCAAATCAGCAAGTATAATCTCAAGCATAAAAACACAAAAAAAACACAATGGTGTGGTGAGACAGGCTGATTTCGACTGATTTGCTTAAAATCGTCTAAAAATAAAACCCAATAAAATCAATGACTTGTACTTGTTGACACCGTCAAAATTTGCTGATATGTTCGACTGGTTTTAAGCCCATTTGCTGTGTCCAGCCATGTCGAGATTTCCTTAGACGGTAGGGGAAGCCGGTGCGCCGGGTGCGCGCTGCGCGGCCGGTGATCTAGCTTCCCTGATGCAAGAATGGGCGACATTTTAACATAGCCCCTTCGTGCAAAATCGGTCCGGGGATGTCACGGAAACAAGAACAAGGTTCCCAAGGCGACCATCGCCGCGCCGGCCACGCAGGCAGCCAGCGCGCCTTCCTCGAGCTGCAGTTCGGCCAGCGCCAGCAGCCCCACCGCAAGCACGATGGCCGGATTGCCCGGCCCGCCGCCCAGCAGGAGCAGGAGCAGCAGCCAGCAGCAGCCCAGGCACAGGCGGCCGTGTTCCGCTCCCTGCCACAGCGGGCCAGGCGCGCCGGCGCGCCAGTCGACCAGCACGCCCGGCAGCGGCGCGCGGCAGTGCTGCAGGCAGGCATGCTTGGCCGGGGTCCACTGCCAGGCGCCGGCCGCCACCAGCGCCAGTCCCAGCACCGGATCGGGGGCCGCCAGCGTGGCCTCGAGCAGGCCGGCGTCGTGCAGGGCCCAGTGCAGCAGGGTCGCCAGCGCCGCGAAGCCGGCCCAGGCCAGCAGGCAGCCGAGCACGAACAGCAAGGTCGCCAGGCGCGGCCAGCGCACGGCCCCGCGGCGGCGCGCGACACGCAGGTAGACGAACAGTCCCCCCACCGCGGCCGGCAGCATCAGCGCCACGCACAGCCCGGTCCACATGGCGAATAGCAGCAGCCCGCCCGCGCGCAGGGGCGCCGGCGGCGGGGACGCGGCGCCGGCGGCCCACTGCGGCGCGGCGCCGTGGAAAGCAAACCACGCCCAGCAGGTGCAGGCGAGCAGGGCCATCCAGGCCAGGCCCAGCGCCAGCGGCCGGCCCGGGCGTTCATCGATGCCGGCCAGGCTCATCGATGGCTCCCGCGCCGCGCGAGCGGACCCCTCATTCGCACGATCCTTGCGCCCGCCCGGCGCCGCTTGCGCCCATGGTTTGACGAGTTCGTCATTCTGTCTCTCCTCGGTATGGTTGACGTGCGCTGTTCGACAGCGCTGCGGCGGCCGCGTTCTGTCTTGCGGATGGGGCCAGCTCCAGCAAGCCCGGCAGATCACGCTTACAATCGTCGGATGAACCCAAGCGCCCCCGCCAACTCTGCTGCTCCTTTACCACGTGCAGCGCTCGTCGCCGGCCTGTCGATCGCCATCGCGGGCGCCGTCCTGTTTTCTACGAAGGCCATCGTCGCCAAACTGCTGTATCGCTACCACATCGACGCGGTAACCTTGATCGCGTTCAGAATGCTGTTCTCGCTTCCGGTGTTTGCGGCCGTCGCATTCTGGAAGATGCGGACCCAGCCGCCGCTATCGGGCAGCGACCGCTGGCGCATCGTGGTGCTGGGCCTGCTCGGCTACTACCTGTCGAGCTACCTCGACTTCCTCGGCCTGCAGCACATCTCGGTCGGGCTCGAGCGGCTGATCCTGTTCCTGACTCCCACCTTCGTGCTGCTGGCGAACGTGGCGATCTTCAAGCGGCGCGTCAAGGCCGTGGAGTGGGCGGCGCTGGGCCTGGCCTACTGCGGCATCGTGCTGGTGTTCGTGCACGACCTGGCCGGTGGCTCGGGTGACACGGCGATCGGCTCCCTGCTCGTGCTGGGCTCGGCCATCTGTTATGCCGTCTACCTGCTCGGCACCGGCGAGATGGTCAAGCGCATCGGTTCGCTGCGCCTGGTGGCGTACGCGATGTGCGTGTCGAGCGTGGCCTGCATCGGCCAGTTCTTCCTGCTGCGCCCAAGCAGCATGCTGGTGCAGCCGGCCGAGGTTTACTGGCTCTCGCTGGTGAATGGGGTATTCTGTACGATCTTCCCCGTGTTCATGACCATGGCCGCGGTCCAGCGCATCGGCGCCGCGACCGCCTCGCAGGCCGGGATGATCGGTCCGGTGTCGACGCTGTTCCTCGGTGCGCTGATCCTCGGCGAGCCGGTGACCGGCGTGCAGCTGGCCGGCACCGGCCTGGTGCTGCTGGGGATTTATTCTCTCTCGCTGAAAAAATGACGACGCCAAACAGACCACCACGCATTGCATTGATCGCGCACGACAAGAAGAAGGACGACATGATCGCCCTCGCGGGCGAGTACCGCGATTTCCTCCAGGGCTGCACGCTGTCGGCCACCGGCACCACCGGCGGGCGGCTGGCCAACGAGCTGGGCCTCACGGTCGAGCGCAAGCACTCCGGCCCGGTCGGCGGCGACCTGCAGATCGGCGCCCAGCTGGTGCAGGGCGAGATCGATTGCGTGATCTTCCTGCGCGACCCGATGACGCCGCAGCCCCACGAACCCGACATCAATGCGCTGGTGCGCGCCTGCGACGTGCACGACATCGCCTGCGCCACCAATGTCTCGACCGCGCGCCTGGTGCTGACGCAGCTGGCGACGGCCGCCCGCGTGCAGGGCTGAAGGAGGCGCATGTGGAGAACCCCATGCTGGTCAAAGCAATCCGCATCGCCGCCACCGGCGGCCCGGAAGTACTCGATTACGTGGACGTCGAGGTCGGCGAGCCGGGGCCGGGCGAGGCGCGCGTGCGCCACCATGCGATCGGCCTGAACTACATCGACACCTATTACCGCACCGGCCTGTACAAGATGGCGCTGCCGTCCGGCCTGGGCCAGGAAGGCGCCGGCGTGGTGGAGGCGGTGGGCGAGGGCGTCACGCACGTCGCGCCCGGTGACCGGGTGGCCTACGCCGGCGGTCCGGCTGGCGCCTACAGCGGGGCGCGCGTCATGCCGGCCGACATGCTGGTGAAACTGCCCGATGCGATCTCCTTCGAGCTGGGGGCCGCGATGATGCTGCAGGGCCTGACGGTGCAGTACCTGTTCCGCCAGACCTATGCACTGCAGCCCGGCCAGACCATCCTGTTCCATGCGGCGGCGGGCGGCGTCGGGCTGATCGCCTGCCAGTGGGCCAGGGCGCTGGGCGTCGAGCTGATCGGCACCGTGGGCTCGGAAGAGAAGGCGGCGCTGGCGCGCGCCCATGGGGCGGCCCACGTCATCAACTACAGCACCGAGGACGTGGTGCAGCGGGTGCGGGAGATTACCGGCGGGGTCAAGGTGCCGGTGGTGTACGACTCGGTGGGCAAGGATACCTTCATCCGCTCGCTCGACTGCCTGCAGCCGCGCGGGCTGATGGTCAGCTTCGGCAACGCCTCGGGCGCGGTGCCGCCGTTTCTACTTTCCGAACTGGCGTCGCGCGGCTCGCTGTACATCACGCGGCCGACGCTGTTCGCCTATGCGGCCAACCGGCAAGCCCTGGAGGCGATGGCGCGCGAGCTGTTCGACATGGTGGAGAGCGGGAAGCTGAAGATCGAGGTCAAGCAGCGCTTCGCGCTGGCCGATGCGGCGCAGGCGCACCGTGCGCTCGAAGGGCGCCGCACCACCGGTTCGACGGTGCTGCTGCCATGAGCCGCCCCGACAAGGAAGACGACGGCTCGCCGAAGTTCGGGCGGCTGCTGATCGTGCTGGCGTTCGCGCTGGTACTGATCGTGGCGATCACCTTCGGGTCGGAGGCGTATTTCACGTAGCGTGGGCGGATTCTCCGCCCACGCGGGAATAGCTTCAGGACGATATGCCGTGGCAGTGCTGGCAATCGTTGAACGCGCGGGCGGGAAACCCGCCCACCCTACAAAAAACGGAGCCAGCGGCTCCGTTTTGCGTTGCGGCCTATTAGCCGTTCTGCTGCTTCAACTCCACCCGGCGCGCCACGCCCGACGGGCCCGGGAAGCCCTCGAAGGCGCTCTGCACCAGCGCCGGCATCAGCGCGGGCGTGGACAGCTGGCGGCTGGTGTTGTGCACGGTGACGTCGAACAGGCGCTTGCCGTCGGCGGCCGACTTGATCCCGACCTGCAGCTCGCGGCGGTACATGTGCTCGATCGAGACCTGGTAGCCCGGGCTGAAGAATGGATCGTGGTAGAACGGGTGGTAGCCCCAGAACGGACGGCGCAGGCCGCGGTAGCCGAAGCGCTGCATCGGGTGGTAGAACGGGTGGTAGAAGGGCATGACCGGCTCGACCACGCGCACCGGCACCTCGGTGGTGGTAAAGCGCATCGATACCGCCAGCGCCGGCTTGCCGCCGCCGCTGCTGGCGTCGCGGAAGCCCAGGCGCGCCAGCTGGCCACGCACCAGGTCCTGGTAGGCGCGGTACTCCAGCGTGTCGTCGTGCACCGGCGGCGCTTCGAATACATAACTCTTGTCCTCGACCTGGGCGGGCCACTGGTGGAAGGTGGTGACATCGCTGCGGATCGTGGTGGCGCACCCCGTCAGCAGCATTGCGAACGCCGCTCCGGCGGCGATCATCAGGCGTTTCATTGCTATCTCCCTCGTCTATGCGGACTTTTCCGATCGTCTAGATTACCTTCTGTTCAGCATCTTCTACAAACAATTTACACCCGGTTACTCGCGCCACATTCCGATACATGCGCCAAACGTGGCGGGCGCCGGGAAGCCTTGTTGGTAAAATAAACACTTCAGTTACGTATCTCAACCTGTCCTTTTTGCGGATTTCCCTATGCGCACCGATACGCCCCAGACGGTTTACCGCAGTGACTACACCCCGCCCAGCTACCTGGTGGATACCGTGGAACTCGGCTTCGACCTCGACCCCGCCCGCACCGTGGTGGCCAACCGCATGACGGTGCGCCGCAATCCCGACAGCGCCCAGCGCGAGATCGAACTCTACGGTGAGGACATCGAACTGGTGGCCTTGCGCCTGAACGGGCGGCTGCTGGCGGAGCGCGACTACGCGATCAACGGCAGCATGCTCACGATCCCGAATGCGCCCGATGAAGCCACGCTCGAGATCGAGACCGTGTGCGTGCCGGAGCAGAACACCACCCTGAGCGGCCTGTACACCTCGAACGGCAACTTCTTCACCCAGTGCGAGGCCGAGGGCTTCCGCCGCATCACCTATTTCCCGGACCGCCCGGACGTGATGGCGAAGTTCACGGTGATGCTGCGCGCCGACAAGGAGCGCTATCCGGTGCTGCTCTCCAACGGTAACCTGCTGGAAGAAGGTGAGCTGGGCGACGGCCGCCACTACGCCAAGTGGGAAGACCCGTTCAAGAAGCCTTCCTACCTGTTCGCGCTGGTGGCCGCGCGCCTGGTGTGCCAGGAAGAACGCTTCCGCCTGGCGGATGGCCGCGACGTCCTGCTGCAGGTATGGGTGGAAGACGGCAACCTCGACAAGACCGACTATGCGATGCAGTCGCTCAAGCACAGCATCCGCTGGGACGAGGAACGCTACGGCCTGGAGCTCGACCTCGACCGCTTCATGATCGTCGCCACGGGCGACTTCAACATGGGCGCGATGGAGAACAAGGGCCTGAACATCTTCAATACCAAGTTCGTGCTGGCCAATCCGCGCGTGGCCACCGACATCGATTTCCAGGGCATCGAAGCGGTGGTGGCGCACGAGTACTTCCACAACTGGACCGGCAACCGCGTCACCTGCCGCGACTGGTTCCAGCTGTCGCTGAAGGAAGGCCTGACGGTGTTCCGCGACCAGGAATTCACGGCCGACATGATCGGCACCGACAGCGGCCGCGCCGTGACCCGCATCGACCAGGTGCGCACCCTGCGCCAGGCCCAGTTCCCCGAGGACGCCGGCCCGATGGCGCATCCGGTGCGCCCGGACTCGTTTGTCGAGATCAACAATTTTTATACGGTCACGGTGTACGAGAAGGGCGCCGAAGTGGTGCGCATGGTTCAGACCCTGCTGGGCCGCGAAGGCTTCCGCAAGGGCATGGACCTGTATTTTGAACGCCACGACGAGCAGGCCGTCACTTGCGACGACTTCCGCCTGGCGATGGCGGACGCCAACGGCCGCGACCTGACCCAGTTCGAGCGCTGGTACGACCAGGCCGGCACCCCGGTGCTGCGCTTCGAAACCCGCTACGACGAGGCGGCGCAGACGTATTCGCTGACCCTGTTCCAGTCCTGCCCGCCGACCCCGGGCCAGCCGGACAAGCTTCCCTTCCACATCCCGGTGGCGGTCGGCCTGCTCGACCGCGAGGGCCGCGACATGCCGCTCACGGTGGACGGCAAGGAGATGGGCAGCACGGCCGTGCTCGAACTGCTCGATGCCCAGCAGACCTTCGTGTTCAGCAATGTGACCGAGCAGCCGGTGCCGTCCGTACTGCGCGACTTCTCCGCGCCGGTGATCCTGCAACACGGCTACAGCGACAGCGACCTGCTGCACCTGTTCAAGCACGACAGCGACCCGGTCAACCGCTGGGAAGCCGGGCAGCGCCTGGCCATGGGCCGCCTGCTCAAGCTGACCGGCGAGGCCCCGGTCTCGACCCGCCTGAGCCTGGACGATACCTTTATCGAGGCGATGCGCCGGGTGCTGCTCGACGAGTCGCTCGACCCGGCCTTCCGCGAGCAGGCGCTGCTGCTTCCGACCGAGACCATGATCGCCGAGCAGCTAGCGGTGGTCGATCCGCTGGCCGTGCACATGGCGCGCCAGTTCATGCGCGCCAACATCGGCGCGCGCCTGCGCGGCGAACTGCTGGCGCAGTACGAGGCCAACCAGACGCCCGGCCCGTACAGCCCGGATGCGGTCTCCGCCGGCAAGCGCGCCCTCAAGAACCTGGCGCTGGCCTACCTGAACGCGGCGCCGGACGAAGACACCATCGCGCTGGCGCTGCGCCAGTGCCGCGACGCCGACAACATGACCGACCGTGCGGCGGCACTGGGCGCCCTGATCCACGCGCGCGCGCCGCAGGCCGACGAGGAACTGGTGCGCTTCTACGACGAATTCCAGGGCGAGGCGCTGGTGGTGGACAAGTGGTTCGCGATGCAGGCCGCGGCCCCGACCACCGACATCGCCAAAATCCGCGAGCTGATGCGCCACCCGGCCTTCAACCTGCGCAACCCGAACCGCGCGCGCAGCCTGATCGCGACCTATTGCATGGGCAACCCGGTTGAGTTCCACGCGCCGAACGGCAGCGGCTACCTGTTCTGGGCCGAGCACGTGACCCTGCTCGACGCTCTCAACCCGCAGGTGGCGGCGCGCCTGGCGCGCGCCATGGACCGCTGGCGCCGCTATACCCCGGAGCTGCAGCAGCACATGAAGACGGCGCTGCAGCAGGTGGCGGGGCAGCAGCGGCTGTCGAACGACGTGCGCGAGGTCGTGACGAAAGCACTCGCGAATTAACGTAGGGTGGTCGGCTTCGCCGACCGCGCGTTCAGCCAGCCCATGCGCAGCCATGACGCATGTCGAAGTTGAACGCGCGGTCGGCAGAGCCGACCACCCTACATAAAAGCCAGATCACAAGAATCCAAACCAAACCAAAGGAAGTCAATGAAACGCGTCAGTCTCACGCAATACCTGGTCGAGGAACAGCGTCTCCACCAGACCATCAACGCCGAACTGCGCCTCCTGATCGAGGTGGTCGCGCGCGCGTGCAAGCGCATCAGCTACTCGGTCAGCAAGGGTGCGCTCGGCGAAGTGCTGGGCAGCGCCGACACCGAGAACATCCAGGGCGAAGTGCAGAAGAAGCTCGACGTGATCTCGAACGAGATCCTGCTCGAGGCGAACGAGTGGGGCGGCCACCTGGCGGCAATGGCGTCGGAAGAGATGGAAACCATCCGCAAGATCCCGAGCCGTTACCCGAAGGGCGAGTTCCTGCTGCTGTTCGACCCGCTCGACGGCTCGTCCAACATCGACGTCAATGTCTCGATCGGCACCATCTTCTCGGTGCTGAAGGCGCCGGAAGGCATGAAGGAACCCAGCGAGCAGGACTTCCTGCAACCGGGCACGCAGCAGGTGGCGGCCGGCTATGCCGTGTATGGTCCGCAGACCATGCTGGTGCTCACCACCGGCAACGGCGTGCAGTGCTTCACCCTCGACCGCGAGATGGGGTCGTGGGTGCTGACCCAGAGCGACATGCAGATCCCGGAAACCACAAAGGAATTCGCGATCAACATGTCGAACAAGCGCCACTGGCATGCGCCGGTGCAGCGCTACGTGGACGAGATGCTGGCGGGCTCCACCGGCCCGCGCGGCAAGGACTTCAACATGCGCTGGATCGCCTCGATGGTGGCCGACGTGCACCGCATCCTGAACCGCGGCGGCGTCTTCATGTACCCGGCCGACATGCGCGATCCCGGCTCGCCGGGCAAGCTGCGCCTGATGTACGAAGCCAACCCGATGGCCATGATCGTCGAGCAGGCCGGCGGCGCCGCCACCGACGGCAAGGGCCGCATCATGGACATCCAGCCGACCAAGCTGCACCAGCGCGTGCCGGTGTTCCTGGGCTCGAAGTCGGAAGTCGAACTGGTGACGCGTTACCACGCCGAATAAGGACCCTTCCGGAAAACTTGACCGTTCGGTAAAAAATGCGGCGTACTTCGATACACACTAGCAAGTTTGCCGCATTGTTTGCTAAAATATGGTTCTTTCACCTGCCCGGCTTGCTGTCGGAGGGCGCGCAGCAGGTCCCGACGGGCCGCTGTGCAGATGGTGAAAAGACAGGCGGGATCCAGGTTTCGCCGCTGTAGCTCAGTCGGTAGAGCAGCGCATTCGTAATGCGAAGGTCACCAGTTCGATTCCGGTCAGCGGCACCAAGATGCAACAAGTAAAAGGCTATATGCTTCGGTATGTAGCCTTTTTCTTTTGCCCGAAGGTAATATAGCGGTGTATTTATATGCCTGAGGCAACGTCAACGGCGTGCCAGCTGCGGTTTCCCATCATGCCGGTTCCGGCGGTTTCCATGGCGTCGGCGACACGGACAGCAATGAGCAAATTCGAACTCTCGAGAGAAGTCGCCGGCAGCAATCTGCGGCCGATGGAAGGCATGCGCGGCTTTGCCGTGTTCCTGGTATTCCTGGTGCATTATGCGAGCCTGGCCGATCCCGATGGTGCGGTGTGGATGTCGACAGTCATCCACAGTATGGGCAATGCCGGTGTCGACCTGTTCTTCGTGTTGAGCGGTTATCTGATCTACGGCAGCCTGGTATCGCGCAGGCAGGCGTTCATGCCCTACATGGCGCGCCGCATCCGGCGCATCTATCCCGCCTTTCTCGCTGTCTTCGCCGCCTATTGCGTGCTGTCTTTCGTGTTTCCCAACGAGAGCAAGATTCCGGACGAGGGCGCGTTCCGCTACCTGCTCCAGAATCTGCTGCTCCTGCCGGGCATGCTGCCGATCGAACCGATGATCACGGTGGCGTGGTCACTGAGCTATGAGATGTTCTTCTATCTCGTCATGCCGGCGGCCGTGTTCTTCCTGCGTCCGCTCGGCACGCACCGGCGCAGCGACGTGGTCCTGGTGGCGGCCTTCCTGACCGTGGTCTATTGCAGCCTGTATGGCGGCCATATTCGCCTGATCATGTTCATGTCGGGAATGCTGCTGTATGAATCGGTCAAGCGCGCGAGGGCGCCGAATGCCGTGGTGGGCGCCTTGGCACTGGTGCTGGGCCTGGCGGCAACCGTGCTGCCGATATCGGGAACGGTCGAAACGCTGGGCCTGTTTGCCGCGTTCTACCTGTTTTGCCTGCATTGCTTCGTGCATCCGGACAGCATCCTGGCGCGCGCGTTCACCTGGACGCCGATGCGCCGTCTGGGGAATATGAGCTATTCGTATTATCTGATCCATGGCCTGGCGCTGAAGGCGGCATTCATGGTGCTGCCGACGGGCCGGATGTTTTTCCTGCTGCTGCCCTTGGCATTCGTGTGGACGCTCGTTCCATCGATGCTGCTGTTCCTGATGGTGGAGCGTCCCTTCTCACTGGCAGCGGCGAAGCCCGCAACAGCGCAACCCAAGGAAAACGAGGCAAGCCTCGGCGGCGCCTGAGTCCCGCCCGCCGCGATGCGCGAACTGGCCGCGAGGCGCAGCCGGCGCTCCCTTCAGCGCGGCAGACCCGCAGGCACGGCCAGCGACGGTATTCCCTCGCGTTTGCCGGACGGCTCGGCGCCGATGATGGGGGCGAACAGGCGCGGGCAGATGCGCATGAGCACGCGGTACAGCACGCTCAGGATGGCCACGATCACCACCGGCATCGCACACCAGTAGAGTGGATACGGGATCGGCTCGCCCAGCTTCTGGTAGGCCACCGACAGCACCAGCATCAGGGGCGCATGGGCCAGGAAGATGAAGAAGCTCAGCTTGCTCTGGGACTGCAGCCAGCGCCCCACGCGCGTATCGTGCAGGAGTGCGGCCGCCGGCCAGATCAGGAAGGGGGCCACCATGCGGAAATAGGTGGTGTTACCGATCCGGAAATAGACCACACACAGGCACAGGACGAGCAAGACGACCAGGCTGGGCAGGGCGTAACGGTCCAGGGCCAGCAGATTCCAGTTGCGCGTCGCTGCCAGTCCGCCGACATAGAACATGAGCGGCATCACATCGCGCAGCACCAGCATCCCGTCCAGGTTGTTGAAGAAAATGAGGAACACCACTGCGAAGCCGATCCATGGCCGAATACGCAACGCGAATCCGAGCAGGGGAGCAAGCAGCATCAGCACGACCAGGTCGCGCAGAAAATTCAGCGGGTAGTTGATCGGAGACTGCGTCAGGCCGAAGGCCGCGTCGAACCACGTCGACAGATCGAAAGGCACGAGCTGGTAACTCATGCTGAGCCCGAGCACGCGTTGGGCCCCGAAGGCGCCTGCCAGGACCGCCAGGTTGAACACCAGGAAAGGCAGGACGATCGTACGCGCCTTCTTGCTAAGCAGTTTCTTCCATTGCTGATCCAGTCCCGAGCGGAACAGGAGATAGCCCGAGATCAGCGTCAGTACCGGCACCGTCGCGCGGAACGCCGCGCTCTGGAAGAAGGCCTTGATGAAGTCGAAGACACCCGGACCGATCTCCTGGATCGGCACATAAGGCGGTGTATGCAGGACAACGACGCCGATGATCATCAGATACCTGAGCATGGCGATGCGGTCGAATACCAGGTTGTGTGCCGTCATGGGAATCTCTACGCGCGCGGGTGTTGGAAGTTACAATTATATTAATTTCTTTTCGGAAGCGGCGCACAAATGGGAAACATTCAGGCCATGGCAGTCCGCGTGTGTGCTCACGCCGGCGGCTGCGGAGGAGACAGGCGAAATCGTTCATTGCGCGAGCGATACCTCAGCTCTGTTAGGCAACGCACGGTCCCAATGGCTGCAACGTTGTATTTTTTGTATCGCGACGCAGTGTCCGATACTGCGCGCATTGTCGGACCGCCACAGGCGACCGCCCACGCAGCGATGATGACGTGTGCGCCAACCGCTGAACTTTTACGTTAGCTTTGGGTCTTGGTTCATGAGAATGGGCCTAGGGCAAGGATCGAAGTTCGGCCTTGAGATAGCGCAGGAAATTCTCGTCTCCTCGCTCCATTAGGGGCGGAATCGAGGAAGAATGTGGTGATAGTCGAGTATCGGTCTAATCGCGTTGGTCTACATTTTTACGAGGGATACATCATGGATAATCAGAAATCTACCGAGGGAAAAGGCAGCGACGCAAGCCGCGAAGGTGCAGGTTCGAGCATCGGCAAGAGCCAGGGTTCCGGCCTGAGCCAGGGCAGCGGTGCATCGGGCAGCAGCCAGAGCAGCTCGTCGGGCAGCAGCCTCGGCAGCACCAACGCTTCGCCAAGCAGCGCCAAGCCGGCTACCGGCTCGAGCAGCGGCGCCGTGGGCGGCAATAGCAATGCCGGCAGCCTGCAAAGCAGCACCCAGGGCTCCGGCAACCTGGGCAGCACCGGCTCCCAGGCTTCCAGCGCAGCCGGCAGCAGCGGCAGCCTGGGCAGCACTAGCGGCAGCCTGAGCAGCACCAGCGGCGGCAACAGCGCCCTGGGTTCGAGCGGCAGCTCCGCAGGCAGCACCACCGGCAGCAGCTCGGGCACCACCGCCAGCAGCAGCGGCAGCATGGGTGGCGCCAGCGCGCAGTCGTCCGATTCGTCGTCGAGCGGCGACCAGTCGCAGTCGCAGGGCGGACAGGGCGGCATCAAGGCTGCCATGTCGAACATCACCCCGGACAAGGCGCACGAGAAAATCGACCAGCTCGCGCAAAGCGCGCAGCCGCTGGTCGACCGCCTGGTCAGCACCGCACACGCCGGTGTCGACCGCCTGACCGGCATGCTGAGCGGCGCCTCGGAAAGCCTGGGCCAGCGCAAAGGCCAGCTGGGTGAAACCTACTCGACCTACTCGACCAAGAGCACCGAGTACGTGAAGACCAACCCGGGCACCGCCCTGCTGGTCGCGGCCGGTGTCGGCTTCCTGCTGGCCAAGCTGCTGGGCGGCTCGAACAGCACCAAGCGTGAAGAGTATCGCTACTACCGCGACTGATCGCTGAGGCGTTCAAGACAAACCCGGCAGGCGTGAGCCTGGCCGGGTTTTTTCTTGCGCTGTCTGCGGCGGTCAGATCAGGTCGCGCAGGAGCTGCGTCGCACGCTGTGTGGAAGCGGCGTCCTGGACCGGCAGATGGATCTCCAGCCACAGCACGCGTTGCGGCGTGCCTTCAGGGTCGAGCGCCACGATGTAGAACACCGGCTGGCCGTCGGCGGCGATCGCCCCATAGATCACCTGATGATAGCTGCCCGCCCTCGGGGCGGGCGGCGCCGATGGCGCCACCAGCTTGAACGTCCTCCCATTCGGTAGCGACGGCACATTGTGCAGCGATGCCAGGCCGCCGATCCGGCTGGCGATCCTTTTCAACTGCGCCGCAGTCGCTGCCGGCGTGTCCCCCGTCCTTGGCTTGAACATCGCCCCGGCGTCATCGAAACGCTGCTCCTGCATGGCGCGGATGAACTGCCCGGCAGGCGCCGGGGACAAGGTGTCGCTGGCGATGGCGGGAAGCGACAGTGCGACACACGCGGCAAACAGGCAGGCGCGGCGAAGGCGGGACCTCATTCTGCGGAACTCCTGACGAGGTGATACGACAGACGAGAATACACGAAGGCGTGGGCTGAACTTGCTCGGATTTCCACAAGGCCGATGAAAAAACGGCGTGCCTTGCCGGGGGCACGCCGTCGTCCGGCCGCATCGTCAGCCGGTGCTTATTTCACCGGATCGATCACGCTTTTCTCTACCTTCGCCGGCGCCTGCTTGCGCCGCAGCCGGCCCATCTGGCGCTTCATGAAGTGCTCGAAGTCATCCACGTAGGTGAACACGGCCGGCACCACCAGCAGGCTCAGCAGCGTGGAAGTGATCAGGCCGCCAATCACGGCGACCGCCATCGGCGAGCGGAAGGCCGCATCACCCGACACGCCCAGCGCCAGCGGCATCATGCCGGCGCCCATGGCGATGGTGGTCATCACGATCGGGCGGCTCCGCTTGTGGCAGGCGTCGACCAGGGCGTCGAACCGGTTCATGCCGGCCTGGCGCGCCAGGATGGCGTAGTCCACCAGCAGGATCGAGTTCTTGGTCACGATCCCCATCAGCATGATCAGGCCGATCATGGTTGGCATCGACAGCGCGTTATGGGTGAGCAGCAGGGCCACGAAGGCGCCGCCGATCGACAGCGGCAGCGCGGCCAGGATGGTCACCGGCTGCATGAAGTCGTTGAACAGCAGCACCAGCACGCCGTAGATGCACAGCACGCCGATGGTCATCGCGATGCCGAAGCTGGCGAACAGGGTCTTCATCTCCTCCGCGTCGCCGAGTTCCGCAATCTGTACCGAGGGCGGCAAATTCTTGAACACGGGCAGGGCGCGCGCTTCCTCGTTCACTTCGCCCAGCGAGCGGCCCTGCAGCTCGACGTCCAGCGTCACCTGGCGGCTGCGGTTGAGGCGGTCGATCTGGGCCGGGCCGCTTTCCATCGTGATGGTGGCCACGTTCGCCAGCAGCACCGGGCCGCGTGCACCCGGCACCGTGAGCCGCCCGATGGCGTCGAGGTCGGCGCGCACCGTGTCCGGCAGCTTGACGCGGATCGGCACCTGGCGCTCGGCCAGGTTCATCTTGGCCAGCGCGATGTCGTAGTCGCCGGCCGTGGCCACGCGCACCGTTTCGCCGATCGCGGCCGCCGTCACGCCCAGGTCGGCCGCGCGTGCGAAGTCCGGGCGCACGATGATCTCCGGACGCACCAGCGAGGCACTGGAGCTGACGTTGCCGATGTTTTGCAAAGTGCGCAGTTCGCGCTCGGCCTGGCGCGCCGTCGTCACCAGGGCTTGCGGGTCTTCGCTGCGCAGCACCAGCTGCATCTTGGTGCCGGTATCGTTGGCGCCGACGTTGAAGCGGGCGCCCGGAATCTGCGACATCTTCGCGCGCAGCCTGCGCTCGATGTCGGACACGCCGACGTCGCGCTCGCCCTTTTCCACCGTGCTCACGGTCAGCACCGCGCGGCGCGCCTCGGCTGCCGCACCCGGGGCGAAGGCGTCGCCGCTGGAGCCGCCGCCGATCGAGCTGAACACGTGCCGCACTTCCGGCACGCTCATCGCCGCCAGCCGCGCCTGCTCGGCGATCGCATGCGTGTCGGCCAGCGTGGAGCCCGGCGGCAGCTCGACCGTGACCTGGGTCTGCGAACGGTCGGACGGCGGCACGAAGCCGGTCGGCAGCAGCGGCACCAGCATGATCGAGCCGACGAAGAACAGGCCCGAGCCAATCGCGGTCACCAGGCGGTGGCGCAGGCACCACTGCATGGCGGCCATGTAGCGGCGCATCAGCGGGCCGTCCTTTTCCTCGCCGAGGTGCTTGGCGGGCTTGAGCAGGTAGGCGGCCATCATCGGGGTGAGCAGGCGCGCCACCACCAGCGAGGCCAGGATGGCGATCACCGCGGTCCAGCCGAACTGCTTGAAGAACTTGCCCGCAATGCCGCCCATGAAGGCGGTGGGCAGGAACACCGCGACCAGCGCGAAGGTGGTGGCGATCACCGCCATCCCGATTTCGTCGGCCGCCTCCAGCGCCGCCTCCATCGGGGTCTTCCCCATGCGCAGGTGGCGCGAAATGTTCTCGATCTCGACGATGGCGTCGTCCACCAGCACACCGATCACCAGGGCCAGCGATAGCAGCGTGACCATGTTCAGGGTGTAGCCGAACAGGTACATGCCCAGGAAAGCCGGGATCACCGACAGGGGCAGCGCGGCGGCCGCCACCAGGGTGGCGCGCCAGTCGCGCAGGAACCACCACACCACCAGCACCGCCAATATGGCGCCTTCGTACAGCATTTCCATCGAGGCGTCGAAGTTCTCCTGCACCGGCGCCGAATTATCGACCACCTGGCGCAGCACCACGTTCGGGTGTTCCTTCTGCAGCGCGGCGACTGCCGCTGCCGCGCCTTGGGCCACGTCGACCTCGCCCGCGCCGCGGGTACGGAACACCTCGAAGCCAACCACTTTGCGGCCGTCGTACTCGGCGACCGCCCGCGGTTCGGACACGGTGTCGCTGACGGTGGCCACCTGGTCGAGCTTCACGTGGCGGCCGTCCGGCAGCGGGATCTCCATCTGCGCCAGTTCCTGCGCCGACTGTACGGTGGCGATGGTGCGCACCGACTGCTCGGCCCCTCCCACGTCGCCGCGCCCGCCGGCCGCTTCGCGCTGCACGTTGCGCAGCTGGCGCGAGACGTCCAGGGCCGACACCTGCAGGGCGGCCATGCGGGCGTCGTCGAGTTCGATCCGCACTTCGCGGGTGACGCCGCCGACCCGCTTGACGGCGCCCACGCCCGGCACGCTCAGCAGCCGCTTGGCCACGTCGTTGTCGACGAACCAGCTCAGTTCCTGGTCGTCCATGGCGCTGCCGGCGCCGGGCGCCGCGGTGGCGACGAAGGTCGTCACCACGCGGCCGGCCGTGGCGGCCTTGGTCACGGTGGGGTCGCGCAGCTCCGGCGGCAGGTCGGCGCGCACCCGGGCGACGGCGTCGCGCACCTCATCGACCGCCTCTCCCAGGTTCTTTTCCAGGATGAATTCGACGGTGATGGTGGCCACGCCGTCGAGCACGTTGGTATAGATGTTCTTGACCCCCTGCAGGGTCGCGACCGAATCCTCGATCTTGCGCGCCACCTCGGTTTCGAGCTGGGCCGGCGCCGCGCCTTCCAGCGTGGCCGAGACGACCACGAAGGGCAGCTCGATGTCCGGGAAGTCCTGGACCTTGTTGCCTTTGAAGGCCAGCAGTCCTGCGAAGGTCAGCAGGACGAACAGCATGATCGCCGGAATCGGGTTGCGGATCGACAGAGCGGAAAAATTCATGATCGAACCCTGCTTCAGCGCGCGGCCTGGCGCGGCGCCGGGACCGCAGGCGCCGCCTTCGCCGGCGCCGCCGGCGCGGGCACGTTGCGCACCAGATCCCCGTCGTTCAGGAAGCCGGCGCCGCGGACCACGATCGGCGTTCCCGCCGCCAGTCCGCCGACGATCTCGATGCGGTCGCCCAGGCGACGCCCCACCGTGACCTTCAGCTGGCTCACGCGGTTGTCGCGGTTGAGGCGGAACACATAGCTGAAGCCGTCGCGCACGGCGACCGCCTGTTGCGGCACGGTGAGGGCATTGGTGGCGCCCAGTTCGAAGCGGCCACTGGCGAACATGCCCGCCTTGAGCGGGGCGTTAGCGGACAGGGAAGGCGGCAGGTCCACATAGACCAGCGCCAGGCGGGTCTGCGGGTCGACGGTCGGCGCTACCGTCCGTACCTTGCCGACGATCTCGCTGCCGCTGGCGGCGCGCACGGAGGCGCGCATGCCCGGCTTGATGCGCCCCAGGTCCTTCGAGGTGACTTCGGCGCGCCATTCCAGGCGGCCCTGGCGGATCATGCGGAACAGTTCCATGCCCGGACCCGCCACGGTGCCGACGGTGGCGTTGCGCGCCGAAATGACGCCGCTATCGGGCGCTACGACGGTGGCATTGCGCTGGCGCAGCTGCTGCTGGGCCAGCGTGGCCTTGGCCGAGCTCACGCGCGCCTGCGCGGTGCGTTCCGCGGTCAGGAGCTGGGTCACCTGCTGCTCGCTCAAGGCGCCGGAGCTGCGCAGGGCGCGTGCACGGTCTGCGTCCGCCTTGGCGGCGCTGGCATTGGCCTGCGCTTCCTGCAGCGCGGCCCGCGCCTGCTCGACGTCGGCGCGCACCGTCTCGCTGTCGAACACGGCCAGGGTTTCGCCCTTCTTGACGACGTCGCCCACGTTCACCCGTACTTCACTCAGGCGCAGGCCGTTCGATTCGCTGCTGATCACCGCTTCCTGCCAGGCCGCGACGCTGCCGTTGGCAGTCAGGCCGACCGGCAAGCTGGTGGTCGCCGGCTGGCCGGTGGTCACGGTCAGCGCTGGGGTGGGCGCGGCGGGCTTTTCGTCCTTGGCGGTGGCCCGCTTCGGCACGGCGAACGCAAGGGCGAAGCATAGCGTCGCGCCGGCGGCGGCGATCAGGGGAAGGGGGATGTGCTGCGGCAGGCGGCGGAGGGTAGGCATGTTCTTCGATGGGCTTCGGAGCAATCCGTCAAGTGTAGCAAAGTTGCAATATATGCGCGTGAATTCGCGTATTGCCGAGGCGATCGTCGGCAATTTCAAACATTCAGCAAACGGTGCAGCGGCTCGGGTGGCTGTTGCGTCCGATGGGGCTGCAGGAGCGGGGTGCGTTTGCGGAGGCGCTGGCGGGTGGACGACTGGCGCTGGCGATGGCGCCGCCACGGCCGCACCGGCAGGCATCGCCGCCGCCGCCGCTGCGGGCCAGCGTGGCCGGCAAGGAAGGAATGGAGGAGGTGGCCCGGCCGGGACCGTTCTTGATGGAAGCGCCGACACCCTCGGCCCGCGCCATGGCGGCCACGGCGCGCAGCAGCCGGCCGATGCCGAACCCCTGCCGGCGCTGCGAGGCAGTGAAGGATTCCAGAACGATTGGCCTTGGGAAGCAATTATTGCGCACTGCAACATAGGCTGCGCAATAGTCACGGGTTGGAAACGCTTCCTTAGAGATTCCTTAACAGTAGTTCTACGGTATTGCACTGCACAATAAATCGCGCTATATTGGAACTGTCTCCTCCAGTTTTCTCCGAGAATTGGATTATCGCCCGCCAGCCGCAAGGTCTGCGGGCGTTTTTTTTTGCGTGTCGCGCTGCTATGCGGCGTCTGCGCCCTGGAAAGACCCGGCGCGCCAGGTCAGCACCAGCGTGTCGCGGTGCCCGTGTTCGTCGAGCGGCTGGATCGGCGTCGATTCGTGGATCACGGCAGCATCGTCGAGCAGCAGCAGGGTCCAGGGTTCGCGCATGGTGAAGCGCTTGCCGGCCGGCCCGTCGGCCTCGAACACCCGCGTCTCCCCGCCCTTGATGCCGGTGCGTCCAATCAGGATCACGGCGACGAAATCGACGCCGTCACGGTGCGCGCCTTCCGGTGTCGGGCGGCCGATGCCGTCGGCGGTATCGATGCGGAACTGGTGCGCTTCCACGTACCAGGGCTGGCGCCCGCGTACGCTCGAGCAGACGTCGCCGAGCGCGCACAGCAGGCGCGCCCAGGCCGGGTTGGCGATGGTCCGGGTTTCGATCGGGGCGAACAGGCGGTGCATGCCGCCGTGCAGGGCGTTGTACTCGACCGGCTGCCAGTGGGCGCGATGCGGCGCCTGCACCAGCGTGTGGCCGGCGTCGTCGCTGTCGTCGATAAAACAGGCGTGGCGCCTGCGGCGGTAGCGGCCCCCGTCCTTGAGGTAGTTGTCGCGTTCCAGCCGGTCCCAGCTCGGCGCCAGGGCCTGCAGCTCGTCCAGGGTGCAGCCGGCCAGGCGCGCCACGTCGAGGGGACGCAGCAGGGCGTAGCCCTCGCTGCGGACGGCGTCGGTCAGCTGCGACAGAGCGGTGAAGGGGAGGTCACAGGTAGTCATCCGCTTAGCGTAGCAGGTTTCCACGCAGCGGATGTGACGCTGGGCAATTCCCTACCAGTTCTTCACGAAGCTGAGGCGGAAGCTGCGCGGCTCGATCGGGTGGAAATGGATGTCTTCGACGCCCTGGGCTTCGCCCGCCAGGCGCGACTCGTAGAAATAGTCGATCGCCGAATCGCGCCGGTTGGCCAGGTTGAAGCCTTCCAGTTCCAGGCGCATGTCCTTGCCGATCCGGTAGCCCACGCGGCCGTTGAGCGTGAGGCTGGGGCGCGAGCGCACGCTGTCGTCTTCGATGAGCGGGCGCGGGCCGAAGTAGCGCAGGCGCAGTGCGCCCGACCACGGGCCGGCACGCTCCACCGTCAGGCCCGCCTGGGCCACGCCTTCCACGGCGCCGGGGATGCGGCGGCCGGCGTCCCGGTCGCCATCCGGGTTGCCGCCGCGCGAACGGCCCCGCGCGTAGGCCGCGTCGAAGTTCAGCGACACCCATTTGTTGGCGCGGAAGATATTCGACACTTCGATGCCGTAGCGGCGGCTCGGATCGCCCGCTTCCGTATTGCCGGCGTCGCCGATATAAGTCAGTTCGGAATCGAAGTCGAGGCGGTACACCGACAGCGTCATTTCCGTCTTCGGGATCGCCACCGTGCGCAGGCCCAGTTCGACGCCACGCGAGCGTACCAGGCCGGGCGTGCGTTCGACCGGGTCGAGGGTTTTCGGGTCGACCGTTGCCACGGTGCCGCGCGCGTCGTTGCTGTGGAAGCCGTGGCCATAGTTGAAGTACAGCTCGCTGTGCTGCCACGGTCCGTAGGCGATACTCAGCGAAGGCGTAACCAGGGTGTCGCGGGCGCGGCCCGCATTCTCCGGGCGGTCGCCGGCGACGCGGAAACGGTAGGCGTTGGCGCGCACGCCGACCACGGTGCGCAGGGCTTCGCTCCACTTGGTCGGATTCTCGAGGTAGACGGCGGCGCTGGTTTCCACGATGTGGTCTTCGCGCGTGGTCCGCAGGCGCTGGCGCGCGCGGGTGTCGTACAGCCCGTTAAAGATATTGTCGTTCTGGAGCTGGAAGCCCACCGTCATGTCGGAAGCCCGGCTGTCGTCCTGGTTCCTGAACACGTGCCAGGTATGGCTGCCGTCCACGCCGGTCGTCACGCGGCGGTCCGGCTGGGCGAACTGGTCGCCGTTGACCGGATCATTCAAAAAGTAGGTGAAGTTCGAATACAGCTCGCCGCGGTTGCGGATCACGTAGGCGCTCAGGCCGGTGGCCTGGTCGTCCGTGGTGCGGCGCCAGCTGCCCGAGAGGCTGCTGCGTTCGGCCTCGCCCCCGTCGCTGGTGTCGATCGTGTCGTAGCGTCCCAGGCGGCCGTCCATGACGGCGCGCAGCGGGATCTGGTCGGTGGCGTTCCAGTGGCCCCGATAATGCATGCCGGTGACGGTCCAGCCATTGTTGGCATAGCCGCGGCTGTAGCGCAGCAGCGCATTGATCTTGCGGTAGCCGTCTGGACGGGTCCAGGGACCGTCGTTGCGCATCAGTTCCAGCGCGTACAGCAGGTTGCCGCCGGCCAGCTCGGGCGAACCGGCCAGCACCGTGCGCGTGTAGTTGTCCTGGCCCAGCGTCACCGATGCCAGCGGCGCCACCAGCCGGCTGGCATACGACAGCGTCACCTTGCCCGCCGAGGAAAAATCGCCATCCGTGGCCGAGTAGGGACCCTTGCGATAGTCGAGGCGGGTGACGAGTTCGGGAATCAGGAAATTCAGGTCGGTCCAGCCCTGGCCGTGTGCGTGGCTGCGCTGGTTGACCGGCATGCCGTCGACCCAGGTCGCGAGGTCGGTGCCGTGGTCCAGGTTGAAGCCGCGCAGGTAGAACTGGTTGGCCTTTCCTTCGCCGCTGTGCTGGCTCGCGATCAGGCCAGGCGTTGCCTCGAGCAGCTCGCCGGGACGGTACACGGTGCGCTGCCCCAGTTCCTTCGCTCCCACCGTGCCGGCGCTGGCCGAATCGGTCTTGCCGATCTGGTTCAGGCGCGATCCCTCGACCAGCACGCGCTGCAGGACGAAGTCATCGGCCAGGGCCGGAGCCTGGACCAGCAGCGCGGCGATGGCGCAGGCAATGGGAGTACGGGGGCAGCGAAGATGCATCAGGGTTTGTCCTTATGGGCTGGTTGTTCGACGGCGGACTGCGTGAAAGTGAGGGAACGGACGGCACCCGCATCGTTGAGGTTGACGGTGTTGACCTGGTTCGGCAGGAAGTCGATCAGCACGCGCTGGTGGATGGCTGCGGTCTTCGACAGCGGCGCGTTCGGCAGTTCCTGGTAGATGACGATGCTTTGCGAGTCGGCCGTCATGCCGACCCAGCGTACCGGCAGGCGCGCATTGTCCTGGCCCTTGAGGAAAAAGCGGTCTTCCACGTACTTGCGCAGCACGGCCTGGTCTTCCGGATCGCCCAGGTCGAACTGGCGCCCGTACATGTTCATCAGGAGCGCCTCGACGTCGTGCGCCATGTAGGTGTGGACGATCTCCGTACTCTGGGTGCGCGGATTGAAGGCGACCTCGGTGATCCCCATGTGGAAGCGGTGCGCATCCGCCGCCACGCTCACGACGAGCAGGGCGGCGGCGCACAGCGCCTTGAAGGAGAGCTTCAGGCGGGACATCATCATTACTCGGCTTTCTTCGCGGCGTCGGGCGCCTTGCTTGCGTCGCTCGGTGCGTCTTTCGGCGGCGCCAGCTTGGTATTGAAGTCGCGCATCAGGTTGCCGTTCGCCGGATCACGCTCGGTCTTGAACAGCTCCAGGCGCGACGGGGCCGGCCTGGCCGGCCACGAGTTGTTGCTCACGTCGATGTCGGCGGTTTCCCAGTACGGGTCCTGGGTCAGGCCCACGATCGGCTCGTCGGTCACGAACAGCTTGGTGATCTTCTTCGGCGAGTAGCGCCATACTTCGGCCGGGATGCGCTCGATGGTCTTCTTGCCGCTCCTGGTGGTGATCTCCACGATCAGCGGCATGACCAGGCCGCCCTTGTTCGAGAAGTCCACCAGGGTCAGGTGCTTGCCTTCCTTGAGCAGGGCTTTTTCCCAGTCTTCCAGGCCCGCCATCGTCTCGTTGTAGCGGTTGCGGTCCTTGTTGGTGACGGTGAAGTCGTCGTTCTGGTTGTAGAAGTCCTTCAGCTCCGGGAAGCGGTCGACACGGCGCTGCATGCCCTTGTTGCGCTGGTCGGTGACCGAGATCGGCTCTTCCTGCTTGCGCGCCCGTGCCCAGGCCTTCTCGACTTCCGGATCCTTGCTGCTCACCGTGTACTCGGTGACGCCGTCCACGCTGATGTCCACCGCATCCGTGGTATAGAACCAGCCGCGCCAGAACCAGTCGAGGTCCGTGCCGGAGGCGTCTTCCAGGGTGCGGAACAGGTCGGCCGGAGTCGGGCGCTTGAATTTCCAGCGCTCGGCGTATTCCTTGAAGGCGAAGTCGAACAGTTCGCGGCCGAGGATGGTCTCGCGCAGGATGCTCAGCGCGGTGGCCGGCTTGCCATAGGCATTGTTGCCGCGCTGGAGGGTGGACTCGGCATTCGTCATGATCGGCACCTGGTTGGTGCTGCGCATGTAGTCGGCGATGTGGCGGGCTTCGCCGCGGCGCGACGGGTAGTTGTCTTCCCAGGCCTCCTCGGCCAGGAACTGCAGGAAGCTGTTCGTGCCTTCGTCCATCCAGGTCCACTGGCGCTCGTCCGAGTTGACGATCATCGGGAAGTAATTGTGGCCGACCTCGTGGATGATGACGCTGATCAGGCCGTACTTGGTCCCCTTCGAATAGGTGATCTCGCCGGTCTTCTTGTCCTTGACCGGGCGGCCCGCGTTGAACGAGATCATCGGGTATTCCATGCCGCCGATCGAGCCGTTTACGGAAATCGCGGTCGGGTAGGGATAGTCGAAGGAATACTTGTTGTACTGCTCGATGGTGTGGATCACCGCCGCCGTCGAGTAGCGCTCCCACAGCGGGTTGCCTTCTTTCGGGTAGTAGGACATCGCCAGCACGTCCTTGTCGCCGCTCTTGATACCCTGGGCATCCCAGATGAACTTGCGGCTCGAGGCAAAGGCGAAGTCGCGTACGTCGCGCGCCTTGAAATGCCAGGTCTTGCTTGCCTTATTGTGAGCACCTGAGCGGCTCTTTTCTGCGGCTTCGGCTTCCGCCTGGGTGACGATCACGACCGGCTTCTTCGCCGTGCGCGCCTGGCGCAGGCGCTCGCGCTGGGCGGCAGTCAACACCGCATCGGCGTTCTGCAGTTCGCCGGTGGAGGCGACGATGTGGTCGGCCGGGACGGTCAGCTGCACGTCGTAGTCGCCGAATTCCAGCGTGAATTCGCCGTCGCCCATGTACTGCTTGTGCTGCCAGCCCTTGACATCGTAGTAGGCCGCCATGCGCGGGAACCATTGGGCGGACAGGATGATGTCGTTGCCGTCGTCGAATTTTTCAAAGCCGGTGCGGCGGCCGACGACGTTCGCCTCGGGGATGTTGAAGGTCCAGGCCAGGTTGAAGGACACGCGCGCGCCGGGCTTCAGGGGCTGCGGCAGGTCGATCCGCATCATGGTCTTGTTGACCGTGTGGCGCAGGGCGCGGCCATCGCTGCCGGTCACGCCCGTAACCTGGATGCCGCCTTCGAAGCGCCGCTGTTCGAGCGTGGCCTTGAGGGCGTCGAACTTGACGCCGTCATTGCCGCGCGCTTGCCAGGCCTCGCGCGAGGGCAGGGTGCTGATGCGGCGGTTGTCCGAATCGGAGCGGAACATGTTCTGGTCCAGCTGTACCCACAGGTAGGACAGCGTGTCCGGCGAATTGTTGTGATAGGTGACGCTGCCCGAGCCGGTGATGGCGCGCTTGTCTTCGTCGAGGGTGGCGCGCAGGCGGTAGTCGGCACGCTGCTGCCAGTAGCGGTGGCCCGGCGCGCCGGAGGCGGTGCGGGTGTCGGTGGCGGTCGGCAGCAGCTCGTCGAGCTGGCGGAATTTGTCGTCAAAAGCTGGCGCGGCCAGTGCGCTCGTCGCCAGGAACATGGTGGCCAGCGCCACCTGCAGTTGCTTCATCTTCATGCGAATTTTTTTATAAAATCATTTTCAATAAACAAACGGCAGGGCGCGAAGCCCTGCCGGTCGTGAAAGCGATGGCGCGGGCCCAGGCCCGCGCCAGTCGTACCTCAAGCCATGCTTACTCGGCCTTCGGTGCGTCGCCGTTCTGGCCCGCGGCCTTTGCGTCCTTCGGTGGCGCCAGCTTCGTATTGAAGTCGCGCATCAGGTTGCCGGTCGCCGGGTTACGCTCGGTCTTGAACAGCTCCAGGCGCGACGGGGTCGGCTTGGCCGGCCACGAATTGTTGCTCACGTCGATATCGGCGGTTTCCCAGTACGGGTCCTGGGTCAGGCCCACGATCGGCTCGTCGGTCACGAACAGCTTGGTGATCTTCTTCGGCGAATAGCGCCATACTTCGGCCGGGATGCGCTCGATGTATTTCTTGCCGCTCTTGGTCGTGATCTCGACGATCAGCGGCATGACCAGGCCGCCCTTGTTCGAGAAGTCCACCAGGTACAGGTGCTTGCCTTCCTTGAGCAGGGCTTTTTCCCAGTCTTCCAGGCCCGCCATGGTCTCGTTGTAGCGGTTGCGGTCCTTGTTGGTGACGGTGAAGTCGTCGTTCTGGTTGTAGAAGTCCTTCAGTTCCGGGAAGCGGTCGACGCGGCGCTGCATGCCCTTGTTGCGCTGGTCGGTGACCGAGATCGGCTCTTCCTGCTTGCGCGCGCGTGCCCAGGCCTTCTCGATTTCCGGATCCTTGGTGCTGACCGTGTACTCGGTGATGCCGTCCACGCTGATGTCCACCGCGTCGGTGGTGTAGAACCAGCCGCGCCAGAACCAGTCGAGGTCCGTTCCCGAAGCGTCTTCCATGGTGCGGAAGAAGTCGGCGGGGGTCGGGCGCTTGAATTTCCAGCGTTCGGCGTATTCCTTGAAGGCGAAGTCGAACAGTTCGCGGCCCAGGATGGTCTCGCGCAGCACGTTCAGCGCGGCGGCCGGCTTGGCATAGGCGTTGTTACCGAACTGCAGCAGCGACTCCGAGTTGGTCATGATCGGTACCTGGTTCTGGGTGCGCATGTAGGGCACGATCGAACGCGGGTGGCCGCGCATCTCGTCCCATTCTTCTTCCCAGGCTTCCTGGGCCAGCGACTGCACGAAGGAGTTGATGCCTTCGTCCATCCAGGTCCACTGGCGCTCGTCCGAGTTGACGATCATCGGGAAGTAGTTGTGGCCCACTTCGTGGATGATCACGCCGATCAGGCCGTACTTGGTGCGCTTCGAGTAGGTCAGCTCGCCGGTCTTCTTGTCCTTGACCGGACGCGGACCGTTAAACGTGATCATCGGGTATTCCATGCCGCCTACCGGACCGTTCACCGAGATCGAGACCGGGTACGGGTAGTCGAACGAGTACTTGTTGTACTGCTCGATGGTGTGGATGATCGCGTGGGTCGAATAGCGCTCCCACAGCGGGTTGCCTTCCTTCGGGTAGTAGGACATGGCCATCACGTCGGTATTGCCCGACTTGATGCCCTGGGCGTCCCAGATGAACTTGCGGCTCGACGCAAAGGCGAAGTCGCGCACGTTCTTGGCCCTGAAGTGCCAGGTCTTGGTGGTGGTAGCGCGCTTCTTCTCGGCAGCTTCCGCTTCGGCCTGGGTCACGATGATGACCGGCTTCTTCGCGGATTTGGCCTGCTGCAGGCGCTCGCGCTGGGTGGCGGTGAGCACTTCGTTAGGATTCTGCAGTTCGCCGGTGGAGGCCACGATGTGGTCGGCCGGGACGGTGATCTGCACGTCGTAGTCGCCGAACTCCAGCGTGAACTCGCCGGCGCCCAGGAACTGCTTGTGCTGCCAGCCGTAGACGTCGTAGTAGGCGGCCATGCGCGGGAACCACAAGGCGATCTCGAACAGGTCGTTACCGTCTTCGAACTTCTCGTAGCCCGAACGGCCGCCGAGCACCTTCTGCTCGTTGATGTTGTAGTTCCAGTCGAGGCTGAACGACACGCTCGCGCCCGGCTTGAGCGGACGCGGCAGGTCGATGCGCATCATGGTGCCGTTGATGGTGTGCTTCAACTGCCCGCCGCCGCTGTCGCGCACGTTGCGGATGTTGAATCCGCCCTGGAAGCTATTGCCTTCCAGGACGGTACGCAGTGCGTCGAACTTCACGCCGTCGTTGCCGCGCGCCTGCCAGGCATCGCGCGAGGGCAGGGCGGCGGTCGTGCGCGCGGCCGAATCCGGCTTGTAGATGTTCTCGTCCAGCTGCAGCCACAGGTACTTCAGCGTGTCAGGGGAGTTGTTGTGATACGTGATGGTGCCGGAACCGGTCAGCGAACGCTTGTTCTCGTCGAGCGTGGCGCGCATCTTGTAGTCGGCGCGCTGCTGCCAGTAAGCATGCCCCGGTGCGCCCGACGCGGTGCGCACGGCGCCCGGCGTCGGCAGCAGCTCGTCGAGCTGGCGGAATTTGTCGTCGAAAGGAGGCGCAGCGAGAGCCGAGGCACTGAGGCACAGCGCGGCCAGTCCGATGGGCAGACGTATCATATTTCCCCTGAAATTTTAATTGGAATAGGAAAAAGTATTCTATCTTTACCTATTATCAATTGCTCAGAGGATTTGTAAAAAAGCTGATACATAGTACATATGCATGGACGGGCCGGGCCGACGCTCATGCAGCCACCCCGGTCCATCCGGACAGCTGCAGGTCGAGCGCGCGTTCCAGCAGCCAGACGGCGGCGATCAGCGCAATGGCGACCGAGCCGCCCAGCATCACCACGCGCCGGTAGAACAGGCCGTTGCGCAGCCACCAGGCAAGCGGCAGGAACACGGCGACGATCGCCAGCTGGCCCAGCTCGACACCCACGTTGAAGCCGACCAGGGACAGCAGCAGCGCATCCTGCGGCAGGCCGAGGTCGGCCAGCACGCTGGCGAAACCGAAGCCGTGCAGCAGCCCGAAGCCAAAGGCGAACAAGACCCGGCCGCGCTGGACCAGCGGGCGCAGGTTGTTGAGGGCCGCCACGATCACCGAGGCCGCGATCACCGATTCGACCAGGCGCGAAGGCAGCGACACCACCTCGAACGCGGCCAGCGACAGCGTCAGCGAATGGGCCACCGTGAAGGCGGTGACGACGCGCACCACGTCCGTCCCGGCGCTGCGGAAGCCTTCCCGGCCGACCCATTGCCGGTCGCGGTAGAGCAACACGGCCGGCAGCAGCAGGGACAGCAGGAACAGGATGTGGTCGAAGCCGATCCAGATGTGCCAGACCCCTTGCCACACGTAGTCGGCGAACTGGCGCCAGCGGTCGGGTTCCGCCAGGCGCAGCTGCTGGCGTGGGTTGTCCGGACCGAGGATGGCGGTGGACGTGGCGCCCGTACCGGCATTGCGCAGCGCGAGCAGGCCGCGGTGCTGCGGGTCGAGTTCGGCGAGCAGCGTATAACCGACCGCCAGCGTGTCGACCGGCGCGGCGCAGGCGCCGCGCAGCATCAATACCGTGTAGGCGCCGTCGGTATGGCTGTCGACCAGCTGCTGCGTCACGCGCAGCGGACAGTCCGCGCCGCCGCCTGCCAACTTCAGGTGGCTCAGCGCATACGCTTCGATGGCGCCGTGGCGGGCGCGCACCTCGTCCCAGGTGAGCTGGCCGTCGCCGTTGGCGTCGAGGCCGACCGCGAGCTCGAGGTCGCGCAGGGCGATGTCCCAGCGGCCCTCGATCTGCGCATTGTCGACGCTCAGGTTCAGGTAGCTGTCGCTGGCCTTGTGGGCAAAGGCCGCCGGGGTCCACAGCAGCGCCAGCGCCGCCAGCAGGGAAAGCAGGCGCCGCATCATGTCCTGGCTCCCGCATTGGCGCTATCGAGCGTCCGGTCTTCGAGTCTGGTCTGGCGCAGCCAGTCGCGCACCAGGCGCGCCGCTTCGGCGTCGCCGCTGGCGGCCGCGCTGCGTGCCAGGATGCGCAGGTCGGCCGGCTCCTTCTGCACCGCCCAGTTGAGTTTCGCGAGGCGCACCGCCTCGGCCGGGTTCCCGGCCAGGGCCAGGGCGAAGCGGGCTTCCTCGCGGCGGTGGACCGTGTCGCCGCGGCGCCGCGCCGCCTCGAAGCGGGCCTGCAGCGCGGCCGTCTGGCGCCTGGCCTCCGGCGCACCAAGGGCGGACAAGGCAAGCGCATGGCGCAGCAGCAGGGCATCGGCCTGGGTGCGCGTGCCGAGCAGGCGCAGCACCTCCTGCGGGCGTCCGCGCTCGAGCAGGAAGTCGGCGTAGGCGGCGAGCAGATAGGTGTCTTGCGGGTCGAGCCGCAGGGCCGTGCGGAAATGGGTTTCGGCAGCGGCATGCTCGCCCAGCCGCTCGGCCATCTCGGCGAGCAGGGTGGCGGACCAGGCGCGCAGTGGCGCTGGGCTGTCGGCGCGGGCGGCGAGGGTGCGCGCCAGCTGCCGGTAGCTGGCCTGGGCCTGGCCGCTCAGGCTGCCGCTTGATGCCAGGCAGGTCTGCAACACGAGCTCGGATGCGCGTCCGAACAGGCGCGCGCAGCTGGCGCGGGCGCCGGCATGGTCGCCCGTCACCAGCTGGATGGTGGCGCGGGTCAGCCAGGCCTGGGCATTGTCCGGATCGCGCCGCACCACCTCGTCGAGGTCGGCCAGGGCTTCGCCGAAGGCATGGCTGCTCTGCACCAGGGTGGCGCGCAGCACCAGCACCTGCGCCGGGGCCTGCTGGCGCGACTGCTTCCACCAGGGTGCGAGCGCGGCCTGGGCATAGCCGAGGTAGCGCGGGTCGCCTTCGCGGCGCGCCTGTTCGATATAGCGTTGGGCGAGCGCGGAGGCGCGCGCCAGGTCGGTCGGGTTGGCGGCCAGTTCGGTGCGCATGCGCTGCAGTTCGCGCTGCACCGGGTCGAGGCGTCCGGGCAGCCGTTCCAGCACCGTGCTGCCGCTAGCCGGGATATGGGGAGCTGCTGCGGCGCTGCAAGAAAGCAGCACCGCCAGCAGCAGGGGGTAAAACTTGGGCAATCTCACGACGATCCTTCCTCCATGGGACGACGGGAGCCGTACCGCGCGTCCCGTCGTACTGTCAGCCCGGCTCAGGTGGGCGGCAGCGGTTCCGGCTCGGTGTTTTCCGGCGTGGTCGCAGTGACCGCGTCGATGGCGACCGGCTCGTCGTTGTCGAGCAATGCAGCCACGCGCGACAAGACCAGGGAGAAGAATGAATCGGCGGCCGGCGGCGGAGGATTGGTGCCGGTCGGCGGCGGCGGGGTGGCCACGTGTTCGCGGTCATTGCTGCCGCCGCAGGCCCCGAGCAGCAGGGCCAGCGACACCAGCAGCGCGCCATTGCGCATGCGGTGCTTGGTGGAAGTCATGGCGTTCTCCTTACTGGTTGCCCGGCAGCGGGGTGTTCAGGTAGGGGAAGGCCGGCTTGAACGATGCCGCGTTCTTGCGCACGCCATCGGTCAGCGCCAGGCCGCCCGCGGGCGCGTCGGCCGGCTTGCAGCCCACGCCGAGCGCGTCCGTGGCGCCGGTCAGCACGCACAGGGCGCCCATCGATACCCGCAGCGCGATGTCGGTGACGTCATCGGCCGGGCGGCGGCCGTTCGGGAAGCCGGCGTTGTCGCCCGCCGCCACACCCATCGGGTTCTGCGTCGCCACCGGGGTCGGTGCGATGCTGGTGTTCAGGCGCAGCATCTCGGAAGCCACCACGTTCTTCGGCTGGTTCACGCCCGGAATGCCCTTGAGGAAGGCGGTCACCAGGTCGTTGCGCGGGAAGTTGGTCGGGGCCTTGGCCGAGGGGAACAGGGTCTCGATCAGCGCCGGCAGGGTCGGATTGGTGACGTAGGTGATGAACTGCGCATCATCCTTCGGCTTCGAGGTGTTGAAGCGGTCCTTGTCGTCCATGCCGATGATGACTTCGTTCACGAGCGGCATGCCCAGGCGCGATACCTGGGTCCAGGCGCCGCCTTCCTTGACGGCGTTGTTGATGCCGCTGGCAGGGTTCGGGTTGATCAGGCGACCCTGGCGCATGCTGGCGGTGGCGTAGGCGCCGATGACCGGTTCGCCGGCCGCCACCACGCAGGAGATCGGCACTTCGATCGCGATCGCGCTGATGTTCTTGTTCTCGAGATCGTTCTTGTTGCCGTTCTCAGGGCCAAGCGGGTTCAGGTTGATCAGGTCGAAGGTCTTGCCGACAGCGATGTAGAACGGCTCCTTGCGCTGGCCGACGAACACACGGGCATTGCCGCAGCCCGGAATGGCGACGTCGTGGATGTGCAGGTTGGCGTAGGTTTCGTAGCCGGTGGCGCCGCCGAAGGTCTTGTCGCCGATGTTGTCGACGGGCTTGTCGAACTCGGTGGCGCCGCCGGTGGCCGCGGCCAGGCGGGTGCGGGTACCGGCGCGGCGGTCGCCCTTGACCATGTCGATGGTGAAGGTTTCGCGCACGTTGAGGGAAGCCGGGTTGACGCCGCTGATGGTGTTCGAATTGATCAGGGGGATCAGCACCGGCTTGCCGCCCACGTTCAGCGCGGTCTTCTTGGAGGTGCTCTTGAAGCGGAACTGGAAGGAGATGTCTTCCTTGGCGTCGCCGTTGTTGTCAACGTGGATTTCGTACAGGGCGTTGTTGTCGAACTGGTAGAAGTTCGGGCCGCCCTGCGGGTCCTGGAAGGGCGTGAAGTTGGCGATCATGGTCACGAAGCCTTCACGTCCCGGTGCATAGCTGCGGAACATGTAGAAGTCGGTGCCGTCGACCTTCGGCGCGTTGGTCAGGAACGGTGCTTCGCGGTGGCTCGAGGCCGTGGCGGGCAGGGTCAATGCGGCCAGGGCCGCGCCCGATAGCAGGGCAGCGGCCCAACGGTGTTGCTTTCCAGATTGCATGACGATCTCCTCATTAGTGTGTGATCCCCTCCCGGGGGTGTCGAGCTTGCTTGGGACGGCGGGGCCGGCACGGCGTGGCTTCCAAGGTATATACGCGGGCCTGGCCTTATCGGATTCAAAATATTTTTCTTGCATTGTCTCAACGTAAATATGTTAAGTTCATGCTTGTCAGAATCGTCAGAACAATACTCATCCGGAAGCCGATGCCGTGGTCCAATCAGCAAATTCGATAAATACATTACAACTCAATTCTTGGTTACATGGCGCTGCGCAGAAAGATGTGCTCGCTTTCCGCCAGCTATACGAGGCCAGCTCGCCGCGGCTCTACGGCCTGGCACTGCGCATCCTGCGCCGGCGTGAGCTGGCAGAAGAGGTCTTGCAGGAAAGTTTTGTATCGATTTGGCACCACGCCAACGATTACCAGGCCGGTCTGTCGGCGCCGATGACCTGGATGACGACCATCGTCCGCAACAAGTCCTTCGATCTGCTGCGCCGCCAGCAGTCGGAAATCGAGATCGATGGCGAAGACTTCGATGACGGGATACTGGCGACGCTGCGCGATCCGGCCGCCAACCCGGCCGACGCCCTCGAATTGAGCAGTGAAGCGAAGGCGCTGGCGACCTGCATGTCGGCACTCGAGGAAAAGCACCGGCACGTGGTCGGCCTGGCCTTCTTCCACGACCTGTCGCACAGCGACGTGGCGCAAAAGCTTGCGCTGCCGATCGGAACGGTGAAAACCTGGATCCGGCGCAGCCTGGCGCGCCTGCAGGCCTGTCTTAGCGCCGGCGGGAGGGCATCATGAACCTGCGTGGCAATGACAGGCTGCGCGACCGGCTCGCGGCCGAATACGTGCTCGGCACCCTGCGCGGACGGGCGCGCCGCCGCTTCGAAGGCTACATGCATGGCGATGCCGCGCTGCGCCGCACCGTGGCCGAATGGCGCGACCGCATCGGCGCGATGGCCGAATTCGTGCCGCCGGCGACGCCGCGCAGGCACGTCTGGCGCGCGATCGAGGCGCGCCTCGGCCTGCAGGCCCCGGCCCCGGCCTGGCAGTTCTGGCGTCACGGCGCGCTCGGCGCCTGGCGCACCCTCGGCGTGGCCTCGAGCATGGTGGCGGCCCTGCTGCTGGTGACCGTGATGCAGGAGCGCAGCGAACCGTCCTTCAGTGATGTCGCCACCCTGACCGACGAACAGTCACAAACCGCGCTGCTGGTGCTGGCCGACCGCGAGCGGCAGCTCTTGACCGTGCGCCTGGTCGCCGCGCAGCCCGTCAGCGCGGAGCAGGCGCTGCAGCTGTGGGCGGTGCCGCGCGCGGGTAAGCCGCGCTCGCTGGGCGTGCTGGGCGCCGGACGCGAACTGTCGCTGCCGCTCACGGGGCAGGCGCTCGGCGCCGACGTGGCGCTGCTGGCGGTCAGCCTGGAGCCGAAGGGCGGTTCGCCCGATCCGAACGGGCCGACCGGTCCGATCCTGTACAAGGGCGGCTGGGTCAGCGTGATGTAGGAGGCGCTGGCTTCAGTCGAAGCCGCGCACCGGAAAGCCGGCGTCGCGTTGGATCCAGTTGCGCGGCGAGTAGGCGGCGCGGCCGTCGGTCGCGTGCAGCGTGAACGCATGGCGCGACACTGGCGACCGGTTCGGCGCGCTGTAGTGCGGCAGCAGGCCGTGGAAGCAGACCAGCGTGCCGGCCCTGGCTTCCAGCGGCACGGCAGTGCTGTTGTCGGGCCAGGGCGTGTCGTCCAGTTTTTCCATGCCGATGGTGCCGCCGGTGCGGAGAAAACGCTCGCGCAGCGGGCCGCGGTGCCCGCCCGGTTCGGCCCACAGGCAGCCGTTGTCCACGGTCGCGTCTTCGAGCGCGAACCAGAAGGTGGTCACGGTGATCGGGTCGCTGTCGAAGAAGGTGGCGTCCTGGTGCCAGCGCACCTCGCCGCCGATGCCGGGCTGCTTGAAGATGTACATCGACTGCCATACCTGCGCCTGCGCCAGGCCCAGGTCGCGCGCGACGGCGGCCAGCTTGGGATCGCGCGTGAAGGCATCGAAGACCGGGTCGAGGTCGTGCATGGCATGGCCGATCTTGTTGATCGACAGCGCCTTGGCCTGGCGCAGCCGGCCGTCGGGTCCGAAGGCCTCCTCCTCGAAGAAGCAGCGCACCGTGTTGTCCGAGCCGAGGAACCAGGCGTCGCTGGCGCGGGCCTGGTCCCTGGTCGTGAAGATGGCGCGCGATTCGTCCGGATCGAAGGCATCCACGATCTCCCCGGCACGCCGGCGCAGCGCCGCGATCTCATCAAGGCTCTTGAAACCGGGCAGGACAAGGAAGCCGTCGCGCCCGTACTGTTCGCGTTGTTCGTTGGTCAGCATGCTGGAGAAATGGACGATAAAGCGCCATTGTAGCGCTGCCCGTGCTCCCGGTTGCGGCCGCGCACCGGCCACCACTGCGCCACGCCCCAGGCGAACTCCGGCGCCAGGAACAGCCACAGCACCGGCGCGCCGGTCACGGCCAGGCACCAGGCCATCCACAGCGAGAACAGGAAGCGCGCGACGCCGTCGAAGCGCCCCAGGCGCCGGGTCGGTTCGAGGATGCGCAGGGTCGACCAGACCAGCACGACGCTGCCCATCAGGCAGGCGAACAGCAGGTGGAAGGGCGCAAAGCCGGGCAGCGGCGCGCCGCCCAGCGCCGTGTTCAGCGACGACACCTGGCCGTGGGCGAGGGCGAAGGTCCAGGGCGTGGCGAAAGCGGCGGTGACGAGCAGGTCGTAGACGGCGCTGGCGCGCACGATGCGGCGGTTGGCGGCGGGGGAAAGCGGCACGGGCATGGCGGGGCTCCTTGGTGGTGAAGCCCCTATCCTCAAGCCTGGAGTACACTCCAGGGTCAAGCGCTTTTCTGGGGAACCCCATGCAGATTGGAGAATTGGCGGCCGCCACCGGCCTGAGCCGCGACGCGCTGCGCTTCTACGAGGCGCGCGGGCTGCTAGCGGCGCGGCGGCGCGGCAACGGCTACCGCGACTATCCGCCGGAAGCGGTGGAGTGGCTGTGCTACCTGCGCACCGCCCAGTCGCTGGGCTTCACGCTGGCCGAGATCGAAGCGGGCATGCCGCTGCTGATGGACCCCGCTACCTCCGGGGACGAACTGCGCGCCGCGCTCGAACGCAAGCTGGCGGACATCGACGCGCGCATTGCCGGCCTGGCGGCGCTGCGGGCTGGCCTGACGCAGCGCCTGGCCGAGCCGCTCGACGCCTGCCCGCTGCGCAAGCCGGCGCCCCCCCTGGGAGAAGACCTCAGCGCACCCGCTTGAAGGCCACGTTGAAGGCGCCGCTGACCAGCCGCCCGCTGCCGTCGCCCATGCGCAGCTCGAGTTCGCGCGACAGCACGAACAGCGTGCGCGCCGATTCGGCGTACAGCGGTTCCCACTGGTTCTCGCGCAGCGCCACCATCAGCTTGCCGTCACGCTCCGCGATCTCGAAGCTGCCCAGGTCCTTGATCTCGTAGCGCCCGGCCAGCCTGGCGCGGGTGGCGGCGGGCAGCGCGATCGCCTTGCGCATCGTGGTCTGGTAGGTCGGCCAGCGGTACTCTGCGGCGACGGCGCGGATCAGGCCCTGCGCCAGCTCGGCCCCGGCGTCGCCGTTCGTCATCACGATCACGCCGTCGCCGCGCTGCACGTAGGCGACCAGGTTGTTCTGGTAGCCCGCGTTGCTGCCGCCGTGGGCGAATGTATGCTGCGGCGCCTTGCCGTCGATCTGCAGGCCGAGCGCGTAGTTGTTCATCACCGGTCGCAGCATGGTGCGCGTCATGGTCGGGGACAGTACGCCCTCGGCGCCGGCCGCACTGCGCTGGAGCGCGAGCGCGAACTTCGCCAGGTCGGTGGGCGTGGACCACATGCCGGCCGCCGCCAGCTCGGGATAGATGTGCGGACCGCCGGGCGTGGGAGCGCCGCTCGCGCCGTGGGGCAGGGCGGCGCGCGCCAGCAGGGCGGTGGGCAGCGGCTGGGCGAAGCTGCTGTCGCTCATGCCGAGCGGCTTGAGGACGGTCTCGTCCATCAGCGCGTCGAAGGGCCGGCCGGAGCGGTCGATCATGGCCTGCTGCACGATGCTGTAGCCGCCGCCCGAGTAGTTCCATGCGTCGCCCGGCAAGCCTTCGATGCGCACCGGGCCGGTATTGGCCGGCGCCGCGCCGTCCAGCACCTGCACCAGCGTCGGCACCTGCGCGCCCGCCGCGTAGCCCGGAAAGCCCGAGACCGTGGTGCCGGCCGTATGCGACAGCAGCTGGCGCAGGCTGACCGGGCGCCGGGTGGAACCCGGCGGCAGCTTCCAGCTGGTGAGCACGGTGTTGATGTCGGCGTCGAGCGCGAGCTGGCCTGCTTCGACCATCTTGAGGGCGCCCATGGCGGCCACCGGCTTGCTGATCGAGGCCGCCTGGAACAGGGTCTGGGGCGTGACGGGCGCGCCGTTCGCGTGGGTCACGCCATAGCCCTTGGCCCAGGCGATCTTGCCGCCGCGGATGACGGCGATGCTCACGCCCGGTACGCGCAGGCGTTCCATTTCGGCCGCCAAGCTGCGCGTCTCGACCTTCGTGCCCTGGATCGCCACGGATTGGCGCAAGCCCTTCTCGATGCGCGCGATCGCTTGCGCGTCCTGGGCATGGGCCGGCCAGCAGGCCAGTACCGCCGACCCTGCTACGCATGCGGCGCCCGCACGCAAAACCAACCGCCGATTCATGCCGCTTCCTGCTTTCATGCCGTCTCCCTGTTCGTGTTGTTGTGTTACCTCTTCGGTAAGCAGTATCGGGAAAGGCAAGGCTGAAAGCAAGTGCGGAATGGCGTCAGTCCTGGGCTTCCATGGTGAAGGTGAACGAGGTCGAGCCGGCGCTGGAGCTGACGTCGATCGCACCGTCATGGCCGCGCGCAATCTGGTCGACGATGTACAGGCCGAGCCCCAGCCCTTCGCTGCCGGCGCGCGAGGCGGCGCGCCAGTAGGGCTTGAAGAGCTGGGCGACGACGGCCGGGTTCAGGTCCGGGCCGCCGTTGGTCACGCGCAGCGTGAACCGGCCATCGCGCACATGGGCGACGACGAACACCGGATGGTGCTCGCTGCCGTGCACGAGGGCGTTCTTGAGCAGGTTGGACAGCAGCTGCGCCAGCCGCTCCGGGTCGCAGTGCAGGCACAAGCCGGGCTGGATCGCGGTGTCGATCACGCGTTCCGGATACAGGCTCGACAGCTCGTCGACGACGTCGAGCAGGCGCAGGTCGACGCCCTTCACGGACCGCAGGTCGAGGGCGATGCCGCTGCCCATGCGGCCGCGCGTGAAATCCACCACGTCCTCGACCAGCGCCGCCATGCGCCGGGTGCTGCGCTGGATGCGCTCGACCACCTGGCGGGTAGAGGAGTCCTGGTGTTTCAGCAGCAGGAGCTCGGTGGCGGAGAGCACGGAGCCGAGCGGGGTGCGCAGGTCGTGCCCGAGCACGGCGATGAACTGTTCGCGCAGCTCGGCGGTCTCGCGCTCGCCGAACAGCGCGGCGCGCGCTTCGCCCAGCGAGCGCTCGCTCTCCAGCTGCTTGGCGATCAGTTCGGTGAACAGCTGCAGGGTGGAGACGGTGACGCTATCGGTGAGGCGCGCCGGTTCCGGGTCCAGGCCGCACAGGGTGCCGAAATACTGGCCGTCGGGGCGGAACACGGGAATCGAGAAGTAGCTCTGGAAGCCGTAGATGCGCGGCGTATGGTGGTCGCGGTAGCGGGCGCTCTCGCGCACGTGGTCGATGATCACCGCGTCGCCCGTGTCGCGCACTTCCTCGCACAGGGTGGTCGTCACGTCGAGCCCGTCGCCCGGCTTGAGGCCGAATTCGAGCCTGTCGAGCACGGCGCAGGCGGTCCAGGAATCCTGGGTCACGTGGGCGATGCACACGAAGCGCAGGCCGGTCAAGGCAGCGACGGTTTCCAGGATCTTCGGCACCGCGCCGATCGCCTGGATTTCATCGACGCAGGTGAGTGTGGATTTGCCTGTTTTTCCTGCCATGGAGCGCTCTACGAAATATTTGCAAACGGGCCATGGTAGCACTTGTGACGCGAAGAAAACTAGTTGTTACAAATCCAGCGGCCCTCCTCGTAAACACATTCGTCGCCGAGATACACGGCGTCCGTGACCGCGAACACGTCGATGTGGTAGCGCGCGTCCTTGCGCTTGAATCCTGGTTTCGGGTACACGCCGTGTTTGGCGCCGAGCGACAGGTGGATGCCGCACATGCGCTCGTAGGTGCCGATGTCGTCCACGCGCCGCTCGCGCGTGAAGGCGCGGTTCAGGCCGAAGCCCAGTTCACGCACCCAGACTTCGCCCTCGTCCGCCGTGATGTTGTCCAGCACCTGCTGGAAGGCCGGCGTCGCATTCTCGGCGCCCACCACGCGCCCGCGCTCGACGATCAGGGTGACGGGCGCCTCCGGGTGGTTCGAGCGGTAGTTGGTGTCGCCGAACACGTGCACCTGGACCCGGCCATGCACGGCCTCCAGGTCGATCGCCTCGGTAAACACTTCGCCGATCGGGAATTGCCCGCCCACATTGTGCATCTCGCTGTAGTCGCCCACATTCAGCTTGGCCGGCTCGAGGGGCGATGCGAAATACAGGGTCTCGCCGCCGCCGACCACGCGCGCATGGGGCGCTGCGTCGATGCGGCGTTTCAGCGCGCGTCCGGTGCCGCGCAGGTAAGCGGGGTCGTAGGCCAGCGACTCGATGTAGTGCACCGACTGCGGCCCCGGCATGCGCGACAGGTGCACGTGCTCGACCACCTTCAGCCCGAGCTTGAACAGCTCGACCCGGATACGAAAGCCATCCAGGCGGAAGTTGGTCGACTGCACCAGCACCACGAGGTCCTTCGGGGCCATCGCGCGAAAGGCTGCCAGCACCGCTTCGGACGTGGCGCCGTCGAAGTCGATGAACTCGGCGTCGGGCAGCTTGCGGCGGTAGCCCTCGACAAGCGCGCGCGCCAGGGCGGTGCGCCCGTCATGCACGACCAGCGCCCGGTGCGCCGGGCCGTGTTCGACCGCCATTGCCAGGATGTCGCCCAGGTGCTTCGCGGCGGCGTCGACGGCATGCGCGGGGAGCGCGTCCGGCAGCGGGGCGTCCGGCAAGGGGGCGTCGGGCGTAAGGGGCGTATGCATGTTGAACGGAAATGAAGGGGAAATCGCGGCCATTATACGTACGTTCATCAAAAGTTCCCCGCTGCACCCCGTTTTGGGCTCATCTATTGATCCTTCAGGTGTCAGGGCGCGCTACCCCGTGTACGGCGCGCCGCGCAGCAGTGGCCGGCGCTATGATTTGAGCAACAACAACGGCCTCGACAGGCTAGATGTTGATCAATTAATTCGACGAAGCATAGGCGAAGAATGGCATACCGATGGGAAACACCTGCCAGTGTCTGGGAGGAGGACGAGCGTAGCGGGCAGTTCGAGCTGCTGGCCAGCGAAGGGCTGGGGCGGGTCGACTGGCAGGCCCACGCGCATGGCCGCCTGCCCGACGTGGCCCGCTTGCTCGGCGCTTCACTGCCAACGGCCTGCGGCTGCGCACCCATCTACCCCGAAGGTTTCGCCTTCTGCCCCAATTGCGGAAAACCGCTGCAGCGCCTGCCCGGCGCGCCCTCGCGCCAGTCCGGCTGGTGGGGTCCCGGCGCGGACGCCATGCTGCCGCGCCACGTGCCGCACGGGCTGCCGGTCACCTCGCTGCCGCTCGGCGACAGCCTCGAGGAACGCCCGGCCGCGCCGCATCCGGGCCGCTGCGACCTGACGATGCCGGCCCCGCCCAACGCGCACTGCGTGTTCGCCGCCTCGCACTATGGTTTTCCGGAACAGCGCCTGCTGGCGCTGGCGCATACCCGCGGCGTGCTGCAATACTGGGATCCGGTCGCCGGCCTGTGGCATGTGATGACGCCGGACGAAGGCGCGCCCGGCCTGGCCTTCACGACCTCGTGCCATGCCTGGCTGCCGGTGCTGGAACCGCGCCGCGGCGAGGTCGCCATCGTGCCCACCAACGGCGGCCTGCAGCGCCTGTGGATCAATCCCGTCAGCGAAACCTACCGCCTCGAACCGGTGCTGCAGGCGCCGCTGGTGGCCGCGCCCGGCGCCATGCGCCGCCACATCGCCTGCCTGGTGGCGCCGGATGGCATGGTGAGGCTGTGGAGCGCGCGCGTCGACGTCGACGCGGTCGAGGAATTCGCCTGCCCGGACGTGCCGGCCGCCGGCTGGTCGCGCCCGATCGGCTACGACGGCCGCCTGTTCTGGCTGCACGCGGAGGGCGAGCTCGCCTGGCGTCCGGGCGAGGCGCCCCGCTTCACGCCCTGGCCGCCGGGCTGGCAGCCGCGCCTCGACTTCGGCGGGCCGACCCAGAGCCGCGACGGCCGCCTGTGGCACATCGGCCATGACGGCCAGGGCTATTCCTTCCTCGAACTCGGCAGCGAGCGCCCCGAGGCAGCGGTGATCGACGGCGCACGCCTGGGCTTTGCCAACTTCCTGTTCCGGCGCGGCCACCCGGTGGTGGACGAACCCTGGTCGGAAGAGCACGTCGAAGACCTGAACCAGGACGACACCCTGGTGCTGCCGCTGCTGCGCGCCTTCAACAACAACCGCAGCCAGCCGAGCGGGCTGGTGCTGCGCCTGCACAAGTACAACGGCCGCGCCGAGGATGCACTGGAGGCCCGCACCATTCCCCGCACCACGGTGGAATGGATCGGCCGCCGCAACGTCATCCTCGACGAAGCCGTGCGCCTGGCCCGCCCGCTCGAGTGCGTACCCTTCGTGTACGACGGCTGCCTGTGGCTGCACCACCCTGACTGGAACGCGATGCGCGGCTGGCGCCTGGAAGAGCTGGCATGAGGGCGCTCCTGCAGCGCCTCGTTGCCGCGCTGGCCGTGCTGCCGCTGTTGTTTGCAGCCGCGGGGGCAGCGGCTACCCCGCACGTCTTCCTGGTGCAGAACTCGGGCTGGATGGAGCCCTTCTACAGCGACCCGAAGAGCCAGTTCAAACCCCTGGTCGGCGCGCTGGCCGGCGCCGTCGTACAGCCGGGCGACGCCCTGGTGCTGGCGGCCTTCAACCAGTCGCTGCCCGGGGCGCCGTCGCCGAAGGCGCTGCTGTCGCTGAAGGCCGACGGGAAGACCGTGCGCAGCCGCGTGGACGCGGCGCTGGCCGGCCTCGACACCGCCCGCAAGCCGAACAGCAGCGCGCTGGCCGACACCGACCTGGGCGAAGCGGTGGAAGCGGCCATCGGCACGGCGCTGGGCGGCAAGCCGGGCATCGTCTGGCTGGTGACCAACAACCGCAACAGCCCGAATAACGACCAGGCCACCGCCGCGCGCAACCGAGAGTTCTACGAGCTGATCCACCGCGGCCAGGCCATCGACAAGGTGGTGGCCTTCCCGCTGCGCATGCCGGTCCAGGGCAAGCACTACGGGGCCAACGGCCTGATGGTCTACGCCTTCGCCGTCGGCAGGGACGGCAGCCGCGCGCTCGACGCCCTGCTTGCTTCGGGGCGCATCGCCAGCGTGATCACCGAGCAGCCGGCGCGCCTGAAGCCGCTCGACCGCGACACCGTGCGCCTGGTCCCGGCGCAGGTCGAGCAGGCCGCGGGAGTGGCCTTCTCGCAAGCCCCGAATGGCGGTCTGCGCGCCGACATCGATCCGGATGCGCGCACGCCGCGCGCGCGCATTGCCTGGCGCCTCGAAAACACGATGTACCCGTACACCATCACCTCGGCCACGCTGGGCGCGCGTTCAATGCTGGCCGGCGAAGACCGCAAGATCGAGCTGGCCAGCAGCCGCGTGAGCGGCCTGGCGCCGGGCAAACCCTTGCCGCTCGGCTCGACCATGCAGCTGCCGGTCGCCCAGCTGCCGGACAGGTGGTCGATGGCGGCGCTCAAGTCGGCCGGCTCGGCTTATGTACTGCCGGGTCGGATCGAACTGCACCTGGCGAACCAGCGCCTGGAACTGTCGCAGGCTTTCCGCCAGCGCATGGCGGCGCTGTTCCCGGGCGATCCGCTGCCCGACATCTTCACGCCGCCAAGCACGGTGCAGGCGTCCCGGGCGGTGCTGCCGATCGAAGTGCGGGTGCATTACGGCATGGGGCCGCTGGCGGCGCTCGGCGGCCTGGCGGCAGCCCTGCTGGCCGCCGGCGCAGCCGCCGCCTGGGCCTACGGCCGGCCGCGCGTGGCCCAGGTGACGGTCGAGGACGAGCTGCGCACCATGCGCGGCCGCCCTGGCACGGTCCAGCCGATCTACGACAAGGCCGGCGCCCAGGTGGCGCAGCTGAAGACCACCCTGTTCGGCCACCAGCTGCTCGACCTGCGCGAAGGTGCGCAGGTGCGGCTCGGCCGCTGACGAGTCTCATTCATACACGTTGTCAACAATAAACAAAAAGAAAGGAATCCACCATGCAAGGCACCCAGTCACCCAGCGCGCCGTCGCCCGCCGATCCAGGCTTCAAGCTCCCTGAGGAATCGGCCTCCCCCCAGGACACGCTGCCCCGGACCCAGCCGGACACTGCCGGCCGCCCGGTCGAGGTGGTGCCGGGAACCGAGACTGCGCCGGTCGCGGCCACCGACACCTCGTCGCGCGACCTGGCGATCGGCGCGGCCGTGTTCGTCGTGCTGCTGGTGGTGTTCTTCTTCGTGCGCAACGCCTACGTGCATCACCTGGTGGTGCGGCGTGTGGCCCCCTCGTCGGCGGGCAGCGCCGGCTGGCTGCTGTTCGTCGGCCTCGGTTTCCTGTCGGCCGCCGCGGTGCTGGCCATCATCAACGCGAGCAAATTCCTGACCTTCGCCGTCACCGGCCCGCTGGTTGCAGTGGGACTGGTGGCCCTGGTCGCGGCCCTGTTCATCGGCCGCCGGTAACGCATCACTCAAGCCCGCGAAAGACTACTATGGCAGATTTCCCCAATCCCGCAGCCCTGAACGCGAAAGCCGAACTCAAAGTCGACCTGCGCCCAACGCTGTTCATCGGCGCCGGCGGCACCGGCATGGAAGTGATGATGCGCATCCGCCGCCGCATCCTGTCGGCGGTCTGGAACCGGCACAACCCGACCCGGGTCGAGTCGATCGCCGACTTCCCGGTGGCGCGCTTCCTGCACTTTGACCTCGACAACAATGCCGTCATCGACGAGGGCAAGTCGCAGCGCACCGATCCCTGGTTCGAACTGGTCAAGCTCACCGACGAGGAACGCCTGGTCGAGCCGCTCGACCTGCCGCAGTACCACGAGTCCGACGATAGCCTGGCGCGCTTTCCGCTGATCGAAAGCTGGATGCCGCTTCGTCCCAAGAAGCTGCGCTCGCTCGGCATCGATCCGTCGAAGGGGGCAGGGCAGATCCGCGCGCTGGCGCGCCTGTATCTCTTCGACAAGTACCCCAAGCTGCGCGGACGCATCAAGGGCGCGCTCAACTCCCTGGGCAGCAATGCCGGCATCGAGCGCAAGGAGAATTACCAGCGCCTCGGCCTGCAGGTCGATACCTCGAAGTTCCGCATCGTCGTCATCGCCTCCTGTGCGGGCGGCACCGGCGCCGGCAGCGTGCTCGACCTCGGCTGGCTGTCGAAGGCCATCGCACGCCAGGAAGTGTCGGACAGCCAGGTCGACCTGGTGCTCCTGATGCCCGGCGGCTTTGCCAAGGCCAACAAGGAGCGCACCGAGGCGAATGCCTACGCCACCCTGATGGAACTGGAAACGGCGATGCGCGACATGAACGCCCAGGTCCACTGGATGGACCCGGACAGCATCACGGGCCGCGGCGCGCCCTTTGACGACGTATATTTCGTCGATACCGCCAACCTCGCCAACAAGGCCACGCTGGACGTGAAGGACGTGTACCAGATGGTGGCGGACACCCTGTTCGAAGATTTCGCCTCGGCCGACTTCGCCAACCGCAAGCGCTCGGTGGCGGTCAACCAGCAGCAGCACAAGCTGGGGCCCTACAACCCGCGGGTGCCGGAGCAGCGCTTCGGCGACATGCGCCTGTCGTACTCGAAGGTGTATTCGGCCTTCGGCCAGTCGGTGCTCGACACCCAGCAGAGCCTGCGCGACGACATCCGCGCCTACGAGCTGGCCGGGCTGATGGTGAAGGCTTTCTTCGGCCTGGTGAGCACCGATGGCAAGGGCGGCACGACCGGCGCACGGCGCGCCGGCGACGCCGAACGCGACAGCTTCATGCGCGAGCAGATGGACATGGCCGAGCGCCCCTTCGACGTGTTCCCCGACTTCCGCAAGGGCACGGTGGACGTCACGCCCTTCCCGGAATACGCGCTCACCGGCACCCTCCTGCTGGACAAGGACGGGCGCCTGCTGCTCGAGCGCGTCGAGAGCAAGGTGCAGCTCGAAGTCGACCGCATCATGGCCTCCTACGACATCAAGCAGTGGCGCGAGAAAGTGGCCGAACTGCTGCCGCAACTGGAGCGCGACGCCATCCGCGAGGCCGGCGCCACCGCCGAGACCAGCGAAGACCGCATCAAGCGCCACACGAACGAGGTCACGGCGCGCCAGAAGACCCGCGTGCGCGACCGCCTGTACGCCCTGCTGGACGACCGCAAGCAGGGCGGCCTGGAATTCGTGCTCTCGCTGCTCGAGCAGGTCAAGGCGCGCCTGTCGCAGCGCGACATCGCCAATGCCGAACGCAACGGCCGCCGCTACCGCGACATCCGCGATGCGCTGCGCACCCGCCAGGTGGAGGAATCGCTGAACAACCTGTCGCAGGCGGCCGGACGCCTGTTTGGCAAGGAGCCGCAGGCGCGCGAGGTGATGAACCACCTCAAGCGCGACATCGCCGACTACCTGCGCTTCCACCTGCTCGCGGTGGCGGCGGGCCAGTCGATCGAAGTGATGCGCAACATGTCGGCCTGGCTGGGCGAGCCCCAGTCCACCGACGAACACGGCAATGCCCAGTGGACCGGCATCGCCGGCGAATTCCAGGAAGGCCGGCGCCAGGTCCAGGCGATGCTGATGGCGGCCGACCAGCGCATCAGCCAGCTGCGCGCGGACGCGCGCCAGGAGCACGCCACCTATATCAAGCTGGCCGGCGATACCTTGCCGCCCCCGGTGCGCCTCACCGGCGACGTGAATGCCTGGAGCGAAGAGGTGCTGCTGGAATTCGGCGGCTCGGCGCGCCTGTTCCCCCAGCTCGGCGACGAGCGCCTGCGCGCCGACCTGCTGCTGAAGCTGTTCCGCCGCGCCCAGCTGCAGCTGTCCAGCCAGGAGCTCGAGCAGCCGGAGCCGGTCGACCCGCTGCTGGAACGCCTGTCAAGCATGAGCCCGCAGGAACGCCAGCGCGTATTCGCCGAATGGATCCGCAGCGCCATGCCCTGGGTGAACGCGCGCTTCTCGGCCGAATTCACGCCGAATGCCGACCAGTTCAAGTGCTTCATCGGCGTGGGCGACGTGAGCGCCTGGCGCAAGATGGAAGGGGAGATGCGCGCCGCGGTGCCGACCGGTTACTTCCACGGCGAGCTGCTGTCGGTGGTGAACACAGGTATTCCGGGCAAGGCGGTGTGCTACATCGAGCTGTCCGGCTACCCGATGACGGTGCTGCGCGGCCTGCCCACCTGGCGCGCCTCGTACCAGATCGAGAACCCGAAGATCCCGACCCATCTGCACTTCGACGCGACGCGCTTCCGCCATCCGCTGTCGCCCTCGATGGACGAGCTGAACCGCCTGGCCGACGACTACGAATGGTTCCTGCAGGCGATCGCCCTCGGCGTCATCCGCCGCAAGCCCGACCTGGGCGACCGCGAAGCCAGCTTCCAGCCGCGCGGCCAGTACCTGTTCGAGGTCGAGCCGGGTTCCGGTGAGTGGCTCCAGATCGGCAACGAATACGCGATCCGTTCCAACGGCCTGCCGCCGTACTACCGGGACGGCCTGATCCAGGGCGTGCGCCACCGCCTGGCCAAGCTGGGACCGCACCAGCTGGTGCTGCTGGCGGCCCTGATGCGCCATTACCAGCTGCGCGTCTACGAGCCGCGCCTGGAGGTGGACGAGACCGGCGCCCAGCTGCCATCCCCCTCGCTGCCGAACATCACGGCGCGGCGCCTGTACGACGCCTGGATCCGCCGCGCCGCCGCGCTCGACCCGACGCTGTCGCCGAGCCAGATCGAGACGGCGCTTGCCAGCATCGGCCAGTGGACCGAGACGGTGCCGGATTCGGCCAGCGACGCCTACAGCTGGGAGGTGGAGCGGCCAGTGGACAAGCGCGTGATCCTGCCCCCCTACCTGCACAGCGACGCGCATGCGGCCGCCGTGCTGCAGGGGCGGGTGGCCGCGGCGGTGGAGCTGGCCAAGGCGCCGGGGCCGGCCGGTGACCCGATCGGCCAGCCGCGCTACAAGCTGTTCGTGCAGGGCGCCCAGCGCGGACCGTTCACGATCGACGAGATCGCAGGCCAGGCCGCGCGCGGCGAGATCGACGCCGCCACCCGCGCCTGGAACATGGCCTGGCATCCCAGGCAGGACAAGTGGAGCACCGTGGGCGCGCTGCCGGAACTGGCGGCGCTGCTGGGCGATGCGATTCCCGACCCGGACGATGCCGGCGGCGCGTCCGACGGCGTCCCGGATCCTGAATGAAGGACGGTATCGTGCAAGACGACGCGGTCTACCGCTGTATCGGCGCCCACTGCGGCCGCCTGCTGCCGAGGCGGGTGAATTTTTGTCCGTGGTGCGGCACGGCCCAGCAGGCCGCGCAGCCGGCTGCCGTGCCGCCCGTGCTGGCGAAGCCGGCGGTCGAGCCAGCGCCTACGCCGACGCCCGTCCCGACCCCAGCGCCGACCCCAGCGCCGACCTCAGCGCCGACCCCAGCGCCGACCCCGCCGCCGGCTCAGCCGTCCACAACGCAGGCATCCGCTGCCGCTGCTGCCGCTGCTGCCGCTGCTGCCGCTGCTGCCGCTGCGCAGGCCGCCGCCAGGGCGTCCCCGCCATCGTCCGCAGGGGCGGCGGGGCAGGCCGGCAGCGCCCCGCCGCCAGCCCAGCCACAGCGGGGCCCTGGCATCCCGCCGCCGCCAGGTGTCGGCCGCGTGGGAGCCGCCGGCCCGTCACCGGCCACGCCGCCGCGGCGCGCGCCGATCCGGCTGCGCTGGTGGATCGCCGCGCTGGTCGCCCTGTGGGTCCTCTGGATGGTCATGCGCCCCGAAGGGACGCGCATCGAGCGGCGCATGGACCGTGCGGTGGCGCTGGCCGTCGAATGCAAGGCGAAGCAGGCGCAGGACGAGCTGATCGCCCTGCGCGGCACCCGCGCCACGCCGGAGCAGCTGCGCCAGGTGCAGCAGTCGCTGAACAAGGCTGCCGCCGACTGCACGCGCGCCGAGCAGCGCGCCAGGGCCTGGAACGACGCCACCGGCGCCATCCGGAAGCTGCGGCGTGCGCGCTCCTACGACAAGGCGCTGGCCCGGCTGGCCGTCTTCACCAAGCGCTGGGGCGAAGACGACGCGACCCGCGCGCTCAGGCAGGACATCGAGGACGAGCGCCATCACCCCCTGGCCGACCCCACGCGCAACGAGTAAGGAGAGGGCGTGCCAACGGTCAGCCGCGTTTTGCGCCGCGGGTGTATGCTGGTGGGCAAGCAGACTTCGGGAGTCGGACATGAAAACGAGCATGTTGGGCACGCTGTTGCTGCTTGCCGCGCTGGCAGGCTGCAGCCGTGAGGAAGAAACCATGGGGCCGGCCCAGCGCGCCGGCAAGGCGCTGGACGACGCCGGCGCCAGAGTCTCGCGCCAGGTGGACCAGGAACTGGCCAAGGTCGACCGCGCTGCCGAGGAAGCGCGCGACAAGGTCGAGGATGCGACCCGGGATGCCAAGGGCGGCCTGAAGCGGGCCACCGAGGAAGTCGGCAAGAAAGTGGAAAACGCCGGCGAGAAGATCCAGGACGTGGTCGATTGACAGTCAACCGTGGCGCCCGTCAGGCGGCGCGCGCGTCCTGCTGGCTGCCCAGCACCACCGACAGCTTCACCTGCCCCGCGCGCCACGCACCCTCGAGGTCCCCCTCGATCTCTTCCATGGACACCTGGGCCGGATCGCCGAAGCCGACCAGGCCATAGGCGCGGTTGCGCCCATGGGCCTTGGCCAGGTACAGCGCCATGTCCACCAGGTTGACCGCGCGCTCCCACGGCAAAACCAGTCCGCCGCAGGACAGCGGGAAGGGCGCGAAGCCGATCGACACGTTCACGGTGAGCGTGTGCCCGCCATGCGCGATCGACACGGCCGAGACGCCGTTCAGGATGCGCTGCGCCACTTCGTCCAGGCCGGCCCGCGGAATCGACGGCAGGAAGGCCAGGAATTCCTCGCCGCCCCAGCGCACGATCATGTCGGTCTCGCGCAGGATCTCGTCCAGGCTGCCGGAGATCGCCGTCAGCACGGCGTCGCCGGCCGCGTGGCCGTAGCCGTCGTTGATGTGCTTGAAATGGTCGACGTCCAGCAGGAATAGCGCGCCGCACTGTTCCGACTCGGAGCGGATGTCCGGCTGCGGCGTCGCGCGCATGTATTCCAGGAAGTGGCGGCGGTTGTACAGGCCGGTCAGCGGATCGCGCACGCTCTGCTGCTTGAGTTCCTTGTTCTTCGCGTACAGCTGCGCGTTGGCATGGCGCACCTTGCGGTACAGCAGGCCGACGACGACCGCAGCCAGCGCGAATACCGCGGCCAGCAGCCACCAGACGCGCTGCTGCAGGCGGTTCACTTCATTCTCGCTGCGCAGCAGTTCGATCTGGCGCTGCTTCTTCTCGGTCTCGTACCTTGCCTGCAAGTCGAGCACCGCGCGCTGGCGGCGCTTCTCGAACAGCTCGTTCGAAATCTTGCGTTCACGGTGGTAGGCGCGCAGGGCGCCCGGCAGGTCGCCGACGCGCTCGAGCGCCTGGCCGTACTCGACCAGCACCGCCTGCAGCTCCGGCTGGTCGCCCAGGTTCTCGTAGGCCGCCATGCCGGCTTCGATGTGGCGCTTGCCCTCCGCCAGCCGGCCGAGCGCGAGGTAGGCCTGGCCCAGGTTCAGGCGCGCCGTCGCTTCCAGGCCGGCATCGTTCATGGCGCGCGCTGCCGTGATGGTCTGCTCGGCGTAGCGCGCCGCATTGCCGTAGTCGCGCAGCTTCAGGTAGCAGTCGGACAGGTTCACCAGCGTGTATGCAGCCATCGAGTCGGCGCCGATCGAGCGCTCGATGGCCAGGCTCTCGAGCAGGGCCTTCAGGCCGCGCGCGTACTGGCCGGTGTCGGCGGCCAGGCCGTATTCGGCATGCTTGAGGGTCGACATGCGGCCCGGCGAATTCGTCTTCTTCGCTGCCTCGACGGCTTCGGCGAGTGCCTCGAAGCCCTTGTCGTACTCGCGCATCTTCCCGTACAGACCGATCAGGGCATTGAGCGACATGACGATCTGGGTCGGGTCGCCGTGCTTGCGGGCCAGCGCCGCCGCCGCCTGCAGGCGTTCGAGCGCCTTCGGGAAGTTGCCTTCCTCGGCAAACGACTCGCCGGATGTGATCGTCGTGCGCACCTTCAGCTCGTTGTCGTTCGTGGTAGCCGCCAGGCGTTCCGCTTCCCGGGCCAGGCGGTGCGATTCAGCCAGTTCCGAACGCCGGTAGGCCATGTAGGTCTTGCGCAGCAAGCCCTTGGCCAACGCAACATTGTTGTTGTGCTGGCGGCCGAGCCTGACCAGCTCATCGGCAACGGCCTCGCCCTCCCTGGTCCTGCCGATGCCGTCATAGCCGTTCGACAGCTGGTTGAGGAATTCGATACGCAGCTCGAGGGGGGCGGCACGGCCTTCCTGCTCGATCGCGAGCAGCATCGGCAAGGCTTTCTCGGGCACGTACTTGTTGATTTCGCGGATGTCCGCTAGCCGCTGCGCCAGTGGCGCAGGCCCATCCGCCGCCGCTCCCGTCACCGCAATGCAAAGCGCCGCGGCGAGCGCGATGCGTCGAAAGAGCGCCGGTGGATGGGGGACGAAAGGCATCGAAGTTCGCGACACGCCGGGAGCGCATCTTTACTGATTGGTTCTAATAATTATATGCTTGTTGCAAATTGGAAATACGATTTCTCGTGAATTGTCACCAAAATGACACATTGTTTGTCATGGATGAGAGCGATTTCCAGATGGATTCACCCCCTGTTTTCGACCGTTTGTCGCAAACGGCTGGCTCCGGCAAGATTGCCTTCCTATAGTCGAACCCAACAACAAGACGAGGGGAACGACATGCTGGAGCTACACGGGGTAAGCAAACATTTCGGCAAGACGGTCAAGGCGGTGGACGACGTGTCGCTATCGCTCGGCCGGGGCGTGGTCGGCCTGATCGGCCACAACGGCGCCGGCAAGTCCACCTTGATGGGCATGATCGCCACGCTGGCGCGTCCCAGCAGCGGCCGGATCCTGTTCGACGGCGTCGATATCGTGCGCAAGCCGGATGCGATCCGGCGCCGCCTCGGCTACCTGCCGCAGGACTTCGGGGTCTATCCGAACCTGAGCGCGTTTGAATTCATGCAGTATTTCGCCGCACTCAAGGGCGTGCGCGACGGCTCCCGCATCCGCCGCCTGCTCGAACTGGTCAACCTGCATGACCAGGCCCACCGTCCGGCCGCGGCTTTCTCGGGCGGCATGCGGCGCCGTCTCGGGATTGCCCAGGCGCTGCTGAACGACCCGGACATCCTGGTGGTGGACGAACCCACGGCCGGCCTCGACCCAGAGGAGCGCCTGCGCTTTCGCAACCTGCTGGCCGAGCTGGGCCATGGCAAGCTGGTGATCCTGTCCACCCACATCGTGTCGGACGTCGAGAGCATCGCCGGCGAGCTGGCGATCATGCGTTCCGGGCGCCTGGTGGCGCACGAGACGCCGGATGCGATCCTGCGCCGGGCCCGTGGCCAGGTGTGGAGCGCCAGCGTGCCCGAACCCGACTACGCCCCCTTGCGCGACCGGGTGCAGGTGCTGCAGGCCCAGCGCCAGGACGGGCGCATGCTGCTGCGCATCGCGCATCCCGAGCTGCCCTGCCTGGGCGCGCGCCCCGCCGAGCCGAGCCTGGAAGAAGCACTGATGGCGCAGCGCTATGCGCTGCAGGCGGAGGCTGCATGAGGAGCCACCCCTTGGTCCTGCTGGCCGCCAACGAGGTGCGCTTGCGCATGCGCCGCCTGTCCACCCTGGTGGCGATGCTGGCCGTGGTCGCTGTCACCTGGGCCATGATCAGCGATATCCGCACAGGACAGTCCCTGCTGGTGGTGAATGAGGCGCGCGTGCTGTACACCAGTTCCGCGCTGGCGCTGGGCAGCGCCACCATGGGCAGCCTGCTGTTCAGCCTTGCCGGTTTCTACCTGGCGCGCGGGCGCACCGGCGAAGACCTGCGCAGCGGCATCGGCGGCGTGATCGGCGCCACCAAGGCCGGCAACGCGCTGCTGGTTGCCAGCCGCTGGCTCGGTGCGGTGGCCTGGCTGGTGCTGCTGCTGGGCGCCTTCATGCTGACCACCCTGGTGTGCCACCTGCTGCGCGGCGAAGGCCCGATCCAGCCCCTGGTCTACCTGCAGACCTACGCCTTGCTGCTGTTGCCGATGGCCCTGTTTGCCGCCAGCTGCGCCATCCTGTGCGACAGCTGGAGTCCGCTCATGGGCAAGGGCGGCGACCTGCTGTACTTCTTCGTATGGGTGGCGATGCTGTCGCTCGGCGGGGTGGCGGAAGAGGGGACCGCCGTATCCTCCCTGGTCTGGCTCGATTTCACCGGCATGGCCCACGCACTCGACGGCCTGCGCAGCCAGGTGGATACCCAGGCCCTGGGCATCGGCATGATGAACTTCGATGCAGCGCTGCCGCCGCACACGCTGCCGCAGTGGATGTGGAACGCGGACATGGTGCGGACCCGCCTGTTGTCCGGCGTACTGGCCCTGCTGCCGCTGCTGCCGGCCGTGCTGCTGTTCCACCGCTTCTCGCCGGACCGCGTCAAGGCCGGCAGGGCGCGCCGGCGCCGTTCGCCGCTGGCCTTGCTCAACGGCTGGCTGCGGCCGCTGGCGCGCACGGTGGCGCCCTTGATGCGCCTGGCCGCGCGCCTGCCCGGGCCAGGCGGCCAGGTGCTGGCCGATTGCGGCCTGGTCCTGCTCTCTGCGCCCAGCGCGATCCTGGCGGCGGCCGTTTGCTTCGTGGGCGCGCTGGTATTGCCGGCGGCGGTCCTGCCGGGCCTGCTGGCGGCAGCGCTGGCGTTCTGGGGCATCCTGTGCAGCGAGAGCACGACGCGCGACGCCAGCGCCGGCTGCGAGGGCCTGAGCGCCGCCGTGCCCGGCGGGATCCGCCGGCGCTTCCTGCGCCAGTGGGCGGCCGCGCTGCTGCTTGGCGTGCTGTTCATGGGCGCCATCGCGCTGCGCTGGAGCCTTGCCGAACCGGTGCGCGCTGCCGCCCTGCTGGCGGGACTCGTCGCGTTGTCCGGCTGCGCCGCCCTGTTCGGGCAGCTGAGCCGTACGCCGCGGCTGTTCCTCGGCCTGTTCCTGTTCGGCTTCTACGTCATGATCCAGGCCAAGGGCCTGGCGACCATGGACGTAGTCGGTTTCCACGGCGACGCGAGCCTGCAGTCGGCCGCCGGTTTCCTCGCGGCCGGCCTGGCGGCGGTGGCCATCGGTACGGCCTGGAGCCGGCGCAGCTGAAGTCGCCGGCTGAAGGCCTTGCGAATGGTGCAAGCCCGCGAAACGGGGAGGGCTATACTTGGACGCTCCTGTTTCCGAACGAGGTGATGCGATGTGGAAAACACCGTGGTTCCGCTGGGGCGCCGTGCTCGGTTTCGCACTGGGCGGCTTCTTCGACGGCATCCTGCTGCACCAGATCCTCCAGTGGCATCACCTGCTCAGTCTGGTACCCGGCACCGACGACCTGCGCTTCCAGATCCTGTGGGACGGCTATTTTCACGCGCTGATGTACGCGATCGCCCTGGCCGGCCTGATCGGCCTGTGGCGCCTGCACCGCCGGGGGACCGGCGAATGGGGCTGGCCGCTGGCGGCCGCGGTGCTGATCGGCTTCGCCATCTGGCAGTTGGTCGACATCGGCGTGTTCCATTGGGTGCTGCGCCTCCACCGCGTGCGCCTGGACAGCAATCCGCTGATGTGGGACCTGATCTGGGCGGTCGCATTCGGCATCGTCCCGCTCGTCATCGGTTTGCGGCTGCGCCACCGGCGCGGCGGACCGGGCATGAATGGCGCGGCGGCCATGCTCCTGATCGGCGCCTTCACCTCCGGGGCTGGCGCCTGGGCCATGCTGCCGCCTGCCCAGAGCCAGTTTGCCACGGTGGTGTTCCAGCCCGGCGCCGGCCCACGCGAGGTGTTCGCGGCGCTCGACGCCGTCGATGCGCGCCTGGTATGGAGCGACCGCACCATGGGCGTGGTGGTGGTGGCCGTGCCCGAGGAGCGGCGCTGGCAGTTCTACCGGCATGGCGCCATGCTGGTGAGCGGCGCCGGCATGCCGGCGGCCTGCCTCAACTGGAGCCGGGCATGACGGGGCTGGCCTGACAGGATGCCGGCCTCCTGGACGAGCCTACCCTACCATGCGCCTGCGTGAACCCAGCATCGGCCTCGCCCTCAGCGCGCTGCTTGCCGGCCTCGTGGTGCTGACGGTGCCGACACCGCAACCGGCCGATTTCGCCGCGCCCGGGCCGGTGTCCGCCGGCCTGCCCGCCGCCCGGCCCATGCCGGCGCCGCCGGCCGCTGCGCCTGCCGCAGCACCTGTCCCCGCGCCTGTCCTGGCGCCCGCCGCGGGCGGGCGGCCGGCGCCTTCCTGGCGCGACACGCACGCGAAATTCGTCGGGGCGCCGAACCTGCGCGTGTTCTTCTACGACGCCATGCGCAAGCCAGGCAGTGGCGCCTATTTCTACGCCACCAAGGTTCTCGAGACCTGCCGCCGCGCGCTGGACCAGAGCTTGCCCGCCTTGCCCGCGCCGCGCCGCGCAGCCGCCGAAGAACTGCTGCAGCGCTGCGATTTCACGGCGGAAGGCCTGGAAGACGCCGAACGCGAGCTGGACGCGGCGCGCCACCTCGACCTGGCCACCGATCCGCTGTTGGGAAGCATGTTCGATTACCTGGCCGCGGACGGCGCCGAGGGGCGGGCGCGCATGCTGCTGGCCGCTTTCGGGCAGGGCAATCCGGACGTGATCGCCTCGCTGGTGGCGCCGAGCTTCCATGAGCGCGTGCCGGTGCGCGACGAGCAGGACTCGACCGCGCGCGGCGTGCCCTTCGGTGGCGCCCTGGTCGCCTGCCGCCTGGGCGCCGATTGCGGCCCTGGCGCGCCGCGCACGCTGGAACTGTGCATGCTGCTCGGCTGGTGCGCGGACAGCATACCGGCAGCCCTGCAACAGGGGCTGGGCGTGCATTACGCGGCGCTCGACCGGATGGCGACCCAGGTCGTCGAGGACATCCGGCGCAGCGATGCGCAGCGCCTGGTGCCCGCGCCCCGATAGCACTGGCTCGGGGTGTAGGGTGTTCGGCTATGCCGAACGCGCGTTCAGCTACGGCATGATCCGACGCAGCGCATCCGATAGTTGAACGCGCGGTCGGCGTCGCGTGATCTGGTCCACTGGACCAGATCACCCCTACTGGATCGCGATCTGCTGCAGCAGGTACAGGCGCTGGTACAGGCCGCCCTCGATGCGCATCAGGTCCTCGTGCGAGCCCGCCTCGGTGATATGGCCATGGTTCAGCACGATGATCCTGTCCGCCGCGCGGATGGTCGACAGCCGGTGCGCGATGGCGACGATGGTCACCTTGCCGCGCAGTTCTTCCAGCGCTTCCTGCACGATCTGCTCGGTGGCGCTGTCGATGCGCGAGGTCGCCTCGTCCAGCAGCAGGATGCGCGGCTCTCCGGCAAGCGCCCGCGCGATCGCCACCAGTTGCTTCTGGCCCGAGGACAGGCGCGAACCGCCTTCGCCCAGCTGGGTCTCGTAACCCTGTTCGAGGGCCGCGATGAAGCCGTGCGCGTGCGCGGCGCGCGCCGCCGCTTCGATCCGCTCGATCGGCAGCCCGCGTCCCATGTCGATGTTCTCGCGCGCCGTGGCCGCCAGGATGAACGGGTCCTGCGGCACCAGGCCGACTTCGTTGCGGAAGCGCTCGTTGCCGATCGAGGCCAGGGGCAGGCCGGCGATGTCGATCGTGCCCTCGTCCGGGGTGTAGTAGCGCAGCAGCAGCGAGAGCAGGGTCGACTTGCCGCTGCCGGTATGGCCGACGATGCCGAAGAAGGCGCCCTGGGGCACGTCGAGCGACAGCGCGTGCAGCACCCGCTGGCCGGGGGCGTAGCCGAAGTCCAGCCCGCGCACGCTCACCGCCGGGGCCTGCGGGTCGAACGGCGCCTCGTTGCCGATGCGGCCGGCCGCGTGTTCCGCCGCGCCGCTCTCCTCGAGCAGCTGCGACACGCGCGCGGTCGCCACCACCGCCTGCTGCAGGCCGCTGAACTGCATCGTGATCTGGATGAGGGGCTCCACCACGCGCGCGATGTAGCTGATGAAGGCATACAGCACGCCCACTTCCACCGCGTTCATCTGGCGCTGGCCGAAGCCATAGATCACGATGGTGAGCAGCACCACGTTGAGCAGGTCGAGGGCCGGCCGCAGCAGGAAGGCGTTGGCGCGCAGTTCGGCCAGGCGCGCCTTGCGGTGCGCGCGGTTGGTGTGCAGGAAGCGCTCGCCGAAGCGCCCCTGCGCATTGCTGGCCTGCAGCACGCTCATGCCGCCGATCGATTCCGCCATCTGGCCGTTGATATCGCTGCGCAGCGCGCGGGCGCGGGTGACCGCCGGCGCCGATAGGCGCTGGTAGAGCCAGACGATGCCGACCACCGCCGGCACCAGGGCCAGCACCACCAGCATCAGGCGCCAGTCGAGCCAGGCCATGGCGACCAGGGTGCCGACCAGCACGATGCTCGAGTCGAGCATCACGAACAGCACTTGGATGTAGAGGGTCTTGACCGCCTCGGTGTCGTTGGTCACGCGGCTCACCAGCTGGCCGGTGATGGCGCGGTCGAAATACGCCATCGGCAGCCGCAGCACGTGGCCGTAGACCCACTCGCGCAGGCGCCGCACCGAACGCATCGCCAGGCCGGACAGGCGGATCAGCTGCAGGTAGCGGATCCAGGACGAGGCCCAGCCGGTGATCACCAGGCCGCCGAGCAGCAGCGACATGCGGGTCCAGTCGAGGTTGCGGCTCAAGAGGTGGTCGTCGATCAGGGCCTTGCCCAGCAGGGGACCCAGCACTTCGAGGCCGGCGGCGATGACCAGCCAGAAGCTGGCCCAGCCAAGGTGGCGGCGGTCGGGTTCGGCGGCGCGGCGCAGCAGGCCGGCCGCGCGCGCGGTCTGGGCGCGCATCGGCACGCCCTTGGTATCACTCTGCATCGATGCTCGCCTCCAGTTGTTGGTAGCGCCACTGGCTGGCAAACCAGCCATCCATGGCCAGCAGTTCGTCGTGGGTGCCCGCTTCCGTCACGCGGCCTTCGCGCAGCACCACGATGTGGTCGGCCCGGCTGACCGCGGACAGGCGGTGGCTGGCGATGACGGCGCTGCGTTCTGCGCGGGCGGCGCGCAGTTCCTCCAGGTGTTCGAGGATGCGGGTCTCGGTGCCGGTGTCCACCGCCGACAGCGCGTCGTCCAGCAGCAGCAGGGCGCTGTCGGCCAGCAGGGCGCGCGCGATCGCCACGCGCTGGCGCTGGCCGCCCGACAGGGTGATGCCCTTTTCGCCCACCGGCGTGTCGTAGCCCTGCGGGAAGCGCAGGATGTCGTCGTGGATCGAAGCCATCCTGGCCGCTTCTTCCACCTCCGCGCGCGAGGCGCCGGGTCGGGCCAGGGCGATGTTTTCCGCGATGGTCGCCGAGAACAGGAAGGATTCCTGCGGCACCCAGCTCATGGCCGCGCGCAGGACGTCCAGCCGGTAGGCCTCGAGCGGCTGCCCGGCCCAGCTGACCGCACCGCGCTGGGGCGTGGCCTGGCGCAGCAGCACGCGCAGCAGCGTCGACTTGCCGGCGCCGGTCGGGCCGACCAGGCCGAGCGTCTTGCCCGGCTCCACGCGCACCGATACCTCGCTCAGGGCCGGGTGCTCCGCCTCGCGGTAGGAGAAGCTCACGCCGTCCACCAGCAGCGCGCCGCGCCCGATCGTCTCGAGCGTGCCGCTATCCTCGACCGTGAGCGGCATGTCGAGCAACGGCTGCAGGCGCGCCAGGCCGGCGCGGCCGCGCTCGATCAGCGACAGCACCCAGCCGGCCGCGAACATCGGCCAGATCAGCTGGCCCAGGTACATCGAGAAGCTGGTGAGCGCGCCCACCGTCAGTTCGTCGTGCCAGACCAGGTAGCCGCCCAGTCCCAGGGTCAAGCCGGTGGCGGCGGTCAGGGTCAGGCCGACCGCCGGCTCGTAGGCGGCTTCCCAGCGTCGCGCGGTGAAACTGGCATCGGCCGCGTTGGCGGCCAGTTCGCTGAACTGCGCGCTGCTGCGCGCTTCCAGGCCGAGGGCGCGCAGGGTGCGCACGCCCGACAGCGATTCCTGCACGTGGTCGTTCAGCGCCGAGAAACGCTTCAGGGCGTCGGCTTCGGCCGTGTGCACCTGGCGCGAGATGCGCCAGAAGGCGAAGGCCATCAGCGGGAAGGGCAGCAGGGCGATGGCGGCCAGGCGCGGGTCGACGCCGAGCGTCATGATGCCCAGCACCATGACCAGGGTGAGGGTGCCGTCGAAACCGGCCAGCATGGCTTCGCCGGCCGCCATCTCGATGGCGTCGATGTCGTTGGTGGCCAGCGCCATCAGGTCGCCGGTGCGCTGGCGCTGGTAGAAGGCCGGACCCTGGGCCGCCAGGCGCGCATACAGGCGCGTGCGCAGTTCGACGCCCAGGTTGTAGGCGGCCGAATACAGGCGGATGCGCCAGCCCACGCGCAGGACATAGATGGCCAGGCCCAGGCCGAGCAGCTGGGCCAGGCCGCGCAACAGCGCATCCTGGTCGAGGCTGTGGGCGGCCAGGCCGTCGATCAGGGCGCCGACCTTGCGCGGTATCAAGACCGTGCAGATGGCGACGCCGGCCAGCATGAAGGCCGACGAGACATAGGCATGCCAGTGCCGGCGGACGAATCCGCCGATCAGCCTTGCGAGACTCATGCAGTTTCCTTGAAGATTGTGCGCCCGAAAAAGAACTAGCGGGCTGGAGCCCGCTAGTGTAGTCGCTTTGCCAATCCGGCGCAGGCGCGTGCCCGCTATGCCTCGCCAGGCGGGTGCTTACTTCTTCCGTTTGGAAGAAGCGGGACGCAGGTCGGGGACCAGCACCTCGGCGGCGTCAAGCGCCGGCAGCGGGGCGGCCGCGGGATGCTGGGCCACGGCGGCGCGGGCAGTGCCCTTGCCGGCCGCCCTGGCGATGGCCTTCGGTTCGCTGACCGGGGATGGCTCGACGGCTGCGAGCACGGCAGCCTCCGACACATTCGCGGCCGCATGTGCTTCGGCCATGACCACCGGCTCGCTCGGGGCAGCGGATGCGGGTATGGATGCGGCAACGGCAGCGCGCACGGTGTCGGCAACCGGCGCGCCTGCAGTGTCCACTGCAGGAGCAAGGGCCTCGGCAGCGCTACGCTCGGCAAGCGCTTCGGTAGCAGGGAGCACTTGAACTGGCGCCACTTCAGCGGCCGCAGCATCGGCAAGGGATGCCACGGTAGCGGCTGCCTCTTGCGCAGCCTCCGGCACGGCCTTGATTTCCGCCTGTTCGGCCGCGTCGGTGCGCTCGCCCGCCTGTTGCGGCGCCGGCGCCTGCGGCTGCACGGCAGTCGGGCGCACGCCGCCGGCGATGCCGAGCAGCTCACGGCCGTAGGCGAACAGGCTGTGCACCTGCGCCTCCGCCTGGCCACCGAGGGTGAGGAAGTCGCGCGGATCACGCGACTGCATCAGGGAGTAGGTGGCGCCAAGCGAGCGCTCCATCGAGTCGCGCGAAGCCGACAGGTTGAGGGCCGCCAGGCGGCTGGCGTTCTCGAACGCCTGGGTGGTCACGGAAGTGAAGAAATCGAACTGCGCTTCGAGCTGGGCCTTGCTTACTGCGGAAAACGGGTCGCGGAGTGAAGTCATGGGATTTCCTTGTCAGTCATTTATAGTGCACTGCAATATCGGCTAGTGTAGCCATGAACCTTGCTGTTGCAAAGTGCTTATTGATGTATTAATGGCAGAAATATTGCGATGCAGCATCATCTCCAGGCGCGGAGTCTGCTTCGCCATCTCGTACGGCTGGAAATGGTTACAATCGGGTAGACAAACGGGGAGTATGCATGGATATCGTGATTCGCAACGCCAGCCTGCCGGACGGCAGCCGTGGTATCGACATCGGCATCGAGGGCGGGCGCATCGCGGCCGTCCAAATACGGCTGGGGGCGCAGGGCGCGCGCGAAATCGACGCCGGCGGCGACCTGGTCAGCCCGCCTTTCGTGGATGCGCACTTCCACATGGACTCCACCCTCAGTTACGGGCTGCCGCGCGTGAACCGCAGCGGCACGCTGCTGGAGGGTATCAAACTGTGGGGCGAGCTCAAGCCGCAACTGGCGCAGGACGCCCTGGTCGAGCGCGCGCTGCGCTATTGCGACTGGGCGGTAGCGCGTGGCCTGCTGGCGATCCGCACCCACGTAGACGTCTGCGACGACCGCCTGCTGGCCGTCGAAGCCCTGCTGGAAGTGCGCAAGCAGGTGGCGCCCTACCTCGACCTGCAGCTGGTCGCCTTCCCGCAGGACGGCCTGTTGCGCAGCCCGGGCGCGTTCGACAACCTGAAGCGCGCCATCGCGATGGGCGTGGACGTGGTGGGCGGGATTCCGCACTTCGAGCGCACCATGGCGGACGGCGCCGAATCGATCCGCCTGCTGTGCGAGTTCGCTGCGCAGCACGACCGGCGCGTGGACATGCACTGCGACGAAACCGACGATCCGATGTCGCGCCATATCGAGACCCTGGCGGCCGAGACCCGGCGCCTCGGCATGCAGGGCCTGGTGGCCGGCTCGCACCTGACATCGATGCACTCGATGGATAACTATTATGTGAGCAAGCTGCTGCCCCTGATCGCCGAAAGCGGCGTCGCCGCCATCGCCAACCCGCTCATCAACATCACCCTGCAGGGCCGCCACGACACCTACCCGAAGCGGCGCGGCATGACCCGGGTGCCCGAGCTGCTCGCCGCCGGCGTCGACGTCGCCTTCGGCCACGACTGCGTACTCGACCCGTGGTACGGCATGGGCTCGGGCGACATGCTGGAAGTGGCGCACATGGGCCTGCACGTGGCGCAGATGACGGGCCTGGAAGCGATGCACCAATGCTTCCTGGCCGTGACCGAGACCCCGGCGCGCATCCTCGGCATGGAAGGCTACGGGGTGGCGCCGGGATGCTGGGCCGACCTGGTGCTGCTCGACGCCGGCTCCACGGTGGAAGCGATCCGCCTGCGCGCGCCGCGCAGGATGGTGCTGCGGCGTGGCGCCATCGTGGCCGAGGCGCCTTCCGCGCAGGTGACCCTGCACCTGCCGGGGCGTCCGGCCAGCACCGGGTTCAGGATGCCGCAACAGGGCTGATCGTAAAAAATCTTCGCGGAAACATCGAAAAAAACTCCTGCGTGCTACGTGAAATCGCGCTTGGAATGACGCTAGAATAGAACGCTTTCAAGTTCAGAAACGCGTTCCGATAGCCGTGACAGACATCCAGATCCGCCCAGCCGGTGACCAGGACTTCGATGCGATATGGAGCATTTTTTGCGCCCATGTCGTTGCCGGCGAAACCTATCCTTTCACCACTGCCGTTTCGCGCGAGGCGGGCCATGCCTACTGGCTCGGGCCCGAGGTGACGAGCTTCGTCGCCACCAGCGGCGCCGACCGCCTGCTCGGCATGTACCGCCTGGTGCCGAACCAGGTCGGCCGCGGCCATCACGTGGCCAATGCCTCCTACATGGTCAGTCCATCGGCGCAAGGGGCGGGCGTGGGGCGCCTGCTCGGCGAGCACAGCCTCGACGAGGCGCGCCGCCAGGGCTACCTGGCAATGCAGTTCAATTATGTGGTGAGCACCAACACCGTCGCCATCCGGCTGTGGAAGAAGCTCGGCTTCTCGATCGTCGGCACCCTGCCCAAGGCCTATCGTCACAAGGCCCTCGGCTACGTGGACGCCTACGTCATGTACCAGCTGCTGCAAGACCCGGACCGCTGGCCGACGGTGGACGCATGAGCGCGCACCCGGGGGAAGTCCTGCGCACCGGCCGCCTGCGCCTGCGCCTCGTGGATGAAAGCGACGCCGCCGTCTACCTGGAACTGCTGAACGACCCGGCCTTCATCGAGCATATCGGCGACCGTGGGGTACGCACGCTCGAGGCCGCCGTGAAGTCGATCGAAGACGGTCCGGTGGCGATGCAGCGCGCGCGCGGCCACTCGATGTACATGGTGGAGCTGCACGGGGAGGGGGCCGCGCCGGTGGGACTGTGCGGCCTGATCAAGCGCGACGGGCTGGACGACGTCGACCTCGGCTACGCCTTCCTGCCGCGCTACCGCGGCCGCGGCTATGCGTTCGAGGCCGCGCAGGCCACCGTGGCGCATGCGCGCACGCTCGGCATCCCGCGCCTGGCGGCCATCACCACGCCGGGCAATGCGGCGTCGATCGCCCTGCTGCTCAGGCTGGGGATGCGCCAGCAGGGCACGGTATGCCTGAAGGCAGGCGAGCCGGACCTGAACCTCTACGGGATGAGCCTGGTCACCGAGCGCTAGCGCACGTAGTACGGTGCGAAGCGGTGGTAGGATGGCGTTGTCAATACTTCAAGCGACCGCCGAGCCATCGATGCAGACCACCGAGCCACGTCCCGACGCGCCGTTTTTCATCGTCCTCAACGCCGGATCCGGCCATGCCGAGACCGCGCTGCGGCGCTCGACCATCGAAGAGGTGCTGGCCGCCGCCGGCCGCAGCTGCCACCTGGAGCTGGTGGACGACCCGGTCGAACTGGCGGACAAGGCGCGCAGCATGGCGGCGCGCGCCGTCGCCGAAGGGGGCATCCTGGTGGCGGCGGGCGGCGACGGCACCATCAACACGGTCGCCCACGAAGCCGTGCTGGCGCGCTGTCCCTTCGGCGTCCTGCCGCAAGGCACCTTCAACTATTTCGGCCGCACCCACGGCATTCCGGAAGACCTGGCCGAGGCCGTGTACGCCCTGCTGCGCGCCAGCATGCGCCCGGTGCAGGTAGGCCTGCTCAACAACAAGATTTTTCTCGTCAACGCCAGCGTCGGCCTGTATCCGAAGCTGCTCGAGGAGCGCGAGATCGACAAGCGCCAGTATGGACGCAGCCGCGTCGTCGCCTTCTTCTCGGCCATCAAGATCGCCTTGCGTCCACACCGCCACCTGCGTATCACGCTCGAGCTCGACGGCAAGGAACGCCGCCTGCGCACCACGACTTTATTCATCGGGAACAACCGCCTGCAGCTGGAGCAGGTCGGGATGCGCGACGGCCTGATCGAGGCGGTTGAGGAAGGGCAACTGGTCGGCATCGCGCCGCGGCCGATGGGCAAGCTCGGCTTGCTGCGCCTGCTCGTGCGCGGCCTGATGGGGCGCCTCGGCAGCGATGACGAACTGGAAGCCTTCGCCTTCAAGCGCCTGCTGGTGGGCACGCCCTCCCTGATCGGCCGCAAGCGCATGAAGGTAGCGGCCGACGGCGAAGTGTCCACCGTGGCGATGCCACTGGAATTTCGCGTACTGGAAGGGCGGCTGATGCTGATGACGGGACCGTCGCGCAAGGAAGCGCGACCGGCCCCCGATGAAACCGAGGCTGCATAGCAGAGCGTCGTAGGGTGGTCGGCTCCGCCGACCGCGCGTTCAAACTACCGAGGCGCAGCCGCAGCGCCTGGTGGAGCAGGACGCGCGCACGGCGAAGCCAGCTACCGTGCCCCGGTGCACCCTACCTGACTTACTGCGTCCGTAGCAGGCGCACCCCATGGATGTCGAAGCGGTTGGACGGGCCGCCCAGGCCGCCCGCCGCGCTGAAGCTGCTGTTGCTGTCAAGATAGCTCATATTATAGAAATCGCTCATCTCGATGCGGTAGCGACCGGGCCGCAGGCTGGCCGCCAGCGGCGTCGAATACACGGCCGGCGTTTCCGCCTTCGCCAACGGGGCATGCGGCAACTGCACCACGCCCTGTGCCACCACTCGGCCGCGCCCGTCCTTCAGCGCCAGCCATTTCACCCCGCCGCTGATGCCCAGGTTCACCTGGTTCGCCGCGTTGTGGTAGCGCACCTGGACCTGGTACCTGCCGCTCGCCGTCACGGCGATGGGGCCGACGGCGAAGCGGTCCTCCGGCCGGCCCCAGTCCTGCAGATGCGGCGCTGTAAAGCGTGCGTTCGCCTGGCTGGGCTTCAGGTTGGACATGGTGCGCGGATCGGTGACACCGACCTCGATCCCGCCGTCGACGCAGCGCGGCCTGCTGTGGTGGCTGCGGTTGCCGGTGGCGGCGAAGCGCGCTTCCACCGCGTAGCAGCCGAAGGCGCCCGCGCCGCGGTCGGTCCAGCTGCCCGCGCGCAGTCCGTCGGCGACCGGCTTGCCGTCGCGGTACACGCTGTACAGCACATCCGCTTGCGCGTCGCCAGGAGCGATCTGCAGCGTCACGCCCCCGGGGCGTCGATGCAGGGCTGTGATCGCGGGCTCGCGCGGACCGAAGGTGGCGCCCGCGTCGGCATACGGGTTGTCGTTCACGCGGCGAATCTCCTGCCGGCCCGGCAGCAGCGCGCCGAGCACGATCTCGATCTCGTTCACGGCCGCGAGCCGGGCAAGGCCGATCGACTGGCCGGCCGGCTTGCCGTTCAGGACGATGCGTTCGACCGCGTAGTAGCCCTCGTCCGGGCTCGCCGCGGGCAGGCGCAGGCGCACGTCGATGCGCCGGCCGTGCAGGCGCAGCGCGTGCAGCGCGATCTCGTTCGATGCGCCGAACATCTCGCGGCGCAGCTTCGCGGTGACGAAAGGACGCAGCGCAATGCCGTCGTCCAGCGCCGACACGCCGAACACCTGCCGGACCACCATGCCCAGGTAGGCGCCCACCGACCACAGCTGGCGCCGCGAATTGATCACCGGCCCGATCAGCGACGGGTTGCGCTCGTCGAGCAGCAGCGGCTGGCCTGAGAGCCACTCGAGGTTCTCCATGTTCGACATGTTCAGGGCCGCGCCGCGCACCAGCGAATCGTAAGCCGCGTCGGCCACCGCCACGTTGCCGGCCATGCTTGCCGCGTCCAGGCCGTAGCCCGTCACGAAGGGCCACAGCGCGCGGTTGTGGTATACCGGCATGCCGGGCTGCTGCGGCCAAATGACCGGCGCGCCCATCGGGCCGTGCGGGTAGCGCGCCATGATCGACGCCGCCTGCGCTTCGCTGGCGACGCCGGTGAGGATGGTCAGCGACTGCCCGAGCCAGTCGAACTTGTGCAGCGGCGCGCCGTCGAAATGGCCGGCCGTGAGGCTGCTGTACATGCCGGCATCCTTCAGCCACAGCCTGTCGTTGATGGCGCGCTTGAGCGCGATGGCCCATCCGTCGTAGCGCGCCGCGCGGACCATGTCGCCCTGTTCGCGCGCCAGCCGTGCCGCCAGGCGCAAGGCCTGGTAGTGCGCCACGTTGGTCGACAGCGCTTTCGACGAGGACATCGAGGCCAGGTCGTTCGGGATCCACGCCGCGTAGCTCTGGTCGCGCCAGTCGAGGAAGGATTGTTCGCCCATGTACAGGCCGCTCGTGGCGTCGAAGGCGGCGATGCGGTCGTTCTCGATCGTGTTCGACAGCGCCCTCAGCGCACGCCCTGCGAAGGCCGCGCGCCCGGCCGCCGGCAGGGTGCGCAGCACTTCCTCGGCCGCAAAGGCCCAGCTGACGCGGTCGGTACTTACCGGCCAGCTGCCGCCGCTGCCGGTGTCCTGCACGATCTGCAGGCCGTCCGCCGTCCCGGCAACCCGGGAGCTGACGGACACGTCCTTGCGCCAGCCGGACAGCTTGAATTCAAGCGAATTGCGCACCCGCTGCGGGTCCAGCATGGCCAGGCCGAGGTCGGCCGCATACGAGAGGTCGCGGGTCCAGACATAGTGCCACTTCTCCCCGGTGGCGAAGCAGTCGCAGGGGATCGGCGCGCCGCCCTGGTAGTTACCGTCGCGGATCTGGCTGACGGCGTCCTGGCGCATTTCATGGCCGGCCAGGGCGAACAGGGCGTCGAAGGCGAGGTTGCCGGTACGGATGCGTGGCAGGCCTTCCTGCTCGGCGTAGTCGCCGTGCTGCGGGCCGGGGTCGCGCAGGCTCAATGTGGTCGAATGGGTGTAGCGGCGCAGGGTGGCGCCGGCGTCCGGCACGGAAAAACGCGCCGTTTCCTGTTTGCCGTCCCAGGTGGGCCAGGCCAGCGCAGCGACGGCCTCGCGCCCTGCGTGCGGGTCGGCAGCGGCTGCCGCCGGCGCGGTGGGTAGCCGCACCACGCGCAGGGTCGGCGCCGCCGGGTTCGAGGCATCCACCGTGAAGCGGTACGTGCCGGTCTGGCGCACGAACAGGTAGTCTTCCGGCCCGGGCTGGGTGGCGAGGCGGTAGGGCGTGTCCGGCGTCACGGTGATGCTGTTGTTGGCGTCGGCCACCCATTCGTCGCGCCAGTCGCGGCTGCCCACCTTGAAGGCATGGTTGCCGGGGCTGACGAGGATCTCGGCCTCGTACACGCCCTGGCCCTTGTGCGTCAGGAGGTTGTCGGTGCCCCAGCCGTTGAAGGCGCCGCGCACGTACAGTTCCTTGTCCTTCTCCTTGTCCTGCGCCGTGGCCTGCGCCGCCAGGCAGGCGAGGAGGGCGGCGGCCAGCATCTGGCGCTTCATGGCGCAGGCTCCAGTTCCAGGATCACGCTGGCCCCGGCCGGCAGGCGCAGTTCCCTGGCCAGGTCGAAGCGCTTCCCGCTCAGGACGTCGACGCCGCCGGGCACGCCGGCCAGCATTTCGCGGAAGCGCTGCGTGTCCAGCACCATCTCCTTCGGGTTGTTGTTGAAGGCGACCAGCACCCTTTTGTTGTCGTCGTAGCGGAAGTAGACCCAGGTGTTGTCGCGCGGGCCGTAGTGCATCAGTTTTCCCTTGTGGATCACCGGCTGTCCCTTGCGCCAGTTGGCCAGCCTGCGCACCAGCTCCTGCGCGGCGCGCTGTTGCGGCGTGAGGCCCTTGCCGGTAAACGCATTGACCCGGTCGCCCGGCCAGCCGCCCGGGAAGTCGCGCCGGTAGCTGGCGTCGTCGCGCTCGCCGGTGGCGCTGGTCATCAGGATCTCGTCGCCCGTGTAGAGCTGGGGGATGCGCGGCATCGTCATCAGGAACACCATCATCATCCGGTAGCGGTCGAAGTCCTCGCCGACCTCGCTCCAGATGCGGGAGACGTCGTGGTTGGCCTCGAACAGCACCAGATTGCCGGGCTCAGGATACAGGTAGTCGAGCGAGAGCGTCTCGTAGACGTTGGTGAACACGTTGGCGCCGCGCCTGTCGGCCAGCGCCGCACGCATGCTTTCCGCCAGCGGGAAATCCATCAGGCTCGGGGTGGAAGCGCGGTAGCCGTCGAAGTTGTCCTTGCCGCGCTGCCAGCGAGCCACCACCGGCACCAGCTTGCTCCACTCTTCGCCGACCATGTTCAGCTTCGGGTATTCCGCCATCAGGCGCCGCGTGTAGTCGGACAGGAAGGCGCCGTCCGAATAGCCGAAGGTGTCGATCCGCAGCCCCGACAGGCCGGCATATTCGATCCACCAGATATTGTTCTGGATGAGGTAGTTGGCCACCAGCGGGTTGGACTGGTTCAGGTCGGGCATGCTCTCGACGAACCAGCCGCGCGTGAAGTTGTCGGCATCTTCTTTCGAGGCGTAGGGATCCTGCACGGCGGTGCGGTGGTGCTGGGTCGGCACGAACTTGCCGCCGTAGTTGACCCAGTCGGGCGTGGGCAGGTCCTTCATCCACCAGTGGGCGCGGCCGATATGCGACAGCACCACGTCCTGGATCAGGCCGATGCCGCGTTTCTTCGCCTCGATCGACAGGCGGCGGAAGTCGTCGTTGCTGCCGTAGCGCGGGTCGATCCGGTAGTGGTCGGTGGCGGCATAGCCGTGATAGGAATAGGCCGGCATGTTGTTCTCGACCAGCGGCGTGGGCCACAGCTGGGTGAAGCCCATGTCCCGGATGTAGTCGAGACGGTCGATGATGCCCTGGATGTCGCCGCCATGGCGCCCCGAGCCGTTCGAGCGCATGGCCTTTTCCAGCGTGTCTTTGGTGGAGTCGTTGGCAGGAATGCCGTTGGCGAAACGGTCCGGCATGACCTGGTAGATGGCGTCGTTGCTGTTGAAGCCGATACGTCCGGCCGAACCGGGCTCGCGCGCCAGCAACTGGTAGCGGTAGCTGGCCTGGCGCCCGGCGCCCTCGAATGCGATGTCGAACTTGCCCGGCCGCGCATCCTTGTCGATGTCGAGATCGATGAACAAGTAATTCCGGTTGGGGACGCGCGTGACCGAGGCGATGCGCACGCCCGGGTAGGCCAGCGCCGGCTCGAGCTCAGCGATACGCTCGCCATGCACCATCAGTTGCAGCCCCGTGTGCTGCATGCCGGCCCACCAGAACGGCGGTTCCATGTGGGCAATGGCAGAGGATGGAGCGGGAGCGGCGAAGGAGGCGAGGGCAGTGCTGCCGAGCAGGATACTAACGAAGAACTGTCTCATGAGAAGTCGGACTTCCCTCGCTTCCAGCATGGTATTGCGCGATTCCGTAGTCAGACTACAGCATGTGCGTCAAGCCAGATGCTCGAGAACTGCCGCGGTTGGTTAAGTTGCCGAAAGAATACTATGGAAGCGTGGTAGCAGACAAACGTATCCACTCAGAATAATCTAGTCAAAGTACAGATCGCCAACAAAATTCCTCATGTCCCTATGAATTTCTCCAGTCTATTGGCGAGTTCAAGGTCTTCACTTGCACCATGTTGGTGCATACACAGTGCTTGCTGTCGCCAAAGCGAGCATTTGTAGTCCGACTACAGCTGTCTGTATGTGGTTTTGTAGCCCAAATACAACGCAAAAGGCGTGTTTCACTGACGATTTTCCGAAAAACATGCCATTATCGTAGCAGCAAGCAACTCCCGTTGACAGTGCATCTAGTTTTAGTACAGAATCGTTGACAGAACGTTCAAAACCGTTTGCTTGAGGCTGCCGTGCAGCTGCCTGTCGCGCTGTAGTTTCGGGAAAAAATTATTGGTCTTTATTGAGGGGACAAATGAATATCTTCGCAACCAAGCGCGCCGGTGAGCCGGCCCGCCTTGCTTTCCAACTGAGCCCGGTCGCCGCCGGCTGCGCAGTCTTCCTGTCCGTGTTCGCCGGCAGCGCTTATGCGCAGTCGACCGCACAGGACAACACCACCACGACCACCAGCGCCACGTCGAGCGTTGCCACCCAGCCGAATTCGGCCGAGCAGGCAGCCACCGCCGCCGAGCCGACGCCGGCCGGCTCCACTACCACTACCACTGCGACCGTCGCGCCGGGCGTGGCCACGGTCCAGGTGACCGGTATCCGCCGCGGTATCGAAGCGGCCATCTCGATCAAGAAGAATTCGAGCTCGATCGTCGAAGCCGTCTCGGCCGAAGACATCGGCAAGCTGCCGGATCAGAGCGTCGCCGAGTCGATCTCGCGCCTGCCGGGCGTGTCGGCCCAGCGTGGCCGCAACTCGGGTCGTGCCGCCGAAATCTCGGTGCGCGGCCTGGCGCCGAGCTTCAACGGCACCCTGCTGAACGGCCGCGAGATGGCCTCGACCGGCAATGCCCGTTCGCCCGAGTTCGACCTGTTCCCGGCCGAACTGATGGGTTCCGTCGTCATCTACAAGAGCCCGGACGCGACCGTCGTCGGCCAGGGCCTGGCCTCGACCATCGACCTGCGCACCGTGCAGCCGCTGGACTTCGGCAAGCGCACCGTCGCCGTCAGCTACAAGAAAACCCGCCTCGGCGTGAAGCACCCGGACGGCCTGCCGGAAGGCGACGGCAAGCGCGCCACCCTGTCGTACATCGACCAGTTCGCAAACCGCACCATCGGTGTGGCCGTGGGCCTGACCCGTTACGAAGAAGAGGGCGGCGGCCAGACCACCTTCAATTCCTGGGGCACCGGCACGCTGCCGTACAACGGCGCGCAAGTGCGCGTGCCGGGCGGCTTCGGCGCCGACACCGTCACCGACTCGCATAACCGCGACGGCGCCTTTGCTTCACTGCAATTCCGTCCGAACAAGAACTTCAAGTCGACTGTCGACCTGTTCTACTCGGCCGGCGATACCGCGCAGAAACGCACCGGTTTCGAGGGCGGCGTGGCTTTCAACGGCAACGGCGCCTACGAGATGCAGCACGTGCTGAGCCAGGCCACGGTCAGCAACGGCGTGGCCACCAGCGGCACCCTGACCAACTGGAAAGGCATCGTGCGTAACCACATCGAGGCCGGCGAAGACGACCTCAAGAGCATCGGCTGGAACAACGAACTGAAGATCGGCGAGTGGACCACCGCTGCCGACCTGACCTGGTCAAAGGCGACCAAGCTCGGTTCGCGCTATGAAACTTATGCCGGTATCCCGGGCCGCACCCAGGACACCCTGAAGTTCACCAACTTCAACGGCAGCAACCTCACCGAAGTGAAGTACACCCCGGGCTCCAACTATGCGGACCGCGCCGTGGCGCGCTTGACCGACGCCATGGGCTGGTCCGGTGGCGAAAGCTCGCCTCAGGCCGGCTACCTGGCCCAGCCTTACGTGGAAGACGAAGTCAAGGCCGTGCGCTTGACCGCCAAGCGCGCATTCGAATGGGGCCCGATTACCGGTACCACCTTCGGCTTCAACCACACCTCGCGCGACAAGTCGCGTGCTGGCGAAGAAGGTCGCCTGCTGATCAAGGGTGGCAATGGTCCGTACGCCGCGGTGGCAGTGCCGGGCAGTAGCGTGGTTCAGGCTGGCGCATCGGGCATCAACGTCGCATCGTGGGATCCGCGCGGCTCGCTCGGCTCGGTGTACGAACTGGCCAACAAGGTCGACGCCGACATCTACAGCCGTTTCTGGGATGTGCACGAGCGCATCAATACCGGCTACGCCATGGGCGACCTGGACGGTGAGATGTTCGGCCTGTCCTACCGCGGTAACGTCGGCCTGCAGGCGATCCACACCAGGCAGACCGGCGGCGGTTACGTCGTTGACCAATCACGCTGCGTCGGCAATACCGCAGCGACCTGCCCGGCCAAGCGTATCAGCGAAGGCGACAGCTACTGGGATGTGCTGCCGAGCCTGAACCTGTCCTTCGACCTGAAGAATGAGCAGGTCCTGCGTTTTGCTGCTGCCAAGATCGTGTCGCGTGCGAATCCGGACGACCTGCGCGCCGGCCAGAACTTCAACCTCGCTACCCAGGGTCTCTCGATCCTGACCGGTTCGGGCGGCAATCCGCAGCTGAAGCCCTTCCGCGCCAAGTCACTCGACCTGTCGTATGAAAAATACTTCGGCAACAAGGGTTACGTCAGCGCCGCCGTGTTCTACAAGCGCCTGGATACGTATATCCTGCGTACGCCGCGCGCGTTCAACTACGGGCCGTTCATCACCCCGACGACCCCGCTGCCGCAGACCGGTCCGTTCGCCGGTTCGGCCGTGGGCCAGTTCACCCAGCCGCGCAACGGCGACGGCGGCAACCTGCACGGCTTCGAGCTGGCGGTGAACCTGCCGTTCTCGATGCTGACCCAGTACCTGGACGGCTTCGGCGTCATGGTCAACCACTCGGATACCCGCAGCAGCATCGAGCTGCCGGAAAGCGGCTTCCCGAACGTGGCCGGCGATCGCACCAGCATCCCGCTGCCGGGCCTGTCGCGCAAGGTGAGCAACCTGCGCCTGTACTACGAGAAGGCTGGTTTCCAGATCGCCGCGGCAGCGCGCAAGCGCTCCAGCTTCCTGGGCCAGGTGTCGGACTTCCAGGACAACCAGCAACTTACCTTCATCAAGGGTGAGACGATCGTTGACCTGCAGGCATCGTACGAGTTCCAGCGTGGTTGGCTGAAGGGCGTGAGCGTGTTTGCCCAGGCGCAGAACTGGAACAACGCGCCGTTCCTGGAGTACACGGACGACGAGAACAACCCGACCAACCGCCGCGCCTACGGCCGCACCTACCACTTCGGCGCGACCTACAAGTTCTAAGCTGATCCCAGCCGAACTGCGGTAAAGTAACGACCCCTGCCGGGCTCCCGCCTGCCAGGGGTCGTTTTTTCATGACCTCCGGGCGAATACACATGCAACACGAACCACTCAAGGACATCGTCATCGTCGGCGGCGGCACCGCCGGCTGGATGACCGCGGCGTCGCTGGCGACCCTGCTCAACGGCCGATACAACATCCGCCTCGTCGAATCCGACGAGATCGGCATCGTCGGCGTCGGCGAGGCGACCATTCCGATGATCCAGCGCTTCAACCGCGTGCTGGGCATCGAGGAGAACGAATTCATGCGCGAGACCCAGGGCAGCTACAAGCTCGGGATCGAGTTCGTCAACTGGGGCCGGCTGGGCGAGCGCTACATGCACGGCTTCGGCCGCATCGGGCAGGACCTGGCCACGCTGCCTTTCGACCAGTTCTGGCAGAAGATGCGCCGCGCGGGCAAGGCTGCCCCGCTCGAGGAGTATTCGATCACCCGCATGGCGGCAAAAGCGAACAAGTTCATGCCGCCGCGCTTCGACGTGCAGAACTCGCCGCTGCGCGACATCAACTACGCCTACCACTTCGATGCCGGCCTGTACGCGAAATACCTGCGCAAGCTGTCGGAGTCGCGCGGCGTGACCCGCATCGAAGGCAAGATCACCCGCGTGAGCCAGCGCGAAGGCGACGGCCACGTGGACGCGGTCGAGCTGGAAAACGGTTCGCGCATCGAGGGCGAGCTGTTCATCGACTGCTCGGGTTTCCGCGGCCTGCTGATCGAGCAGACCCTGCAGACCGGCTACGAGGACTGGACGCACTGGCTGCCGGCCGACCGCGCCCTGGCCGTGCCTTGTGAATCAGCACCGGTCATCACGCCGTATACCCGCTCCACCGCGCACAAGTCGGGCTGGCAGTGGCGCATTCCGCTGCAGCACCGCACCGGCAACGGCCACGTCTACAGCAGCCGCTTCATCAGCGACGACGAAGCAGCAGCGACCCTGCTCGCCAACCTGGACGGCAAGGCGCTGGCCGAACCGCGCCTGATCAAGTTCCAGACCGGCATGCGCAAGCTGGCGTGGAACCGCAATGTGGTGGCCCTCGGCCTGGCCAGCGGCTTCCTGGAGCCGCTCGAGTCGACCAGCATCCACCTGATCCAGTCGGGCATCCAGCGCCTGATCGACTTCTTCCCGGACCGCGGCTGGAGCAGCGTGGACCGCGACGAGTACAACCGCCAGTCGCGCTTCGACTACGAACGCATCCGCGACTTCATCATCCTGCACTACCACCTGAACCAGCGTACCGACTCCGCATATTGGATGGAATGCGCCAACATGGCGATTCCCGATACGCTGCGCCACAAGATGGACATGTACCGCTCGCGCGGCCGCGTGGTGCGCGTCGATAACGAGCTGTTCTCGGAAGTCGGCTGGATCCAGGTGTTCGAAGGGCAGAACATGCCGATCGACGGCTACCACCCGCTGGCCGACACCCAGTCGGAAGCGGACATTGCCGAGTACCTCGACAGCGTGCGCGGGGTGATCGCCAAGTGCGTGGCGGTGATGCCGTCCCATGACGAGTACATCGCCAAGACCTGTTCAGCCAAGAAAATGTAGCGCAAACCCTGTATCATCCGCGGCCCCATGCGTGAACGCGCATGGGGCCGCCGCTTTTTTCCAACTGGTAAAAAAGCGGCCCCTGTTCCAAATAGTGCCCGCCCTCGCCGCGCGAGGGAGTAAACTGCGGCTTTAGTATCAACTTTGAAAGTTTTGCCATGTCTGACACCCCCCTCCCGAATTTTGCCGATCTCGACCTGTCCGCGCCCGTACTGAAGGCGCTCAAGGACGTCGGCTACGAAACGCCATCGCCAATCCAGGCCGCGACCATTCCGCTGCTGCTGGCCAACCGTGACGTGCTCGGGCAGGCCCAGACCGGCACCGGCAAGACCGCCGCCTTCGCGCTGCCGATCCTGTCGCGCATCGACATCAAGCAGGCCGTGCCCCAGGCGCTGGTGCTGGCGCCGACGCGCGAGCTGGCGATCCAGGTAGCCGAGGCCTTCCAGACCTACGCCGCCCACATCAAGGGCTTCCACGTGCTGCCGATCTACGGCGGCCAGAGCTACGGCCCGCAACTGTCGGCGCTGCGCCGCGGCGTGCACGTCATCGTCGGCACGCCGGGCCGCGTGATCGATCACCTCGAGAAAGGTTCGCTCGACCTGTCCCAACTGAAGACGCTGGTGCTGGACGAAGCCGACGAAATGCTGCGCATGGGCTTCATCGACGACGTCGAGCACATCCTGCAGCAGACCCCGCCGGAGCGCCAGACCACGCTGTTCTCGGCCACCATGCCGCCGGCCATCAAGCGCATCGCCAAGACCTACCTGCGCGACCCGCAGGAAATCACGGTGGCGGCCAAGACCGGCACCGCCGAGAACATCACCCAGCGCTACTGGCTGGTGGCCGGCATGCAAAAGCTCGATGCGCTGACCCGCATCCTGGAAGCCGAAACCTTCGACGGCATGATCGTCTTCGCGCGCACCAAGCTCGGCACCGAGGAGCTGGCGGGCAAGCTGCAGGCGCGCGGCTTCGCGGCCAGCGCCATCAACGGCGACATGACCCAGCAGGCGCGCGAGCGCACCATCGAGCAGCTCAAGAACGGCAAGATCGACATCCTGGTGGCGACCGACGTCGCCGCGCGCGGCCTCGACGTCGAGCGCATCAGCCACGTGATCAACTACGACGTGCCGTCCGACCCGGAAAGCTACACCCACCGCATCGGCCGTACCGGCCGGGCAGGGCGCAGCGGCGAAGCGATCCTGTTCATCACGCCGCGCGAGCGCGGGCTGCTGAAGGCCATCGAACGCGCCACGCGCCAGCCGGTAGCGCCGCTGCAACTGCCGACCGTGAAGGCGGTGAACGACGTGCGTATCGCGAAGTTCAAGGAGCAGATCGCAAGCACGCTGGCCGAGGGCGGGCTGGAGGTGTTCCGTTCGCTGGTCGAGGAATACGAGCGCGAACAGAACGTGCCGGCGGTCGACATCGCCGCGGCGCTGGCCAAGCTGGCGCGCGGCGACCAGCCGCTGCTGCTGGAAAAGCCGGACCGCGAGCCGCGTCCTGAACCGACAGGTTCCGGACAGGTACGTCCGCAGCGCGCCGACTTCGTGACACGCGAACCGGGTGTGTGGGAAGACCGTCCCGCGCGTGCGCCGCGCGAATTCCGTGAAGGCCCGGCGTTCAAGAAGGAGCGCGTCGAGCGGGCGCCGGAACCGGGCATGGCGACCTTCCGCATCGAAGTCGGCCACCAGCATGGCGTCAAGCCGGGCAACATCGTCGGCGCGATCGCCAACGAAGCCGACATGCCGGCCAAGTACATGGGCCGCATCGAGATCTACGACGACTACAGCACCATCGACCTGCCGGACGACATGACCCCGGAACTGATCGACCACCTGAAGACCGTGTGGGTGGCCGGCCAGCAGCTGAACATGACGCGCGACGGCGAGGAGCCGATGGCGGCCTCGCCGAAGAAGAAGGGTTTCTCGAAGCCGGGCGCCGACCGGCGCATGGCGGAGAAGGGCGGCAAGAAGCCGCACCGCAAAGGCTGAGACTTATCGTAGGGTGTGTTAGAGCAAAGTTGTAATGTCCGGATCTAGCAAAGTTGAAATGTCCGCTTTTGCTAGATAGCTCATGCTGTCGACTCCGAATCGTTTGGAGTCCAGTGTGAGCAAG
>NZ_JCASIF010000011.1:0-142580 GCF_059686055.1 Telluria sp. ZB4P34 | reverse complement strand
GTCGCAGCAAAGAAAATGTCCGCTCAAAAGCGCGTTAGCTCGCGCTAACCTGGGCAACCAAGCGGACATTTCAACTTTGCCAGAAGCGGACATTTCAACTTTGCCTTTACACACCCTTCAGCATTTGCTTCCCCTTGCCGTTAACGAGGGCATGAAGCACAACCTGGCGGGTTCCATGTCGCATTCTTCCTCTCGTTTTCCTGCATTCCTGCTGGCCTTGCCGCTCCTGCTGGGCGGTTGCGCCACGCTGTCCGATGCTCCCCAACAGCAGCAGGTCGAACTGCACGCCGTGCTCGACTACCAGGAAGTCGGCGGGGTGGGGTGCGTGCTCACCAACGACCTGGGGCGCTGGTTCGTGGTGGCGCCGGGGCGGGTCACGATTTCGCGCAGCGCCGCGCCGCTGGTGGTCAGTTGCAAGAAAGCGGGCGCCGGCATGGCGCAGGAAGCTTTTGGATCGCGCCCGGATGCGCTGGGCCTGATGGGCAACGTGGTCATCAGCGCCGGGATGGGCTTCGCGGTGGACCGCTGGTCGGGCGCGAGCTGGTCGTATCCGGCCAACCTGACGGTCTTGATGACGCCGGCGCAGGCGCGCCAGGAAGTCGCCGCTCACCAGCGGGTGGAATCCACGGTGTTCTGAACGGCTCGCACCGCCGTTAACGCGACAGCCCCGCAAGCGGGGCTGTTGTTATTGGTGAAATAATATTTCACCATGGCTCCACGGTGAAAGAATATTTCACCGTAAAGGAGGCTCCATCAGACGCGGTTCATCAGGAAGGTGGTCAGGAGCGGCACCGGACGGCCGGTGGCGCCCTTGGCCGCGCCCGACTTCCAGGCGGTGCCGGCGATGTCCAGGTGGGCCCAGGTGTACTTGCGGGTGAAGTTCTCCAGGAAGCAGGCCGCCGTGATCGAGGCCGCGCCCGGGCTGCCGATGTTGGCCAGGTCGGCGAAGTTCGACTTCAGCTGCTCGTTGTAGTTCTCGCCCAGCGGGAAGCGCCATGCCACGTCGCCGGCCTGCTTGCCGGCGTCCAGCAGTTCCTGCGCCAGTGCGTCGTGCGCGTCGTCGTGGCGGGTGAACAGGCCGCTGGTGTGGTGGCCCAGGGCCACGATGCAGGCGCCGGTGAGCGTGGCGATGTCGACCACGGCGGCCGGCTTGAAGCGCTCGGCGTAGGTGAGGGCGTCGCACAGGATCAGGCGGCCTTCGGCGTCGGTGTTCAGGATCTCGATGGTGAGACCGTTCATCGAGGTCACGATGTCGCCCGGCCTGGAGGCGCGGCCCGACGGCATGTTCTCGCAGGCGGCCACGATGCCGATCACGTTCAGCTTCAGGCCCATCTCGCCGATGGCGCGGAAGGTGCCCAGCACCGAGCCGGCGCCACACATGTCGTACTTCATCTCGTCCATGTTCGGGCCCGGCTTGATCGAGATGCCGCCGGAATCGAAGGTGATGCCCTTGCCGACCAGGACCACCGGCGCATCCTTCTTGTTGCCGCCCATGTGCTTCAGCACGATGAACTTGGGCGCTTCGTCGCTGCCCTTGGCCACCGCCAGGTAACTGCCCATCTTCAGCGCCTCGAGCTGCTTGCGCTCCAGCACTTCGATGTCGAAGCCAAACTGGTCGGCCAATTGGCGCGCGGTATTGGCCAGGTAGGTCGGGGTGCAGACGTTGGGCGACAGGTTGCCCAGTTCCTTGGTCAGCGCCATGCCGTTCGAGATCGCGACGGCCTGGGCCAGCGTGCCCTTGAGCTGGGTGGCGGCATTTGCTGCGTCGGCGGCGATGACGATCTTGCGCACGCTGGCGACGGCCGGATCCTTCTTGCTCTTCTGCGTATCCGTTCTGTGTTCGGTCTCGTTGGCCGCGATCACAAGTGCGCGGACCGCCCAGTTGACGTCGCGGTCTTTCACATCCGCCAGCGGGAATGCGATAATGGCATCCTGGCTGCCGAGGGTGCCGAATACCTTGAGGCTTGCAGCGACCGCCGTGCTGTAGCTCTTTTCGCTCAGTGCCTCGCTCGTGCCCATGCCCACCAGCAGCACGCGCGCCGCGGCCACGCCATTCACGCCGCGCAGCAGCAGGGTCGAACCGGCCTTGCCGCTGATGTCGCCGGACTTGACCGCCGCCGTGATCTCGCCGCTGGCATCCAGTGCCTTGGCAGCCTGGGACAGCTGCTTGTTTTCGAACACTGCCACGGCCAGGACGCCTGCTTTTGCGGCGGCCAGGGTGTTCTTGGTGTCGAATGCTTTTATGCTAAAGTCCATTTTTTTGGTTCTCCGTTTCGTGATGTTGCGGCGCTGAGCACTAAGCGGCGGTGGTTTTTCTACCACCATGCCTAACCTGCAATTATAGCTAGTTTATTGAATGATCTTTCGACGCGCCCTGCAACGTGAACTGGCCAGCTCCGCCGGCGCCACCTTTACGGTACTGTTCACGATCCTGGTCACCTGGACCCTGATCCGGGTCCTCGGCAGCGCTGCCGGCGGCAAGGTCGATTCGAGCGACGTGCTTGCCCTGATCGGCTTTGCGATCCTGAATTATCTGCCAACCATCCTGACCCTCACCACCTTTATTTCGGTACTGGCCGCCGTCACGCGCAGCTACCGCGATTCCGAGATGGTCGTGTGGTTCGCATCGGGCATGTCGCTGAGCCGCTGGATCCGCCCGGTCCTGAGTTTTGGCCTGCCGATCATGGTGGTGGTGGCCGCGCTGTCGCTGGTGGTGTCGCCCTGGGCCGCCCTCAAGCGCATCGAATTCGTCGAACGCTTCCAGAAGCGCGAAGATCTCAAGCGCGTCGCGCCCGGCCAGTTCCGCGAGTCCTCGTCGAGCGAGCGCGTGTTCTTCGTGGAGCGCTCCACCACCGGCGCCACCGTGGTGCAGAACGTGTTCGTCAATTCGCAGGACGAGAATGGCACCTCGGTCGTGGTGGCCAAGGAAGGCGTGATCGAAACCGACCCGAATGGCGGCCAGTACCTCGTGCTCAGCAACGGACGGCGCTACCAGGGCACGCCGGGGCAGGCCGACTTCCAGTCGATGGAGTTCGAGCGCTACAAGATGCGGGTCGCCACCAAGGCCCCGGTGCTCGGCACCGACACGCCCAGCAACGCGCTTCCCACCTCGGTGCTGCTGCAGCACGATAACCAGTACACGAATGCGGAACTGCTGGGGCGGATCTCGGCGCCGATCATCTGCCTGGTGCTGATGCTGCTGGCGATCCCGCTCGGCTTCGTCAACCCGCGCGCGGGCAGTTCCGCCAACATGATCCTCGCGCTGCTGATCTTCTTCACCTACCTGAACCTGAACAAGATGATGGAGAACAGCGTCAAGCGCGCCAAGCTCGCATTCGAGGTCGCCTGGTGGCCGCTGCACCTGGCGGCCGCGCTCACGGTGCTGGCGCTGTTCTTCTGGCGCCTGAACGTGAACCACCGCTGGCATCCGCTGGCGCTGCTGGGCGCCTGGAAGCGGCGCCGCATGGCGCACGCGAAGCCAGCCCCGGCCGCCCTGCAGGCCCAGGCGAAGGCGGAGGCGGAATGACGGTCCTGCAGCGTTACTTCGCGGTCAACATCGCGCAGGCGGTCGCCTTCGTGCTGGTTGCCTTCCTCGCCCTGATCTCGTTCATGGACCTGACCGGCGAATTGCCCTCGGTGGGCAAGGGCGGCTACGAATTCCAGCATGCGCTGGTCTACGTGCTGCTGCTGGTGCCCGGCAACGTCTACCAGGTGATGCCGGTGGCGGCCCTGATCGGCACCATCTACACGATGGCGCAGTTCGCATCCAGCTCCGAATTCACCATCATGCGGGCATCGATGATGTCGACGCGCATGGCGGCCGCGATGGTGTTCAAGGTCGGCCTGGTGTTCGTCCTGATTACCTTCGTGTTCGGCGAACTGATCACCCCGCGCACGGCGCCGCTGGCCGAGCGGGTGCGCCTGGCGGCCAAGGGCTCGACCCTGTCGGCCGAGTTCCGCTCCGGGATGTGGACCAAGGACAGCATCCATACCGACGGCATCAAGGGCCCGGTCATCGGCACGCGCTTCTTCAACGTGCGCCAGATCCGCCCCGACGGGCAGCTGGTCGACGTGCGCCTGTTCGAATTCGACGCCAACATGCGCATGCGCGCCCTGATCAACGCGCGCGGCGGCGCCTACCTCGGCAACAACACCTGGCGCCTCACCGGGGTCACCGAAACGCTGTTCTCCAACAGCCGCATGCTGCCCGCGCCGGGCAGCCCGGTGCCGCAGGGGCAGTCGATCGCCGCCACCTTCGGCCAGGACACCGCCGCCGTCGCGACCCGCAAGCTCGACTCGCTCGATCTCGCGTCCGAGATCACGCCCAAGATCCTGTCGGTGTCGCGTTCCGACCCCGAACGCATGTCGGCCAACGAGCTGGCCGTCTACACCCGCCACCTGGCCGAGAACCGCCAGGAGACCGACCGCTTCAAGGTGGCGTTCTGGAAGAAGCTCATCGATCCGCTGTCGATCATGGTCCTGATGGCGATCGCGCTGCCCTTCGCCTACCTGCACACGCGCAGCGGCGGCGTGAGCCTCAAGATCTTCGTGGGCATCATGATCGGCGTAAGCTTCCTGCTGCTCAATGCCCTGTTTTCCCACCTCGGCGTGCTGACCGCGCTGCCGGCCTTCTTCACCGCGGCCGCGCCCAGCCTGCTGTTCCTGCTGCTGGCGATCGGCGCCCTGTGGTGGGTCGAGCGCCACTGACGAAAGCTCCCATGACCCGTGCCCTTGTCCTGTTCGCCCACGGCGCCCGCGCGCAATCCTGGGCCGCCCCCTTCGAGCGCCTGCGCGATAGCGCGCAGGCGCGCCTGCCCGGCATGCGGGTGCTGCTCGCCTTCCTCGAACTGATGGAGCCGCGGCTGCCCGACGCGGTCGCGGCGCTGGCGGCCGAGGGCGTGACGGACATGACCGTGGTGCCGGTGTTCCTGGGGCAGGGCGGCCACCTGCTGCGCGACCTGCCGCTGCTGGCCGAGGGCATCCGCGCCGCCCATCCCGGCCTGCGCCTGCAGATCGCCGGCGCCGTCGGCGAAGACCCGGCCGTGCAGGCTGCCATGACCGATTACTGCATCCGCTCGCTGGGCTGAATGCCATCCTTGAAACATGACTGGACAAGGCGGCAAGAACCTTGTCAGGCATGCTATACTCCTCGCCAATTTTCTTGTCGGGAATCTCATAATTTGTTGGATTTGTGTCATATTGCTGATGGGAATTTAATTTTCCCGTGGGAAAAACAGTTGGCGTAGGGCATCATATTCAGGATCCAGCGCATCTCGCGCCGGACCGAATCTGACCCTCCCATGAGCACCGACATCGACTACGCCCCGGTTGGCATCATCGACGACCGCGACATCCTGCTGACCAGCCTGCGCACCGGCGACACCGCCGCCATCCTGACCCCGATCGACTTCGGCCTCCTGACCAGCGGCCGCTGGGTGATCGATGCGCAGTCGGTGCCGGGGCTGTTCGCCATCGTCTACAACCCCGCCACCGACACCTCGGCCAGGCTGGTGGTGGCCAACGCCGCCCTGATGCCGGAACCCGGCACGCCCGTCACCGTCACCGCCCACTATTACGACCGCCACCAGATCGACTACTACGGCAACCCGCTGCCTGGCCGCGGCTTTGCCGAGACCCTGGTATACACGGTCGAAGCGGGCGCCACCCGCGCGCTGGAGGATTTCGGTCCGGAAGCCGTGCTTGCCGGCGCCGGCGAGGGCGCCAGAGCGGCGCTGGCGACACTGGACGACGGCGGCATTGCCGCTGTCTGGCAGGGGGCGGACAATGCGATCTGGGCCCAGCTGATGGACGCCGCCGGCACCGCGCGCGCCGGCGCGTTTGCCCTGACGCCGGCCGCCGACGGCATCGCCGAAGGCCAGCCTGCGGTGGCGGCCCTGCCGGGCGGCCGTTTCGTGACCGCGTACACCACCACGGTGGACGGCCAGCCGCGCATTGCCTACCGCATCGCCGACGGCAAGGCCGCGCCGGGCGCGCAGCTGCTGGCCGACGCGGCGTCCAGCCTCGACGCCGCCATGCCGGACGTCGCGGTCCTGCGCGACGGCAGCATCGCCATCGCCTGGCGTGCCGGCGGCCAGGTCCATGTGCGCGTGCTGGATGCCTCCGGGAATCCGCTCGGGAGCGAGCAGGTGTACGGTACGCTCGGCACCGCCTTCGACCCGGCCATCACGGCCACCGGCAGCGGCTATACCGTGACCTGGGGCGAGATCGGCGACGGCAACATCCATGCGGCGGCACAGGGCGGCGCGGCCACGATCGTCAGCGGCGACGGCCTGGCGGCCAGCATCGGCACCGGGGCGCCGCGGCCGAGCATCGCCACCCTGGCTGACGGCGGCTACGTCATCGCCTGGGACAGCTATGCCAACGAGCCTTTCGGCTTCACGATGAGCGACATCTTCTTCCAGCGCTTCGACGCCTTGGGGAACAGGGTCGGCGCCGTCACCCAGGCCAACATCGACAGCGGGGGCGCGCGCTTCAATGCATCCGTCAGCGCCCTGTCCGACGGCGGCTTCGTGGTGGCCTGGCAGTCGGACAGCGGCGACTTCGAGGGCAACGGCGTGTTCGGCCGGCGCTTCGATGCGGACGGCAGGGGTCTCGACGGGCGCGAATTCGCCATCAACGAGGCCCGCGCCGGCGACCAGGCCAGTCCGGTCCTGAGCGCGCTTGGCGGCGGCGGCTTCGCGGCTGCCTGGATCGACACCTCCGGGAGCGGCGCGGTGCAGGTCGAGATGCGCGTCCTGGCTGGCGAGGCAGGGTCTTCCGGCGGCGCCGGTTCGATCAGCGACAGCGGCAACCAGCAGCTGGTGGTGAACCCGCCGCCCATCGTTCCCGCCGTGCCGGAAGAGCGCATCGTGGGCCAGGCGGGCGTGGACACGGTGAACTACGCCGGCCTGCGCAGCCAGTTCACGGTGCAGCGGGGCGCGACGGAAACCACCGTGCTCGACAAGCTTGGCGCCGGCGGCAAGGACGCCCTGGTCGACGTCGAACGCATCGCCTTCAGCGACGTCTCCGTGGCGCTCGACATCGACGGCACCGCCGGCCAGGCCTACCGCCTGTACCAGGCGGCCTTCAACCGCGCGCCGGACAAGGAGGGCATCGGCTACTGGATCGGGATGATGGATGCGGGCGTGACGCTGGAACAGGTAGCGGCGGGCTTCACCGCGAGCGCCGAGTTCAGACGCATGTACGGCGGCGTGCCGGGCGACGAGCTGTTCGTCGAGCTCCTGTATTACAACGTGCTGCACCGGAGCGCCGAGGGCGCCGGCCGCGATTACTGGATCAAGGCGCTGGGCGAGCTGAACATGCCGCGCGAGCAGGTGCTGGCCTATTTCAGCGAGAGCGCCGAGAACCAGGCGCAGGTGATCGCCGCCATCGGGAACGGGATCGAGTTCACACCCTGGGGGTGAGGAATCGCGTAGGGTGGTCGGCTCCGCCGACCGCGCGTTCAGCCAGTATCGGCGCCGTGGCAAATCATCCGTAAGTTGACCGCGCGGTCGGCCGAGCCGACCACCCTACGACTGATGCTCCCGCCTGGCGAGCGCCTCGCCCAGCATCACCAATACCGGCCCGTGCCCGGGCTCCAGGCCGTTGGCCAGGTCCGACAGGCTCAGGCGCAGGATGCGCTCGTCCGCCCGGCTGCAGTTTTCTACCACCACCACCGGCAGATCCGGCCTCCGTCCTTCCGCCAGCAGGCGCTCGGCGGTGGCAGCGGCTTCGCGTCCGCCCATGTACTGGACCAGGGTATCGGTCTCGGGCAGGGCCGGATGGTCCGGCTGGTCGGGTGCCGTGCTCGAGGTAAAAAAGGCGACGCTGCGCGCCACGCCGCGCTTGGTCAGCGGCTGCTTGCTCGCCGCCGCCGCGGCGACCGCGGTGGTGATGCCGGGGACGATCTCGACCTCGACGCCAGCCGCTTCCAGCGCGCGCAACTCTTCGTCGGCGCGCCCGAACAGCATCGGGTCGCCGCCCTTGAGGCGCACGATGCGCCGGAACTTCGCGGCGCACTCGACCAGTTGCTCGTTGATCAGGGCCTGGGCGGTGGAGCGCTGGCCCGAGCGCTTGCCGACCGAAATCAGTTCGGCCTGGCGGCACAAGTCCAGCATCTCGGGGGTGACGAGGGCGTCGTAGAGCACGACGTCGGCCTGCGCCAGCAGGCGCGCTCCACGCACGGTAATCAGGTCGGCGGCGCCGGGCCCGGCTCCTACCAGATAGACTTTGCCCAGTGCCCCAGGACCTCCCATGCGTGCTCCTTCGCTTATTGATCCAGTCGGATCATACCCGCAGCAACGGTCTGGTGGGTGACTTCGTCGATCAGGATGAAGGCGCCAGTGGCGCGGTTGTCCGCATAGGCGTCGGCCGCCAGCGGCTGCTGGACGGTGAGCTGGACGGTGGCGATGTCGTTCAGCTTCAGGCCTTCGGACGCATGACGCTGCTGCGTGTTGACATCCAGGATGCTGTCGACCCCCTTGAGCTTGGCCGCGGTCTGTCGGGTGCCGTGCTTGATCCAGTACTTGCGGCGCATGTCGAGTGGCTCGTCCGACATCCAGCACACATCCGCTACCACCTGCTTCAGCTGGGTCGCCGGCTGCTCGGCGCTGGCGAGCATGTCGCCGCGCGAGATGTCCAGGTATTCGTTCAGCAGCAGGGTGACCGACTGGCCGGCCACGGCCGATTGCAGGGGGCCGTCGAAGGTGACGATCTCCCTGACGCTGGCCTGCTGGCCCGAAGGCTGGACGACCAGCCTGTCGCCGACCGAGACCTTGCCCGATTCGATGCGCCCCATGTAGCCGCGGAAGTCGTTCGCTTCGTGGCCGTTGTGGCGCGCCACCAGCTGCACCGGGAAGCGGAAGGGAGCGGCGTGCGATTCGTCGTAGACCGACAGGCCTTCCAGCAGCTCGATCAGGGTCGGGCCTTCGTACCACGGCATGTTTTCCGAGGCGAGCACCACGTTGTCGCCGCTGAGCGCCGACAGCGGGATCGCGGTGACGTCCTTCAGGCCGAGCGATTGCGCGAATTCGCCGTAGGCGGCGACGATGCGCTCGTACACGGCCTGGTCGTAGTTGACCAGGTCCATCTTGTTGATGGCCACGATCACGTGCTCGATCTGCAGCAGCCTGGCGATGGTCGAGTGGCGCTTGGTCTGCACCAGGAGCTCCACGCCGCCATCTTCACGCAGTTTTACTTTCGAGACATCCACCAGGATGATCACGGCGTCCGCGGTCGAGGCGCCGGTCACCATGTTGCGGGTGTACTGCTCGTGGCCCGGGGTGTCGGCGATGATGAACTTGCGCTTCGGCGTGGCGAAGTAGCGGTAGGCCACGTCGATGGTGATGCCCTGCTCGCGTTCGGCTTCGAGGCCGTCGGTCAGCAGCGACAGGTCGATGCTGTCGCCCACGGTGCGCTTGTGCTTCGAGCGCGAGACGGCGGCCAGCTGGTCGGCGAAGATGCCCTTGCTGTCGAACAGCAGGCGGCCGATCAGGGTGCTCTTGCCGTCGTCGACGGAACCCGCGGTGATGAAGCGCAGCATCCCGCTTTGATTCAGGTTGTCGAAGGAAGTGTCAATGCGGGCGTTCATCAGAAATATCCTTGCTTCTTGCGTTTTTCCATCGAGGCTTCGGAGGTCTGGTCGTCCATCCGGGTCGCGCCGCGTTCGGTCACGTCGGTGACGGCCGTCTCGGCGATGATGTTCTCCACGGTGCTCGCGCCTGAGGCCACCGGGCAGGTGCAGGAGATGTCGCCCACGGTGCGGAAGCGCACGGTGCGGGTCTCGACCGTTTCGCCTTCGCGGGCCGGGGTCAGGGGCGTGAGCGGCACCAGCAGGCCGTTGCGCGGGATCACCTGGCGCTCGTGCGCGAAGTAGATCGCGGGCAGGGCCAGCTTCTCGCGGGCGATATACTGCCACACGTCCAGCTCGGTCCAGTTCGAGATCGGGAACACGCGCATGTTCTCACCCGGGTGGACGCGGGTGTTATACAGGTCCCACAGTTCCGGACGCTGGGCCTTCGGGTCCCACTGTCCGAACTCGTCGCGGAAGGAGAAGATGCGCTCCTTGGCGCGCGCCTTTTCCTCGTCGCGCCTGGCGCCGCCGATGCAGGCGTCGAAGCCGTGTTCGGCAATGGTCTCCAGCAGGGTCACGGCCTGGGCGGCGTTGCGCGAGTCGGTGGCAGGGTGTCGCAGGCGCACCGTGCCGCGCTTGATCGACTCCTCGACCGAGCCGACGATCAGGCGCTCGCCCAGTTCCGCCACACGGGCGTCGCGGAAGGCGATCACTTCGTCGAAGTTGTGGCCGGTGTCGATGTGCACCAGCGGGAAAGGGAATTTACCCGGGCGGAAAGCCTTCTCGGCCAGGCGCAGCAGGACAACCGAATCCTTCCCGCCCGAAAACAGCAGGGCAGGGTTGCTGCATTCGGCCGCCACCTCGCGCAGGATGTGGATGGCCTCGGATTCGAGGGCGTCGAGGTGGCGCGCATTCACGTCGGTGAGGACGCCCGGGTTGTCGAATACTGTCGTCATGTTGTTTTTGCCTTTGAGTGGCCGCGTCATCAAACTGAGGCCGCCACGGATTTGATGCGAATGAGTTTGCCGTCGACCACGTGCAGGCCGCATTCCTTCGATTCGGGGTTTTCCCACCACCAGCGGCCGGCGCGTACGTCCTCGCCCGGCTGGACCGCACGGGTGCAGGGCTCGCAGCCGATCGACGGATAGCCGCGCTCGTGCAGGGCGTTGTACGGCACGTCATGACTGCGCAGGTAGTCCCACACGTTGTCCTCCGACCAGTCGGCCAGCGGGTTGAACTTCTGCAGGCCGTGCGCGGCGTCGTCTTCCTGCACGGCCAGCTCGGCGCGGGTGGTCGACTGCGAACGGCGCTGGCCGGTGATCCAGGCCTTGTTTCCGGCCAGGGCGCGCCCCAAGGGCTCGACCTTGCGCACGCGGCAGCATTCCTTGCGCATCTCGACGCTGTCGTAGAAGGCGTTCAGGCCGTTCTGCGCCACATAGGCCTCGACCGCGTCAGGCTGCGGCCTGAACAGGGCAATCTCGTAGCCATAGGTCTCGCGCACCCGGTTCAGCATGTCCAGGGTCTCGGCATGCAGGCGGCCGGTCTCGAGCGAGAAGATCCCGATCGGCAGCCGCGCTTTCAGGATCAGGTCGGTCAAGACCATGTCTTCGGCTGCCAGGCTCGACGCGAACACGGCCGGCGAGAAGTCGCGGGCGATGCGCGCCAGGATGGCTTGCGTTTCCTCGACGCGGCGCTGTAGTTGCAACTTCGGGTCGCTCATGACAGGATCCTCAAATGCCAGCGCCGATGTCGGTCAGTTCCGGCGGCGTACCGCGCGGCACGCGGCGGAACAGCGGCAGCGTCTGGTCCACGGAAGCCTGGTAGGTTTCCGAGAACACGGTGAGGCCCTTGAGCGCGTCGACGATGCTGCGGTCCTGGCGGGTAGCGAAGGCATCGAAACCGACGCGCGACAGGGGCCATAGCTGGTCGCGCAGCACGTCGCCGATGGCGCGCAGCTCGCCGGTATAGGCCAGGCGCTTGCGCAGGTTGAAGGCGGTCGAGTAGCCGCGGCCGTCCGAGAACTTCGGGAAGTCCACGGCGATGACACCAAAGCGTGACAGGTCGTCCTTGATGGCCGTAGCCTGCTCGTCCGGGGCCAGCCAGACGCCGATCTCGGCGCGGCCGCTCAGCGCCGCGCGCTGCGCCTGCCACACGCCCAGCGGCACGATGAACTTGCCTTCGGGGATCTCGACGGTTTCGGGGGCTTCGCCCTCGACGAGCCGCAGCACGCTCCAGTCGTCCTCGACCACTTCGCGGTGCTTGATGATCTGCTTGTGCAGCACGACATTAGGCATAGTGATCTTCCCCAAGCGGTTCGCCCGCCTTGATCGGCGTGGCATAGACATGTTCCTTGAACGGCGTGATGCCGAGGCGCTGCACGGTGTCGACGAAGCGTTCGCCCTCGAAGCGCTCGCGCACATAGACCTCGAGCAGGCGGCCGACCACTTCCGGCATCTGCAGTGCCGAGAAGGACGGGCCGATGATCTTGCCGATCGCCGAGTTGTTACCCTGCGAGCCGCCGATCGACACCTGGTACCACTCGCTGCCGTCCTTGTCGACGCCGAGGATGCCGATGGCGCCCACGTGGTGGTGGCCGCAGGCGTTGATGCAGCCCGAGATGTTCAGTTCGATGTCGCCGATGTCGTGCTGGAAGTCGAGGTTGTCGAAACGCTCGGCAATCGCCGCCGCGATCGGAATCGACTTGGCATTCGCCAGCGAGCAGAAGTCGCCGCCCGGGCAGGCGATGATGTCGGTCAGCAGGCCGATGTTCGGCGTCGCCAGGCCCTTGGCCTTGGCCAGCTGCCACAGCGCGAACAGTGTCGATTGCTCGACGTCGGCCAGCACCAGGTTCTGCTCGTGGGTCACGCGCAGTTCGCCGAAGCTGTACTTGTCCGCCAGGTCGGCCACGAAGTCCATCTGCTCGGCGGTGGCGTCGCCCGGCGGCACGCCGGTCTTCTTCAGGGACAGCAGCACGGCGGCATAGCCCGGCACCTTGTGCGGCTTGACGTTGCGGTTGACCCAGTTGGCAAAGGCCCGGTTGTCGGGGTGGGCGGCGGTCGGGTCGATATCGTCCAGTTGCGCATAGCCGTGCGGCTGGAACCACTGGGCGACGCGGTCGAATTCTTCCTGGGTGAGTGTTTCGGGGCCATCCTTCAGGTCGGCCCACTCGGCTTCGACCTGGCGGGTGAATTCCTCCACGCCCATGGCCTTGAGCAGGATCTTGATGCGGGCCTTGTACTTGTTGTCGCGGCGGCCGTGCTGGTTGTACACGCGCATCACGGCTTCGGTATAGGTCAGCAGGTGCTGCCACGGCAGGAAGTCGCGGATCACGGAACCGAGGATCGGGGTGCGGCCCATGCCGCCGCCGGCCATGAACTTGAAACCGACTTCGCCCGCTTCGTTCTTGACGAGCGTCAGGCCGATGTCGTGGATGGCGATCGCGGCGCGGTCCTCGACGGCGCCGTTGATCGCCACCTTGAATTTACGGGGCAGGGCGATGAATTCGGGGTGGAAGGTGCTCCACTGGCGCAGGATCTCGGCAAAGGGACGCGGATCGATGATCTCGTCTGCGGCCACGCCGGCAAATTCGTCGGTGGTGATGTTGCGGATGCAGTTGCCCGAGGTCTGGATGGCGTGCATCTCGACCGAGGCCAGGTCTTCCAGGATCTGCGGGGTTTGCTCCAGCTCAATCCAGTTGTACTGGATGTTCTGGCGGGTGGTGAAATGGCCGTAACCGCGATCGTACTTGCGGGCAATATGAGCGAACATACGCATTTGTACCGAGGAAAGCAGGCCATAGGGCACGGCCACGCGCAGCATGTAGGCATGGCGCTGCATGTACAGGCCGTTCTGGAGGCGCAGGGGCAGGAATTCTTCTTCAAGCAGCTCACCGTTCAGGCGGCGTTCCACCTGGCTGCGGTACTGTGCGATGCGTTCGCGCACGATGAGATGGTCGTAGTGATCGTAGCGGTACATGGTCTCGTCCTTGGGGGTAGACCAGTACAAACATTGTCCACCCGATAAATGATGGACCAAGTGTAGGGCCCTGCGCTTATATTCCAAACTACGGAGATTTTATTTGCTTATATGCGTAACATGAATAAGCATCTTAAAATGTCGTCTGCTGACACAATCACAAGAACCCACCCTATTTCATGAATCTTCACCAGCTGCGCTTCGTGCGCGAAGCCGTCCGCCAGAACTACAACCTGACCGATGCGGCCAAGGCGCTGTTTACCTCCCAGCCGGGGGTCTCGAAAGCCATCATCGAACTCGAGGAAGAGCTCGGCGTCGACATCTTCACCCGTCACGGCAAGCGTATCCGCGGGCTCACCGAGCCGGGCCGGCTGGTGCTGCAGTCGGTGGAACTGATCATGCAGGAGATCGACAGCCTCAAGCGCATCGGCAAGGAATACGCCGCCCATGACAGCGGCAGCTTCACCATCGCCACTACCCATACCCAGGCGCGCTACATGCTGCCGAAGGTGGTGCAGGCCTTCATGCAGAAGTTCCCGAAGGTGCGATTGTCCTTATTGCAAGGAAACCCGAAGCAGATCGCCGACATGGTCAAGAACGACCAGGCCGACCTGGCCATCGCCACCGAATCGATCGCCACCGTCGACGGCCTGATCACGCTGCCCTGCTACCAGTGGGAGCACGTGCTGGTGCTGCCGCCCGAACACCCGCTGCTGCGCTCGAAAGCCGTATCGCTGGAAGAGATCGCCGGCTACCCGGTCATCACCTACGACGCCGCCTTTGCCGGCCGCAGCAAGATCGACCATGCCTTCGGGCTGCGCAGCCTGAAACCCGACGTGCTGCTGGAAGCCATCGACGCCGACGTCATCAAGACCTATGTCGAGCTGGGCATGGGCGTGGGCATCATTGCCGGCATGGCCTTCGATCCGGAACGCGACCGCAACCTGCGCTCGATCCCGGTCGGCCACCTGTTCGGCATGAACACCTCGCGCGTGGCCGTCAAGCAGGGCGCCTACCTGCGCAGCTATCTCTACACTTTCATCGAACTGCTCGCCCCGACGCTCAACCGCAAAATGGTCGAGTCCGCCATGCGCGGCGGCGAGAATTACGAGCTTTAACAGCGACGCACCGTAATAAAGGAAACACCATGAACACCAATCCTGTCGCCGACTTCTACACGGCGATCGCCGACCACTACGACGCCCAGTTCCACGACGAGAGCGACGAAGACCGCCAGGACGACCTCGACGACGTCGCCGAGCAGGTCGCGGACCTGATGCGCGGGCATACTGTACTCGAGCTCGGCTGCGGCACCGGCTACTTCACCGACGTGATCGCCGAGACGGCGCAATCCGTGCTGGCCACCGATATCAGTGAAGCGATGCTGAACGTGGCGCGCGAGCATGGAGAAGGTCTGGAGAACGTGCAATACCGCGTGGTCGACGCGCTGAACCTGCCCACCGACCTCGGCAAATTCACCGCCGTGTTCGCCGGCTTCCTGTGGTCGCATTTCAAGCGGGAGCAGCAGGACGCCTTCCTGGTCGGCCTGCGCGCCCGGATCGGCTCGAACGCACTGCTGGTGCTGATCGACGACGAGTATGTCGAAGGCGCGAGCCCGACGGTCGCGCGCACCGACGCGGAAGGCAATACCTGGGCCCAGTTCGTCGATGCGGACGGCAAGCGCCATGAGCTGCCCAAGAACTACCCGACCGACAGCGCGCTGCGCAAGCGCCTCGGCACGGCGGTGCGCGAAATCAAGATCGGGCGCTGGGATAGTTGCTGGGCGCTGACCTGCCGTCTCAAGTGATGCTGGGGTCCTGACCGGCTTTTCCTGTCAGTAGAAAAACCGGCGGACCGGCGCAGGCCGGCGTCCGCGCTCCTGCCTCGCGGCCGCCTTCCGGCCCGGCGCTTGCCCATCTTTCGGGCGATGTGCCGGTGCTGACCTCCTCATATCCACCCAGCATAATCTGGCGTCCACGGGCCGGGCAGGTCCCCACATCGCCTCGTGGCGCCGGTATACTCGATCGATCGGTTCGTAAAACCTGGAGGAGACATGGCTCGCCGATTCGTGCTTGGTAGCTTGCTGTGCTGCGTCGCGTGCTGGAGCCCTGTGGCGCCGGCCGGCGAGCCTCTCGTCGTCCGCAGCGAAGCGCAATTGCAGGCGGTGCTGGCATCGGGCCAGCCGAGCCCGCTCGATGCCTTGACGCCCTATGGCAAGCGCAGCTTCCTGCGTTCGCTGACCTGGCGCGAACGCGGACTCGGCGGTTTCGGCACGCGCGAGATGCTGCGTGAACTCGATGCCGGACAAATCGATGCGCTCGCCGCTTTCATTGACAGCAGCACGTATTCGCCGGCGCGGGGCAGGGATCTTTCCGGTCCTCCGCTGCGATTGTCCGACCCGTCTCCGGAAATCGAACGGCGCTTCGTGCAGTTCGACCGGTTCTGGAAGGAGCGCGCGGATGGCCGCCTTGAGGCGGCCGCCCTGTCGACCGTGGCCGACACCTCCGACGTGGAACGTCGCTACGTGGCCTTGTTCGGCGAACGGATGGAAGAGGCAAGGCTGCGCAAGCTGCCGGTGGGTGACCTGCCGGTGCTGTTCGACGCAGCCACCCTTGCCAGCGGCAACGGTCGTTTCGCGCCGGCTGTCCAACACCAGCACCTTGTCTATCGCGAGATGCAGCGGCGCGGCCTCGATACCCGTCGCGGCATCGACGAGACGATGCTCGACGGGCTGCTGGCGGCACGCGCGTTCGTGCAGGCCAAGGCCTTTGCCGCTGCAAAGCCGCATCTTGCGCGCTGGACCATACCGACCATCCAGGATGCGCTGGGACCGGATTTTACCGGCCGCAGCGTCTACCGCTACGACGCGCGCATGCAGACGCTGGTCCGTGAAGCCCTGCCGCCTCCAGCCGGTCTCGAACTGGTAATGGTCGTCGACGCAGGCTGCCACTTCTCGGCCGATGCGCTGGCCGTGCTGCGCCAGGATGGCGCATTCCGGGAGCGCCTTCTGGGCGCGAACCTGAAGCTGGTGACGCCGCCGCGGTCCTCGATTGCCTACCGTTTTGTCGAGGAGTGGAATGCGGCCGAGCCCTCGATCCCGATGCGCATTCCCTACCATGCGCGCGAATGGCAGGCGATCGATGTCGCCGGCGTGCCGGAATTCCACGTGCTGAAGGACGGCAGGCTCGTGTCCAAGCTCAGCGGCTGGCCGCCGGAAGGCAACCGGGCAGCCGTGCTGGCGCTGCTCGACAGCGCGGGCAAGTGAGCGTCGACGATGCCGCGCTGCATACGTGGCGACACGGCCATGCGAGGCCTACTACAGTCGAGTGACCAAGACCACGTTTCCAGGAGCTCGACAACATGCATTTTCGCGACCTGCTTTCCTCCGTACTGATCGGCGCCGTCGCCAGCGCGCGCTCGATGACGCCCATGGCGACCATTGCCACGGCACGCCTGGCCAAGCGCGAAACGCCGGGTCAACTGTTCCTGCTCGATCGCCCGCTGTTCAAATACGGCGCCCTGGCGATGGGAGCGGGCGAACTGTTCGGCGACAAGATGAAAAACGCGCCCGACCGCACCGTCTTCCTGGGGCTGCTGGCGCGGGTCATGAGCGCGGGCATCGCCGGTGCGGCGCTGGCGCCGCGTGGCCGCGAAAAGGCCGGCGCGGCCATCGCGGTCGCCACCGCCGTGCCGCTGGCCTACCTGACACTGGCCGGCCGCAAGCAGGCGATGGCCAGGATCGGCCAGACCCGCAGCGGCCTGATCGAGGACGCGCTGGTCGTCGCCGCGGGCAGCGCCATCGTGGCCCTGTCGACCCATGGACGGCCGCAGCACTTGGCCAGTCCCGTGCACGGGGCCTGATTCCAGGCACGGTCTCTCCCTGGTTCGGCGGGCGTCATGCTTTCCGTCGGAACGGCACTGCAGGATGATGTCGCATTCGAATGCACTTGCCGAACAACACAACGTCGCCAGGCCGGTCGCATCGGTGGAGACCGGGCGCCTGTTCGCGGGTAGAATCCAGCTTCGACAATGGAGAGGCAAGCGATGAAACGAACCGACCTGGCAAAAAGCGATGCGAAGAAATTGATGAACCACATGACGGCGAAAGCGGCCAGCTTCGGCGCCGCCGGCACGACGCCGGCGCCCGACCGCCGCGAGCAGCGTGAACGTGACCGGGCGCTGGGCCTGGTGCCCTTCGCCGTCAAGCTCAATGGCGAGCTGGTGCAGCAACTGCAAACGCTGAGCAAGGAAGGTGGTGTCGAGCTCAACGAGCTGGTCGCCGACCTGCTGCAAAAAGGACTGTCCGCCTGAACACCCAGGCAGGGCCGGTGGAAAAACGCTGGCCCGGGCCCGGTGGGCGAACCGGAAGGGCGGGGCGGACGCCGGTTTGCGCCGGCGGCCGCCCCGCCTCCGTTCAGGGCAGCATGCGCACCGAGGATTCCCGCGTCCACAGCCGCTTGCCGGCAGCAGCGACAAAGTCGCGGGCACCGGATGCGGCCATGACGCCGGCATCGGGCTTCACGCCGGCCGCCTGCAGCAGGCCTGCCGCGCCGGCGTCGTGCGCGATCGCCTTCAGGTGGCCGTAGGCATCGCGCACGAAGTCGACCGCCGCCGACTCGCCCGCTAATTTGCCGGCCCCTTCCTCGGACAGCACCAGCGCCACCGCATCGAACAGCACCGACGGCGTGCCGGCCAGCTGGCCGTCCGCCGCCAGCCAGTTACCGTTGTTCAGGCGGGCTCCCCCCACTTTCGGCGCGATCAGCTTGACGCTGGCGCCGGCAGCCTGCGCCGCCTCGCGCAAGGCCTGGATGGCGGCCGCGTCGGACCCTTCCGCAAACAGGATGCCGATGCTCCGGCCTTCCGGCGATCCCGTCATCTTGCCGATGAGCTGCAGTGCGGGCGAAGGAGGCAGGTCGCGGACGGGTGCGGCGGCCGGCGGCGCCGGCGGCAGCTCGGCCATGCCGAGGCCGTCGGCGACGCGTGCCGCCAGCGCGGCGTCGATGTGGCGCAGGTGGCCGACCATCGCCTCGCGAATATGCACGTGCTCGACCTTGGACAGCTCGAATACCAGTGCCGACGCCAGGTGGGCCTGTTCCAGGTCGGTCTGGCTGATGTAGAACTGGCGCGCCTGGCTGTAATGGTCCGCGAAACTCTCGGGCCTCAGCCGCCCCTTGTTGCCGGCGTCGGCCGGCGTGGCATGGCTGCGGAAGCCGCGCGCATGGTCTTCGCGTGCGGAGTTCGGATCGAGCGAACTCGGTTCGTAGCTGACGCGGCCCTTCGGCACCTGCATCTGCATGTGGCCGTCGCGCTGGTGGTTGGCGAACGGGCACTTGGGCGCATTGATGGGCAACTGGTGGAAGTTGGGCGAGTTGTGGCGCAGGATCTGCGTGTCGAGGTAGGAGAACAGGCGGCCCTGCAGCAGCGGATCGTTGCTGAAATCGATGCCCGGCACGACATTGGCCGGGCAGTAGGCGACCTGCTCGGTTTCGGCGAAGAAGTTATCCGGGTTTCTGTCGAGCACCATCCGGCCAACCACGGTCAGCGGCACCAGCTCTTCCGGGATCAGCTTGGTGGCATCCAGATGGTCGAAGGGGAAGCCGTCGGCCTGCTCCTGCGTAAACAGCTGGACTGCCAGCTCCCATTCGGGAAACTTGCCGGCCTCGATCGCTTCGTACAGGTCGCGCCGATGGTAATCCTGGTCCGCCCCGGCGACCTTGACGGCCTCGTCCCAGATATGGGCCTGCACGCCCAGCTTGGGGCGCCAATGGAACTTGACGAAGGTCGACTCTCCCTTGTCGTTGACCAGCCGGAAGCTGTGCACGCCGAAGCCTTCCATCATGCGCAGGGAGCGCGGGATGGTGCGGTCCGACATGGCCCACATGATCATGTGCATGGATTCCGGTGTGAGCGAGATGAAATCCCAGAAGGTGTCATGGGCGGCGGTCGCCTGCGGATAACCGCGGTCCGGTTCCATCTTCACGGCGTGCACCAGGTCGGGGAATTTCATGGCGTCCTGGATGAAGAACACCGGGATGTTGTTGCCCACCAGGTCCCAGTTGCCTTCCTGGGTATAGAACTTCACCGCGAAACCGCGCGCGTCGCGCGGCGTGTCGATCGAACCGCGGCCCCCCACCACCGTGGACAGGCGGGTGAATACCGGTGTGCGCACGCCGACTTCGCTCAGCACGCGCGCCATCGTGTAGTCGCCCAGGGAATGGGTCAGTTCGAAATAGCCGTGCGCGCCGGCGCCGCGGGCGTGGACGATGCGTTCGGGGATGCGCTCGTGATCGAAGTGCATCATCTTTTCCCGGAAGATGAAGTCCTCCAGCAAGGTCGGTCCGCGCGCACCGGCCGGCCTCAGGGAGTTCTGGTTATCGGCGATCGGCACGCCCTGGTTGGTGGTGAGGGATGGGTGGCCGCCGCCGGCGGGCTGGTGCAGCTCGCCGCCCTGGCCGGTGTCGGCCGGGGCGGAGGATGCCTGCTGCTGGTTTGCTTGGTTGTCGCTCATACGTGTCTCCTTGGTGTCCAGGTGGGGAGCGGGCATGCTGGGTGCATGCCCCCGGAGGTACATCGATTCGCCGTCAAGCACGGCAAGGCGATTGGGGCCATGAGCCCGCGCGCCGCGAACAGCGGCAGGATGCGGGAGCGTCATTCCCCGGGCCGGCGCGCGCACGCACCGGCCGCTTGCTCTGGACTCAGCGCGCGGCGTCGGGCGCTTCGTAGTCCATGGTATCGGTGTCGGTATCCGTGGCCAGCGGCGCGCCCAGCAGCTTCAGCCAGACGAAGCCGGCGACGCCCGCCAGCAGGGACGCGACCAGGATCGCCATCTTGGAGGCGTTGATGGTCTCGTTCGCACCCACGAATGCCAGGTTGGTGATGAAGATCGACATCGTGAAGCCGATCCCGCCCAGCAGGCCGGCGCCGAGGATATGGCGCCACGCCAGGTCCAGCGGCAGGCGGCACAGGCCGAGCGCCACGGCCGCGAAGCTGAACAAGAAGATGCCCAGCGGCTTGCCCGCGACCAGGCCGGCGATGATGCCCATGCTGTTCGGGCTCAGGAGCTCCATGGCCCAGCCGGCGCCAATGATGATGCCGGTATTCGCCAGCGCGAAGATCGGCAGGATCAGGAAGGTCACCGGCTTGTGCAGGGTATGCTCGAGCCGGTGCGAGGGCGACGCGGCGTCGTCCTCGCTGCTGGAGTAGGGGATCGCGAATGCCAGCAGCACGCCGGCGATGGTCGCATGCACGCCGGATTTGAGCATCAGGAACCACATCAGTGCGCCGCCGACGAGATAGGGCAGCAGCGCCAGCACGCGCCACACGCGGTTCATCGCCGCCAGGGCGGCGAATACGGCCAGCGCGCCCACCAGGTAGAGGAAGGCCAGATCGGCGGTATAGAACACCGCGATCACGATGATGGCGCCCAGGTCGTCCATCACGGCCAGCGCCGTCAGGAAGATCTTCAGCGACGCCGGTATCCGGCTGCCCAGCAGGGCGAGTACGCCGAGGGCGAAGGCGATGTCGGTCGCCATCGGTATGCCGACCCCGGCCTGGGTGGCGGTGCCGCCGTTCAGGCCGAAGTGGATCAATGCCGGCACGGCGATGCCGCCCGCCGCCGCCAGCATCGGCAGCATGGCGTTTCTCAGGTCGGACAGTTCACCGTTGTAGAGCTCGCGCTTGAGTTCGAGGCCGATCAGCAGGAAGAAGATGGCCATCAGCGCATCGTTGACCCAGTGCTCGATGCTCAGGCCGAGGACATACTGTTGCCAGAAGCCGATGTAGGCAGGTCCGAAGTAGGAATTGGCGACGCCGAGGGACACCAGCGTGCACAGGATCAGGATGACGCCGCCGGCCTTGCTCGACTCGGTGAATTCCTTGAAAGTCTGCGAGAGAGGACGCTCGATGCGGATCATGCGGTCCTCCAGGCATGGTGGCGTGGAGCGGGGGAAGCGGGGGTGAAGCCGGGAATGCAGGTCATAGGGGCGCGGATAAGCCGCGTGGCGGCCCGACCAGCGCGTATCCCTGTCGTACCCGGATTGGTACGAACACCCGTGGAGAAGTATAGCAGCAATGACAAGCGGCCGCAGCGCGCGAGGCGCGGCCGCTCGTCGTGACCTCAGCCGATCGTCTCGGTCGAGACCGTGCCGCCGGCCGCCTTGCCCTGCTGGGCCTGGGCCAGGGCGTTGCGCTGTTCCCAGTAATCGGCATTCTTGATGCCCAGCGCCACCGGGTCGAAGACCGGGTCCTTGCCCTGGGCTTTCTGCGCTTCGTAGTCGCGCAGGCACTTGAAGGCCACGTTGCGCATCAGGAGGATGGCGATGATGTTCAGCCAGGCCATCAGGCCCACGCCCAGGTCGCCCAGCGCCCAGGCCGCGTCGGCGGTGCGGACGGTGCCGTAGAAGGTGGCGGCGATGATGCCCAGCTTCAGCACGAATGCCATCCAGGGACGGCTGGTGGCGCGGTTGATGTAGGCGATATTGGTTTCGGCGATGTAGTAGTAGGCCACGATCGTCGTGAAGGCGAAGAACACCAGGGCGATGGCGACGAACAGGGAGCCGAAGCCCGGCATGATGTTTTCCAGCGCCGTCTGGACATAGCCTGGGCCGGCTGCGACACCCTGGATGCCGGTAAACATCGGCGAGCCGTCCGGCGCCTGCACGTTGTACTGGCCGGTGATCAGGAGCATGAAGGCGGTGGCCGAGCACACGAACAGGGTGTCGACGTAGACCGAGAAGCCTTGCACCAGGCCCTGCTTGGCCGGGTGGCTCACTTCCGCCGCCGACGAGGCATGCGGTCCGGTGCCCTGGCCGGCTTCGTTCGAATACACGCCGCGCTTGACGCCCCACTGGATCGCCATGCCGATGATGGCGCCGAAGGCGGCGTCCATGCCGAAGGCCGAGGTGAAGATGAGGCTCAGCACGCCCGGCAGCTGGTCGATGTGCAGGGCCACGACGATGCAGGCGACCACGATGTAGCCGAGCGCCATGAAGGGCACGACGAATTCGGCGAAGGTGGCGATGCGCTTGACGCCGCCGAAGATGATGAAGGCCAGCGCGATCGACAGCAGTGCGCCGGTCACCGTGGTATTGACGCCGGTGGCGGTCTTCAGGCTTTCGGCGATCGCATTGGCCTGCACGCCCGGCAGCAGCAGGCCGGTGGCCAGGATGGTCACGAAGGCGAACAGCAGGGCGTACCACTTCACGCCCAGGCCCTTCTCGATGTAGAAGGCGGGGCCGCCGCGGTATTGATTGTTGATTGATTCCTTGTACACCTGGCCCAGCGTGGATTCGACGAAGGCCGAGCTGGCCCCGAGGAAGGCCACCATCCACATCCAGAACACCGCGCCGGGACCGCCGAAGGTGATGGCGGTGGCGACGCCGGCGATGTTGCCGGTACCGACGCGCCCGGCCAGTGTCATGGTGAGCGCCTGGAAGGACGAGACGCCCTGGTCGGAACTTTTCCCTTCCATCATCAGGCGCGTCATCTCGCGCACGTGGCGCAGCTGCAGGAAGCGCGAACGGATGGAAAAATACAGGCCGGCGCCAAGGCATAGCGCGATCAGCGCCGTGCTCCAGACGTAGCCGTTGATGGTGTTGACCAACTCATTCATTACATGATCCCCGTGGCAAGCGATCGCAGGCCTCCGGCGGCCTGCGCTGTGTTATCGATCATGGCCGGAAACGCCGCCCGGCCTCTTGTGGTTTGCAAAGATACCGGAAGAGTTGCCTGATTCCTACCCTTATTTTCCTTGTCACCCGATCGGCCCCGTTATCGTGCGCCGCAGCATGGCCTGCCGGCCCTGGCTGCTCCCTGCCGGGGCGGCCGGGCACGCTTTCGGTGCGCCTGCCCTCAGTGCAGGCGCACCGGCGCGACCGTGGTTCCTTCCTTGACCTCGATGGCCGCGTCGTCGAATTCGGGCGGACCGAAGCGTCCGGCGGCATCGCGGCTGAAACCGTAGTTTTCCATGGGGATGCCGAGGAAACTGCGGTCGAGCTCGCCGTTCTCGTTCTCGTCATGGTAGACCAGCACGGCCCAGGTGCCGGCCGGGATGTCGCGCAAGGCAATCACGACATTGCCTGCCCTGGCAGGCACCGAGGCGCTGTAGGCGCACTGCTTGAGGAAGCGCGCCCGGTCGCACACGGCGACATGCACCTTGCCCTTGCCGCCGGTAATGTTCGACACCCGCACCTCGACCGTGGCCGATGAGGCGGACGCTGCCGCCAGCAGCAGGGCGCCGCAGAACAGGGCGGTGATTACATGACGCATGGATGTCCTTTCGTTGATGGAGAAGTCTGTACCGCCGCTGTACCGCGCCGGCATGCGTGCGGCAGGCATGCGGCGCGGCGCCTGTGGTAGGCTCGGCGTATTTCGTTAACTAACCGTGTTTGCGCCATGCTGCTCAATGCCCTCATCGTCCTGCTGACCGTCGTGCTGATGGAAGTGTTTTCCATCGTCGCGCACAAGTACGTGATGCACGGCTTCGGCTGGGGCTGGCACCGTTCGCACCATGAGCCGCGCACTGGCTGGTTCGAGAAGAACGACCTGTACGCGGTGGTGTTCGCGGGCCTGGCGATCGCCCTGATCTGGTTCGGCACCGAAGGCGCCTGGCCGCTGCAATGGATCGGCGCCGGCATGACCGCCTATGGCGCGCTGTACTTCGTCGCCCACGACGGCCTGGTGCACCAGCGCTGGCCCTTCCGGTACACGCCGCGCAGCGGCTACCTCAAGCGCCTGTACCAGGCCCACCGCATGCACCACGCGGTCGAAGGCAAGGATGGGGCCGTATCCTTCGGCTTCCTGTACGCACCCCCGGTCCACCAGCTCAAGCAGGCCTTGCACGCGCGGCACGGGGGACGTCCACCGCGGCGCCCGGACGCTGCCACAGCCCGGCAGGACGCTGGCGCGCCGCCGGATCACGCACACTGAGACGCGAGCCGAGGGCGCCTGACGCGCCCTTTGCCAGCAGCCACAGCTTGGTCGCCTTGCTGGTGCCGGCGCGTTCGTCCCAGGCCCGCGCTCCGCGCCGCTTCACCTCGATGCCGATCTGGCGGTATACATTGCGCGCGCTGGTAATCGCCCAGGCCGAGCGCAGGGGCAGGGCGGCGATGCCTGCGCCGGCCGAGGCATAGTAGGGTTCGGCATAGTCCACCAGCCGCGCCGCTACCCGGGCCAGCCGCGCGCGGTGGCGCGGCTCGGCCAGTTCGTGCGGCGGGATGCCGGCTTCGCGCAGCCACTGCGCCGGCAGGTAGCAGCGGCCCATGCGGGCGTCCTCGACGATGTCGCGTGCGATATTGGTCAGCTGGAAGGCCAGGCCCAGGTCGCAGGCGCGGTCCAGCACCCGCGGGTCCTGCGCGCCCATGATCGATCCCATCATCAGGCCGACCACGCCGGCCACGTGGTAGCAGTAGCGCAGCGTGTCTTCGATGGTCTCGTAGCGGGCGCCTTCGACGTCCATGGCGAAGCCGGCCAGGTGGTCGAGCGCGAAGCGCGGGTCGATGCGGTGGCCCAGCGCCACTTCCTGGAAAGCGGCAAAGGCCGGGTCCCGCATGGCTTCCCCGGCATAGGCGCGGCGGGTCTGGTCCTCGAGCTCGGCCAGCCTGGCGGCGGCATCGTGTGGGGCTGGAGCGGCAACATTGAAACCCAGCTCCTGGCCGTCGACCACGTCGTCGCAGTGGCGGCACCAGGCGTACAGCATCAGCACGCTGCGCCGCGTGGCCGGGTCGAACAGGCGTGCGGCCGCGGCGAAGCTCTTCGATCCCACCTCGATGGTGCGGGTGGCGTGGTCCATCAGCGCTTCGCTCATGCGCGCACCGCCTCTCCCGGCATGCCCGGTTCCCATGCCTGCGCCAGGTCGGCGATCATGAGGCCGGCGGTGGCCTTGGCCGAGCCGATCACGCCGGGCACGCCGGCGCCCGGATGGGTGCCGGCGCCGACCAGGTAGAGATTGGCCAGTTCGCCGTCGCGGTTGTGCGGGCGGAACCAGGCGCTCTGGGTCAGGACCGGCTCGAGCGAGAAGGCCGAGCCAAGGTGGGCGTTGAGCTGGTCGCGGAAATCCACCGGCGTGAAGAAGCGGCTGGTGACCAGCTGGCTGCGCAGGCCCGGCATGTAGCGCTGCTCCAGGTAGTCGAGAATGCGGTCGCGGTAGCGCGGGCCCTCCACCGACCAGTCGATCGGGGCGTTGCCCAGGTGCGGCACCGGCGCCAGCACGTAATGGCTGCCGCAGCCGGGCGGGGCCAGCGACGGGTCGGTCACGCAGGGCGCATGCAGGTAGAGCGAAAAGTCGTCGGCCAGCTGCTGGCCCTGGAAGATGTCCTTGATCAGTTCGCGGTAGCGCGGGCCGAAGCACACCGTGTGGTGCTGCAGCTGTTCGTGGTGCTTGTCCAGGCCGAAGTAGAGCACGAACAGCGAATTGCTGAAGCGCTTCTTCTGCAGCGCGTGTCCCTGCGCCGCGCCGCGCGGATGCTGGCCGAGCAGCTTGGCATAAGTGTGCACCACGTCGGCGTTCGAGGCCACCGCGTCGGCCGCGAACAGGCGGCCGTCTTCGACCCGCACCCCGCTGACGCGATTGCCGGCGGCCTCGATCTGCGCCACCGGCGCGTTCAGCTCGATGCGCCCGCCGAGGTCCTGGAACAGGCGCACCATGCCGCGCACCAGCGCCCCGGTGCCGCCGCGCGGGAACCACACGCCCCACTGGCGCTCGAGCGCATGGATCAGGGTGTAGATCGAGCTGGTGGCTAAGGGATTGCCGCCCACCAGCAGCGAATGGAAGGAAAAGGCCTGGCGCAGCTGCTCGTCCTGGATGAAGCGCGCCACCATGCCGTACACGCTGCGCCAGGCCTGCAGCCGCGCCAGCTGCGGGCCGGCTGCGATCATGTCGCGGAACGAGAGGAAGGGCACGGCGCCGAGCTTCAGGTAGCCCTCGTCGAATACCGCCTTCGAATAGGCGAGGAAGCGGCGGTAGCCTTCCACGTCGGCCGGGTTGCGCGCGTGGATCTGGCGGTCGAGCGCCTCCTGGTCGTTGGCGTAGTCGAAATGGCTGCCGTCTTCCCAGCACAGGCGGTAGAAAGGCGTCACCGGCATCAGCTCGACGTAGTCGGCCATGCGCTTGCCCGCCAGCGTGAACAGCTCTTCGATGCAGGAGGGATCGGTGATGACGGTCGGCCCGGCGTCGAACACGAAGCCCTGGTCTTCGTAGACGTAGGCGCGTCCGCCCGGCTTGTCGCGCTTTTCCAGCAGGGTGACGGCAGTGCCGCTGGCCTGCAGCCGGATGGCGAGCGCCAGGCCGCCGAAGCCGGCGCCGACCACCACGGCCCGCTTTTGTTGCCGTCCTTGTTGCAAATGAGCTTGGGTCATGCTGCTTTCCTGATCTGTTCGGGGTGGATCTTGCATGCCGCCGCCAGGGCTTGCGCCACCGGTACCGGCGGTTTGCCGCTGAGCAGGCGCGCCTTGTCGCCCAGCCGCAGGCGGCCCGCGTAGAAGCGTGCGATGAGGGGCGCCGGCAGGCGGTAGAAGCGCTGCATCACGCGCCAGCGCTGTTCCGGCCGCCCGGCCAGGAACAGCATGCGGTTGAGCAGCCGGAAGAAGCGCTGGCCCTGCCATTCGCGGCGCGCCTCCTCGCGCATCGCGGCGAACAGCGCCGGCGCGCGCAGGTCGGGCAGGGCGGCGATGCGCTCGGCCAGGCGCACCGCGTGCGGCAGCGAATAGCCGGTGGTCGGGTGGAACAGGCCGGCGCGCAGGCCGCTGGTGGGCTGGCCGGCCAGGTCGTCCCAGAACCCGTCGAAGTCGCCGGCCAGCACGATCGGCAGCGAGCCCTGCTCTTCGCGCAGCACGTCGGCCACCTGCCAGCCGCGCGCATGCGCATACGCCGCGATGTTGGCGCGCAGGCGTTCCGGCTCCCATGCGGCGCTGTCGACGTAATGCGTGTCCTCGACCAGCACCCGGTCCGGCCCGAAGGGCAGCAGGTAGACGAAACGGTAGCCGCCCTGTTGTTCGACGGTGGCGTCCATGATCACCGGGCCCGCCAGTCCGTGCGGACTGGCCAGGCGCAGTTCCTGTCCGAGGAAGGTCTGGTAGCCGAGCGAAAGCCGCCCGGTGGGCCGCATGCCGCGCCCGTCGATCACGGCGCGGGCGCGGATGGTGCGCCCGCCGGCCAGGCGTACCGTGGTCGGGGTGAGCTCCTCGATGCGCACGCAGGTGAGCAGCGAGGCGCCCAGCGCCGGCTCGATCACGCGCGCGAAGTCGTTCGAGGCGATGCTGGCATAGCCGCCTTCGAGGGTGCGGGCCAGGTCGGGAAAGGCCACGTCGTAGCGCGGCCAGCGCTGCGAGACGAGCGGCGCGATCCATGCCCCCTGTGCCGGGGTGAGGTCGGAGTCATGGAAGGACCAGGTGTGGTTGCCGCCGATGCGGCCGCCTGCCTCCAGCAGCAGGATGCGCAGCTCGGGGCGCAGGCTGCGCAGGCGCCAGGCCAGCAGGCCGTTGGCGAGCCCGCCGCCGGCCAGCACCAGGTCGTACTCGGACGCGGGTTTATCCAAGGGAAGCCACGCTTTCCGGCGCGCGCCGCAGCTGCAGCGCGGTTTCGACGATGTCGGCCGCGCGCAGCGTGCCGCCGGCATCGGCCACGCTGGCGGACAGCGCTTCCAGGCGCGCGGCGAAGCCGCTTTCGCCGATCAGGCGCCGCAGCAGGCCGGCCATGTGCGCGCTGCCGGAGACGCGGGCGGACGCCTGCAGGCCGATGCCGGCGTGAACCACGCGCGCCGCGGTGCCGGGCTGGTCGAAAGCGATCGGCAGGGCCAGGATCGGCGTGCGTGCGGCGATCGCGTCCATGACCGTGTTCGAGCCCGCGTGCGTCACCACCGCATCGGCGCGTTCCAGCACCGCCTGCTGGTGGGCGAATGCGCAGACCCAGGTCGCGCCGGCCTGTTCCAGCTGGCGCTCCTGGCGGGCATCGAGGGCGCCGCAGTGGGCCACCAGCAGCTGCACGTCGAGCGCGCGGCAGGCGCGGGCAATGCGCTTGAACAGGGCGATGCGCCCGCCCTGCATGGTGCCCAGCGAGGCGAATACGAAGGGCCGGCCGGCGGCGACCGCGGGCATGCTGCGCTTGTCCGCCGCACCCGCCTGGCGGGACGTGGGCGAGGTGGAGCGCAGTGGACCCACATGATGGAAATGGGGCGGCAGCGCGCGGCGCGGGAAGTCGAAGGCGGCCACGGTCTGGCTGAGCTGGGCCAGCGGCGACAGGCATTCGTGCAGGCCGTCGCGCACGGGCAGGCCCAGGCGCCGCGCATTGGCCGCGATGCTGCGCCGGTGCGGCCCCATCATCCAGTCGTAGACGCGGGTGCTGCCTTCGACCATGCGGCGCGTACGCTCGTCGTCGGCCCAGGCGAAGGGCATCACCGGCAGTGGAATGCCGGGCTCGCGGTTCACCGGCAGCGCACAGGCCACCGAGACGAAGGGCAGGCCGAGTCCCTCGGCGACCAGGCCGCCGGCCGCTTCCATCTGGTCGGCGACGATGACGTCGATGCCGAGGGTGTCGATGGCGCGCGGCAGCTCGCGGCACAGCATGTCGGTGCCGGCCGCCATGTCGAGGATCACGCGGCGCAGTCCGAAGGGGCTGCCCGGGCTGGCGGCGCGCCGGAGCACGGCGTCGAGCGAACCAGGAGGATGGCTGTCTGCACCGAGGGCGTGGAAGCCCACGCGCGGATCGCTCACGAAGGCGGAGGCATCCGCCTGGTGCAGGAAGGTGACGCGGTGCCCGCGCGTGACCAGTTCGCCCGCGAGCGCGCCCAGTGCGCTGAAGTGGCTGTAGAACGCGGGTGCGACCACCCCGAAGTGCGCCATGCGATGCTTTCTACCGATCAGTTCACCAACGCTTCGCGCCCGCGCGCGGCATCGGTCGCCGGCACGCCGGCGTCGGCGCCGAAACGCAGCCGTGCGCGGCCCTGCGGGAACATGCCGAGCAGGTACTGGCGGGTGCGCGCCCGCGGGCCGAGCGCCGCATCGAGGTGCTGCTGCGCTTCCTGCAGGTGCCTGGCCAGGCGGCGCTGGGCCTCGTCGAGGCCGATGGAGGCCAGCAGGGTGGCCTTGCCGATGTCCTTGCCGGTGTCCTTGCCGCTCTCGAGCCCGGTCAGGGCGATGTCCTTGCCCGGCAGGTCGAGGAAATCGTCGCGGATCTGGAAAGCGTGGCCGGCCGCCAGCGCGAAGGCGCGCAGCGACTGCGCCACGGCCTCGTCGCTCTGGGCGATGATGGCCGCCATGTCGACGGCCAGGCCGAGCAGCACGCCGGTCTTGAGTTCGTTGGTGGTGGCGATGGCGTCGGGCGTATTCGCCGCGCCATGCAGGTCGCGGTACTGGCCGCGCACCAGTCCCTGGACGCCGACGGTTTCGCTGAGGCGCGCGACCAGGCGGGCGCGCGTCACCGGCGGGATGTCGCCGGCCGCGGCCAGCACGCCGAACGCACGGCTCAGCAGCGCCACCGAGGCCAGGATGGTGACGTCCTCGCCATACTGGACGTGGATGGCCGGCTTGCCGCGCCGCAGCTGGGCATTGTCCATGCAGGGCATGTCGTCCAGCATGAGCGAGGCGGCATGCACCATCTCGACCGCGCAGGCCACGTCCGCCAGGGCGGGTGAGGTGCAGCCGAGGTCGCGTGCGACCAGCATCACGAGCAGCGGACGCATGCGCTTGCCGGCGCTGAGCGCCCCCGCGTACATGGCCGCGCACAGCGGGTCGGCGCTGTCGCCGCAATCGGCCAGCAGCTGGACCATGCGGGCTTCGATGGCTGTGCGCAGGGTCTCCAGTTCGGCGCGGTGGGCGTCGCCGCCCCCTGCCAGGTCGATGCTGTTGATGGTCCCGCTACGGGCCCCGTCGAGCCGTGCCGTCGTCGTCATGCGCCACCTCTTGTCGTCAAAAAGCGAATAACAGGAATTGCCAAATTTGCCGACGATCATACCGGAAGCAATATTGAGCAATCGTTAATTAGTTCAATCGTGCGCGCCTTGGAAGGTACGAACGCGGCTCAGCCTGCCGGTGACTGCGGCTGTAGCAAGAGTATTAAACTTGAAAAATTGCCTATGTTCAGTATTTTTCCGATCGTGCGCGGGTCAAGCCTGGGACGATAGGTAGTGGAAGCATGCACCGATCACGGCGGCAGTGGCGCAGCCTTGGTGGGTTTGCCGGGAACGACAATGCCGGCGGAGCCGGCATTGAAAGAAACGCGGCTTGCGCCGCGTCGGGCGTTGAAGCTTTAGAACGAGTGACGGACACCGACGTTGAACACGCGCGGATCGGCGCCCAGTGCGGTTGCCGGCGGAGCGAAGGAGACCGAGGACGAAGTGAGGCCGAACACGCCGCGGCCGTTGTTGCGTACTTGGGCGTAGGTGGTGTAGATGTTGGTACGCTTCGACAGCGCGTAGGTGTAGGCCAGGGTCACGGTGTTGCCCTTGGCGCCGCTCTCGAGCTTCTGCTGCTGGAAGCTGAGGAAGAACTTGTTGGCGCCGGCGGTGTAGGCGCCGCCGAAGGTGGTGTTCTTGTACTCGTTGTTCGGGCCGGTCAGGTCGGCGACCAGGTAGCTGCCCTTCAGTTCGAACGCACCCATGGTGTAGCCGGCGCCGAAGGCGTATTCCTTGTCGTCGCCGGTCGCCAGGCGTTCGATCTGGTGATAACCCGCGCCCAGGTACAGGGCGCCGGCCTTGTACTCCAGCGACACGCCCATCAGGTCGCCCGACGGCTCGACGGCGCGCTCGCCGGTCGAGTAGGCGGCGTTGACGGTGAAACCGCCCGCTGCGTTGCTCTTGTAGTTGACCGAGTTGGCCAGGCGGCGGGTCAGGCGGCCGGTGGTGAAGGCCGACAGGTTGCTGCCGTACAGGCCCTGGCCCAGCGCGTCGCTGGCGGCCGCGACAGCGGCGATCGGGCTGTATTCGCGACCCACGGTCAGGGTGCCGAAGGCGCCCTGCAGGCCGACCACGGCGCGGCGGCCGAACAGCGAGGAATCGGCATTGCCGGTGTCGAGGGCAACGCCGGCTTCAATATTGAACAGCGCCTTCAGGCCATTGCCCAGGTCTTCGGTGCCACGGAAGCCGAGACGGCTGCTCGACTGGTTACCCGAGTTGACCACGGTGCGGCTGTCTTCACCCGGTGCGTCGGTGTCTTCCACGCCGATCGATGCGTCCATCACGCCGTAGATCTGGACGTTGGTCTGGGCGTTGGCGAACAGTGGCAGGGAAGACAGCAGCGCGGCTGCCAGGTACTTGGACTTCATGTAGAGCTCCTTTGGTTTGGACAGGATGTCGAGTTCTCAATAAACTCAGATCGATGCGGATCTTAACTAGCGAATATGTCCAGTTAATGACATGTTGCTATTTGACATCCTGATATGCCCAACACGCGGGAGCTGCTTACATGTCCTGGGCGGCGCCGTCCTCCTGGATGAGCTGACTATGCAGCGGCAGCGCGATGTCGATGCGGGTGCCGGGCGCGTCGTCGTTGCCGATCGTGATTGCTCCGCCCATCCCCCAGACCCGCTCGCGCATGCCGACCAGACCGAGCGACTCCTTCTTTTCCATGTCTTCGGTACGGATGCCGCGGCCGTCGTCGCGGATGGTGAGCAGCAGGTGGCCGTCGACGCGGTCGAGCCTGAGCACGACCTGGGTGGCGCCAGCATGGCGCGCGATGTTGGTCAGGGCTTCCTGCACGATGCGGAAGATGGCGGTGCTGGCGCCGTCGTCCAGGCGCAGCTCGGCTTCCTCGGCCAGCAGCGTGCAGGCGATGCCGTGGCGCTCGACGAAGTCCTCGCGCAGCCCCTGCAGCGCAAAGTACAGGCCGCCTTCATCGAGCGCGCGCGGGCGCAGGTTGGTGGCGATCCGGCGCAGTGAGGTAATCGCCGTCAAGAGGTTGGTTTCCATGCCTTCGATCAGGCGGCGGCTCGGCGCGGGCAACTGCAGGTTGCCCTGCAGCAGGGTGAGGTCCATGCGCAGCGAGGCCAGCAATTGGCCGAGGTCGTCGTGCAGCTCGCGCGCGATGTGGGTGCGCTCTTCTTCGCGGATGGTCTGCAGCGCCGCCGACAGCTGGCGCAGCTGGTCGTGCGAGCGCGCCAGCTTCTGCTGCACCAGGTGGCGTTCGGAGACGTCGCGCAGGATCACGGTGCAGACTTCGCGCCCTTCCTGTTCGACGGTGGAGATCGAGCCTTCGATCGGGAACAACTGGCCATTGGCGCGGATGCCAGTGACGGCGTAGTCGGTCGCCCGGCGCCCGGCGCGGCCGCCCCCGGCGGGGAAGTAGTCGCGCGGCGTGTGCGCATCGCGGACCGGCGCCCGGATGAAGCGCGCCAGCGAGCTGCCCTGCATGCTGGCGACGCTGCTGGCGAACATCTGGGCTGCGGCAGGGTTGGCGAACAGGATGACGGCATCCTCGTCGATCGACAGGATGGCGTCGCTGGCATTGTGGACGATGCGCCGGCTGTCGATGCGGCGCCCCTCGGATGCGCGCCCGCTGCGGCGCACGCTGCGGGCGCGACGCAAGGCAGCGGCGGCCTGGCCGGCGCAATAGCCGCCAAGGAAAGAGAACACGAGAACCGCCGGGCCCGAACTGCGCCGGCGTGGGCGTCGCTGTGGTGTCATGCGGGAATGCTGCAAGCGAAGGCCTGCGGAGGCCGGGAGCTCTACATTACGGCGAGGGTGCGGAACGGGGCTTGATGCGAGACAAGGGAGGGCGGGGCTGGCAGTGCCCCGCAGGATGGTGCGTCCACCGGCGCCGCCCTCGGAGGAGGGCGGAACCGCTCACATCTGCTTGAACAGATGCAGGAAGCTGCGGCTCACCTCGAGCTTTTCCGGCCTTCCCTTGACCAGCACCAGGTGGCGGCCACGGATGTCGCGGGTCACGCCTTCGATGGCGTTGACGTTGACCAGGGTGGCGCGGTGGATCTGCCAGAACAGCGAAGGGTCGAGCTCCTCGGCCAGGTCGCGCACCGGCTTGCGGATCAGCGCCTCGAAGCTGGCCGTCTGCACGCAGGTGTACTTCTCGTCCGAGCGGAAGAACAGGATGTCTTCCACCGGGATCATGCGCAGGTCCTGGCCGATGCTGGCCTGGATCCACTGCAGGTGCTTCGGCTTGGGCGCGGCGATCTTCTCGGCCAGCTGCGACAGCATCGCCTGCACGCTGTCGTTGACCTTTTCGGTGGGGCGCTCCAGGCGTCCCTTCAGGCGGTCCACCGTGACCTTCAGGCGCTCCGGCTCGGTCGGCTTGAGCACATAATCGATCGCGCCGCGTTCGAAGGCTTCCACCGCGTACTGGTCGTAGGCGGTGACGAACACGATCTGGCTGCGGTCGCCGATGTCGCGCGCCGCTTCCATGCCGGTCTTGCCGGGCATGCGGATGTCGAGGAAGGTCAGGTCCGGCTTGAGCTGCTCCACCAGTTCCACCGCTTCCTCGCCGTTCTTCGCTTCGCCCAGGATGTCGAGCTCCGGCCAGACCTCGGACAGTCGCAGGCGCAACTGGTCGCGCATCAGTCTTTCGTCGTCGGCAATGATTGCGGTAGGCATGGTCGTCTCGCGGCAGGAAGGAGGTAATAATTATTCAACGAAACAGCGCGGGAGGCAAGTTGCCAGGCATATCCGTTTCCTTGGAAGCGCGCTTATTTGGAAATGCAGTACGGCACTTCGATCATGGCGATCACGCCGCTGGGGCTGTTGGCCGCGATATGCAGGCCGGCGGCGTCGCCGTGCAGCAGCTTGAGGCGGTCGCGGATCGTCTGCAGGCCCAGGCCCGTGCCGTCGCTCGGCACCACGCCGAAGCCCACGCCGTCGTCGGTGACGGTGACGCGCAGCCGGTTGTCGACCACATCGGCCTGGATCTTGAGGGTGCCGCCTTCCGGCTTGCATTCGAGGCCGTGCTTGATCGCGTTCTCGACCATCGACTGCAGCATCATCGGCGGGAAGGCCGCACTGCGCAGGCCTTCGGGCACGTCCATCACCACCCTCAGGCGTTCTTCCATGCGCATCTTGAGCAGGTTCAGGTAGGCCGTGACCATGTCCACTTCACGCCCCAGGCCGGTGACGACGGCATTGTCGCGCATCTGGGGCAGCACGGCGCGCAGGTACTGGATCAGGCTGCGCTGCATGGCGGAGGCGCGCGGCGGGTCGACCTGGATCAGGTGCTCGACCGAGGCGAGGGTATTGAACAGGAAGTGCGGCTCCACCTGGGCCTGCATCATCTGCATCCTGGTTTCCGACAGCTGGCGCTGCATCGCCTCGCGCTCGGCGGCCGCGTTCGCCATCTGGGACTGGGCTTCGGCGCGCTTCTTGCCGCCGACCAGGGCCTTGGTGCCGAACAGGGCCAGCACGAACAGCAACACGAAATTCATGAACCAGGTCGAGGCCTGCTTGTGGTAGCGCGACACCTTCTGCTCGGCCGCGTCTTCCACCGCCGCCTCGATGGCGTTCGACAGTTCTTCGCCGATCTGCGGCGGCAGTTCGATGTGGACCGATTCGCCGCTGGCGCCCACGTCCGGCACGGCGGGGGTCGTCGGAGGTGCCGGTACGCCCGGAGCCGCCGGCGCGTCGGGCGCCTCCGGCACGCCGCCCGTGTCCGGCGGCAGCGGCGGTTCCGGCGGCGTGGCGCCGGCGTGGCTGCGGGCGCGGTTGCGCGGATGGAAACGGATGCCGCTCTCGTCGATCAGGATGGCGGCGTCGCTGCGCCGTCCGGCGTCACGCTCGGCGCGCGAAATCTCTTCTTCGACCGGGCCCGAAAACAGCTCTTCCTGCAGGATCGCGCCAGCCGTCAGCGTCAGGATCGCAAACAGGAAAAACTTCCACCACGACAGCTGGGTGACCCAGGTCGCGACGGCGTCGAAGCCGCGGTAGAGCCACGACAGGACGCTGGAAAAATAATGCGGGCTTGAGTTCCTTGCTTGCATGTCGGTTCGTTCGTTCTCGGTGCAGGGGGCGAGTGTACCGCGTCGTCGCCCCCGGGTGCCGGAAATACAACATCTCCGGCATCTACAACTGTTGGGATGATGCAACTTTACCCCCGTCGCCTCCATGGAGCCAGCGCCATGCGACAGCCTGCACGATACGGGGAATGGACTGCTCCCTGCCTTGCCAGGATGCGCCACCGCAAAATCTGACAGGCGGAAACATTGCAAGGTATGATCTTTCGGGACCGGTCCAGGCTGTTCCAGCCGGCCGTCCCCGTCCCGCGTCCCGACTCCTGAAAGGAAGTGCAGATGTCAGCCGATCACGACAAATTCCGACTCGTTACCCGCAGCGACTTCGACGGCCTGGTGTGCGCCGTGCTGCTGAAGCACCTCGACCTGATCGACGACATCCTGTTCGTGCACCCGAAAGACATGCAGGACGGCAAAATCGCCATTACCCAGCGCGACATCACCACCAACCTGCCTTACGTGGCGGCGGCCCACCTGGCCTTCGACCACCACCTGTCGGAAACCATCCGCAACACCGGCCAGCGCGAGAATCACATCATCCACCCCGACGCGCCATCGGCGGCGCGCGTGGTGTACGACCACTATGGCGGCGCGCGCAGCTTTCCTGCGGCCTGGAGCGACATGATGGCGGCGGTCGACAAGGGCGATTCGGCCCGCTTCACCCGCGACGAGGTGCTGTTCCCGCAGGGCTGGAATTTGCTGAATTTCTTGATGGACGCGCGCACCGGCCTGGGCCGCTTCCATGATTTCCGCATCTCGAACTACCAGCTGATGATGGCCCTGATCGACTACTGCGCCCGGCACCCGATCGAGCGCATCATGGAGTTGCCGGACGTGCGCGAGCGTACCGCCCTGTACTTCGAGCATAGCGAGCGGTGCAAGGAGCAGATCCGGCGCTGCGCCCGGGTGCATGGCAACCTGGTGGTGCTCGACCTGCGCGGGGAAGAGGTGATCTACGCCGGCAACCGCTTCATCATCTATGCGCTGTTTCCAGAGACTAACATCTCGATCCATGTGCTGTGGGGCGTGAAGCAGCAGAACACGGTGTTCGCCACCGGCAAGTCGATCCTGAACCGCACTTCGCGCACCAATATCGGCGCCCTGATGCTGGAATACGGCGGGGGCGGACACGAGAATGCCGGCACCTGCCAGGTGGACAACGAACTGGCCGAGGACGTGCTGGGGGCGCTCATCAACCGCATCAACAAGGACGGTTGAGCCTCTGTAGGGTGGTCGGCTTGCCGACCGCGCGTTCAACTCACGGCCGCGTTGTGGTAGCGCCTATTCTGATTGGACGCGCGGTCGGCGAAGCCGACCACCCTACAAATGCTGGCGCTGGTCGAGCATCCGGCGCGCCGCGTCGGGCGCCAGCGGCTCGCTGAACCACTGTCCCTGCAGCTGGTCGCAGCCATGCGAGCGCAGGAATTCCACCTGCGCTTCGGTCTCGACCGCTTCGCCCACCACGGCCAGTTCGAGGTTGTGGCCGATGTCGATCAGGGTCTTGGCCAGCGCACTGCCATTGCCCTCGCGGGCAATGTCGTGCACCGCGGCTTTCGACAGCTTCACCTGGCGCACCGACAGCTGGCGCAGGAAGGACAGGTCCGAGATCCCTTTGCCGAACTCGTCGAGCGACAGTCCCACGCCGACCTCGCGCAACTGCGCGGACAGGTCGCGCCCGAGACCGGGGTTGCGGATCAGGTCGGCTTCGGGAATCTCGATTTCCAGGCTGCCCGGCGGCAGGCCGTAGTGCGCCATGCGGGTGGCGACGCCGGATATGAAGCCATGCTGGCTGTACTCGCGGTGCGAGACGTTCACCGAGACCGGCAGCCCCGTGTAGCCGAGCCGGTGCAACTCCTGCAGGAAGGCGCAGGCCTGGTCCAGCACCCAGTTGCCGATCTCGATCATCTTGCCGGACTCTTCGGCCTCGGCCAGGAAGCTTGCGGGGAGCATGATGCCGTGCTTCGGATGGCGCCAGCGCAGCAGGGCTTCGAAGCCGCGCACCTTGCCGCTGCGCGCATCCATGCGCGGCTGGAACAGCAGGAACAGCTCGTCGTGCTCGAGGGCGCTGCGGATGCTGTCGGCGAGCGCGGCGCGCTTTTCGCTGGCCAGGCGCATCTCGGGCGAGAAGAAGTGCACGCCGCCGCCATTGCCCTTGGCGTGGTACATCGCCATGTCGGCCGCGCGCACCAGTTCGGGCGCCGTACCGCCATCCTGCGGGAAAGTCGCTACCCCGAGGCTGGCCCCGACCGGGATCTCGTTGCCGCCGAAGGCCACCGGCATCGTCATGGCGCGGCGCAGGCGCTCGGCCATGCGCAGCGTGAAGCGCACCGAGGGCTGGTCCACCAGCACCAGCACGAACTCGTCGCCCGACATGCGCGCCACCGTGTCGCTGTCGCGTACCACCGCCTGCAGCCGGCGCGCCACGACCTTGAGCACCACGTCACCGGCCTCGTGGCCGAAGCCGTCATTGATGTTCTTGAAGTTGTCCAGGTCGACCAGCACCACCGCGACCATCGAGCCGTGGCGCTGCGCGAGGTGCACGGCATGGTCGAGCCGGTCCCACATGAGGGTGCGGTTGGCCAGGCCGGTGAGGGCGTCGTGATTGACTTCGTGCTCGAGGTGGTCGGTACGCTGCTTGGTGGCGGTGACGTCCTGCAGGATGCCGATGAAATGGGTCACTTCGCCGTAGTCGTCGCGCACCGGGGTGATGCTCAGGTCGTTCCAGAAGATCTCGCCGCTCTTGCGCCGGTTGCGGAACACCACGTTCACCGCGCGCCGCTCGGCGATGGCGATGCGCACCTGGCTGCGTTCGTGGGCATCGAAACCGGGTGCGGCCATGAAGCGCGGGTCGCGGCCGATCACGTCGCTCGCCGGGTAGCCGGCAATGTGCTCGAAGGCCGGATTCACGTACTCGATGACATTGTCGGGCCCGGTGCAGTGGGTGATGACGACGCCGTTGCTGGCCGCATGCAGCGCCCGTTCGCTCAGCAGCAGCCGGCGCTCCTTGTCGCGCCGATTGGCGATGTTGATGCCCATGCCGAACAGGTAGTGGTCGCCGTCGCAGCCCACGCGAGCCCCGCCGACCAGCATCGGTGTCTCGCGCCCGCTGCGCGATACGTAGTTCATTTCCATCGAGACCTCGGCGCCTTCCTCGAACACGCGCCGGATGTTCTCCAGCGCCTCGGCGCGCTCGCGCGGCTCGAACATGTCGATCACCCGGGCGCAGGCGAGTTCGTCCGGCGTCATCTCGGTAAGGCGTTCGAGGTTGTGGTTCCACAGGAGCAGCCGGCCTTCGCGGTTGAGCGCGTAGAAGGTGCCGGGCAACAGGTCCACCACCTCGGCCAGCGGGGTATTGCCGACGCGCTCGGCTTCGGACAGGGAGTCTTCAGGGGCGATGGCGACGCTGGCGCTCCAGCCATGCGGATCGCCGCGGGCGTCGACCTGGCGCAGCAGGGACAGCGAGGCGCGGCCTTCGCGTCCGGCGGCAAAGCGCATGCGCACCCGCGCCCCGCCGGCGGCGGCCAGGGAAGGCCAGGCGGCATCGCCGGCGACGAGATCGGTCAGCATGCGGCCCGGCGCCTGTTCCGGCGTCCAGCCGAACAGCGCGGCGCAGGCCGGATTCCAGGTGACGACCTTGCCCTCGTCATCGGTCAGGAAGCAGACCTGTGCAGACGGTTCAATCGTGGACGACATGCCGGCAGCCTTTATGAGAAGCGCACGTTGAGACGCTCACTTTACACACGTTCGCAGCAGGACGGCGCAAGACAAAAGGGCCACGATGATTCGTGGCCCCCAGGATACTGAACGGCTGTTCCAGCGTTTATGCGGCGACGATTTCCTGTTTCGGCGGCAGCGCGACCCCATTGTCGACGCTGAACTGGTAGTCCTCGAACACGTGCTGGGCCGACAGGATCTGGTAGCTGCCGTCGGCCAGGCGGTGCGTGGTGTCCTTCAGGCGGTAGGTAAAGTGGCCGCAGGTCCAGCAATTGAAGTTGCGCATGTGCGTGCACAGGCAGGTCTTGTCCAGCACCGAGATGTTCTTGCCGTCCGGGCTGGCCTGCACTTCGCGGTTGTACGAGTTGATGTAGGCGCAGTTGCCGGTGGCGTCCAGCAGGTAGCCGTAGGATTCGCAGCCCGGGCGGATGCCGGAACCGATCGCCGGCGTGCTTTTCAGCATGCGCATCGGGTAGCCGGTGGGCGATACGCCGTTGACGATGATGTCTTCCTCGCTGGCTCGGAAATATTCCTGCTTGACGTGGTCCGGCATGCCGCACTCGTGGGTGACGGTGAAGCGGGTTGCCACCTGCACGCCGGCGGCGCCTTTTTCCAGGAAGCCGACCGCGTCCGAGCCGGTGAAGATGCCGCCCGCGGCGATCACCGGGATGTCGAGGTCCTGCGCGCGCATGAAGGCATGGATCTCGTCCATGATGGTGTGCAGGTCGTACTGCTTCCAGTCGTCGATGCCGAAGCCCAGGTGGCCGCCGGCCAGCGGGCCTTCGACGATGATGTAGTCGGGCAGGCGGTCCAGGCGCGATACTTTCTTGAGGAACAGCTGCAGCGCGCGCACCGACGAGACGATGATGCCCAGGAAGGTCGTGCGAAAGCGCGGGTGGTCCTTGATCAGCTCGAAGGAACCCAGGTGCAGGCCGGCCGACATGGTGATGCCGTCGATGCCCGCGTCCATCGCCGCCGACAGGCGGGTGCGCAGGGTTTCCTTGGGCGCGTTCATGGTCAGCTTTTCCATGCAGTTCACGAAGATCAGGCCATCGCCCTTCTTCGCTTCCATGGTCGAGCCCACGTGCAGGCGGGTTGCCTCGGCCAGGCGGTCGAGGTCGAACTGGACCACCGCCTTGTTCATGTTGTTGATGTTGAACTTGTAGAGCTTGGTCTTGTCCTTGACGAAGGTGGTGTCGAACTTGCGGTCCGACACGTCCTGCACCATTGCATCGGAAATGTGGCCGATGCCGCCGAGGCGGGCGGCTTCGAGGGCCAGTTCCGAGGTCGAGATGTCCACGCCCATCCCGCCGATCATGATGGGCACGAATTCCCTGTTGCCCAGTCGCAGGCGGAAATCATCAACACGTTTCATTGCAATCCTTAAACCGCCGTAGTTCCCTACGCGTACATATGCATCGACGACCGCGCAGGCGCACGGCCGTCATTCTACCCCAAGGCGGGGCAGGGTTTGCGCGACAATTGGCCGCGCCAGCCCGGCGACGGGTCAGTCGCGGAAGTTGTTGAAAGCCAGCGGCAGTTCCTGCACGTCCTTGCGCAGCATGGCCATGGCGGCCTGCAGGTCGTCGCGCTTGGCGCCGGTGACGCGCACCGATTCGCCCTGGATGCTGGCCTGCACCTTCATCTTGCTTTCCTTGATGAGCTTGGTGATCTTCTTGGCGTCCTCGGTCTCGATGCCGTTGCGCACCTTGATGACCTGCTTGACCTTGTCGCCGCCGATCTTCTCGACCTTGCCTTCGTCGAGGAAGCGCACGTCGACCTTGCGCTTGGCCATCTTGTTGATCAGGACGTCCTTGACCTGGCCGAGCTGGAAATCGGAATCGGCGAGCAGGGTCAGTTCCTTTTCCTTTTGCTCGACGTTGGCCGAGCTGCCCTTGAAGTCGAAGCGGGTGGTGATTTCCTTGTTCGACTGTTCGACGGCATTCTTCACTTCGACCATGTCTGCTTCGCAGACGACATCAAACGATGGCATGGCGTTTTTCCTTTTTCTTGGTAATGCTAACTAGATGAATCCCTCTATTTTAACGGACAACACCCCTCGCAGGCCACTGGATTCACCGGCCTGGAAACGGACCGACCCGGGCTTGCCACTATAATGGCCAAAAAACACCGCCACCCTATGCTCGCCGACCTGCCCATCCTCCACGACTATTCCCTTGCCGCCCTGAACACCTTCCGCATCCCGGCGCGGGCCCGGCACTTCCTGCGGGTGGACGGCGCGGCGCAACTGGACGCGCTGCGCCGCGACCCGGCGCTGAGCAGGCTGCCGCGCCTGGTGCTGGGCGGCGGCAGCAACATGCTGTTCACCCGCGACTTCGAGGGCATCGTGCTGCATATGAGCGGCCAGGGCAAGGAAGTGCTGGGCGAGCGCGACGGCCGCATCCTGGTGCGGGCGCAGGCAGGCGAGAACTGGCACGCGTTTGTCCAGTGGACGCTGGCCCAGGGGCTGGGCGGCATGGAAAACCTGTCCCTGATACCGGGTACGGTGGGGGCGGCGCCGATCCAGAACGTGGGCGCCTACGGCACCGAAACCAGGGATGTGTTCCATTCGCTGACGGCCTACGACATGGCAACGGGCGAGGTGCGCACGCTGGACGCCGCCGCCTGCCGCTTCGCCTATCGCGACAGCATCTTCAAGCATCCGGAAGGGCGCGAGCTGGTGGTGCTGGATGTCACCTTCGCGCTGCCGGCCGCCTGGACCCCGAACCTGCGCTATGCCGAGCTGGCCAAGGCGGTGGACGAGGCCGGTTTTGCCTCGCCCACGCCTGCGGACATCGGGCGCACGGTGGAGGCGATCCGGCGCCGCAAGCTGCCCGATCCGGCCGAGATCGGCAACGCGGGCAGCTTCTTCAAGAACCCGGTGGTGTCGCGCGAGCATTGCGCGCGCTTGCTGGCGCAGCATCCCGAGCTGGTGCACCACGCCCAGCCGGACGGCAGCGAGAAGCTGGCCGCCGGCTGGCTGATCGACCGCTGCGGCTGGAAGGGGCGGGCGCTGGGCGCGGCCGGCGTGTATCCGAAGCAGGCGCTGGTGCTGGTCAACCTGGGCGGCGCGCAGGGAGCTGACGTGGTGCGCCTGGCGCGCGCGATCCAGGCGGACGTGGCGGCGAAATATGGCGTGGAACTGGAGCCGGAACCGGTGTTCATCTAAGGAACGGAGGCGTGCGATGATCAAGGCAGTCGTGACCGGCCACTCGCGTGGCCTGGGCGCCGCAATCGCGGCGGAACTGGTGGCGCGCGGCATCCCGGTGCTGGGGCTGGCGCGCGGGCATGCGGAAATCGGCGAGGGCATGGAGCAGGCCGTGGTCGACCTGGGGGATGCCCCGGCGCTGGCGGCCTGGCTCGAGGGCCATGCCTTGAGCAGTTTCCTGGCTGGCGCCGACACGGTGCTGCTGGTGAACAATGCAGGCGTGGTCTCGCCCGTGGGGGCCCTGGCCGAGCAGGAGCCGGCGGCGGCGCTGCGCGCGGCCGTCATCAACGTGGCGGCGCCGCTGGCCCTCTCCAGCGCCTTCGTGCGGGCCGCGCCGCAGGCCGAACGGCGCATCCTGCATGTGTCGAGCGGGGCCGGACGCAGCGCCTATCCGGGCTGGAGCGTGTACTGCGCCACCAAGGCAGCGCTCGACCAGCACGCACGGGCGGTGGCGCTCGACGGCGATGCGCGGGTGCGCTGCGTCAGCCTGGCGCCTGGGGTGATCGATACCGACATGCAGGCCGAGATCCGGGCGACGCCGGACGCGCGCTTTCCGCTCAGGCAGCGATTCGTCGACATGAAAGACGGCGGGGTGCTGGTGGCGCCCGATGCCTGCGCGGGGCGGCTGGTGGATTACCTGCTGGCAAAGGGCTTCGGGAAGGAGCCAGTGGACGACTTGCGCGATGGCGCGGCTTAGCCGGTGAGGTGGGGTAGAGGTCGTGCCGGGCGCGCTTGCTGGAATGGATGCGCCTGATTTTCCAATCCCGTGGCGACACTGCCGCGCCAGTGAAGAAAAGCCGCGCGAAGGCGGCTTTCGATGTGGCTGAAGCCCGTTTACTGCATCCGGCGCGCGCGCTTGCGGCGGCTGGCGGCAAGTCCGGCCAGGGCGACGCCCATCAGTGCGATCGAAGCGGGTTCCGGCACGTCGCCAGCGCCGGTCTCGTCGCCGAACACCTGCAGGCCCAGGCTGCCCGGCCAGCTGTGCCAGACATGGTTTTCGTCGGCGAACCAGCGCTGGGTGTTGAGCGGCACTTCGGCAGCACCCATCGAGCCAACGAAACCCCCTGGCGTGGTGAAGGTCATGGCATAGCTGCCAGCATTCAAGTTCCAGGCAAGTCCAGAAACACCGGCCCATGCCTGGTCCATGCCGGCGGCGACGGCGATGTTGCCAGAGTACAGGGTGTTTGCAGGTTTGCCGTCGGCAAGACTGGCGATGTTCACCTGCACTTGGCCGCCTTGCGGCGAACTCATCCAGCCGTTGATACCGGTGATCGTGTAATCCTTATCCAGCGAAAATTCAATACCCAGCCATTGCCAGCTGATTAGACTCGGGTTGCCATAGTAAGAACCGGGTGCTCCGCCGGTATCGATGATGGTGCCTGCCTGGCTGGCGGACATGAAGGCGCATGAAGCGAGCAGCGAAAGGGCGAGGCGGGAAAGGGTGAGCATGATGTCTCCTGGTTGAGTTTCTTTTCACTAAGCAATATTTGTACCAAGAATCATTTATTGAAATTTATCAATGGCTTAACTCATGGCATTATTTTTAGCCCGATCCATATGTAAGGATTTCCGACACAAAAAAACCGCCCGAAGGCGGTTTTTATAAAGAATCGAGAGCTTACTGGCCGCGCTTGGCGCGCGCCTTGGCCGCAATACGCATGCGCAATGCGTTGAGCTTGATGAAGCCACCCGCATCGGCCTGGTTGTAGGCGCCGCCGTCCTCGTCGAAGGTCGCGATGTTCATGTCGAACAGCGAATCGGTCTTCGAATCGCGCGACACCACGATTACGTTGCCCTTGTAGAGCTTCACGCGCACCCAGCCGTTGACGGTCTTCTGGGTGTGGTCGATCAGGGTCTGCAGCGCGACGCGCTCCGGCGCCCACCAGTAGCCGTTATAGATCAGGCTGGCGTAGCGCGGCATCAGGTCGTCCTTCAGGTGCGCCACTTCGCGGTCCAGGGTGATCGATTCGATCGCGCGGTGGGCCTTGAGCATGATGGCGCCACCCGGGGTCTCGTAGCAGCCGCGCGACTTCATGCCGACGTAGCGGTTCTCCACCAGGTCGAGGCGGCCGATGCCATGTTTGCCGCCCAGGCGGTTGAGTTCCGTCAACACTTCGGCCGCGCTCATGCGCTTGCCGTTCAGGGCCACGATGTCGCCCCCTTCGTATTCGATGTCGAGATACTCGGCTTCGTTCGGCGCCTGCTCCGGCGACACGGTCCAGCGCCACATCGATTCCTCGGCTTCCGCACTCGGATTCTCCAGGTGGCGGCCTTCGAAGGAGATGTGCAGCAGGTTGGCGTCCATCGAGTAGGGCGCGCCGCCGTTCTTGTGCTTCATGTCGATCTCGATGCCCGCGTCTTCCGCGTACTTGAGCAGCTTCTCGCGCGACAGCAGGTCCCACTCGCGCCACGGCGCGATGATCTTGACGTCGGGTTTCAGCGCATAGGCGCCCAGCTCGAAGCGCACCTGGTCGTTGCCCTTGCCGGTGGCGCCGTGCGAGATCGCGTCGGCGCCGGTCTGGTTGGCGATCTCGATCAGGCGCTTGGCGATCAGCGGACGGGCGATCGAGGTGCCCAGCAGGTATTCGCCTTCATACACGGTATTGGCGCGGAACATCGGGAACACGAAGTCGCGCACGAATTCCTCGCGCACGTCGTCGATGTAGATGTTCTCCGGCTTGATGCCGAACTTGATCGCCTTGGCGCGCGCCGGCTCCAGCTCTTCGCCCTGGCCGAGGTCGGCGGTGAAGGTGACGATCTCGCAGTTGTAGTGGTCTTGCAGCCACTTCAGGATGACGGAGGTGTCGAGGCCGCCGGAGTAGGCGAGGACTACTTTTTTAATGTCGCTCATGGAAGATTCCAGTGTGGAGGGGAGGTGGGGTCGGGATGGTCAGCCGGCCCGCTGTGAAACACAACGGGGCCGACGATCAAACTAATGGTTGTGGTGGGTGAAAAAATCGTAATGCGGCTTGGTGACTTCGATTATTTGTCTTCGATCCGGCCGAGCAGCAGGTATTCGATCAGGGCCTTCTGCACGTGCAGGCGGTTTTCCGCCTCGTCCCAGACGACCGACTGCGGTCCGTCGATGACCTCGGCGGCGACTTCTTCGCCGCGGTGAGCGGGCAGGCAGTGCATGAACAGGGCATCAGGCGTGGCGCGCGCCATCTTGGCGGCGTCCACGATGAAGCCGTCGAAGGCCTTCAGGCGCTCGGCGTTTTCCTTCTCGTAGCCCATGCTGGTCCAGACGTCGGTGCTGACCAGGTGCGCGCCTTCGCAGGCGTCCGAAGGGTTCTCGAACAGGGTGTAGCGCCCGGTGCTCACCAGTTTCGGATCGATCTCGTAACCCTTCGGGGTGGACACGTTCAGGTGGAAGCCGAACACCTCGGCCGCCTGCAGCCACGAGTACAGCATGTTGTTGGCGTCGCCGATCCATGCCACCGTCTTGCCGGCGATCGGGCCGCGGTGCTCGTAGAAGGTGAAGATGTCGGCCAGCACCTGGCAGGGGTGGTGTTCATTGGTCAGGCCGTTAATCACGGGCACGCGCGAATGCGCGGCGAAACGTTCGATGATCTCCTGGCCGAAGGTGCGCACCATGATGATGTCGCACATGCGCGACATCACCTGGCCGGCGTCTTCCACCGGCTCGCCGCGGCCCAGCTGGCTGTCGCGCGTGTTCAGGTAGATCGCGGCGCCGCCCAGCTGGTGCATGCCGGCCTCGAAACTCAGGCGGGTGCGGGTCGAGCTCTTTTCGAACACCATCACCAGGGTACGGTCGACCAGCGGGTGGTAGACCTCGTAGGCCTTGAACTTGCGCTTGATGACCTTGGCGCGCTCGATGACGTATTCGAATTCGTCCGCCGTGAAATCGGAGAACTGCAGAAAATGCTTGATGGGCTTTGCGACTGGCATATCGTCTGTGCGTGTTTGCTGAACTGTTATCCCTTGAATTATAAGGGGTTTTGCTTGACGGTAGGGTGGTCGTCATTCAGTCCACTGGACTGAATGACCGCCGACCGCGCGTTCAACTGTCGGATGCGTCGCCACGGCACACGCCGGAGTTGAACGCGCGGTCGGCAGAGCCGACCACCCTACGTCAATATAGTGTTTGCGACGACTCGTGCAGCAGCTGCGCATACAGCGCGTGCCGCATCTTCGCGATCCTGCCTTCCCCGACCGCGCCCAGCACCGCGCATTGCGGCTCGGCCAGGTGGCGGCAGTTGTAGTACTTGCAGCCGCCGAGATAGGGCTTGAACTCGACGAAAGCGCGCTCCAGCATCCCTTCCGTCAGGTGGTACAGGCCGAACTCCTGGAAGCCGGGCGAGTCGATGATCGATGACCTGGTCGACGAAACACCGGGCAAGGTGTACAGGCGCGTGAAGGTGGTGGTGTGCTTGCCGGTGTCGAGCGCCTCCGAGATCTCGCGCACGGCGATGTCGGCATCCGGCACCAGCAGGTTGATCAGGGACGACTTGCCCATGCCCGACTGGCCGATGAAGATCGAGGATTGCCCGGCCAGCAGCGGCGTCAGGGTTTCCACCGCGTGCTCGGGCCGGGTGCGCGCCGACAGCTCGTGCACCGGAAAGCCGAGCGAAGCGTACAGGCCGGCGCGCTCGCGCGCCCGCGCCAGCGGTTCCTCGACATCGACCTTGTTCAGGATGATGTGGGCCTCGATGCCGGCCGCCTCGGCCGCCACCAGCGAACGCGAAACCAGGTCGTCGGCGAAGCCCGGCTCGGTGGCCACGACGATGAACAGGCGCGAGATGTTCGCCGCCAGCAGTTTCGACTTGTACTGGTCCGAGCGGTAGAGCAGGGTGCTGCGTTCGGCGATCTTCTCGATCACGGCCTGGTCGTTCGAGGTGCGCTTGAGGAACACGACGTCGCCGACGGCCACGTTGGTCTTCTTGCCGCGCGTGACGCACTGCAGCTTTTCGCCGTCCACATCGGCCAGGTAGTGGCGGCCGTGGGCCGCGATGATGATGCCGGCGAAGTTGTCCATGCGGTCGCTCATGCGCCTTCCTGCTGGGTGTAGATCGCGTCGGCCCGGGCCGCGCAAATGAAATCGTTGTCACTCAGGGCGTTGCCGGCCGAGTGGGTAGTATAGGTGAGCGTGCAGCGGCGGTAGGCGACCAGCATGTCCGGATGGTGGTCCTGCTCCTCGGCCATGGCGGCGACGGCATTCACGAAAGCGATGGTCGCGCGGTAGTCGGCAAAGGCGAACGCCCGGGCGATGCCGCCGCCGGTGGCCTGCCACCCGGGCGCCTCGGCCAGGCGGGCCTGGATCGTGGATGGATCCAGCGCCGGCGCGCCGTGGATGCAGTGCCGGTCGCCCGGTTTCAAGGGAATGCTCATGCCGCCGCCAACAGGTGCTTCACCCGCACCGACGCCGGCGGATGCGAATCGTGGAAGGCCGAATGCAGCGGGTCAGGGGTAAGGGTCGAGGCGTTGTCCTCGTACATCTTGACCAGGGCCGACACCAGGTGGCTGCTATCGGTATGTTTCGCTGCGAAGGCGTCGGCCTCGAATTCGTGCTTGCGCGAAGTAATCGCATTGAGCGGCGCCAGCACGAAGGTAAACACCGGCAGCACCAGCGCGAACAGGATCAGGGCCATGCCGTCGTTGGGCGTGCCCATCATCGGCAGCACGCCCAGGCCGGTATAGAACCAGGCCTGGTTCTTCAGGTAGCCGAGCAGGGCCAGGAAGGCGAGCGACAGCGCGAACAGCACGACGATGCGCTTGATGATGTGGCGCAGCTTGAAGTGGCCCAGTTCATGGGCCAGCACGGCTTCGATCTCGTGCGGATCGAGGCGCGCCAGCAGGGTGTCGAAGAACACGATGCGCTTGTTGGCCCCGAAGCCCGAGAAGTAGGCGTTGCCGTGGGCGCTGCGCTTGCTGCCGTCCATCACGAACAGGCCCTTGGAGGCGAAGCCGACGCGCGCCATCAGGCCTTCGATACGTTCGCGCAAAGCTGCGTCCTCGAGGGGCGTGAATTTGTTGAACAGCGGCGCGATCACGGTCGGGTAGAGCACCATCATCAGGAGCTGGAAGCCGCTCCAGACGCACCAGGCCCACAGCCACCACAAGTCGCCGCTGCTGGCCATCAGGGTCAGGATCACCCACAGCAGCGGCAGGCCGATCGCGGCGCCCACCAGCGCGCCCTTGAGCATGTCGGCGACCCACAGGCCAGGCGTCATCTTGTTGAAGCCGAAGCGCTCTTCCAGCACGAACTGGCGGTACCACTCGAAGGGCAGGTCGAGCAGGCTGGACGCGACCGCGAACGCGACCACGAGCAGCATCTGGTGTAGCATGCCCGGGCCGGTCAGGCCGAGCAGCGAAAAGGACAGCGCCTGCAGGCCGCCCAGCAGGGTGAAGCCGATCAGCACCACGGCGCCCCACAGCAGCGCCACGATGCCGTAGCGGCTCCTGGCCACCGTGTAGTCGGCCGCCTTCTGGTGCGCGGCGAGCGGCACCTTCGGTGCAAACTCGGCGGGCACGCTGGCGCGATGGCGCAGCACGTGGCGGATCTGGCGGTTGGCCAGCCAGAAGCGCACGCCCAGCGAAAGCGCGAGGAAAACCACGAACAAGACCGAAAACCCGAGTGAAGACATGCTGTGCCTGTGAGAAAATGCAGGATTACCAAAAACGAATGCGCTACTGAGAAGGCGAAGAGAGAATTATGTCACAAGCTACACAAACCGAAGGCGCGGGCGCGGCCGTGCGCCCGAATGAATTCAACCTGGTCTGGGTGGACATGGAAATGACCGGCCTGGATCCCGACAACGACCGCATCATCGAAATCGCCGTGATCGTGACCGATCCGGAGCTGAATGTGATCGCCGAAGGCCCGGTGTTCGCCATCCACCAGTCGGACCAGACCCTGGACAAGATGGACAACTGGAACAAGGGCACCCATGGCAAGTCGGGCCTGATCGACCGCGTCAAGGCCTCCACCGTGACCGAAGCCCAGGCCGAGCAGGAATTGATCGCTTTCCTAAAGAAATATGTGCCGGCGAACAAGTCGCCCATGTGCGGCAATTCGATCTGCCAGGACCGCCGCTTCATGGCGCGCGGCATGCCGAAGCTGGAAGCCTTCTTCCACTACCGTAACCTGGACGTGTCGACCCTGAAGGAGTTGTGCCGCCGCTGGAAGCCCGAGCTGGCCTCCGGTTTCAAGAAGCACCAGAAGCATACGGCGCTGGCCGACATCGTCGAGTCGATCGAAGAGCTGCGCTACTACCGGGAACACTTCATCAAGTTGTGATGCGCGCGTGGTAAACCGTTTAACTTTGTTGCTTGCGTGCTAAAACATGGCTTGCAAGCAACAAGGTATGCGACAATCGGCGCCATGGCCCAACTACCGCACATCGGCAGCGATGACACATCGATGCGCGCGCGCATCCGCCGCCACGACTGGAACCGCACGCCCCTCGGTCCGCCCGAGCGCTGGCCGCCAGCCCTGCGCACCGCGGTGGACATGATGCTGCATTCGGCCTTCCCCATGTTCATGGCCTGGGGACCCGACCTGACTTTCCTCTACAACGACGCCTACGTGCCCCTGCTCGGGCAGAAGCACGGCCGCGCCCTCGGCGAGCGCTTCCGCGACCTGTGGTCCGAGGTGTGGACGGACATGGTGCCGCTGATCGACCGCGCCCTGTCGGGCAAGCCGGTCTACTTCGAGGACATGCCGATGACGGTGGCGCGGCGCGGCTATCCGGAGCGCGCCACCTTCACCTTCTCGCATGCCCCCCTGATCGGCGACGATGGCCAGGTGGCGGGCCTGTTCTGCACCGTGATGGAAACCACGCGCCGGGTCGCGGCCGAGCGCCGGGCGGCTTTCGAGCTGACCGTGTCGGACGCGCTGCGCCCGCTCGCTTCGAGCGAAGAGGTGATCGCCACCGCCAGTGCGCTGCTGGGCGGCGAGCTGCATGCGGGCCGGGTCGTGTATGCCGAAATGGACGCCGCGAGCGGGCGCTTTTCGGTGCCGCGCTGGTGGGCGCGCGGCGGCAAGGCCCTGTCGCGGCCCCTGTTCGACCTCGACGATTTTGGTCCGGCCCTGGGTGCGGCGCTGCGGGCGGGCGATGTGGTGCGCATCCACGATGCCGCGCACGACCTGCGGTCCGTGGGCTATCGCGCTGCCTATGCGGCCGAATCGATCGGCGCGCTGCTGGTGGTGCCGCTGGTGAAGTCGAACCAGCTCACGGCCTGCCTCGGCATCGACTGCCCGGAAGCGCGTCACTGGAGCGACGACGATGTGCAGTTGGCGCGCGATGTGGCCGAACGCACCTGGGCCGCGGTCGAAACCGCGCGTGCCCAGGCCGCGCTGCGCGCGGAGCGCGACCGCAGCCGCAGCATCTTCGACACCATCGCCGAAGGCTTCGCCGTGTTCGACGCCGACTGGAACATCGTCGAGATGAATGCCGAAGGCCTGCGCCTGTGCCGGGCCGCCGCCGCCGATGTCATCGGCCGCAATCATTGGGAAGTGTTCCCGCACACGATGGATATGGATTCCGGGCGCATGTACCGCGAAGTGATGCGCACCCGGGTCGCCTCGGCCGCCATCTATGCGCACACCTTCCCGGACGGCCAGCGCATCTGGACCGAAGTGCGCGCCTATCCCATGCAGGACGGCAGCATCGCTTCCTTCTTCCGGGATGTCACCGACCGCAAGCTGGCCGAGGAAAAGCTGGTCGAGGCCGACCGCCGCAAGGACGAGTTCCTGGCCATGCTGGCGCACGAGCTGCGCAATCCGCTGGCGCCGATCAGCGCCGCCGCCGAGCTGCTGCGCATCGGCACCCCCGACGAAGCGCGGGTGCGCCAGAGCAGCAACATCATCGGCCGCCAGGTGCGCCACATGACGCGCCTGGTGGACGACCTGCTGGACGTGTCGCGCGTCACGCGCGGGCTGATCACCCTGGCGCGGGCCGCTGTGGACGCGCGCGTCGTGGTGCAGGAAGCGGTCGAGCAGGTGCGCCCGGCGATCGAAGCGCGCCGCCAGCGCCTGGCGGTGCACCTGCCGCCTTCGTGGGCCACGGTGGAGGGCGACAAGGCGCGCCTGGTGCAGGTGGTGGCCAACGTGCTGGGCAACGCAAGCAAGTACACGCCTGACGCGCGCGGCATCGACCTGCGCGCCGAAGTGCGTGGCGAAGCGCTGGTGGTCAGCGTGCGCGACGAAGGCATCGGCATGGACCGTGAGCTGACCGGCCGCGTGTTCGACCTGTTCACCCAGGCCGAGCGTTCGGTCGACCGCTCGCAGGGCGGCCTCGGACTGGGCCTGGCCCTGGTGCGCAACCTGGTCGAGCTGCACGGCGGCAGCGTGAGCTGTTCGAGCCCGGGGCCGGGCAAGGGCAGTACCTTCGTCATCATGCTGCCGCTGCTGCGCGCGGCCGAGCCTGCGGGCGCCGAAGCGGCACCCCCGGACACCGCGCCGGCGCCGGGAAGGGCGCTGAAGGTGCTGGTGGTGGACGACAATGTGGACGCGGCCGAGACCCTCGGCCTGCTGCTGGCCGCCCATGGCCACGAGGTGGTGATCGAGCACGGGTCGCTGCGCGCGCTGGAGCGGGCGCGCAGCGTGGCGCCGGACGTCTGCCTGCTCGACATCGGCCTGCCCGAGATCGACGGCCGCGAACTGGCGCGCCGCCTGCGCGCCCAGCCGGAAACGGCGGGCACGGTGCTGGTGGCGGTGACCGGCTACGGCCAGCAGCAGGACCGCGACCAGGCCTTTGCGGCCGGTTTCCAGCACCACCTGGTCAAGCCGGTCGACTTCGACGCCCTGGCGCGCCTGCTCGAGGGCTTGCGGGCGGCGCCGCAGGACGCCGCCTGAGCCCTGCCGACCGCCGCCCGCGTCCTTACTTCACACGGTACAAGGCGCACAGCTTGTTGCCGTCCGGGTCGCGCACGTAGGCAAGGTGCATCGGTCCCAGGCTGCCGTTGCGCAGGCCCGGCGGCTCCTCGATCGAGGCGCCGCCGTTCGCCACCGCGACGTCGTGGAAGGCCTGCACCTGCTCGGGCGAGGTGCACTTGAAGCCGATGGTGGCGCCGTTCGCCGGCGTGGCCGCTTCACCGTTGATCGGTTCGCTGATGCAGAAGGTGCTGCCGTCGTGCCGGTAGAACAGGCGCACATGGCCGGTGGGCGCCAGGTTGCGGATGGGCTCGCCCGCACCCAGCACCGCGAGCAAGGCATCGTAGAAGCGCTTGGACCGTTCGATATCGTTCGAGCCGATCATGATGTGGTTGAACATGTGGCGGTCCTTTCTCAGCGCATCTGGGTGTAGTTGACAGGGATGTAGCGGTAGCCCTTGCCCTCCGGCTTCAGGTAGCCCATGCCCGGGAATTGCAGGTGGGCGCCGCCGATCAGGTAACCGCCCTTGGCCGCGGCGTCGAATTCCTTCTTGCGCGCGGCGGCGGCGGCCTTCTGGTCGCTGTCGAACTGGATAGTCACGCCCGGGTTCTCCATCTGGACGGCCGCCACGTGGATCAGGTCGCCGATCACGAGCAGCTTCTGGCCGCCGCTTTCGACCAGGTAAGTAGTGTGGCCCGGGGTGTGAGCGCCGGTCGGGTTGGCGCGGATGCCCGGCGCCAGCTCGACGCTGCCTTCGAAGGGCTTGAAGCGGCCCGCCTTCAGGTAGGGGCCGAGCGCGGCCTGGGCGCCCTGGAACGGGCCCTTGTCCTGGGCCTTGTCCATGTTCGCCTGGCTCAGCCAGTAGTCCGATTCCGCCTTGTTGGCGCGCACGACGGCGTTCGGGAACACGGCTTTCGAGTTGTTGACCAGGCCGCCGATGTGGTCGCCGTGGAAGTGGGTGATGTAGATCTCGTCGACCTGTTCCGGCTTGTAGCCGGCGGCCTTCATGTTGGCGACCAGCTTGCCGAGGGTCGGGCCGAAGAAGCTGCCGGCGCCGCTGTCGATCAGCACCAGCTTGCTGCCGGTGTTGACCAGGTAGGCATTGTCCGAGGTTTCCAGCGGGGTCTTGAGGTGGGCCGCAGCCAGGGCCGCCGCCGTCTTCTTCGCATCCTGGGCCAGCAGCTGGTCGACCGGCAGGTCCACCGTGCCGTCGGACAGCGGGGTGATCTCGAACTGGCCGAGCATGATGCGGCTGTAGCCGGGGGCGGGGGTCTTCGCCATCGGTGCGGCGGACCAGGCGGGGCCGGCCAGGCACACGGCGAGGGCGGCGGCGAGGGCGGACATGCTGCGTCGTGGTAGGGTGTTCATCGCTGTTCCTTGTTGTTGGTTTCCTGCGCGTTGGCGCGCAGTGCATTGCATATGCTACATGATTGCATGGTGGAATTCTCCCCACCGTCGTGGTGTGTTCCAAAATGGTGCAGGCTGTGGTGTAATGGCGGGCACTATTGGTGCAAACGGTTTCCATGTTATCCATGCTGCTTCAAGGCCTGGGGCGTCTGCGCCTGGCCGGACCAACCTCGGGCCCGCACGCGTTTCGCCGCCAGCTTCCCGCCGCACTGGGCGCGCTGCTGGCGCTGCTCTCGACTGCGCTGCTCAGCCGCGTCGCGCTCGGCGCCGCCGCCAGCCATGCGCTGCCCTACCTGATCGCCCCAATGGCGGCCTCGGCCGTGCTCCTGTTCTGCCTGCCTGCTGCGCCGCTGGCCCAGCCCTGGCCTGTGATCGGCGGCAATCTCGTGTCGGCGCTGGTGGGCATGGCCTGCGCCCAGCTTGCCGATCCGCTCATGGCGGCGCCGCTGGCGGGCGCCCTGGCGATCGCCGCGATGGCTGCGCTGCGCTGCCTGCATCCGCCCGGCGGCGCGGTGGCCATGACCGCCGTGCTGGGCGGGGTGGCGCTGCACGAGGCAGGCTTCTGGTTCATGGCGCCGGTGGCGCTCAATTCGGTGCTGATGGTGCTGGTGGCGGTCGCCTGGAACAATCTGACCGGACACCGCTATCCGCACGTGCAGCCGGCAGCGCATCCCCCTGAAGAAAAAGCCGGCTTCGCCAGCCAAGACCTGGACGCGGCGCTGGACAGCTACGGCGAGACGCTCGACGTCAGCCGCGACGACCTGGCCTCGCTCTTCGCCGATACCGAACAGCGCGCCGCGGCCCGGCGCGCCCATGCAAGCAGCTGCGGCGCGCTGGCGCGTCCGGCGCCGGCCACGCTCGGCCCCGGGATGCCGCTGGCGGCGGCGCGGGCCCTGCTGCTGCGCCACGCGCTGCCGGCCCTGCCGGTGGTGGACGCGGACGGGCGCCTGGTGGGGGTGCTCGGGATGAAGTCGCTGGTGGCGGCCGGCGGCAATGCGAGCCGCCCGCTGCCGGCGCGCGCCAGGCGCGCGACCGCGCTGCTGTTCGGGCGCGATGCGGCGCCCACCGTGGCCGGGCTGGCCGAGCCGGTGGCCGCACTCGGACGCGAGGCGCCGGTCACGGCCTTGCTGGCGCGTTTCCGCGACGGGGCGCAACAGGTGTTCGTGGTGGATGCGGCAGGCCGGCTGGCCGGGATGGTGCGGCCGGCGGACCTGCTGGCCGTGCTGGATGGGAAAACGTGGGGCGCGGCCGCCTGAACGGCCGCACCCGGCTCGGGCAGGCGCTATTGCGCAGGATCAGCCGGCCTCGGCGCCGCAGCACTTCTTGTACTTCTTGCCGCTGCCGCAAGGGCAGTCGTCGTTGCGGCCGACCTTCGGTTCCTCGCGCTTGATGGTCTCGACGGCGCCCTTGCGGCGCGGCGCCCAGAAGCGGTAGATGGCCGGGATGTTGGCTTCGATCTGCAGCGCCAGCCCGTGCGCCTTGCGCGGGTCTTCGACCTCGGGCAGTTCCGACTCGTCGATCTCGTCGGCGCCGAGCAGGTAGATCGGACGCATCAGCTCGGCCACTTCGGAATCCCAGACCGGTTCCCAGGAGCCGGGGCGCAGTTCCATCCCCTCCCAGAATCCCCAGCACCAGGCTTCGGCGTCGATCAGGGTCTCGCCCGCGATCTCGTGCTCGCAGAACAGCGGCTCGAATTCCTTGGGCGCGGCCTCGAAGGTGATCAGGACTTCGTTCATGAAGCGCATGATCAGGTTGATGATGCGCTGCTCTTCCTTCGGGTTCTTCCAGTTCGGCGCCTGCTTGCCGTCTTCGCCCCAGACGCGCGGCAGCCACTCGGCCGGCATGATGGTTTCCGGGCCTATCGCGATCGCGGTCAGGTAGCCGTGCAGGGTGTCCATCGTCATCGCGTCCTCGGGGGAGCGGTCGGACAGCAGGAACTGGTCGAGGTCGTCGAATTCTTTATCGGTCAGGGGCTCGTCGAGATGCATGGGTGCTCTTGGTGCGTGTTGAAGGCGCCAGTGTAACGCCTGCGGGCGTCCGGGGCACGGAAAACCTGCGATCGCCACCCCGGCCGGCATGGCGCTTCGATAATGCCTGGCAGGGCAAGCCCCCAGCCGCTTACAATGGGCAGATGCAGAATCCAACCATTGAAGAGGCGGCGCCGGCCCATCCGTTCGCACGGCTCGACCCGCAGGCGGTGCTGGAGGCGCTCGAGAGCGTCGGCCTGTACGGCGACGGCCGCCTGCTCGCGCTGAACAGCTACGAGAACCGCGTCTACCAGGTCGGCATGGAAGAGGGCGCGCCCGTGGTCGTCAAGTTCTACCGGCCGCAGCGCTGGAGCGATGCCGCCATCCTCGAGGAACACGCGTTTGTTTCCGAACTGGTGGAACGGGAAATCCCCGTGGTGCCGGCCAGCGTCATCGACGGGCGCACCCTGCATGCATTCGCGGGCTACCGTTTCGCCGTGTTCCCGCGCCGTGGCGGGCGGGCGCCGGAACTGGGCGATTCCGCCACCCTCGAATGGATCGGCCGTTTCATCGGCCGCATCCACGCGGTCGGCGCCCTGCGGCCCTACGCGGAGCGTCCCGCACTCGATGCGCAGACCTTCGGGCGCGATCCTTACGACTACCTGCGCAGCCACGATTTCGTGCCGCCGGAGCTGGCCGCGACCTGGGCCAGCGTGGTCGAGCAGGCATTGAGCGGCGTGGCGCGCTGCTACGAGCGCGCCGGCGAGCTGGCGCCCTTGCGCCTGCACGGCGATTGTCACGGCGGCAACGTGCTGTGGACCCCGGACGGCCCGCACTTCGTCGACTTCGACGACAGCCGCATGGGCCCGGCGGTGCAGGACCTGTGGATGCTGCTCTCGGGCGAACGCCAGGAGATGGTGGGGCAGATGGCCGATGTGCTGGCCGGCTACGAAGATTTCTGCGAGTTCCACCCGCGCCAGCTCTACCTGGTGGAGGCGCTGCGCACCCTGCGCCTGATCCATTATTCCGCCTGGCTGGCGATGCGCTGGGACGATCCGGCCTTTCCTGCGGCTTTCCCGTGGTTCAACACCCAGCGCTACTGGCAGGACCGCATCCTCGAGCTGCGCGAACAGGTGGCGCTGATGGACGAGCCGCCCCTGTGGCCGGTATAAGCCCGAATTGCCGCCTTTTTGCCGCCCAGTTCGGCGTGACAGGCGCGCGCGAATTCCCGGATAATCGGCAGGACGCACACTGCGTCCGCCACTGAGAGCATCATGGAACCCATCAAGCCCGAGCACGACCAGCACGACCAGAGCGACTTCGCGATCGACCTGTCCCATGCGCCTGGCGCCGCGCCGCCGGCCGCCGGCGGCCGCGCGCCGATGGAGATGCGCGACATCCAGGAAGCCATCGCACGGGTCGAAGCCGAAGCCAAGGCGGGCGTGGCCGCCGAAAGCCGGGCGCACGCCGAGTCGCGCGCCCGCTCGCTGGCCGAGGAGCGCGCGGCGATGGACACCGCCGTCACCGCCGCGGCCCTGGCCAACGCCCAGGCCTCGGAAGAAGCGATTGCCGCCAACCGCGAGCGCCTGGAGTCGCTACGCGCCGCCGCCCAGGCGTCCAGCGCGCGCCTGGAAGCGATCCGTCAGGAGACCGCCGAGCTGCGCGCCCGCGTGCAGCAGGACGCCGAAACCCGCGTGGCGCTCGACACGCGCGCGCGCGTGGAAGAAGAAGCGCGCCGCCGCGCCAGCGCCCAGGTGGAAGCCCAGGCCGAGATGGCGGCCCAGGCCGCGCGCGCGGCCGAGGAGCTGCTGCTGCAGACCGAGCAGGCCCGCCTGCAGGCGGCCGAGCGCATGGCGGCGGTGGAAGCGGCCAAGGAGGAAGTGCTGCACAACGCCAGCGCCGACGCGCGCGTGGCGATCCTGGCGCGCGAGCGCGAGCGGGCCGAGCGCGCCGCCCGCCAGACCGCCGAGAAGCTGGTCGAGGCCGAGGCCGAGGCGCTCGAATTGACCCAGCAGCGCGAGCGTGCCGACCAGGTGGCGCTGGCGGCCGCCTTTGCCCGCGCCGGTGCCGAGGCGCGCGCGCTGGAAGAAGCACGCGCGCTGGCCCACATTGAACAGGAGCGCGAGGCGATCGCGCTGGCCCAGGCCGAATCCGAGCGCGTCGCCGCCCAGTCGCTGCGCATGCGCCTGCAGACCGAGAAGGAATTGCGCGACGCGGCCATCCACCGCGAGCGCCTGGAAGCCATGGCCGCCGCCGGCGTGGAGGCGCGGCGCGAAGCCGAGACCCGCATCCTGGCCGCGACCGAGGCGCGCATCGAGTCCGACCGCAAGCTGCGCGACGTGGCCGGGGAACGCGCGCGCGCCGAAGAGGAAGCCGGCGCGCAGGCGGAGGCCCGGCTCGAGGCCGAGGCCGTCGCCGCCAGGGAAGCACGCGAACGGGCCGCGGCCGACGAGGCGGCAGCTCGGGCGGCCGAGCGCGAAGCGGAAGAGCACGCGCGCGAGCGCGCGTTGCAGGAGGAGCGCGCCGCCTTGCAGCACGCAGCGGCCGAGGCCCAGGCCCGCGAGAACGCGCTCGAGGAAGCAGCGATGGCGGCCGGGCGCGAGCAGGCCGAAGCCGCGCGCCAGGCATTGGCGGCGGCGCGCCTGCGCGCCGACGGGGCCGAACGCCTGCTGCAGGCCGAGCGCGACCGCGTTGCGGCCGAGGGGGCGGCGCTGGCGGAGCAGAAGCAGCGCCTGCAGGCCGAACTGGAACTGGCCGAGGCCGCCGAGGCGCGCGCCCGGGCCGAGGCGCAGGCTGCCGCGCAGCTGCGCGAACAGGCCGAGGCCGAACGCCGTGTCGAGGCGGCCCATCAGGCTGCCGCGGCCGCGCAGCGCGAAGCGGCGCGCGCCGCCGTCGAAGAAGCGCAGCATGCCGAAGCGGCGGCGCGGGCCCAGGAAGCGCAGGCGCGCCGCGCCCTCGATCTGGCCGCGGCCCAGGCCGAGCGTGCCGAGCTGGCGCTGCGCCAGCAGGCGCTGGCGGAAGCCGCGATCGCGGAAGAACGGGCCGCCACCGAGGCCGCGCGCGAATCGCTGGCCCTGGTCGAGCGCAAGCTGGCCGCCCAGCGCCAGCAGGCGGCGGCGGATGCGCGCGCCAACGAAGCGGCCGCGGCGCGCCTGGCCTCGGAGCAGGCGGCCGCGCAGGCCGCGGGCGCACGGGCCGTAGCCGAGGAGGAACAGGTGCGGCTGGCGCGCGAGCGTGAGCTGGTGGAAGCGGCTGCCCTGCAGGCGGCGGTCGAGAAGCGCGACGCGCAGCGCGCCTTGCTCGAACACGCCCAGCGCCACGCCGGGATGCAGCGCAAGGCGGCCGAGGCTACCCGGCGCATGGCCGAGTCGCGCAAGATTCTTGCGGACCTGGAAGCACAGCGCTACGACGAGGGGGCGAGCGAACTGGCCGCCACCGAGGCCGCCATCGGCGAGCGCAAGGCGGAAGCCGAGCACCGGGTAACGTCGGTGAACATCACGCGCGAGGTGCTGGGTCGCTTCAAGAGCGCACCGCCTGCCTCGGCGGCGCAGGCGGCAACCAGGCTGGCGGATGTGATTTTGAATCAGCGCAAGAGTGGGGAGTAAGCGTGCTTGGTGTGTAGGGTGGTCGGCTATGCCGACCGCGCGTTCAACTCCCGGATGCCCAGTGGCGAATTCTCCGTTAGCTGAACAACTCCCGGATGCCCAGTGGCGAATTCTTCGTTAGCTGAACGCGCGGTCGGCCGAGCCGACCACCCTACGGGTGATATGCCGGAAATATCACTGATGCAGTATTAATACGCGCCGCGTATCACTGTGCGACGGGCGCCACGTCGCTCGGCGCCACCGGATTCACCGGCCCCAGCGAGGCCCTGGTCGCAAAGTACTCCGTCTCGCCGAAGCACGAGGTCGGGATCCCCACGTGCTGTTCATAGGTGATCTGCACCCGGCGCCCCATCGCGTTCTGCAGCTGCCGCACCACCGCCTCGTCGCGCACGGTAAACGCGAAGCGCTCCGGAATCGCTCCCGGCATGCTCGACAGCAGCAGCTCGCCTTCCCAGGTCTTGCACAGCCAGCCTTTCTTGGAGAACTTTTGCAGGTAGCCGGCGCGTTCGCCTTCCGAATACGACCAGGTCAGGGTGAACCAGGTGTACAGCGCGAACAGCACGACCAGGGCGGCAAGGGAGGACAGAAGGAGGGCGGTGGCGCGTTTCGGCATCGGCATGGTGGTTGGCAAGCGTAGGTTGGGTTGTCAGGATGGCAGCATTGCAGCCGCGCCCATTCTGCCACGGCTGGACAGAATCGCAAAGTTCAAGGCAGGCCGTGTTGCGCGCGCCCGCCGTGCCCGGCCGCTTCCATGCGGCGCCGGTAGCGCACCGAGGACCACAGCGACACCAGGATGAAGGCCAGCCCCGACAGGCCGGTGAACCATTCCGGGATGTGGTAGTGCACGCTGAGGAACATGATCAGGGCCAGGATGCCGATCGCATAGTGCGCCCCATGTTCCAGGTAGACGAATTCGTCCAGGGTGCCCTTGTAGACCAGGAACACCGTCATCGACCGCACGAACATGGCGCCGATCGCCAGGCCCAGCATGATGATGACGACGTCGTTGGTGATCGCAAAGGCGCCGATCACGCCGTCGAAGCTGAACGAGGCGTCCAGCACCTCCAGGTAGAGGAAGCCGCCGATGCTGCCCTGGGCGATCATCTTGCCGACCGCCGGATCCTGCTCTTCCCGCTCGAGCAGGCCGCTGAGCCATTTCACGCCGATATAGATCAGCACGCCCGTGACGCCGGCGATCAGCACCGGCAGCTTGCGCGCCGGCTCGATCAGGTACATGGCGCCGCACACGGCGGAGAGGGTGAAGAAGATGGCCAGGCCCTCGGTGCCGTACTTGCCGACCTTTTCCTCGATCCAGCCGAGCCAGTGCAGTTGCTTCTGTTCGTCGAACAGGAAATTGAGGAAGACCAGCATCAGGAAGGCGCCACCGAAAGCGGCGACTTCGGCATGCTTCTCGGTGAGATGGCGCGAATATTCCTTCGGGTTGTCGATCGCCATGTGCCACACCTCGACCAGGCCGAGCCCGGTCGCGGCCGAGACGATCACGAGCGGGAAGATCAGGCGCATGCCGAACACGGCCACCAGGATGCCGACCGTGAGGAACAGCTTGCGCCAGAACTCGTTCCAGCCGCGCAGGACGGAGGCATTCACGACCGCGTTGTCGAAAGAAAGCGACACTTCGAGCACGCCGAGGATGGCGGTGATCCAGAGCGCATGCAGCATGCCCCCTATCCCGCCATGCTCGTAGCCCCACCAGCCCGCCAGGGCCATCAGGGCCACCGTGACCGCGATCGACAACCGGAAATGCCGCATGCTGACTCCTTGCCTGTCTCGTCTACTTGGGACAATATTAGCCTTCCAGGTGGTGCGGCGGCGCTACGGATGTCCTTGTTTCACCACGATATTTTTCCCGAGGTATGTCGAGCCATGCTTGCATCTGAGATAATTCCGCCCGGCATTACTTCGTTTGCAACCGCACCTGGATTTCGACATGGATATCCCTTATCTCGTAACACCCGTGCTGACCTGGATGGTGGTCGGTCCGATCAAGTTCCTGATCACCAGCGTGCGCCAGCGCCGCCTGGCCTTCAATCTGGTGGGCAACGGCGGCTTCCCAAGCAACCACAGCGCCGTCGTCACCAGCATGGCGACCCTGATCGCGCTGCGCGAGGGGATGGATCACCCGGCCTTCGGGGTGGCGGTGACGCTGGCCTTCATCGTCATGATCGACGCGAACAGCCTGCGCCAGCACGTCGGCCGCCAGGCGGCCGCCATCAACCGGCTTGCCTGCGAGACGGTGGGCCACGTCGTTCTGCGCGAGCGCATGGGCCATACCATGGTGGAAATTGCCGGTGGCACCCTGACCGGCATCGGCATGGGCTTCCTGATCCACGCGCTGTCCGGCGCCGGCGCCTGAGCCCATCGATACGGCAGGGCGGACAGCCGGACGTCCGGCTGTCCGCAAAATTGCTGCATTTCAGTCCGGCTGGAATGCAGCTCGTCGCGAAATACCGCATTTCATCCCTCGATTTCCGCAATATGCAGCGTCCTCGCTTGAAGTCGGCAGTGCACTGCCCGATACTGCGCGCTGGCTGTTCATATCTGCATTTTTACAAGAATACATACTGAGTCCTTCTCTGGAGAACCACAATGCTGCGCAAAACACTACTCGTCCTTGCCCTGGCCTCGGCGCTCGCCGCCTGCAGCAAGGAGTCCAAGGAGCCGGCCAAGCCGGGCGCCGAAACCGCCCAGGCAGGCGCCAAGGGAGACCCCAAGGACAAGCGTCCTTCGCAGCTGAAGGTGGCGTCGGAAGACGTGCTGACCATCCAGAGCGACACCCTGTCGAGCGGCCCGGTGGTCACCGGTTCGATCCAGCCGGAGCGCAAGGCCGACCTGCGCGCCGAAGTCTCGTCCGTGGTGCTGCAGGTCCTCAAAGAAAACGGCGAGCCGGTCCGGCGCGGCGACGTGCTGGTGCGCCTGGATGAGACCGCGATCCGCGACACCGTCGCCTCGAGCGACGAGGCCGTGCGCGCCGCCAGCCAGGCGCTCGACCAGGCCAACCGCCAGCTCGAGCGCATGAAAACCCTGCGCGCCTCGGGCATGACCTCGGCCGTCGGCCTGGACGAAGCCGAAGTGCGCCGCAACAGCGCCCAGAGCGAACTGTCGGCCGCAAGGAGTCGCGCCGCCACCGCGCGCCAGCAGCTCAACCGCACCGTGGTGCGCGCTCCTTTTGATGGCATCGTCTCCGAGCGCAAGGTCTCGGCCGGCGACACCGCGACCATCGGCAAGGAGCTGGTCAAGGTCATCGACCCGAACAGCATGCGCTTCCAGGCGCGCGTCTCGGCCGACGAGATCGCCAACGTGAAGCTTGGCCAGAAGGTCAACTTCCGCGTCAACGGCTATGGCGAGCAGCAGTTCGCCGGCGTCGTCAAGCGCATCGACCCGGCCGCCAACGCCATTACCCGCCAGGTCGAGGTGGTGGTGGAGTTCGCCGACAAGGCCCAGCCGAAGGTGGCCGGCCTGTACGCCGAAGGCCGCATCGACGCCCAGAGCACCAGCGCCCTGATGCTGCCGGAAGGCGCGATGGTCAAGGCCGGCGACAGCGCCTATACCTGGCGCATCCGGGACAAGACCCTGAACAAGGTCTCGCTGGTGGTCGGCGCGCGCGATCCGCGCACCGGCAACGTCGAAGTCAAGCAGGGCCTGGTGGCCGGCGACATCGTGCTGCGCTCCCCGAGCTCGAACCTGAAGGATGGCCAGAAGGTCGAGATGCCGGCTGCGCTGGTGGCCAGCGCCGCGAGCGCGGCCAACCAGGTCGCGGTGCAGGGCAAGTAACAAGGGAAATAAGGATAATTACAAATGTTCCTCTCCAATTTTAGTGTCAAGAGACCGGTCGCGACCGTCGTCATGATCGTGGCGATGATGTTGATCGGCCTGCTTGCCCTGTCCAAACTGAAGGTCAACCAGAACCCCGACGTCGAGCAGCCGGGCCTCTCGGTCAACATCCCGTATCCGGGTGCCTCGCCCGAGACGGTCGAGCGCGAGATTACCAACCGCCTGGAGAAGCAGCTGCTGGCGATCCAGGGCGTCACCGAGATCAATTCCAACTCGTACGAAGGCGGCGTGTCGATCTGGATGGAATTCGACTTCGGCCGCAACGTCATCGAAGCGTCGGACGACGTGCGCAACGCGATCGCCGCGGTGCGCTACAAGCTGCCGGTCGAGATGCGCGAGCCAGTGCTGCGCCGCTTCGACATGAGCGCCCAGCCGGTGATGCAGCTGGCGCTGTCGTCGAACACGCAGTCGCACGCGGACATCTCGCGCTATGCCGAAGACGTGCTGGCCGACAAGTTCCGCGCCATCGAGGGCGTCTCGACCGTGAACGTGAACGGCGCCCTGCGCCGCGAGCTGTCGGTCTTGCTCCGCGCGGAGAAACTGCGTGAGTTTAATGTCTCGGTGTCGGAAGTCACCAACGCCCTGCGCACCCAGAATACCAATGCCCCGGTGGGCAAGCTGCGCAGCGAATTGGACGAGAAAGGCATCCGCCTGGTCGGCCGCATCGAGCGTCCGGAAGACTTCTCGCAGATCGTCGTCAAGCGCAACGGCGACCAGATCGTGCGCCTGAACCAGGTGGCCGAGATCAAGGACGGCTTCGCCGAGATCAACAGCCTGTCGGTTCGCAGCGGCAAGCCGAACGTCGGCCTGCACATCGCCCGTTCGCCCGATGCCTCGACCGTGTCGCTGGCCAAGAAGGTGCACCAGGTGGTCGAAGAGGCCAACAAGGAAATGCCGCAGGGTACCAAGCTCGACGTGGTCCAGGACGGCGGCGAACAGGCCCAGACCAGCCTCAACAATGTGATCGAATCCCTGGTGCTGGGCGCGATCCTCACCATTTTCGTAGTGTACGTCTTCCTGAATTCCTGGCGCTCGACCCTGATCACAGCGCTGGCGCTGCCGACCTCGGTGCTGGCTGCCTTCATCGCCGTGTGGCTGTGCGGTTTCACGCTGAACTTCATGACCCTGCTGGGCCTGTCGCTGGCGATCGGCGTGCTGATCGACGACGCGATCGTGGTGCGGGAAAACATCGTACGTCACATGGAAATGGGCTCGGACCGCCGTACCGCCGCGCTCGAAGGGACGGCCGAGATCGGCCTGGCCGTGGCCGCGACCACCTTTTCGATCATGGCGGTGTTCGTGCCGGTGGCCTTCATGCCAGGCGTGTCCGGAGAATGGTTCCGTCCGTTCGCACTGACCGTGACCTGCTCGGTGATCGTGTCGCTGCTGATCTCGTTTACGCTCGACCCGATGCTGTCGGCCTACTGGGGCGACCCGCCAGACCACGCCCATGCCCCGAAGAAGGGACTGAGCCGCGTGCTGCAACGCTTCAATACCTGGTTCGACCACCAGGCCGACCGCTACGGCCGCGTGATCGAATGGGCGCTGCACCATCGCAAGTGGATGGGCGCCATCGCCGTCCTCAGCTTCGCCGGCGCCATCGGCCTGCACATGGCCTTCGGCGGCTCGAGCTTCCTGCCGAAGTCCGACCACGGCGCCATCATGGTCGAGATCCGCACGCCGGCCTCGTCGAGCCTGGAATACGCACGCCGCAAGGTGGAAGCCGCTGCCGAAGCGGCCCGTACGATCAAGGAAACCGAAGACACCAACAGCTATGTCAACCTGGACGGCGGCCGCGTCTACGTCGACATCGGCAAGCGCAGCAAGCGCGAGCGCACCAGCGCCGAGATCGGCATGGAACTGCGCGCCAAGATCGCGCCGCTGGTCGGCGCCGAGTACACCGTCATCGACGACCTGGGCGGCAACGGCAAGCCGGTCCAGATCGAGTTCACCGGTCCGGATTCGCGCAAGCTGATGGAACTGACCTCCGCCTACATGGAGAAGTTGCGTGCGGTGCCGGGCGCCGTCGACGTGACCCTGTCGGAACAGGACCCGAAGAATGAGCTGCAGATCGTGCTCGACCGCGGCCTGGCCAACGCCATGGGCATTTCGGTGAACGACGCCGCCCAGGCCCTGCGCGTGGCCTTCGCCGGCATCGAAGTGGGCGACTGGGTCGACCCGACCAGCGAGACCCGCGACGTCGCCGTGCGCCTGCACCCGGACGATCGCGTCAATACCGACAGCATCGAGCGCCTGCCGATCGCGGTGCAGGGCACCGGCATGATGGTGCCGCTCGAGCAGATCGCCACCATCACCATGGGCAAGGGCCCGTCGGGCATCCGGCACAAGGACGGCGAGCGCCTGATCACCGTGTCGGCCAATGCCCAGGGCCGTTCGGCCGGCGAAGTGACCGCCGACGCCATGAAACTGGCCAAGAGCTTCGACTTCCCGCCGGGCTACGGCCTGGCGCTGGGCGGCCAGGGTGAAGACCAGCAGGAACTGTTTACCGAGATGATCATCGCGCTGTTCTCGGGCATCCTGCTGATGTACCTGATCCTGGTGATGCAGTTCGGCTCCTTCACGGCACCGGTGGGCGTGATGCTGTCGCTGCCGTTGTCGCTGATCGGCGTGGTGCTGGCCCTGATCCTCACCAAGAACACGCTCAACCTGATGAGCATGATCGGCGTCCTGATGCTGATGGGCCTGGTGGCGAAGAATGCGATCCTGCTGATCGACGCCGCCCGCGCCCTCGAAAAAGAAGGCATGGACCGTGAGGAAGCGCTGATGCAGGCTGGCCGCAAGCGCCTGCGTCCGATCCTGATGACGACCTTTGCGCTGATCGCAGGTATGTTCCCCGTGGCGATGGCTTTCGGCGATGCCGGCCAGTTCTACCAGCCGCTGGCTATCGCGATCATCGGCGGCGTGATTACGTCGACGCTACTGACCCTGCTGGTCGTCCCCACCTTCTACGACAGCATCGAGATCGCCCGCGACCGCATGGCCGCCAAGTTCAGTCGCCGCGCCAAGCGCCACAACGCGGCGCTGGCCTTCCTGATGACCTTCATCGAGGCGATCCTGACCCTGGTCCTGGTGCGCTTCGTGTTCCGCGTCATCATGATCGTCGGCCGTTTCGTGAGCGGCCGCGGCCGCGGCACGCCACAGCCGGTATAAGCCTCGAGAGCGGGTTCCCCCCCCTGCAAGAGCCAGCCTACGGGCTGGCTTTTTTCTGGGCGCCGACATTGCAGGCGGCCACACCGCGCGACGCGTGGGCCGACGATGCCCGGGACGAGGCGGCGTGGAAGCGGAAGCTCAACAGAAGGAAGCGGAAGCAGAACAGGAGGGCGGAGCGCGGACGCAGACCTGCGGCGCTGGCGCTACGACGACAGGCCAGGGACGGCAAGACGGCTGCCGGGAATGACAAAGCCAGCCCTGCCGGGCTGGCGATCGCTGCTGCAAGTACGGCATGACACCACGCTTCCGGCCGGGCCGGAAGTCACGGAGCCCGCACTGCGGGCTCCGTTCATTGCCTGGCGGATGACGGAGATCAGCCGCCGGTGGTCGGCGGCGTCGTGCCGGTGCCGGTAGTGCCGGTGCCGGTGGTGCCGGTTCCCGTGGTGCCGGTTGCGCCGGTGCCGGTGGTGCCGGTACCCATGGTGCCGGTCGCATCCGTGCCAGTGGTGCCGGTGGTGCCGGTGCCCATGTCGCCGGTGGTCCCGGTTGCGCCGGTACCGGTGCCCATGTCGCCGGTGGTGCCGGTGGTGCCGGTGCCGGTTGCGCCGGTGCCGGTGTCACCGGTGGTGCCAGTGGCGCCCGAGGTGGTGCTCGGGGCGGTGGCCGAGGTGTCCGGCGTGGTGGTCATGGTGTCGGTCGCCGGCTCGTTCTTGCGGCAAGCGCCCAGCAGGGAGGCCAACACGGCAGCAGTCAGCAGGATTTTTGGTGCTTTGGTCAGTGCGTTCATTGTTTAAACTCCTCGTTCACGTCTATCTTGTGCCGCAGCGTCCAGGTGAGAGCCAGGAACGCAGGCGGCGCCATGTCAGGCCCTCTGAGGGTTCGGGAACCCAGCAGAGGAACCATCAGGGAACCGACGCAATACGCGGCCCCGGTCGGTGCACGGGTCCGGTTGCAACGAATGGCAACGCGTTGCCTTCGCCTGGACCGTACACCGTCGTACTCGTTTCCGCGCTAGATTGCGGATGCTGCCGGGGAAAGGATGCCAGGCATCATTCCCCGATCCACCGGCGTCTGCCGGATGGGTCCTGTGTCGCCGGCCTTGCCGGCGATCTGTTCCAACAGCGCGGGTATTTCAAGCGATATTTCCCGCGCCAGATAGCCAAGTGTGCCCATGCGTTCGGCAAGGCGCTCGCCGGCGCGCGCATGCAGCGCCACGCCCCAGCAGGCGGCCTGGTCCAGCGACGCACCGCGCGCCGCCAGTCCGGCGATGATCCCGGCCAGTACGTCGCCGGAACCGGAGATGGCCAGGCCCACATTGCCGCCCTCATGCTGGTACAACGTTCCATCGGGCGTTGCGATGACAGTGCGCGCACCTTTTAATGCGAGCACCGCGTTCCACGCCCGCGCCGCGTCGATGGCGCGCGGATCGGGCGCGGCGGTGATCTCGTCCTTGGCGATGCCGGTCAGGTGCGCCATCTCGCCCGCATGCGGCGTGAGGATCGGCGGGCGTTCGAATCGCCATGGCTTGCCGGCCGGCCAGTGGGCCGGCGGATGCAGCAGCGCTCCCATCGCGCAGGCGTCCAGCACCACCCTGGTGTCGGCAGCATCGAGGCGCGGCAGCAAGGCATGCACCAGGGCGGCGGTGGCCCGCTCGTCGCGCATGCCCGGGCCGATCAGCACGGCGTCCACGCGCTCGGCCAGCGGGTCGAGCTCGGCGACGGCGTCGATGCTGAAGCCGGCGCTTGCTTCCTCGCGCAGGCCGATCACGCGCGCCTCGGGCATGGCCAGCGCGACCAGCTGGGCCACGCTCTGGCCGGTGGCGATGGTGAGCTTGCCGGCGCCCGCGCGCAAGGCCGCGGTGGCCGCGAGGATGATGGCGCCCGGCATCTCGATCGAGCCGCCCAGCACCAGCACGTGGCCGCGCACTTCCTTGTCGCCTTCGACGGCCGGCATCGGCACCGGCCAGCCGCGCAGCAGGGCTGTGTCGATCGCGTGCACGGCGGATGTGCGAACGGAGGTTTCCATGGGATGGGCTCAGGCCTTCGGTGCTGCAGGCAGGTCCTTGCTGGCGGTGACAGGGGTGCCGGTCGCTTCGAGCGGCGCAACGAAATTCAGCAGGCGCAATGCGGGATGCCCGCCCTTGCCGAGGGCAGGATCGAATTCGTAGGAGGTGACGGAGCAGTTGGGCACGTCGCCGGCGCGGTCGAATTCGAGGATGGTCTTCTCGTCAAGGCGTTCAAACAGGTAGCGGAAGCAATTGACGGTGACCTGGTGCGCGACGATCAGCACACGTTCCTTGCAGAACTCGCGGTTCAGGGTGTCGACCACGCTGCGCAGGCGCAGGATGACGTCGCACCAGCTCTCGCCGCCCGGCGGACGGAAGTAGAACTTGCCGACGTGCTGGCGCTGTTCGTACAGTGCGGGGTGGTGGTGCGCGATACCGTAGGTGGTGAGGCGGTCGAGGATGCCGAATTCCTTCTCGCGCAGGCGCTCGTCGGATTCGACCACCAGGCGGGATCGGCGCCCCGGGTCGAGCTGCTGCATCAGGATGTTGGCGGTTTCAAAGGCGCGCACGTAGGGCGAGTGCAGCATCACGGTGGGCTGCTGCTCGGGCGGAAGGGAGGCGAACCAGGAACCGAGCGCCTGCGACTGGCGTTCGCCCAGCTCGGACAGGGGCACGTCGACGTCGCGGTGGGCGATGTCGATGTGATGGCCGGCGGCCGCTTCCGCGAGATCACGCGCGACGTTGCCGGCGCTCTGTCCGTGCCTGACCAGCCAGATTTCCTGCGGCCACTTCTGTTCCATTACCAGCCCGTCCTTGATATTGACATGAGATCATCATAGACGGATTCTACGGGCGCAAAGCGCACGATTGCAGGGCTTCCGGCGTGGCTCGCCGTAGCGTCGGAAGGGTCTTACACAAGCCTCGTGCATCCCCTCGAAGCGGTATTCAGACGGCTTGCGCCTCGCTGTCGAGATTGATTTCCGCATTGCTATTAAACACCCGCATGTCGGTCTGCCCGAGGATGCGGCTGGTGAGCGTGCCGGCCGTGATGGAACCGCTCACGTTGAGGGCGGTGCGGCCCATGTCGATCAGCGGTTCCACCGAAATCAGCAGGCCCGCCAGCGCCACCGGCAGGTCCATCGCCGACAGCACGATCAGGGCGGCAAAGGTGGCGCCGCCGCCGACCCCGGCCACGCCGATCGACCCGAACGCGACGATGGCCAGCAGCGGCAGCAGGAAGCCGGCCGTGAACGGGTCGATGCCCACGGTGGGCGCGATCATCACCGCCAGCATGGCCGGGTAGATGCCGGCGCAGCCGTTCTGGCCGATGGTGGCGCCGAAGGAGGCGGCGAAGTTGGCGATGCCTTCCGGCGTGCCCAGGCGCACCGTCTGGGTCGCCACGTTCATCGGGATGCTGCCTGCGCTGGTGCGCGAGCTGAAGGCGAACGCCAGCACCGGGAAGATCTTCGCCACGTAGCGCACCGGATTCACGCCGCTGCCCGCGACCATCAGCAGGTGCACGCAGAACATCAGCGCCAGCGCGCAATAGGAGGCAGCGACGAAGCTGGCCAGGCTCAGGATGTCCTGCAGGCTCGAGCTTGCAACCATCTTGGTCATCAGGGCGAGTACGCCGAACGGGGTCAGGCGCAGCACCAGGGTGACCATGCGCATCACGATCACGTGGACCACGTGCACGAAGCCGCTGAAGGATTGGAATACCTCGGGTTTCTTGCCGGCGATGCCGGTCGCGGAGATGCCGATGAAGATCGCGAACACCACTACCGCGATGGTCGAGGTCTTGCGCGCCCCGGTCATGTCGAGGAAGGGATTGGCGGGAATGAAGGAGAGGAGCATGCTCGGCAGCGAGATTTCCTGGGCCGCCGCCAGGTTGCCCTGCAAATATTCGCCGCGCGCCACTTCGGCGGTGGAGCTTGTCAAGCCGACGGCGCTCAGCCCGAAGAGCTTGGCCATCAGGATGCCGATGATCGCCGCCACGATCGTGGTGGCGATCAGGATGCCGATTGTCAAGGTACTGATGGCGCCGAGCGACGCGGCATTGCGCAGCTTGAGGATGGCCTGCACGATCGACACCATGATCAGGGGAATGACGATCATCTGCAGCAGCTTCACGTAGCCGCTGCCGACCACGTCGATCCACGCATTGGTGGCGCCGATCTCGGGCGCGCTTGCGCCGTACACGGCCTGCAGCGCCGCACCCAGCACGATGCCCAGGCCAAGGCCGGTGAACACGCGCCTGGTGAAGGAAACGTGCATCGCCTGCAGGCGGTAGAGCAGCACGCACACGGCCAGCGCCACGGTCAGGTTGATCAGGACAGGAATGTTCATCGAAGCCTTTGCAGTGCAGCTAGTTCGCTACGGAAATCAATCGCAGCATTCTATAGGCAAACCGGCATTGACGCCTGGGCTGGTGCTCCCCCGGAGGCCATGCCATCACGCCGCCGAGGGCGATTCGGTGCTTCGCAGCCGTCAGTTCACGGGAATGCAACTCATAGCAACTGCTTATTGTCTCCCCCACATTCGGTATGGGTATCTAGATATTTCCATAATACAATTGTAATTACATCAATCCACATTGTTAACCTCTCCTTTTATGTTCCAACACATCAGTATCAAGGCCCGCCTGGTCTTTGTTATCGCATTCCTGGCCGCGGAACTCGTCGCCGGCGCCGTCGTGGGCCTCTATAGCTTGAGCGTGGCGAACGCCGAGCTGAAGAGCATGCACGACGACCGGGTCGTCGCCCTCGGCCAGCTGGGCCACGTGATGCAGCTGACCACGCTGAACCAGCTGCTGGTCGCCAAGGCGGCGCCGCTCGAAGACAGCGGCAAGCGCGAGGCCATGATGGCCGAGGTCGACGCGAACGTCGCGGCCATGTCGGCCACCTGGAAAGCCTACGAGCAGACCAAGCTGACGGACGAGGAAGCCGTGCTGGTCGCCAGGTTCGTCGAGGCCCGCAAGGCCTTCCTGGCGCAGGCTTTGCAGCCGGCGGTCGCGGCCGTGCGCGCGGGCGACGGCGCACTGGCCACCCAGATCCTGTCGGGTGACATGGCGCGCCTGTTCCAGCCGATGCGCGCGGTCGGCAGCCAGCTGATCGAACTGCAGCAGCGCGTGGCGAAGGCCGAGTACGAGCAGTCGCAGCAGAATTACGCGATGGTGCGCCTGGTATGCCTGTCGGGCCTCGGCTTCGGCCTCTTGATGGCAGCGGTGATCGGCGCGCTGCTGGTGCGCGCTATCGTGCGTCCGATCGAGCAGGCGGTGCGCATTGCCGGCGCCGTGGCCGCCGGCGACCTGACCCAGAAGATCGAGGTGAGCTCGCACGACGAGACCGGCCGCCTGCTGCTGGCGCTGAAGGACATGAATGCGTCGCTGGTGCAGATCGTCACCCGCGTGCGGGGCGGCACCGACACCATCGCCACTGCGTCCGGCCAGATCGCCGCCGGCAACCTCGACCTGTCGAGCCGCACCGAGCAGCAGGCGGGCTCGCTGGAGGAAACCGCCTCGTCGATGGAAGAGCTGACCTCGACCGTGCGCCAGAACGCCGACAACGCGCGCCAGGCCAATGCATTGGCGGCCTCGGCCCAGCAGGTGGCGGGCAAGGGCGGCGAAGTGGTGGAGCAGGTGGTGCGCACCATGGGCGCGATCAATAGTTCGGCGACGCGCATCGTCGACATCATCACCGTCATCGACGGCATCGCCTTCCAGACCAACATCCTGGCGCTGAACGCGGCGGTGGAAGCGGCGCGCGCAGGCGAGCAGGGCCGCGGTTTCGCGGTGGTCGCGGGCGAGGTGCGCAACCTGGCGCAGCGCAGCGCGGCGGCGGCCAAGGAAATCAAGGCCCTGATCGACGATTCGGTGGAGAAGGTGCAGCACGGCTCCGAGCTGGTCGACCAGGCCGGCGCGACCATGGCGGAGATCGTGCAGAGCGTGGGCCGCGTGACCGACATCATGTCGGAAATCACGGCCGCCAGCCAGGAGCAGACCGCCGGCATCGAGCAGATCAACAGCGCGGTGACGCAGATGGACCAGGTGACGCAGCAGAACGCTGCATTGGTGGAGCAGGCTTCGGCCGCCGCCCAGTCGCTGCAGGAAGAAGCGGCGGCGCTGGCGCAGGCGGTCGGGACCTTCAGGCTGGATGCACAGGCTGTCCAGGCGGCGGCGCCCGCCAGGCGTGTCGCGCTGCCGGCAGTGCAGCCGGTGCGGGCGCTGGCACGGGCAACTGCGAAAGCCGGTGCATCGAAGCCGGCCCGCAAGCAGGCCGCGGAGGCTACCGAAGGCTGGGAAGCGTTCTAGGCGTCATGTCGGCGCCGCGTGTCCTGGACAGTGCGCCTGGAGCAGAAGGCCTCGCCGCCGGCGCCACGGAAGTATTATTCTGCAGCAATGACGATCGCAGCCAGGCCCAGGCACAGGCCGATGGCCACGCCCATGCGCTGGCGCACGCGGCGGCTGTTCGATACGACGCTCTTGGCGAAGGTGCGTTTCGGTGCACGTGGATTGCTGCGATCGACCGTTCCCGGATGGACGTGTGCGTGGGTGCGTTCGGTGTTCATGCTGGATTCCTTTCGCCGTCTCCGCCGGAGACTGGCATGAATGTTGTCATGGCGCTCGGGTACGGCGCCGGGGAGAAAACGTGGCTCGGCTGAAGTCGCGATGACCGCGCTCGCCGAGCTCAGGCAAGCCGGGCGGCATTAAGGCCGGACCCGGCAAGGGACGGGGTCCCGATCGGCTGCCTGGCAGAGAGCAGGGCTGACCGGCAGGCAGAACCGGCACGCAGCTCGCGCGCGTCCGGAGTGTGTAGGTAAAGCCTGATCGACATGCTATGCCAGTAACGCTTCATCAGGGATCCGATCCGCAATGCGTGCCCAAAAGTGGCCGCATCGGATGTTGTTGATTTTACATGCACGCCCCGGGAATGCAAGGGTGCACACGATTCCTTCGGATTTCAAGGAGTTTCCCTAAGCCAACACCCTGTATGTCACAATATCCCGCTGCCGCGGCTTAATGTCAAGCAATTGCGGCATGGCGTAGGCCGGAACCAACACTTACTGTCCAGCGCTGCAGAAGCATATGACCGGCGAGGTCGGTGCAAGTTCAGCGCTCGATACAAAAACAGGAGGGTGTGCCTTGTTTTTGCATCATGTCGACGCGGGCGCCGATGGGGCTTGGGAAGTTGCCAAGCCCGATGTGTCGTCTTGGCGTGTGAGGAAGCTGACGCGGCTCGCTGCGCCGCAAGCCGGAATGCGAAAAGCCCATGAACGCAGTTCGTGGGCTTCCTGTGTATTCGTGGTAGGCCGTGCGGGATTCGAACCTGCGACCAACGGATTAAAAGTCGCCGGGTCGAAATGAACATTCTTTATTAATCAATGACTTGCAACGCTTTCCAATTGCGATAACCATTCCTGCGCAAGGGGAGGAATGGTAGCTTATCGGGAGTCACGTTACAAGTACGTCACATGGCGATTCGGCCTCAACTGACCGTCGCAGGAACGTTGCCGATCAGCTTGCACCCGCATTCCGTCGTGCATCCTTCGACCGCAACGGGCACCCCGTCAACTGTCAGTGTGTTGTGGGCGGTGATGATCTTGTTTACGCCATGTGGTTTGCCACCAGGGTAGGGCAGCGGACAATCAACTTTATCACCCAGTCGGGCGATCGCTCTTCCCCTGATGTCGTGGTTGGGCGAACCGCTAATAACTGTGCCGCCATGATCGGTTTCGTCTCCGACTGTAATAATCTTCAATGACATTTGGCTCTCCAGTAAAATCGGTGACATTAGTAGACCGGTGGGCCGTCCAAGGGCGAATGGCTGTGCATTTATACCAAACCTCGATACCGCACCATGTCGACTTCAGATCGGCTCTCGAAACTACTCCACCCCAAGGGAACTCGAACACATCGGCGCCGAGTGATGTCGATGAAGGCATGCATGCCAGATGCTTCGAGAGCATCGTTGTGAGTGTTTTCTTCTCGACCAGTAGGTCGTTCTCCGTGGCGTCATAACCCAGGGCAGCCACCCGGCTCTTTGTAAGCGTCAGCGTGACCCCGTGTACGACGTCTTTGAAGAATCTGATGCCTGCCAAGAACCCCTGCCCCCACAACAGAACTGAATCCGGGCCATACACGACATAATCCGGCGCGGATTTTCCGGCATTCATGTGCTGGCCAAGGCCACGGTCGAATTCCGAGCGTGCAAGTCCGGGAAAGACCAGTACCTGATCAGCGGTGCATAAGACACCGTTGTCTGAAGAAAAGCAGATGTTCAATGTTGTCATTTTTGGGGCAGGTATAGGGGCGCCCACCAGCGCTACCGCGATGCCGTCTACGGTAAAATGTGGCGCGCCGCTGGTGAGCACCTTGCCGCTGTGGCTGGTGAGGTCACTGACGCGGATAACTCGTTTGCTCATGAAGCCCTATGTGCTTCTTCGCTGGCCCAGCGGGTTGTAGCTGAACCAGCTTGGACTCTCCACGGTGATGGGTGTAAGCATGCGTTTGAATCAGTCTGCATGAACGATCTGCAACACTCGAAGCAACTGCTCGTCCGTAGCGCCAGCCCTTCCGGTATCAACATCAACGGAAGCATTTCAGCAGACGCAGTAGTCGTTTTCCGAAGGGTTTGATCGGAGAATGCTCCAGCAGTTAATGCACTGGTAGAACGTCAATCCGAGACTGGTAGCGTCGCTCCGACGGCATGGTTTAAATCTACGATGACCAAGTTGTTCTTCGACATAAATCATCTATCAGTCGTTATGTAGCATGAGCCGTCCGGCTAGTAATACCGATTCCAGTTGTATAGAGCCCTGTCTCCTCATCCTCATGCTGCCCTTTGAACTATCAAATGGATTGCACTTGCTTCTTGGTTGACCTACCAAGTTTTTCAAGTCTTCCCCACCAATCTTTTTGCAATAAATGAGGCAAGTAAAAATCGCCAAGCCACTTCACGTGGCAGCGCATCTCTATCTGCTTCAAAGCATCTTTGCGAGTATCTGCCAACAGAGTTTGGTCTAACGCCAAATTAGCTAGGTGCTGCAACTCATCAGCATCTTTAATAAATCCTCCTCGATGTAAATCGGCGACGATGCTGGTAATTAATTCTGAAAAGGTCGTCATCGTTTAATTGCTCCTGTGTATTTGCCTCCTGCGGTTACGACTTGCCACCCCCCTCCGGTTTTGTCAGGTCCCCACTGTAGCTGAGGAGCCACTTTTCCTTCAAGTAACATTTGATTCCAAGTTAGGGCAACAGGACTTTCAAATTCTGCAGAATTGTTTGGTGGAAGCGCAAGTTTTTGGCGTCTTTCCGCAGGTGTTGTTCCAGCCGAGCATCGTGTCACAAATACCCCTGACGCTGCACCTGCGTCGGATTCAGTAATTGTGAATTGCTCCCCGGCGCGTCCATGAGAAGCATAAATTTGACCATCAAAGCTGCTTACTACCTCCTGCCGCTGCTGTTTTGAAAGTCCTCGTGCTTTCAAAAGGTTTCTCGCAGTGTTATTTTTGATTGGAACTCCTGTGCATGTGGTAAGCCCCAACGGGTCTATCCATCCAGTTGGATTTGGCGCGTACCCATAGAGATTCTCACCACCATTGAGCCCGACCGGGTCTTGGGTGAGGTACCTCGCCGTATCGGGATCGTAATATCGATACCGGTTGTAATGCAGTCCGGTCTCATCATCAAGGTACTGCCCCTGAAACCGTATAGGATTCCGTATCCCCGCCTTGCGCGCCGCTTCGCTGATCGCCTCCTTGGCCTGCCCCCATGCCTTGTACTGCGCCGACCAGGCGACTTGGCCCTCGCAATCCGTCAATTCCTGCGGAGTACCCAGATGATCGCATTGATAGAAGGCGATCTCATCCTTACCGAACGGCTCGGCTTCCTGCTCGTACTCACCATTCCACAGCGGATCAAGCGCAATATCGTACTTGCCGTCGTTGCCCGCCATCAGCGCCTTGACATCGGTGGTCGGCGCCAGCCGAAGTGCCTGGCTTCGGGTGGCCTGCACCAGCGGCACGAAGCTGTTGTGCTCGTACACATAATGCACTGTCCGTTCGCCTGCGGCATGGCCCCGGTGCACGCTGCTTTCCAGCGCCAGCGTGTCGCCGTCCCAGCCGTACATGGTCCGGGCAATCTCCCGGACTGCAGTGCCATCTATCGCCCCGCTGTGCTTGGCAATGCGCCGCCCCAGCGGATCGTAAGCAAAGGTGGTGACGCCATGCCAGGTCGTGGCCCGGGTCATCCGGTTGAACGCATCCCATTCATACTTGGACCGAAGGCCGTCCTGGGTACGTTCAACGACGTTGCCGCGTTCGTCGTAGCGGTAGCTGACGCCGGCATATTCCTTGAGCAGATTGTCCAGAAGCTTTGGCAGCGGGGCGCGGAGGGCAACGGGTTTTTGCTGTGCGGTATCGGCTGCCTGGATGTTGCCGGCCGGGTCGAAGGCGAAGGTTTCGTGGCCCAATGCGCTGTTTGCCGCCAGCAGCCGTCCGACCGGGTCGTAGCGGTATTCGACGCGGCCGCGCCGGTTGTCTTCGACGCTCTTCAGTTGGCCAGACGGGTCGTAGCGGTAGCGTCGTAGGATCGCGGCTTGCATGCCGGCCTGGACGTCGGGGCGGTACGGGGTGGGTTGGAAATTCCGATCTGTCCGGCTGGCCTGCGCGATGGCGCCGATCTGCTGCTCGACCAGGCGACCAAGCGGGTCGTACTTCATCGTTTGCAGCAGGCCGTTGGCTTGGGTGCGGCCGGTTTCCTGGTACAGCGCGTCGCGTTCGAAGGAGAAGAGGTCCTGCCCGTCGAGCAGCAGACCGTGCACGTGGCCGGCGCCGAAGGTCAGCCATTCGATGCGGTGGCCGTCGGGGCGGACCGTGCCGGTGCGCTGGTTGAGTTCGTCGTAGTGGTGGTGCCAGACCGCGGTGCGCCTGTCGGGGTGGAACGGACCCTGGTAGTGCTGGTGCTCGCGCACCAGATTACCGACAGGGTCGTAGAACCATTGCAGCCTGGCGTGCTCGTTCTTCGCTTCTGCTAGTTGTCCGTTGGCGTTGTAGGCGAAGGTTTCGATCTGCTCCGTCTGACCGAGGAGTGCGGCCCGGCGTTGCACGAGTCGGCCCATGGGGTCGAAGTCGAGCCGCGTGGTGACGCCGGCTTCGACGGTTTCCGCCAGCACGCCTCTGGCTTCGTCGTAGCGGTACTCGGTGGACTTGCCGTCGAAGCCCTGTTCCTGCAGTAGGCGCCCAACGGGGTCGTACTGGAAACGGTAGACGCTGTCGTTTTCGTTTTCCAGCGCCGACAGGCGTCCGAGCGCATCCCACTCATAGCGCAGGCTGTGTCCTAGCGCGTCGGTGCGCTTCGCGATCAAGCCTGCCGCGGTGTAGCGGTAGGCGGTGGTGCGCTGCAATGCGTCGGTGTGCGCCAGCAGCCGGCCTTCGGCGTCGTGGCGAAACTGCTCCTGGCTGCCGTCGGGGTGGATGACGGCTTCCAGCTGGCCGGGATGATTGCCGTTCCCCTCGTTGTGTGCTTGCGCCAGCGTTTCGCTACTTAACGGCGTATAGCGGTAGCGGGTCACGTTACCTGCGGCGTCGATGCTCTTGAGCAGGCGCTTGCGCTCGTCGTATTCCCACTGGCTGCTATGCCCGGAACAGTCGGTGTAGCCGGCGAGTTGGCCGTCCCGGGAGTACGCGAGTTTCTTGACGCCGCCCTTGGCGTCAAGGACTTCGATCGGCCGGCCGTCCTTGTCGTATGCGTACTGGGTCTTGTTGCCGAGCGGGTCGGTTTCCTCGATCAGCCGGCCCTGGGCATTGTAGTCGCGCCGCCAGATGCCGCCCTCGGCGTCGCGGATACCGGTGATGCGGTGCTGGCTGTCATACTCGAAGTGGACCTGGCTGCCGTCGGCGCGGGTGTGGGTGAGCAGGTTACCGTGCTCGTCGTAACGGTGATGCTCGCTGCTACCGTCGGTGTGGATGTGACGGACGATGTTCTTGGCGTCGTCGCGGAACAACCATTCCTCGCCCCCGTCCGGATACACGATGCGGTAGGTGTAGCCGGCGATGTCGTAGTAGTAGCGGGTCTCCTGGCCGAGCGCATCAAGGACGTAGGTCAGGCGGATGTTCTTGTCCCACTCGAGCCGGGTGTCGAAGCTGCCGTCATCAAGCCACTCGCGGATTGCCTTGGCGTGAAGCCCGCTGTCGATGCTGGTGTCATAGGCGAGGTTCATGCCGCGCCCGGTGCGGTCGGTGTACCGGGTGACGAGGTGATGGTCGTACCGGTACTGCCAGGCGGCGGCGTTTTCGTCCTGGGCGCCGATCAGGTCGCCGTGCTCGTCGTAGTCGTAGGCAGCGAGCTGGCGCACCAGCTTGGCGTCCCGGATTTCCCAGAGCGCGCGGATGCAGCCAGTATGGAGGTCGACTTGGGTGCCGGCATGGGCGACGATGGTATCGCCCTGCTTGCTGATGATGTCGCTGAGTACTTCCTCGCCGGCGTATGGGCCATCGACGACGACGTGGTCGTAGCGCAGGCCAAGGGCGGCGCCGTCGCGCGCATGCAGCGCGATCAGCCGGAAATGCTCCTTGCCCAGGTCGCCTACCTTGGCGCGCACCGTGTCGACCAGCTCGTAGGTTTCGCGCCAGGGGCTGGGTTCGCCCTCGGACAGCGGCTTGCCGAAGTCGAGCGTGAGCAGGGTGGCGCTCATGCGGGTGAGCGTGATCTGCTCGACCGGGTCGTGGTGACGCTGGCCGACACCCAGGTACGGATAGCGGTGGCTGCGGCCGTCGGCGGAGTGATAGAGCAGGGCGGTTGGCTTGCCTTTGCCGACGAGGTCGATGCGGGTGCTGTACGGGGTGAGCCAGCGCGCGCCGAGGTTGCCGCGGTCATAGGCAGTCAGCTGGCTGCGGTAGGTGCGGCTCCATGTGATGGGGAGCGGCGCGTCCAGCACAAAATCAAGGTGGGTGAAGGTTTCGGCGCCGGTGGCGAAGCTGATCGAGTGCGCGGTTCCTCCTTTGGCGGGGCACAGCTTGCAGGCATTGGCGTCGCCCGTGGCCGGGCGTTGCCGGCTGGTGGCGCCCAGCTCGTGGCCGGGGTTGGTCTTCTTGTGGTCCGCGCCCTTGCTTGATGGGACCAGGGCGGGGTGCCGCCTCTTGTGCTTGGTGGCGGCGTCGCGCAGCCGCGCCAGGATCCACCGGATGCTCATCTGCTTCTGTTCGTCGGCCAGGGCGGCGAGCTTGCCGCGAAAGGCCGGCTTGAAGTCGGTCAAGTGGCCGATGAGCTTGTCTACGCCCGCTGTCGCGCTCGTCGGCAGCTGGCTGGCCGCCGCCGCGACCACGTAGTTCGCGCTCATCTTGTACTGCCGGCCGAGGGCGCCAATCATGCGGCGCCAGCTGCTTTGCGCTTTCGGGTCGTGCAGCTTGGTCTCTACTTCCGCCGGGGTGGCCACGTCGAACAGCGGTTCCTGGCCGATGCAGCGCTTGAGGACTTTAACGAGATCGTCGGCGATGCCGTCGGCAGTATTGGCGCAATCGTCCAGGACACCGGCCAACTTGCCCATCGCGTTGTCGACAAAGGTGTCGATCTCGCCGGCCAGCCTGGCGTTGAGGTGCACGACCAGCACCTCGACCAGCGCGCTGCCGAGATCCTTGGCGCCCGAGGCCAGCTTTTGCCGGACCAGGTGCAGCGCCGGCCGCAGGCTCATGCGCGCGGCGTTGCCTGCCCCCGGGGCTATGCCGATCAGGTTGATGCCAAGGCTTACCCATAGCAGGAAATCGATTTCCTTGGCACCCTTGGCGAGGCCCTTCTGGATGATCGCCACGATATCCATGACGGCGTCAATCAGCGCCATGATGTTGCCGATCACCGGCAGGCTGCCGGCCACAGTGCTCAGGCGCTCCAGCGTGACGTAGTCATGGCTGATGTTGCGCAGCCATTTGTCGAAGGCGGCCGCGCCGGCGCCGACGTCCTGCTGGTCGATGGTGTCGAGCGGGGCGACGGCGACTTCCGGCGCGCGTGCGGCGGGCTTGGGCGGGGCCTGCGTGGGTTCGGTCATGGTGGTTTTTTTATATGACGGATTTTTTCGGGATCGCGGGCGGTACTTCAGCGCTGCGCGGCAGCGCTCCTGGCAAACCGACGATCGACGCGACGGCGGCGGCAGGCTTGCCGGCACTTGACGCGCCAGCCGTCGCGCCGCCCGGGAGCTTGGTCGCGACCTTGCCCGGAGCCGCCTGTCCGGCGGCAGCCAGTAATGCTTGCGCGCCCCCCTTGGGCAGAGACTGCACCGCACTTGCCGCTTGCTGCGCGGTTTGCGCAATCGCGCCGAGCTTGCCGGCAGCACCGCTGGGGCTGCCTGCTGCAGCTACAGCGCCCGCAATCAGTCCGGGCTTGTGCGCCTTTGGCGCAGGCGAAGGCGCAGGCTGGTCAGACGTCGCAGCAGCGGCAGCGGCGCCCGCCTCGGGCCGCGCCGTGGTCGGCCATTCGGTCCCCTGCCCGAGGTAACTGTCTTCATCCCACGGGTCGCGCGGGTCCTTGCCGTAGCTGACTGTTGCCATTCCCATCGGCAGGCCGGCCACGCTAGCAAAACCGTCCTCATCGAGCGTCCCCTGGTGGACGCCACCTTCGGCGTCGACGACGGTGTACTCGCCTTGCCGGATGCCTTGCTTCTTGCCACCTGCCGGATTCACGTACTGGTGATACAAGTCGAGCTGCCCCGGCGCCAGCTGCACCGGCTGCGGCAAGCTCGGCGTGCCTTCGCTCCTGGCGGGTTCGAAGCTGTGGTGTGCCGCGTGTTGGACCCAGTTGCCGCTGGTGCCATGGACGATCCCAGATGCGTTCCAGCGGCTGAAGCTGGTGCCGCCGTTGATCACCACCTCTTCCTTTGCCGTGATCGTGATCCGGTTGGCGGTATGGGTGATGTTGAGCTTGGCCAGGATGTTGACGCTGTCCTTCAAGGCGGTGATGTCGATGTCGGCGCTGGCTGCCACCAGCTTCATGCCGGCCTTATAGGCAAACATGCGCACCGCTTCCTTGACGCTGACGAGAAGGCTCTTGCCCGCGCTCAGGCTGGCATGGCCGCCGCTGCTCAAGGCGGTGTGCTCCACGCTCATCAGGTGGGTGGAACCCTGGGTGCTGGTCTCGATGCCGGCAGGGCTGGCCAGGAGCAGGTGAGGGGCCTGGAATTCCGGGAATTCGCCTTGCACAGGTTGGCCGCCCTGGCCTTTGATGGTGTCGACCTGCGCCTGCAGCGCAGCGACGACCTGGTCCTGGTCGCCCGGCTGGTGCGCCTGCGCCTGCTGCGCGACCTGCGACAGGCTGTCGTGCAGCTCCTTGCCCTGGGCCATGCGTGCCAGCGTCTCCGCCATGTCGGTGATATGGGCACGCGCGTTCGGCCGTCCTTCGGCGCTGAGCAGCAGGCCCTGCTGCGCCCGCACCGCACCAATGCCGTCGGTGCGCAGCTCGAAGCCCTGGCCGCGCGCATCCTTGCGTCCGGCATTGTCTTCGATACGGCTGATGTGGCCGAGGCTGAGCTGGCTGGCGAGATGGTCGCTCTTGAGCTGCGCCTGGATCTGCCCCTGTGTGTCGTCCAGCACCAGATGGTTGCTGCGTCCGCCGGGCGTGTTGCCGCCACCTGCGGTCAGCTCTCGGCTTCTGAGACCCGTCAGCGCCCGCTGTTCGGGCAGCTTCCACGGCGGCATAGTGCGCTGGTTGTACACGGAGCCGGTCACGATCGGATGATCGGGATTGCCGTCGAGCCATTGCACGATCACTTCCGATCCGACCCGCGGATGGCTGGTCAAACCCTTCTCGCCGCCAGCCCAGTTGCTGCTTACTCGTACCCAGCAGCTACCGCTTTCGTCCCGGTCCCAGTGAAACCTGACCTGGATGCGCCCGTACTGGTCCACGTTGAGGCTGCCCTGTCCTTCGGGGCCGACCACGATGGCGGTCTGCAGGGCCAGCAGTCTGGTGTCAAGGCTGTTGAAGCCGCGTCCAGGCCGCCAGGGCACGGCCTTGTCCTGGCAGAGCAGGCGGTTCTTGTACTCGGCGAGCGCGCCCTTGCCTTGCAGGTAATTGTTGCTGGCTTCGTGATGCACTTCCAGGATCAGGAATTCGCTGTCCTCGCTTTGGCTGAAATGGTCGAGGAGCTTGAACCATCTGCCCGGCGCGACCTGCCGGTTATTGCCCTGGGCTTCGACCAGCTGGCCGCGGGCTTCGATTTCTTCCATGCGCAAGCGCGCAAGCTGGTCGGCGCCCGACTGGTCCTTGAAACCGTAATGCCCCTCGTAGCTGTGCACCTCCAGCTGCGGAATATCGCCCTGCTGGTTGATAGTGACGATCTCCGCATGTACCGGGCGCGGGCTCTTGAAGTCGAAGCCGCTCACCGCTGCTTGTCCGGATGCCCAGCGGCGCACCGGGCTCCAGTGGTTGATCGCGTTTTCTTCGGCCGCGCCGCCGGCGCCGTGGAAGCGGATCCCGGGCGACGCCCCGTCGATCGGCGCAGCGGTGCGGGTATCGTCGCAGACCTTCAGCAGGTGACCTTCGTTGGAATGCTCATACCAATAGCTGTAGCCCGCCGCTTCCCAGCGCCGGCACAGGTAGTTGTGGTCGGTCTCGTCCCATTGCGTGGTCATCGTGAACTGCGGCTGTTCGCCAGCGACTTTCCACTCCCAGGCGGGCAGGGCGCCATAGTCGGCGAAGACCGTCTCCGCCTGCTCGCGCAGGCTTTGCGCGTGGAACAACCGGTTGTTCCGGCGCAGGCGCGTGTACGCCAGCCATGGCTTCACGATGGCTTCGTAAAAGGCCACGCCGCCATCCGTCTTGACCAGCTTGAACGACGCGACATAGCCGGTGAACGGACGCAGGCTGCCGTCGTCCAGGACCAGCGATACGCACAGCAGCTTGCCATGCATCGCCTCGAGCTCCATCGCGGCATCGTCGCTCAGCAGTTCCACTTTGAACTCGAAGTCGCGCGACAGGTATTCCGTGCCTGCGAACCGGTTCACCATCAACCTGGATTGCGGGCCGTCGTCCATTGGGAAGGACAAGCGCAACAGGCGGGTGCTTCGGCAGGCTTCCAGCAGTGCTTGCAGGTCAGTCATCGTTTCGCTCATCAGTTGAGTTGAGCTGGCATTGGTGAATTCGGGAAGCACAGAGCGGCTGTTGGAGCGCGTCTGATCGTGCGACGAATCTCATGACTGTAGTAATGAAATTACGATTGACCAGTGACAAAACGCAAGTCCTTGCGAATTCTCGGCGGTTCTTGTGGCAGTGTTGAGTCTTACGGCTTCAGGATCACGACGCAGCACCCGCCGCACATATACGACTCGCTGCTAATGCTGACTTCAAAGGAATGGCGGCATGAAACAGCATGACCGCGTTGGAAGCAAATTGAACCTGGACGCCGTCCTGGCTGGATCGCAGGCGATGGTGAGGCGGTACGCGGGCCTGGCGTGGCATGGATAGCCCATGCGGCGGTAGTCGACGGGCTGGTGCGCGTCACAAGTACGGCGCCGTAGGTAAACAGCGAACTGCTTCGGACACAAAAAAGGCGTCACGATCGCTCGTAACGCCTTGATTTGATGCTGCAAATTCGTGGTAGGCCGTGCGGGATTCGAACCTGCGACCAACGGATTAAAAGTCCGCTGCTCTACCAGCTGAGCTAACGACCCGAAAGAAGCGAGATTATAGGGTGCGCCGCGCTCGCTGTCAAATGCTGTCCGACATCATTTTGAACAGGGCGACGCGGCGCATCCGTGCTTATTTCAGCGATGCCAGGCGGTCTTTCGCGGTGCGCGCGGCGCTCGATTCCGGATACTTCGACACCAGCTGCTGCAGCGTCTTCTTGGCGTTCCTGCTGTCTTTCAGCAGGGCGTAGCTGCTGCCGATGTTCAACATCGCGTCCGGCACCTTCGGGCTGCTGGAATAGGTCGAGGTGAGCACTTCCTGGGCCGCGATCGCCTTCTTGTAGTCGCCCAGGGCGTACCAGGCATTGCCCAGCCAGTACTGCGCATTGGCGGCATAGGCCGAATCCGGGTAGCGGCGCACGAAGTCCTGCAGGGCGGTGGCGGCGGCCGCGTAGTCGGCGGACTGGAACAGGGCGGTCGCGCTCTCGTAGGCGATCTTCTCGGAAGGCATCACCGAGGCGACCTGGCCGTCGACGTTCTCCTGCTGCGGCTCGACCTTCTTGAGGCGTGCGTCGAGGTCGGCGTACAGCTGTTTCTGGCTTTCCTGTGCGCGGGCGATCTGGTTGGCCAGCACTTCGATCTGGCCGCGCAGGCGCGCGATTTCCTGCATGGTCTGCTCGTGCTGGTTCAGCATGTCGAGCTGGACGGTCTTGTCTGACTTGGTTTCGATGCGGGCGTTCAGGTCGCGGGCGATGGCGTCGACCTTGGCGCGCAGGTCGAGGATGGCCTTGCGCGCTTCGTCGTCGTCGAGCAGGCCGGCGGACGCCTGCAGCGGCATCCAGGCTGCCAGGACCAGGCAGGCAAGACGGGACGGGGACAATTTCATCATGGCTTTCTTTCCGGTAGCTGAGTAAAAACAGGGCGGATGCAGTCTGCACTGCCATCCGCCCCGCTGTCAATGCGGCTTGCCTTAAGCCGCATCAGCTCAGTCGATCAAGGATTATTGATAGACGATGTCGGCGCGGCGGTTTTTCGCCCATGCCTCTTCGTCGCTGCCAGTAGCCATCGGCTTTTCTTCGCCCAGGGACACGGCTTCCATCTGGTTGTCCGACACGCCCAGGGTGCCCATTGCACGACGGACGGCTTCGGCGCGCTTCTGGCCCAGGGCCAGGTTGTACTCGGTGCCGCCGCGCTCGTCGGTGTTACCCTGGATCAGGACCTTGCGGCCGGTGTTCTTGGTCAGGTAGCCCGAGTGGTTGGCGACCACCGGCTTGCCGTCTTCGCGCACGACGAAGCTGTCGTAGTCGAAGTAGACGCTGCGGTTGGCCAGCACGCCTTTCGGATCGTTCAGCGGATCGACGCTGCCGGTTTCCACCGGACGGATTTCACGTTGCGGCTCGGCCGGGGCCGGGGCCGGGGTCGGGGTCTTTTCGACGACCGGGGTTTCCTGCAGCTTGGTCGACGAGCAAGCGGTCAGCAGGACAGCCGAAGCGATGAGGGCCAATTTCTGGAAGTTGCGCATGGTTTTTCTCCTTGTCTATTAAAGTTTTACTGCTTTTACTTCATGAAGGGACCCCAGCTGGGCTCCCGAATGTTTCCCGCGTTGGTAGTCAAGCGCTGCTTCACCCGTCCATCCACCGAGACCACGGCCAGCGAGACGCGCCCGCCGCCCTTGGTCGCATACATGATGTACTTGCCGTTAGGCGAAAAACTCGGTTCGGTGGCCCCATCGGCCAGGCGTAGCTCCTGGCCGCTGGCCAGGTCCATCGCGTAAAGGGAAAAACCGCCGCTGCGCTGGGAAATCCAGGCCAGTGTCTTGCCGTCGGAAGACACGCGCGGGCTGATATTGTAATTGCCGTTGAAGGTCACACGGGTCGGGGTGCCGCCCGTGACGCTCATCTTGTACACCTGCGGGCCGCCGCTGCGGTCGCTGGTGAAATAAATGGTCTGGCCGTCCGCCGAGAACTGCGGCTCGGTATCGATCGACGGGCTGTTGGTCAGGCGGCGATGGCCAGTGCCGTCCGAGCTGACCGTGTAGATCTCGGTATTGCCGTCCTTCGAGAGGGCCACGGCCAGCATGCGGCCGTCCGGCGACCAGGAAGGCGCCGAGTTGTTGCCCTTCAGGTTGGAGATGACCTTGCGGTTGCCGGTCATCAGGTCCTGCAGGTAGACGACCGGCTTGCGGTCTTCCATCGAGACGTAGGCGACCTTGGTGCCGTCCGGCGACCAGGCCGGCGAGATGATCGGCTCGCGGCCGCGGGCGGCGATGATTTCGTTCTCGCCGTCGGCATCGGCCACGGCCAGGGTGTAGTTGCGGCCGGCGCGGTCTTCCTTCACGTAGGCGATGCGGGTCGAGAAGACGCCGCGCACGCCGGTCAGCTTTTCGTAGACGTCGTCGGCAATGCGGTGGGCCTGCAGGCGGATGTACTTCGGCTGCACTTCGCCGCCCAGCTGCGAGATCTGCGCGCCCTTGACGGTGTCGTGCAGCTTGTAGCGCACCGCGAAGCGGCCGTCCGCGCCGCGCGTGACGCTGCCGACCACCAGTGCGTCGGCGCCGCTGGCGCGGAAGGCCGCCAGGTCGACGCTGGCGCTGTCGCTGATGACCTGGCGGGCATCGATGACCTTGAACACGCCGCTGCGCTCGAGGTCGGCGCGAATGATGTCGGACACGTCGGCCGGGGCGATGCCTTCGTCGGCGAAAGCGGCGACCGCGACCGGGATCTGGTTGCTGCCGACACCGGCGATTTCGACCTTGATCTGGGCCTGGGCGGCCGTGCCGGCCAGGAGGGTGGCGCTAAACAGCAGGTAATGGAGTTTTTTCATGATCTGTCTTCGAAAACTGAATCAGTCGTAATCTTTCATCGAGAAATTGACGTCGAGGGTGCGTTCCACCGTGCCGTCCTTTTTCTTCGGAAGGGGGGATGCCTTTTTGATACCATTTTCCACTGCTCTGTCAAATTCCGGCACACCGCTGCTTTTTACGAGCCGCACCGACATGATTTCGCCGTTCGGGTACTGCTCGACCTTGAAGATCGCCTTCGGATTGCCCGGCATCGTGGTGCTGCCGCCATAGGCGGTGGCGCTCTTGATCGCGGCTGTGATGGCGGCCACGTAGCCGGAATCGGCCTTCGGCGCTGTCGATTTCTCGGCGGTGCCGCTACTGCCCATCGCGCCAGCAATGCGCTTGAGTTCGTCCTGGCGGATCTTGTCAAGCTTGGCCTGCTCGGCTTTTTCCCTGGCGGCTTTTTCTTTCGCAGATTTCTCGGCGGCCAGCTTCTCTGCCTTCTTCTTCTCGGCGGCTTCCTTTTTGGCGAGTTCTTTCTTCTCGCGCTCAGCGTCTTCCTTCTTTTTCTTTTCGGCGAGCTCTTGCTTGCGTTCTTCTTCTTTACGCTCGCGCTCCTTCTTCTCGGCCAGCGCGCGTTGTTCCTTTTCCTTGCGCGCTTTCTCACGCTCCAGCTTGATGTCCGGCTCGACCGGAGCAGGGCGTTCCACCGGCGGCGGTTCGACCGGGCGCGGCGGCGGCGCCGGCGTGGGTTCCGGTTCCGGCGCGGGAGCGGGCGGCGGTGGCAGAGGCGGCGCGGCGGCGGTTTGCACCGACATGTCCCAGACCTCGGCCTCGACCGCGACCGGTTCCTTGCTCTGCCAGCTGATGCCGAACCACAGGAAGCCGATCAGGACGGCGTGCACCGCGACTGCGAGCAGGAAGGCTGGCAGGCGGCTCGGTTCCGGCGGCACGCGGTAGGGCGCGCCGGCGGTGGCAGGCTGGGGCGTGAGCTTCATCGCGGCAGGGATCGTTTCGTCATTTGGTGGCCAGACCCACCCGGTTGATGCCCATCTTCTTCGCTTCCGAGATCAGCTGGATCACGTCGTCGTATTTGCTGTCGCGATCGCCTTCGATCAAGACCGGATAGTCCGGGTTTTCCTCGTGCAGGGCGCGCAGGCGGGCGAGCAGGGCGGTGCGGTCGGCCACGTCTTCCATGGCGGCCTTCTGCTTGCCGCCGACGCCGATCGACAGCCTGTTGTCCGGCTGGACCGACACCCGGATATAGGTGTCCGGCGGCAGCGCCGATTTTTCGGCTGCCGGCAGGTTCACCACGCTGGGCGCCTGGTTGGCGGGCACCGCCATGAAGATGATGAGCAGCACCAGCATCACGTCGATGTAGGGTACGACGTTGATCTCGGATTTGAAACCGCGTTTGCGTCCGCTGCGCAGGCTGCTGTGTTGGGCCATCCCGTCCTCCGTCGATCAGCGCGCCTGGCGCTGCAGGATGTTCGAGAATTCTTCCACGAAGCTCTCGAAGCGGATCGCAAGGCGATCGATGTCGTGGGTGAAGCGGTTGTACGCGACCACGGCCGGAATCGCCGCGAACAGGCCGATCGCGGTGGCGATCAGCGCCTCGGCGATGCCGGGCGCAACGACTGCGAGGGTCGCCTGCTCCACGCTGGCCAGGCCGCGGAAGGAATTCATGATGCCCCACACGGTGCCGAGCAGGCCGATGTAGGGCGAGACCGAGCCGACCGAGGCCAGGAAATTCAGGTGGATGTCGAGGGCGTCGAGTTCACGCTGGAAGGCGGCGCGCATCGCGCGGCGCGAGCCGTCCAGCACCGGACCCATGTCGGTGGCGTCGCGCGCGGCCTGCTTGCCCTTGATGAATTCGCCCATGCCCGATTCGAAGATGCGTGCCAGCGGGCCGCTCTGGTCGCGCTGGGCGCTGGCGCTCTGGTGCAGGGTATGCAGGTTGCCGCCGGCCCAGAAGCTGCGTTCGAATCCTTCGGTCTGGGCGCGCGCGGCGCGCAGCGCGAAGGCCTTGCGGAAAATATAGGTCCAGCTCACGATCGAGAGGATCAGCAACAGGGCCATGATCAACTGCACCAGGGGGTGGGCGTTGAGGATCAGCGCGGTCAACGAAAGGTCTGGAGTTTCGGTCATCGTGTGGTCTGTTGTCGTATATCTTGTGAAAGTGGCAGGCGCTTATGCGGCGCGCATTTTATCAGCAGCATGATCAGGGAGCGAACGCGGACGCATGGTGACGGTGTCGACGCAGCCGACCTTGACACTGGCCGTGGTCAGGAGCACGTCCCCTTTCCAGGCCTGCTGGGCGAACTGGACCGAAGCGCGGCCGAGCTTTTCGACCGTGGTGCGAATGGTCAGCACGTCATCGAGGCGGGCCGGCGCGTGGTAGTCCAGGGTGGCGCTCTTGACCACGAAGGCCGCGCCTTCGCTGTCGAGCAAGACCTGCTGGCCAATGCCGGCCGCGCGCAGCCATTCGGTGCGGGCACGTTCGAAAAACTTGAGGTAGTTGGCGTAAAACACGATGCCACCGGCGTCGGTGTCTTCGTAATAGACCCTGACTGTCCAGTCGAAAGCTGCGGGCATTTTTCCTGCCATTAAATGAAAATAGGAAACATTTTACGCGATTTTTACCCTCCTTATGTACGCTTGCGAACATAGTGGAGGGAAAAGGTCGGGCCTGCCCTTCGGTGAAGGCGGCTACGGTGCGCAGTAGTAGACGTGAAACATGGTCGAAAGGCCAATTACTGTAACACTTTCTAACAATTGCCGAGCGCGCGATACACAGCCGCAATAACGCAGTTGTAGGGTGGTCGGCTCTGCCGACCGCGCGTTCAAGAAACGTTTAATGCCATGTGGGGTACTTGTTCACGCACTGGCTGAACGCGCGGTCGGCGAAGCCGACCACCCTACGGGGTCAGCTGCGCTTGATCGCGAACGGCGAGAAACCCTGGCAGGTCGGCATCAGTTCGATACTGTTCACGTTCACGTGCGGCGGCAGGGTGGCAATCCAGTAGGCGGTATTCGCGATGTCCTCTGCCGTGAGCGGGGTCGTGCCTTCGTAGACCTTGGCCGCAGCCGCATCGTCGCCCTTGAAGCGCACGTTCGAGAACTCGGTGCCGCCGCACAGGCCCGGCGCCAGGTTGGTCGCGCGCACGCCGGTGCCCACCAGGTCGGCGCGCAGGTTCAGGGTGAACTGTTCCACGAACGCCTTGGTTGCCCCATAGACGTTGCCGCCCGGGTAGGGGTAATGGCCGGCCACCGATCCCAGGTTGATGACCAGGCCGCTACCGCGCGCCACCATGCCCGGCAGGACGGCGCGGGTCATCGTGACCAGGCCCTGGCAATTGGTGGCGATCATCGTGTCCCAGTCTTCCAGCGGCACTTCGTGGGCCGGCCTGGTATTCAGCGCCAGGCCCGCATTATTGACGAGCACGTCGATATCGCGCCAGCCTGCCGGCAGGCCGGCCAGGGCGGCCTCGATCGAGGCGCGGCTGGTGACGTCCAGCGTGACGGGCAGGGCGCTGTCGCCCAGTTCGCGCGCCAGTTCGGCGAGGCGCTCGGTACGGCGGGCGGCGAGGATGGCGCGGTGGCCGTGCTGGACGAAAACGCGCGCCATCGCGGCGCCGAAGCCGGCCGAAGCGCCGGTGATGAAGACGATCATGGTGGATCCCGGGAACGAATGGATGAAGAGGCAGCTGAAAATTGTAGCCGAAATGGCCACAAGTCCGCTGGCGCCCCTCGTGCCCCCTCCAGGCTTGCAAGGAAGACAGCAGTTTCCTTGCCCTAAGGGGCATGGATCACATACAATCGAACGAATTTATGTCTCACGTAACTGGCGAAAGCCCATGCGTCCACGCCGATGTCGGCCGCATGGCAAAGGTGGGCACCCACCGGGGAACGTGAGATGTCACCCGCCGTTCGCCTGGGCAGCCATCAACTGGCATGTGTGAGTCGCGCCGCCGATGCGGAGCCGATCGGGCTGTTCCATACGCCCGCCGGCCCCCGGAGCGCCGGACCGGCCCGTCCCGACGCTGCCCGTTGCCTGGTATTTCTCTCGATTGGAGTTTTACATGTTTGCAAAAGACCATACGCTCGCCAATATCGACCCGGAACTGTGGGATGCCATCCAGAAGGAGAACGTTCGCCAGCAGGATCACATCGAACTGATCGCTTCCGAAAACTACACGTCGCCGGCCGTGATGGAAGCGCAGGGCTCGCAGCTCACCAATAAATACGCCGAAGGCTATCCGGGCAAGCGCTACTATGGCGGCTGCGAATACGTCGACGTCGCCGAGCAGCTGGCGATCGACCGCCTCAAGCAGCTGTTCGGCGCCGAAGCCGCCAACGTGCAGCCGAATTCGGGCTCGCAGGCCAACCAGGGCGTGTTCTTCGCCATGCTCAAGCCCGGCGACACCATCATGGGCATGTCGCTGGCCGAAGGCGGCCACCTGACCCACGGCATGGCGCTGAACATGTCGGGTAAATGGTTCAACGTCGTCTCCTACGGCCTGACCGAGCAGGAAGACATCGACTACGACGCCATGGAAGCCCTGGCGCGCGAGCACAAGCCGAAGATGATCATCGCCGGCGCATCGGCCTTCGCCCTGCGCATCGACTTCGAACGCTTTGCCCGCATCGCCAAGGAAGTCGGCGCCTATTTCATGGTCGACATGGCCCACTATGCCGGCCTGATCGCCGCAGGCGAATACCCGAACCCGGTGCCGCACGCCGACTTCGTCACCTCGACCACCCACAAATCGCTGCGCGGCCCGCGCGGCGGCATCATCCTCATGAAGGCCGAGTACGAAAAGCAGATCAATTCCGCGATCTTCCCGGGCATCCAGGGCGGTCCGCTGATGCACGTGATCGCTGGCAAGGCCGTCGCCTTCAAGGAAGCGCTGTCGCCGGAATTCAAGGAATACCAGAAGCAGGTGGTCAAGAATGCCGCCGCCCTGGCCAACACCCTGACCGAGCGCGGCCTGCGCATCGTCTCGGGCCGTACCGAATCGCACGTGATGCTGGTCGACCTGCGCGCCAAGGGCCTGACCGGCAAGGAAGCGGAAGCGATCCTGGGCCAGGCACACATGACCTGCAACAAGAACGGCATCCCGAACGACCCGCAGAAGCCCTTCGTCACCTCGGGCATCCGCCTGGGCAGCCCGGCCTTCACCACCCGCGGCTTCAAGGAAGAAGACGCGGTCAAGGTGGGGCACCTGATCGCCGACGTGCTGGACAACCCGCACGACGCCGCGACCATCGAGCGCGTCAAGGCGGAAGTGAAGCAGCTGACCGACAAGTACCCGGTCTACGCGAAGTAAGCAACCCGGGGCCGCGCGCTGTTATGCATGCCGCGGCCCTTTCAGGAAGCATCCCGGCGCCATGAAATGTCCGTTCTGCCAGCATGAAGATACCCAGGTCCTCGACACCCGCGTGTCCGAGGAAGGGGACGCCATCCGCCGGCGCCGGCGCTGCGCGAAGTGCGACAAGCGCTTCACCACCTACGAGCGCATCGAGCTGTCGATGCCGATCATCGTCAAGAAGAACGGCAGCCGCACCGAGTTCGCGTCCTCCAAGCTGCGCGGCAGCCTGATGCTGGCCTTGCGCAAGCGCCCGGTCGCCGCCGAAGCCATCGATACGGCCGTGGCCACCATCGAGGAAAAGCTCCTGACCAGCGGCCGCCGCGAGGTCGACACCGGCTACGTCGGCGAGCTGGTGATGCAGGAACTCAAGCGCCTCGACAAGATCGCCTACATCCGCTTCGCCTCCGTCTACAAGAATTTCGAAGACCTGGCCGAATTCCAGGACGCGCTGGCCGAAGTGGGCCATCCGCGCAAGTGAGGCGCGCGGCAAGTGCCATGCATCCAGCCTTGCAGTTCCCCAGCCACGATTGAGCCGGCTCACGGCTGAGCCGTGCACGCCTGATAACTTTGCAGCTCGCCATGGCGGGCCACCAGATTCCGGCGCCGCCGTTAGTTCAAGCTGACGCGGGAGGTCACGTGCGGGGGCAAGGTTTTACGCTGGTCGAGGTGCTGGTAGCGCTTTTCGTGCTGGCAGTGGGCATCGCCGCCGCTGGCGCGACGCAGCTGAGCGCCGAGCGCACCCGCCAGCAGGCGGCCTTGCGGTCCGAAGCGGCCCAGCTGGCGGCGTCGCTGGCAGCGCGCATGGAGGTCAATCTCGCCATGGCGGCGCTGCCCGACGCCGCCAATCCCTACCTTGCACTGTCCTACGATGCGGCCGACGGGCCGCCCGCCGCCCCGCTGAGCTGCTTCGGCAGCACGGCCTGCACGCCGATGCAGCTGGCCGCATTCGACCTGCACGAAGTGCGCCAGGCGGTCCACGATCATTTTCCGAGCGGACGCATCGTTGTCTGCCGCGATGGCTCGCCCTGGGACGGCGCAAGCAAACGCTATCGCTGGAGCTGCGACGGCGACGCCGGCGCGCTGCCGGTCATCAAGCTGGCCTGGCAGGGCACGGGCGATGCGCCCGGCTATGTGGGACTGGCCCGATGAGCCGCAGTGCGCCGTGTTTCCGAGAACAGGGCATGACTGTGGCCGAGCTGCTGGTGGCCATGACAGTCGGCCTGGGCGTGCTGCTGGCCGCGGCCAGCCTGTTCATCTGGGCCAACCGGGCTTTTGCCGGCCAGGTGGAGACGGCCGCGATGGACGATGCCGGCCGCTATGCGCTGGAGGCGCTCGCCCGCGCGGTGCGGCAAGCGGCCGCGGCCGACTGGGAAACCGACAGCGGCGGCCCCGATCCCGCGGCGCCGGCAAGGCTGGCCGGCCTCGATGCGCACAGTGTCAGCCAGGCCGGATTCGGCATCGACAAGCCATTGCCCGGCGCCGTCAACGGCAGCGACGTGCTGGCGGTGCGCTTCCCGGGCGCCGGTGCGCCCCCAGGCGGCGACGGCACCACGCTCGACTGCGCCGGCTTCGGCGTGCACCGCGACGAGGAAGGATGGAGCATCTTCTACGTGGCCCGCAACGCCCAGGGCGACGCCGAGCTGCGCTGCAAGTACCGCGGCGCCAGCAACTGGTCGGCGGACGCCGTGGTGGGCGCGGTTGACGGCTTCCAGGTGCTCTATGGACTCGACGGCGACGGCGACGGCGCGCCGGAGCGCTACGTGAACGCCACGGCGCTGCGCAGCCTGGACGCGGGCCTGGTGCTGGACGGCGCCACGCCGGCCGAGCGCGAGGCCGACCTGCGGCGCCGCACCCACTGGAAGAAGGTGGCAAGCGTGCGCGTGGCCCTGCTGCTGCACGGCCCGGCCAGCCGGCTCGCGTCGGCGCGCGCTGCCGTCCATGACCTGTTCGGCAAGGACTACGCCGACCTGGCGGGCGGCGAGGATCCCGGCACGCGCCTGTTTGAAGCCAGCCTGTCCGGCCAGGACGCGCCGCGCTACCGCAAGGTGTTCGGCGCCACCATCGCGCTGCCGGCGCGCCTGAACCTGCCATGAGCCCATCCACGTCCCGGCCGCGGTACGTCAACCGGCGGAGTGGCCGCCAGCGCGGTGTCGCGCTGCTCACGGCGCTGCTCCTGATGCTGGCGATCCTGATGACCAGTATCGCGGCGGCGCGCTCGGCGCTCAGCGGGTCGCGCGCGGCCGGCCACGAACGCGACCGCCTGCTGGCCCTGCACGGGGCGATGGCGGCCCTGGCCGACGCCGAGCACGATATCGAGGGCGGCCAGGACCCTGCATCGGCGCGCGCGGCGGCGCTGGCAAGCGGCAGCGCGGACGCCTTTGCCGCCGCTTGCGGGGGCGGTGCGCCCTACGACGGCCTGTGCGCCCATGCGCCGGACGCCGGCGACATCTACGCCGCCCTGGCGGACGAGTCGGGGCCGGCGGTAACGTTCGGCAGCTTCACCGGCGCGCGCATTCCGTCGGGCGAGGGCGCGCTGGGCGCGCTGGCGCCGCGCTATCTCATCGAACGCATGCCTGCCGCCGCTGGCACTCTGCTCTACCGGGTGACGGCGCTGGGTTTCGGCAGCGCGCCCGGCACGCAAGTGGCGCTGCAGGCGTACTACCGCAAGCTGATCGCCGCGGGCACGCCGCCGGGGCCGGGGCAGGAGCCCGGCGGCGAGCTCGGCCAGCAGGAGCCGCCGGGGACGGCGCCCGGGAACGTTCCCGCGCCGGACGAAGGACCGGGCGCCGGGAGTGGCGCCGGGACCGGCACCGGGCGGCAGCCTGCACCCGGCACGCCGGGCAGCCCGGGCGGTCCCGGCCTGCGCGTGGGATGGCGCGAGATCGGCAACTGGCACGAGACCGTGGCGGCGGCCGCGGGCGGGGCGGGAGGAGGGGCATGATGCGGGCCGTGCTGCGGGCCGGGATGCGGCGCACGCCTGGGTTCACGCTCGTCGAGACGCTGGTCGTGCTGGCAATCGTCGGCATCCTGGCGGCCGTCGCCTATCCGGGCTACGCGCGCCATGGCGTCAAGCTGCGCCGCGTGGAGGCGCAGCTGGCGCTGATCGACGCCATGCAGCGCCAGGAACAGTACCGCGCCCAGCACCATACCTATGTCGCGTTCTCGTCCACGCCCGGCGCGGACGATGGCGATTTCCGCTGGTGGCTCGGCTCGCGTCCGGAATCCAGCGCCTACGAACTCGACGGCTACGCCTGCGCCGGACAGGACATCAGCCAGTGCGTGGAGCTGCGCGCCCGCCCGGGGACGGACAAGGTCGATGCGCGCTTTTCCGATCCCGACTGCGGCGTGCTCACCTTCGACAGCACCGGGGCGCAAGGCGCGAGCGGCGCCGGGACGCGTTGCTGGCCATGAGACGGATGATTAGCGCGCCAGGCAGGCGGAACACGGGAGCCACGCTGACCGAGCTCGCCGTCGTCCTGGGCATTGCCGCCATCGCCTTCGCGGTGGCGGCGCCCGACCTGCACGCCCTGGTCGCCACCCAGCAGCTCAAGGCCACGTCCAGCGAGCTGCTGGACGCCATCGCCCACACCCGCGCACAGGCGATCGCGCGCAACGAGCGGGTCAAGCTGATGCCGCGCGATCCGCTCGGCGCCGACTGGACCGGGGGCTGGACCGTGTTCATCGACCGCGACGGCGACCGCCGGCCGGGTGCCGGCGACGAGGTGCTGGCCGTGCATGGGCCGCTGCCGCCGGGACTGCAGGTCGACTTTTCCTTCACCGCGTCTGCGCCGCCCCAGTACATCGCCTACAATGGCGCCGGGCGCAGCTGCAGCGACACGAACGGCAACGCATCCCGGCTCGGTACCCTGTCGCTGTTCCACGGCGGACAGGTCCGGCGTATTAAAATCAACATGCTCGGACGCATCCGGCTGTGCAATCCGGCGCGCGACGAGGGCTGCGGCGGCGCCCAGGCGCCGCCCTAGCAGGGACAGGAAACCCACAGCGGAACGGACTACCTTGACACACGACGGCACGAAGATCGACGAGCTGATCCACGACGATGGCGCGGGCATGGCCCTGGCCCTGGCATGGGCGGCCAAAGGCACCTATATCACTGCGCCCAACCCGCGTATCGGCTGCGTGATCGTGCGCGACGGCGTCGTCATCGGCGCCGGCCACACCCAGCCCGCCGGGCAGGCGCACGCCGAGATCCAGGCCTTGCGCGACGCCCAGGCACGCGGCCAGGACGTGCGCGGCGCCACCGCCTACGTCACACTGGAGCCGTGCAGCCACTACGGACGCACGCCGCCGTGCTCGAACGCACTGGTGCAGGCCGGCCTGGGGCGCGTGGTGGCTGCCATGACCGACCCCAACCCGCTGGTCGCCGGGCGCGGCCTGGCCCAGCTGCAGGCGGCCGGCATCGCCGTCACTGCGGGCGTGCTGGCCGACCAGGCCTACGAGCTGAACATCGGATTCTTTTCGCGCATGCGGCGCGGCCTGCCATGGGTACGCCTGAAGGTGGCGGCCAGCCTGGACGGCGCCACCGCGCTGGCCGGCGGCGAGAGCCAGTGGATCACCGGGCCGGCCGCGCGCGCCGACGGCCACGCCTGGCGCGCCCGCGCCCAGGCGATCGTGACCGGCATCGGCACGGTCAAGGCCGACGATCCGCAGCTGACCGTGCGCGGCGTCGACACGCCCCTGCCGCCGCGCCGCGTGATCGTCGACAGCCGCCTCGAGATCGACCCCGGCGCCCGCATCCTGCAGGGCGACCCCTGCTGGATCGTGGCCGCAGCCGAGGACCCGGCAAAGGCGGCCCGCTTGCGCGCCGCCGGCCATGAAGTCATCCTTCTCCCGAATCCCGCCGGCAAGGTCGACCTGCCGGCCCTGGTGCGCGAGCTCGGCCGGCGCGAGATCAACGAAGTACACGTGGAAGCCGGGTCGAAACTGAATGCGTCGATGCTGCGCGAAGGCTGCGTCGACGAACTGCTGGTCTACCTCGCTCCGAGCCTGGTCGGACCGGGGCAGGGCATGTTCGACCTGCCGCCGCTGGCGCGGCTTGGCGAGCAGCGCCGGCTGCGCTTCCACGACGTGGCGCGCGTCGGCGACGACCTGCGCATCCTGGCCAGGTTCGTGGACAGGGAATCCAACATCACTACTGAGGAATAAGTCGTATGTTTACTGGAATCGTCGCCGCCGTCGGCAACATCACATCGGTCACGCCCCTGGTGGGCGGTTCGTTCGCGGGCGTGCGCCTGGAAGTCGACGCCGGCCCGCTGCCGCTGGCCGACGTGGCGCTGGGCGACTCGATCGCCATCAACGGGGCCTGCATGACCGTGGTCGCCAAGACCGGGCGCAGCTTCGCCGTGGACGTCTCGCGCGAGAGCCTGAGCAAGACCGTCGGGCTGGACGGGCCGGGCGAAGTCAACCTGGAAAAGGCCCTGACCCTGGCCGAGCGCCTGGGCGGCCACCTGGTGTCCGGCCACGTGGATGGACTGGGCACGGTGCACAGCTTCGAGCCGGTGGGCGAGTCGCGCGAACTGGTGATCGACGCGCCATGGGAACTGGCGAAGTTCCTGGCCTACAAGGGCTCGATCGTCGTCAACGGTGTGTCGTTGACGGTGAACCGCGTCGAAGACATTGTGGTCGAAGCCGGCAAGCTCTGCCGCTTCTCGATCAACCTGATTCCGCACACGATCGAGGTCACGACCCTCAAGCACCTGGAGGCCGGCTCGCAGGTGAACCTGGAGATCGACCTGATTGCGCGCTACGTCGAGCGCATGCTGTCCGCCAAAGGCTGAGTAATGTGATCTTGCCCCGTGCTCAACCGCCGGGCGCCGCAGTCCCGGCCGTGGACGCCGCCACTGTCGTCGCCGTCGCCACTTCCGGATTGAGCACCACCTGCACGTAGTTCTGGTCGTTGAAATAGCGCCGCGCCGCAGTGCGGATGTCGTCCGCCTTCAACCCCTGCACCTGCTTCTCGACCTCGAGGATCGAGCCCGGATCGGTCCCTTCGCTCAGCGCCGTCTGCAGGTGCCCGAGCCAGTAGCCATTCTCGCGCAGCGAGCTGCGGTGGTTCTGGATCCAGTTGTTCTTCACCTTTTCCAGGTCGGCTGCCTCCGGTCCCTGGGCCTGCAGGCGCCGGATTTCCTCGAAGGTCGCGGCGATCACCTTGTCCACGTGTTCCGGCCCGGTCGGCAGGGTCACGCCGATCGAGTAGTTTCCGTAGGGGATCTTGCTCAGCACGCCGGAAGCGCCGCCCCCGTAGATCAGGGCCATTTTCTCGCGCAGCACGTCGATGATGCGCAGGTTCACCACCTCGAGCAGGGCCGACAGGCGCAACTGCTCTGCTTCGGTAAACTCGGCCGGGCCGGTAAAGGTGAGCGAGATCGTGCTCTTCGGTTCGGAACCGCTCTTTACCTCGCGCTTGACCACGCCCTCGGTGGGGCGCAGGCCGACGTCGCGAAAAGCCACCGTCAGTTCCGGCGTGGGCAGGCTGCCGAGGTAGGAGGCCAGCAGCGGCTTGATCGCGGCCGCATCGAAACTGCCGACCAGGATGAAGGTCAGGTCGCGCGCGCTGGAGAAGCGCTGGCGGAAGATCTCGATGCTGCGGTCGAGGTCGATCTGTTCGTATTCCTCGGCCTTGAGCGTGCGCGGTGCGCGCGGGTGATTGTTGTAGAGCGCGGCCATCACGGCGTCGCCGAAGCGCGCGCCCGGCTGCGCAGTCTGGTTGCGCGCCTGTTCGGCCTGCTTGCCGACGTAGGAACGGAACAGGTCTTCGTCGCGCCGCACGCCGTGGAACTTGAGCCAGGTGAGCTGCAGCATGGTCTCGATGTCGGTCGCGCCCGAGGCGCCCACCACCACGTCGGTGTAGTTGGCCAGGCCCACGCTCACCTGGGCCGCCTTGCCCGCCAGGATCTTGCGCATGTCGAGGGGGGTGAAGTCGCGCACGCCCATGCTGGCCACGATCGCGTTGGCAAAGCGCGCATTCAGGATGTCCTGGTCGCCGAACAGGCTCTGGCCGCCGAAGCGGGCGGCGCTCATCATCACCTGGTCGTTGCGGAAGTCGGTCGGCTTGAGGATCACCTTGACGCCGTTCGACAGGGTCAGGCGGGTCAGGCCCAGCGCCTTGTCCTGCGATTCGGCTATGATCGCGCCGGGCTTGGCCGGGCGTTCCATCAGGCGCGCGGCCAGGGTTTTCTCGTCGCGCGGACGCAACTCGGCGCGTCCTGCCGCAGCCACGGTCGCCAGCAGCTGCTCGCCGCGTGGGGTCTCGGGCCGGGTCACGCCCGTGTACAGCACCAGCTTGCCGGATTCGAGCGGGATGGTGCGGCGCGCGTAGGCGTTGATCTCGTCGAGCGTGATGCCGGGCACCAGTTCCCTGACGTAGCGGTATTCGGTGTCGATACCGGGGATCGCTTCCTGCTGCAGGAAGTTGCGGATGTACTCGGCGGCGTAGGTGGCCGAATCGCTCTTGGCGCGCTCGTTCCAGGCCTGCTCGTAGTTGCGCATCAGGTTTTTCTTGACCCGCTCGAGTTCCTGCGCGCTGAAGCCGAAGCGGCGCGCGCGTTCGTTTTCCTCGACCAGGGCGGTGAGGGCGGCGTCCGCGCCGCGCGGGCCGAGCGCGGCCGACGCGTTGTACGAGCGGTAGCGCGGGGTCAGCTTGCCGAGCGAGCTGCTGGCGCCCATGAAGGGCGGCTCGGGCAGCTGGGCCAGTTCCTGCAGGCGCTGGTTGAGCATGGTGGAGAACAGCGACTGCACCAGGTCGTCGCGGTAGGCGCGGATGGTGCCGGCCTCGGTCACCGGCTGCACCGGGTAGCGGATCAGGACCGCGTTGCCGGTCGCTTCCGCATCCTGGACGACCAGTGCCTCGGTGGCCTGGCGCGCCGGGATTTCCGCGTACGCGCGCGGACGGGCCGGCTGCGGGTTCTTCAGGCGGGCGAAATGGGCTTTCACCAGGGCTTCGGCGCGCGCCGGATCGATGTCGCCCACCACCACCACGGCCATCAGGTCGGGGCGGTACCAGTCGCGGTAAAAGCGGGTCAAGGCTTCGGGCTTGAAGTTGCGCAGCACCTCTTCGGTGCCGATCGGCAGGCGTTCGGCGTATTTCGAGCCGTTGAAGATCGCCGGCATGATCTGCTTGCCCATGCGGTCCGAGGCGCCTTTGCCCAGGCGCAGTTCTTCCAGCACGATGCCGCGCTCCTTCTCAATGTCCTCGGGGTCGAAGCGTAGGCCGTGGGCCCAGTCTTCCAGCACCTGGAAGGCCTTGTCGACGTGCTCCTGCTTGTCGGTCGGGATCGGCAGGATGTAGACGGTTTCGTCGAACGAGGTATAGGCGTTCAGGTCGGCGCCGTAGCCGACGCCGATCGTCTGGAGGTAGGACACCAGCTCATGCTTGCGGAAATTGGTCGAACCATTGAAGGCCATGTGCTCCACGAAGTGGGCCAGGCCGCGCTGGTCCTCGTCTTCGAGGATCGAGCCGGCCTTCACCACCAGGCGCAGCTCGAGCTTGCGCTCGGGGCGGGCATTGCGCTGGATGTAGTAGGTGAGACCGTTGGCGAGCTTGCCCACCTTGACCTGCGGGCCGACCGGAATGGGCGCGTCCAGGCGCAGCCGTGCGGCGTTCGCGGCGGGTGCGGGTGCAGCCGCCTGGGCCAGTGCTTGCACGCACAACACGGCGGCGAGGCAAAGGCCGCGTACGAAATTGTTGCTCATCTATATCCAATTCTGTGGACGAGCACGCATTCTACCGCGCGTACTCGAGCGCACTGTTGCGCCAACTGCAAGCGTGCTCACCGGGCCACCCGTCCCCTGGCCAGCAGCTGGGCCATCTCGTGGGCAGGCAGCGGGCGGCTGTACAGGTAGCCCTGCATCACGTCGCATCCGATCAGGCCCAGGAAATCGCGCTGGCCGGCCGTTTCCACGCCTTCTGCCACCACCGACAACGACAGGCCCTGGGCCAGTGCGATGGTGGCCTGGGCGATGGCGGCGCTGCGCTGCTCGACCGTGATGTTGCGGACAAAGCTCTGGTCGATCTTGAGCTTGTCGAGGGGGAAGCGCGACAGGTAGCCGAGCGAGGCGTAGCCGGTGCCGAAGTCGTCCAGGGACAGCGACACGCCCATGGCGCGCAGCTCGGCCATCTGCGCCTCGGCCGCGGCGCTGTCGCCCAGCATCACGCTTTCGGTCAGCTCCACCTCCAGGTAGCGCGGCGCCAGGCCGCTGTCGACCAGCGCGCGGCGCACCGTCTCGCTCACCGATCCCGCCTTGAACTGGTCGGCCGAGACGTTGACGGCCACCCGCACCGGGGGCAGGCCGGCGTTTTGCCAGGCCTTGTTCTGGAAGCAGGCGGTGCGGATCACCCACTCGCCGATCGGATGGATCAGGCCGGTATCCTCGGCAAGCGGGATGAAGTCGGCCGGCGACACGGTCCCGATTTCTTCGCTGCGCCAGCGCAGCAGCGCTTCCATGCCGACCACGCTGCCGTCGATGCGCGAGACCTGGGGCTGGTAGTGCAGCGCCAGTTCATCGCGCTCGATGGCGCGGCGCAGGCGCGTCTCCAGGGCCAGCCAGCGCAGCGCCTGCGCGTTCATCTCGCCCTTGAAGAAGCGGAATCCGTTGCGTCCCGAGCCTTTCATTTCGGTCAGCGCGGCGTCGGCCGCCTTGAGCAGGTCGCCCGGCGCATTGCCGTCGCGCGGGAAGATGCTGATGCCGACGCTGCCGGTGACCACCACGTCGTGCCCGCCCACCGAATGCGGCCGGGCAATGGCGTCGATCAGGCGGCGCGCGGCCAGGATGATGTCTTCGTTGTCGTGGCAGTTGGTGAGCAGCAGCACGAATTCGTCGCCGGACAGGCGCGCCACGGTATCGGCCGGCCCGGCGATGTCGCCGGCGCGGCGTGCGATTTCGCGCAGCACCGCGTCGCCCGCCGCATGGCCCAGGCTGTCGTTGATGCGCGACAGGCGGTCGACGTTGAACAGCAGCAGCGCAAGCTGGCCGTCGCCCAGGCGCGCGGCCGCCATGGCCTGCTGCAGGCGGTCGTTGAACAGCGAGCGGTTCGGCAGCAGGGTGAGGGCGTCGTGGTTCGAGAGGAAGTCGAGCTGGTGGTGGGCGGCTTTCAGCGCCGACAGGTCGCTCGACACCGAGACGAAGGCGGTCAGCTTGCCGGCCTCGTCGCGCACGGCGCTGATGCTGAGGCGCTCGGGATAGACTTCGCCGTTCTTGCGGCGGTTCCAGATTTCGCCGCGCCACTGGTCTTCGCGTTCCAGGCAGTGCCACATGTCGCGGTAGAAACCGGCGTCGTGGCGACCCGAGCGCAGCAGGCTCGGGCTCCGGCCCAGCACTTCCGATTCGCGGTAGCCGGTGATCTGCTCGAAGGCGGGATTGACCGCGACGATCCTGGCCTCGGCATCGGTCATCAGGATGCCTTCCTGGGTGCTGTCGAACACCTGGCGCGCCAGCTCGAGCCGGTGTTCGCTCTCGCGCAGGGCGGCGTCGGCATCGGCGCGCGCCAGCGCTTCGCGCTCCAGCTGGGCGGCGTGGCGCTGGACCACCTCGTACAGGTTCAGGTTCTCGTAGGCCACCGCCAGCTGGGCGGCGAGCGCCGTGGCCCAGCGTTCTTCTTCGTCGGTGAAGGCGGCGGCGCCCGGGCGGCGCGCGCAGTACAGCCAGCCGTGCGGATGCTGCAGGTCGTGTACTTGCAGGCCGAGGAAACTGCCCATCGGCGGGTGGCAGGACGGCATGCCGCCCAGCAGGGAATCGCCCTGCGCCAGGCGCAGCGGCGCGCGGGCGCGCAGCAGCATGCCGGGCAGCCGGTCCTCGTCCAGTGCATGCGAGGCCAGTAGGCCGGGCGAGAGCGACCAGGTGTCGAGGTGGCGCAGCTTGCGCTCGTCGCGCCCCAGCAGGCACAGGGCGGCGCAGTCCGCGTGCAGCACGCGGCGCGCGGCATCGAGGAAAGAGGCGGCCAGGGTCTCGACGCGGCGCTCGCCGATCAGGGACAGGCACATGCGTTCCAGTTCGGCCAGGCGCGCGCCCAGGTCGAAGGGCAGGGCGCGGTCGTTTTCCGGTGTCGGCGGCGGCAGGGCGGGTGGCGGAGCGCCGCCCGCTACGCCCAGTTCCGCGCGGATGGCGTCGAGGATCTGGTGGGGGGCGGCCGGCTTGGGCAGGACGGTAGCCACGCCGCAGCGCGCCGCCATCGCCTGGGTCTCGCGCTCGGCGTACACGGCCGAAAAGAAGATCACGCGGACGGCGCGCAGGTCGGCATCGCAGCGGATTTGCTGAACCAGCTCGTAACCGTCCATGACGGGCATCAGGAGGTCGGTGACGATCAGGTCGGGACGCTGCGCGCGCGCCATGGCCAGCGCCTGGGCGCCATCCTCCGACTCGAGCAGGCGGTGCCCCGTATGGCCGAGCAGCGCCACCAGGTAGGCGCGGTTGCTCTGCCTGTCGTCGACGATCAGGATGGTGGCCATCAATGCCGCCTTTCCGGAACAAGCGGATAGCGGCTTTGCGGGTGTGGAACTACCGTCATGGCAACTCCAGAAAATGGCCACGTGATACCAGGAAAAGCTTCAGCGGCATGCGTGGCCGAGGATGTCTTCATCATAATCGAGTCATGCGTGAGCACGCTAGTTCGTCGCGTGCAGGACGCCGAGCTTATCGATTCTGCCCGCATACGTGGCCAAGAATTGTTGTTTGTTGCTGTATGGCAACATGGATTGACGGATGAGCAGCGCCATGGCATGCGGCCCTGGCGCCGGCCGGAGGATAGCCGGGTTGAAAGGCAGTAAATCCTTTAAAATAGCGGATTACGCAAAAAACACTCCCGATTCAAGGAATTCGTATGCCTATCTCCAGCACCGAAGAAATCGTTGCCGAATTGCGCGCAGGGCGCATGGTCATTCTTGTCGACGAAGAAGATCGCGAGAACGAGGGCGACCTGGTGCTCGCCGCCGATTTCGTCACCCCGGAAGCGATCAATTTCATGATCCGCCATGCGCGCGGCCTGGTCTGCCTGACCTTGACCGAAGAGCGTTGCGACGCCCTGGCGCTGCCGATGATGACCTCGAAGAACGGCACCTCGTTCGGCACCAACTTCACGGTATCGATCGAAGCGGCCGAGGGCGTGACCACCGGCATTTCTGCGGCCGACCGCGCGCGCACCATCCAGGTGGCCGTGAACAAGGGCACGACGCCGGACGACCTGGTCCAGCCGGGCCACATCTTCCCGCTGCGCGCCCAGAAGGGCGGCGTCCTGATGCGCGCCGGCCATACCGAAGCCGGCTGCGACCTGACCGAGATGGCCGGGCTCACCCCGGCCTCGGTGATCTGCGAGATCATCAAGGAAGACGGGACCATGGCGCGCCTGCCGGACCTGATCGAGTTCGCCCGGGAGCACAACCTGAAGATCGGCACCATCGCCGACCTGATCCATTACCGCAGCCAGAACGAGAGCCTGGTCGAGCGCGTGGCCGAACGCCAGCTGGCCACCCCGTACGGCGAGTTCAAGCTGGTCGCCTTCCGCGACAAGCCGAGCGGCGCGGCCCACCTGGCGCTGGTGCACGGCGAGCTGTCGCGCGACAGGGAAGCGCTGGTGCGCGTGCACCAGCCGGTGTCGATCCTCGACGTGCTCGGCAACTGCGCCTCGACCCACTCCTGGGACCTGGCCTCGGCCCTGAAGACGATCAAGGCGGGCGAGTGCGGCGCGGCGGTGCTGCTGAATTGCGGCGAGACCGCCGACGAGCTGTTCGCGCAGTTCGCCCCGCGCGACACCGGCCCGAGGAGCGCGCGCGCGGCCTCGATGGACCTGCGCACCTACGGCATCGGCGCCCAGATCCTGCGCCACCTCGGTGTCGGCCGGATGCAGCTGCTGGCCAACCCGCGCAAGATGCCGTCGATGACCGGTTTCGACCTGGAAGTCACCGGCTACCTGCCCCAGCCAAGCGCGTGACGGCGCGCGTCGGCCTGCGAATACCCACTAATATATAGATACCATCGAGAAGAAGAGGTCAGCCATGACGGTAGGAACTTTTGAAAGCAATCTGGCAGGCGAAGGCCTGCGTATCGGCATCGTGCAGGCACGATTCAACGCCGACATCGGCCATGGCCTGCTGTCGTCCTGCCTGGCCGAACTGAAGCGCCTGGGCGTGGCCGACGAGGACATCCTCCACATCACGGTGCCGGGCGCGCTGGAAGTGCCGCTGGCGCTGCAGAAGATGGCCGACACCCAGCAGTTCGACGCGCTGGTCGCGCTGGGGGCAGTCATCCGCGGCGAGACCTACCACTTCGAACTGGTGGCGAACGAATCGGGCGCCGGCATCACCCGCATCGGCCTGGACTACGGCATGCCGATCGCCAACGCCATTCTTACCACCGAGAACGACGAGCAGGCCGAGGCCCGCATGGCCGAGAAGGGCGCCGATGCGGCGCGCGTCGCGGTCGAGATGTCGAACCTGCTGTTCGCGCTGGAAGAACTGCAGGCTGAGGAAGAGTAAGAGCGAGAATAAAGAAGGAAAACATATGAATGACAAGACCACGCACGCCAACCCCAGCAAGAACCGCACCCCGCGCCACCGCGCGCGCGAGTTCGCGCTGCAGGGCCTGTACCAATGGCTGCTGAACAATGAACCGGCCCGCACTGTCGTCAACAATATCCGCGGCGCGCACGGCTTCGAGAAGGCCGACGGCGAGTTCTTCGGCGAACTGCTGAACGGCGCCATCGCCACCTCGGTCGAGCTGCGCGAAGTCATCGCGCCGCTGATCGACCGCGGTGTGGCCGAGCTGTCGCCGATCGAGCATGGCGTGCTGTTGCTGGGCGCCTACGAGCTGAAGAACCACCCGGAAGTCCCCTACCGCGTCGTGATCAACGAAGCGGTCGAGCTGACCAAGTCCTTCGGGGGCATCGACGGCCACAAGTACGTCAACGGCGTGCTGGACAAGCTGGCCTCGACCCTGCGTCCGGACGAAGTCGGGGCCGACGCGCGCCGCTGATACGCAACGCGACTGTTCTTATATAGAAGAAGCCACCGCGGCGCTGCCCGGTGGCTTTTTTATGGTGCTGTCAGCGCTATCTATTGATGACCCGGATCGCAATACGCAGCAATTGCTCCGCGGTACTCACCCGCTTGCCATCGAGCGCCCGACGCCAGCCCAGGTAGTTGGGCAGGTAGCGCGAGGCCACGCCCCGAAACCGGCTCAGCCATTGCCGGAAACGCTGGTGGTAGCTGTTCACGTTCTGCACGTGGATGGCGCCGGCAGCGCCCCGGCGCACCCGCACGCCGGCACGCAGGTTGACCGCCTCGTGCGCGATGCCGTGCTTGCGGGCGAAGCTGCGGTACGCCGCATGCGCGTCGCTTACCAGGAGCACTTGCCGATCCAGCCTGGGAAGCAGGTGGCGCTCCAGTTGCGGCGCCGTCAGCGCGCCGCGGCCAGTTACAGCGTCAACGGTCTGTCCGTTACGGTCGCGCGCGACCAGAATGCAGTCGAGCTCTCTTGAGATGCCGCGCCTGCCCGCCTTGCCGCCGCGTTTGCGCGCTGGCCGGTCCAGCTTGCGCGAACCCTTCTGCGATTCCAGCAAGAACATTTCATCGGCCTCGACGATGCCGTTGAGCTGCCGGGGCTGGTCGTCCCGGGGCCGCTGCAGGAAGCGATGGCGCCAGCGAAAGGCGGTGTTGCGGTGCACCCCGACCTGGCGGGCGCTTGCCCGCACCGACTTCGATTCGAGCATGGCGCCCAGGTAATCCAGCCATTTATCGCGCAGCCGCAGCCGCGCCAGCGGTGTGCCGCTCAGGTCGTTGAACGTGCGGCCGCAGGCGCGGCAGCGGTAACGCTGCAGGCCGTTGGCCTGGCCATACCGGTGGTATCGGTCACAGGCGCAACTTGGACAGCGCCGGGCGGTGGCGCCGATCTCGGTGATGAGCGAGACTACCTGGTCGAGCCCGGCGGCCGGTTGCAGGGCCGCGAGCGTCTTGAGGCGCTGGGGGACATTCAGCGCAGGGAGTTTGGCAAACCACTTCGTGAACTGAGGCGATCGCATGCTCGTTTCCCGTCTGTCGTGACCGGTGTTCGACAGCGATTCAGCTCAGCAGTTCCTCTCTCATCCATACATAAGGTTGACAGCGCCTTTTTTATCGCCTGTACGCGCGGCGTGACCAATAAAAAAGCCACCGCAAGCGGTGGCCAGTGAGGAGTGCTTCCGGTTTTGCTTACAGCGTCGCCAGTGCTTCCGAACCGTGGTTCTCGGCCTTGTCCGGTGCGCTCACCGGGATGGTGGCCGGCGCTTCCGTTGGCGCAACAGCAGGAGCTTGCTTCACCACCGTGGTTGGCGGCAGCGGGCGTGGGTTGGTGGTCGGCACCTTGTGACCCCTGGCAACCTGTTTCAGCTTATTGTATTCGGCCAGCACCTTGGCGCCGTAGCCGGAGTCGCTTTCCAGGTCGGCGGCGCCCACGTAGGTCTTCAGGCCGCCTTCGACGGAACCGGTGCGCTTGACGTAATCCTTCAGGATCAGGGCGCCGACCTTGATGTTGGCGACCGGATTCAGGGCTGCCTGCTGGCCGCCCACCTGTTCGAACTTGTCGTGGTGGACCTTGGCCATGACCTGCATCAAGCCCTTCGCGCCCATCGGACTTTCAGCGAAGGGGTTCAGGCCCGATTCGATCGCCATCACGGCCAGGATCAGCAAGGGATCCAGCTTGACCTCGTGCGCCGTCATGTAGGCGGTCGAGACCAGCATGTTGGCGGCGTCGCTGGCGACGCGGTAGCGCTTGCTCAGCCAGGAGGTGACCCATTGCTGTTGCTTGCTGTTGCCGAGGTGCTGGGCGCCGGTATGGGTCGTTTCGACGGCTTCGGCGACTTCGGCAACGGTCGGCGCCGGGGCGGCAGCGGCCACGACGACGATTTCAGGTTCCGGGTGCAGCAGGTTCGAGACGCGCTTGGCGACGTCTTCGTTGGTATAGAGCAGCGCGAGCATCGCGATTGCCGAGAGACCGAAAACGGTCAGGGTGTTGCGTGCGGTGTTCAGGATACCGCGTGCCTTTTCGCTCACGGAAGACAACGTGACTGGCTGACTGGCCAAGGATTGCACGAACCTTGCGTTCGTGATGAAACGATGGATCATCGAATTCCCCTTTGTCGCGGCAAAAAGCTGCCTGTCACGGCGTCTCTAGAAGATTCGCTGTGTCGGGTGACTGAATGCCGTGCATCAGAAATATCGTAGGTCGCCGCGGTGCGGCCGACTAACGCCGTCATTGCTTTGCTACAGCTGGCTGCTTTAAAACCCGTGCGGGTGGAACCAGTGGCTCAACAACTGTCTCGGGGGATTGGGCAGACGCCCAGTGAAAACACTCCTCAAAAATGTCATGTGGGGCCCCGACCCCGTGAATGCATGAGAACAGCTAGAATCATGTCCGAAGGACTGCCTGCCTCATCAAGTAGGACGGATTCTAGTGGCTCCCTTATAACAAGTCAACCCTAGCACGATCCGCTCTTATTACTTTTAGGTCTGATTTTCCTGCTGGAACTTCAAAAAGTCTTGCTAAATCAGCTACTTGGCATGGTGCCTTGAACCAGCTTCTATTGATGAGATAACGATCAAAACTTGATGAAATATTCAGATTTGCGGGATTTTATGGCTCAGCTCGAACGGATGGGCGAGCTCAAGCACGTTGGCGTACCGGTGTCGCCAAACCTCGAAATGACGGAGATCTGCGACCGCACGCTGCGTGCGGAAGGCCCGGCGCTGCTGTTCCAGCAGCCTACCGGTCCGGGCGGCGTTCCGCACACGATTCCGGTGCTGGGCAACCTGTTCGGTACCCCGCGCCGCGTGGCGCTCGGCATGGGCGCGGACGACGTCGGCGAGCTGCGCAAGATCGGGCACGTGCTGGCGCGCCTGAAGGAACCGGAGCCGCCCAAGGGCTTCAAGGACATCATGGGCCTGGGCTCGCTCGTCAAGGCGGTGTGGGACATGGCGCCGAAGGAAGTACGCGGCGCCGCCTGCCAGGAAATCGTCTGGGAAGGGCAGGATGTCGACCTGGGCCGCCTGCCGATCCAGCACTGCTGGCCTGGCGACATCGCGCCCCTCATCACCTGGGGCCTGGTGATCACCAAGGGCCCGCACAAGAAGCGGCAGAACCTCGGCATCTACCGCCAGCAGGTTCTGGGCCGGAACAAGGTGATCATGCGCTGGCTGGCCCACCGCGGCGGCGCGCTCGATTTCCGCGAGCACGCGCTGGCCAATCCGGGCAAGCCGTATCCGGTGGCGGTGGCGCTGGGCGCCGACCCGGCCACCATCCTGGGCGCCGTCACTCCGGTGCCGGATTCGCTGTCCGAATACCAGTTTGCCGGCCTGCTGCGCGGCCAGCGCACCGCGCTCACGAAGGCCATCGGCAGCGAGCTGCGCGTGCCGGCGTCCGCCGAGATCGTGCTGGAAGGGCATATTTACCCGGATGCGAACCACCCGTCCGGCTTCGAGCATGCACTGGAAGGGCCATACGGCGACCACACCGGCTATTACAACGAGCAGGACAGTTTCCCGGTCTTCACGATCGACCGCATCACGATGCGGCGCGACCCCATCTACCACTCGACCTATACGGGCAAGCCGCCCGACGAGCCGGCGGTGCTGGGCGTGGCGCTGAACGAAGTCTTCATCCCGCTGCTGCAGAAGCAGTTCAGCGAGATCACCGACTTCTACCTGCCGCCGGAAGGCTGCAGCTACCGGATGGCGGTGGTGCAGATGAAGAAGCAGTACGCCGGCCACGCCAAGCGCGTGATGTTCGGGGTGTGGAGTTTCCTGCGCCAGTTCATGTATACCAAGTTCATCATCGTCGTGGACGAGGATGTCGACGTACGCGACTGGAAGGAAGTGATCTGGGTCATCACGACCCGGGTCGACCCGACCCGCGACACGGTCATGGTCGACAACACGCCGATCGACTACCTCGACTTCGCCTCGCCGATCAGCGGCCTGGGCAGCAAGATGGGCATCGACGCCACCAACAAATGGCCGGGCGAGACCACGCGCGAGTGGGGCACCCCGATTGCCATGACGCCGGAGGTGAAGGCGCGGGTCGACGACATCTGGGGCCAGCTGGGCCTCTAATCGGGCGGCACGCGTGCGGCGTGGCGATCACGGGCCGGGTAGACTCGGCCCTCGATCCACCACGATTATGGAGCGCTCCGATGAAGATCCTGATGGTGCTGACCTCGCACGACCGCCTCGGCGATACCGGCAAGAAGACCGGTTTCTGGCTGGAAGAGTTCGCTGCTCCCTATTATGTATTCAAGGATGGCGGCGCCACCCTGACGCTGGCCTCGCCGAAAGGCGGTCAGCCGCCGCTCGATCCGAAGAGCGGCGAACCCGATGCGCAGACCTATGCGACCCGGCGCTTTCGCGCCGACCGCGAGGCGCAGGAGGCACTGGCGAACACCGTCACGCTGTCGAGCGTGCGCGCGGACGATGCCGATGCCGTGTTCTATCCCGGCGGCCACGGCCCGCTGTGGGACCTGGCCCAGGATGCCGATTCGATCCGCCTGATCGAAGCCATGATCGCCGGCGGCAAGCCGGTGGCGGCGGTGTGTCACGCCCCGGGCGTGCTGGCGCAGGTCAAGGGGGTGGACGGCGATTTGCTGGTCAAGGGCAAGCGCGTGACCGGTTTCACCAATACGGAGGAGGCGGCCGTCGGCCTCACCGAGGTCGTGCCATTCCTGGTCGAGGATATGCTCGTGAAAAATGGTGGCCAGTACAGCAAGACAGATGACTGGCAGCCCTATGTCGTGACCGACGGCCTGCTCGTCACCGGGCAGAATCCGGCATCCTCCGACGCGGGCGCGCATGCCTTGCTGGCATTGCTCAAGGAGCGCGCTTAGCTCCTTCAAGATCCGGCCCCCAAAAACCTGGGGTCGGGTATAATGCGTGTTGGCGGGCCCCTGCGCATTGCGGCATGGTTTACCTGGTCAGGTCGGGAACGAAGCAGCCAAAGCCGTTCACCGCAAGTGCCGCAGATCAGGCTCGCCTCCTTATCTTCTCCCTGTTTCTTCCCCCCGGTTCGACCCTCCCGCTCCATGCGTTACCGCCAAGGATAGGGCTGTCTTGCCGCGTCCACCGATATTCCATTCTTGCCGAGCATGCCTCCGGAATGTTCGCCCCAAGCGCCAACTGCGGTAAAATCCCGGCATGTCCTATCAAGTCCTCGCCCGCAAATACCGTCCCAAGAACTTCGACACGCTGGTCGGCCAGGAGCATGTCGTCCGTGCCCTGACCCATGCGCTGCGGACCGGCCGCCTGCACCACGCCTACCTGTTCACGGGCACCCGCGGGGTCGGCAAGACGACGCTGTCGCGCATCCTGGCCAAGTCGCTCAACTGCGTGGGCGTGGACGGGCAGGGCGGGATCACGGCGGAACCCTGCGGCGCGTGCGAAGCCTGCCGCGCGATCGACGCTGGGCGTTTCGTCGACTACATCGAGATGGACGCGGCCTCCAATCGCGGCGTGGACGAGATGGCCCAACTGCTGGAACAGGCGGTCTACGCGCCGAGCAATGCGCGCTTCAAGGTCTACATGATCGACGAGGTGCACATGCTCACCAATCACGCGTTCAACGCGATGCTGAAAACGCTCGAGGAACCGCCGCCGCACGTCAAATTCATCCTCGCGACCACCGACCCGCAGAAGATCCCGGTCACGGTGCTGTCGCGCTGCCTCCAGTTCAACCTCAAGCAGATGCCGCCCGGCCACATCGTGGGCCACCTGGAAAACATCCTGGGCCAGGAAGGCGTGGCCTTCGAGCAGCCGGCGCTGCGCCTGCTGGCGCAAGGCGCCCACGGCTCGATGCGCGACGCGCTGTCCCTGACCGACCAGGCGATCGCCTATGCCGCCGGCCAGGTGACCCTGGAAGCCGTGCAGGGCATGCTGGGCGCGCTCGACCAGTCCTACCTGGTGCGCCTGCTGGACGCGCTGCTGGCGCAGGACGGCGCCGACCTGATGGCGGTGGCCGACGAGATGGCCAGCCGCAGCCTGTCGTACAACGGCGCGCTGCAGGACCTCGGCACGCTGCTGCACCGCATCGCGCTGGCCCAGTCGGTGCCGTCGGCGGTGCCGCAAGACTTGCCGGAACTGAACGATATCCTGCGCCTGGCCCAGGCCTTCGATGCGCAGGAAGTGCAGCTGTACTACCAGATCGCGGTGCACGGCCGTAACGAGATCGGCCTGGCGCCGGACGAGTACGCGGGCTTCACCATGACCTTGCTGCGCATGCTGGCTTTCCGTCCCGGGCAGGGCGGCGCCGCGCAGGCCGCAAGCCCGGGCGCGCCTGCGGCTGCCGGCGCCGCGCCGGCCGCACGCGCCGCAGCGGTGGCCGCGGCCAGCCATGCGGCAGTGGCGCCAGCGCGCCAGGCCCCGCCCCCTCCGGCTCCGGCAGCATCCGCGCCTGCAGCGCCCGCGGCTTCCGCGGCAAGCAGCCCGGCCCCGGCCCCGGCCCCGGCCATGACGTCCGCCCGCGCCGCAATCAATGCGGCGCTGGAAGCAGCGCGCGCCGCCTCCGGCCAGAAGGCACCTCCCAAGCCGCGTAGCGAAGCGCCACCGGCGCCTGCCGCACCGGCCGCCGCGCCAGCGCAAGCTGCACCTCCGGCCGCGCCGGGGCCGTCGGCCGCCATGCAGGTCGCTCCGGCCGCTCCGGCCACCCGCCCGGCTCCGGGAGGCACGCCGCCGTGGGAACAGTCGCAGCCGCAAGCCGTCCAGCGGCAGCAGGCCCAGGCGCAGGCAGGGCAGCCGCCTGCGCGCATGCAGCAGGCCCCGGCCGAGGACGAGCCGCCGTCCTGGGTCACCGAATTTTCCGACGACACCGCGCTTGCCGCCGATGCCCCCGCCGTGGTAATGGGCTTGCCGCATGCGGCAAGCGCGCCGGCACAGATGCGCGCCCCGGCCGCGCCGCCGCACGCCTATGTCGTCACCCCGGTCCCGGCGATCGGCTGGGACGGCAACTGGCCGGCCCTGGCCGCCGGCCTGCCGCTGCGCGGCGTGGCCCAGCAGCTGGCGCTGCAGACCGAACTCATCGAATGCGTGGCGCACGAGCAGGCCGCGACCTTCCGCCTGCGCGTGCCGGTGGACACGCTGCGCGCCAGCGGCAACAGCGAGAAATTGACTGCCGCGCTGCAGGAACATTTCCCCGCGGTGCGCGTGACGCTCGATACCGAGATCGGCCCGGTCTGGTACACAGCCGCGGCCGAGGCCAAGGCGGCGCGCGAAGAGCGCCAGCGCCAGGCCGAAGCCCTGGTCGCCGCCGATCCCTTCGTGCAGGCGATGGAACGGACCTTCGGCGCCTTCGTCGTGCCCGGCTCGGTGAAGCCGGCGGCGGCCTGAGCGCGCCCTGAATCAAGATAGACAACCCATCCGGAACTTATTGGAGAAACCGACCATGATGAAAAACCAGCTCGCAGGCCTGATGAAACAGGCGCAGGCCATGCAGGACAACATGAAGAAGGCGCAGGAGCAGCTGGCTCAGATCGAAGTCGAGGGCCAGTCGGGCGCGGGCCTGGTCAAGGTCGTGATGACCTGCAAGAACGACGTCAAGCGCGTTACCATCGACCCGTCGCTGCTGGGCGACGACCGCGACATGCTGGAAGACCTGGTCGCGGCCGCGTTCAACGACGCCGTGCGCAAGGCCGAAGCCACCGCCAGCGAAAAGATGAGCGGCCTGACGGCCGGCATGCCGCTGCCGCCGGGCTTCAAGATGCCGTTCTGAGCGACGCGCCACCATGTCGAAATCGCTCGACTTCCTGACCGAGGCCCTGCGGCGCCTGCCCGGCATCGGTCCGAAGTCGGCGCAACGCATGGCCTTCCACCTGCTGCAGCATGACCGCGAAGGCGCGGCCATGCTGTCGCGCGCGCTCTACCAGGCAGTGGACACCGTGCACCACTGCGCTTCCTGCAATACCTTCTCGGACACCGAGGTGTGCGACCTGTGTGCCGACGACAGCCGCGACCGGGCCTTGCTGTGCATCGTCGAAACGCCCGCCGACCAGATCATGATCGAGCAGACCCTGACCTACAAGGGCCTGTACTTCGTGCTGATGGGACGGCTCTCGCCGCTGGACGGCATCGGTCCGCGCGACCTGCACCTCGACAAGCTGATCGGCCGCGCCACCGATGGCGTGGTCGATGAAGTGGTGCTGGCGACCAATTTCACCAACGAGGGCGAGGCGACCGCCCACTACATCAGCGAGATGCTGAAAGCGCGCGGGATAAGGGTCAGCCGGCTGGCGCGCGGCGTGCCCGTCGGCGGCGAGCTCGAGTATGTCGATGCCGGCACGATAGCGCGCGCCATGCTCGATCGCCGCAGCGCATAATCCCCTGACACGACGACCCGGTAGCAGAACCGCACCAGCCTGCGTGCGCGCAAGCCCGGCCGGCGGCCCGCTGCTATCGTGGCTCCTTTCAGCGGACCCACCATGCATCTTGTCGACATCACGATGTTCTATGCCGCCGAGGGCGGCGGCGTCAGTACCTACCTGAACGCCAAGGCGCGCTGGCTGGCGCGCTTCGGCTGGGCGCGGCATACCATCTTCAGTCCCAACGTGGGAGAGGACGACGCCCCCGGCCTGGTGCGCGTGCCGGCGGTGGCGCTGCCCGGCATCCACGGCTACCGCATGCCGGTGTCGGTGACGGCGGCCGCCCGCCGCCTGCGCGCGGTCCAGCCCGACCTCATCGAGGCGGGCGACGCGGGCCACAGCGCCTGGGCGGCGCTGCGCCTGCGCCAGCAGCTCGGCATCCCGGCCGTCGCCTTCTACCATTCCGACCTGCCGCGCCTGGTGCGGAACCGCTTCGGCGACACCATTTCTCAGGGCGCCTGCAAATACCTGGCCCACCTGTACGGCGAATTCGATACCGTGCTCGCGCCGAGCAGGCTGATGGTGCACCAGCTGGCCGACATGGGTGTCACCCACGCGTTGCACCAGCCGCTCGGCATCGACAGCGAGCTCTTCCATCCGAGCCGCCGGCGCGGCAGCCTGCGCGCCGAGCTCGGCCTGCCGGAGGACACGCGCCTGCTGGTCTACGCCGGCCGCTTCACGGCAGACAAGAAGCTGGCCTGCCTGGTCGAGGCGGTGCGCAAGCTAGGCCCACCCTACCACCTGCTGCTGGTCGGAGGCGGTGCGCCGATGCCCCATCATGCGCGGCTGAGCACCATGCCTTTCCAGCGCGACCAGCGCGCGCTGGCCGGCATATTGGCCAGCTGCGACATGCTGGTGCATCCGGGCGACTGCGAGACCTTCGGCCTCATCGTGCTCGAGGCGATGGCCTGCGGCCTGCCGGTGGTGGGAACGAGCGGCGGCGTGGCCGAGCTGGTGGACGACCAGACCGGCATCCTGGCGCGCCCGAACGATGCCGACAGCCTGGCCGGCGCTATCGAGGCGCTGTACGCGCGCGACCTGGCGCGCCTGGGCGCCAATGCGCGGCGCAAGGCGCAGGAACAATACGACTGGAGCCAGGTTTTCCCGCAGCTGATGCACCGCTACGGCAGCCTGCTCGCGGCAAGCCCCGCCACGCGCCGCGTGGGGGAGCAGGTCTGTGTTTCGGACTGAGCGCGCGACCGACGGCGCGACCAGGGGCAGCCCGGGAGCGCCTCTGGCGTTATGCGTCTCGATCCACGACGTGGCGCCGGTCACCTGGGACGAATGCAGCCGCCTGGCCGAGGCCCTGCGCGAGGTGGCGCAGATACCGCTGACCTGGCTGGTGGTGCCGCAGTATCATCGCACCGGCGGTGATCCGGCCCGGATGGAGGCGGGCCTCGGCGCTGCGCTGGCGCGCGGCGACGAACTGGCGCTGCATGGTTTCACCCACCTCGATACCGCACCGCGCGGGCCCGGCCTGGGCGAGCGCTTCCTGCGCGGCGCGTACAGCCGCGAGGGCGAGTTCGCGGCCTTGCCCGCCGACGAAGCGGCGCGCCGCATCCAGCGCGGGCTCGACTGGTTCGCCGAGCGCGGCTGGCCGGTGCGCGGCTTCGTGCCGCCGGCATGGTTGATGGGGGAGGGCGCCTGGCAGGCGCTGCGCGCCTTCGATTTCGACTACACCACCACCTTCCGGCGCTTCCATCTGCTCCATGGGGCAAGTGCCGGAGCGAGCGCCGGCGTCGACGGCAGCGGCGCGGCGGTCCTGTCGCCGTCGCTGGTGTACGCAGCGCGCAACCGCAGCGGGCGTTTCTTGTCTCCGCTGCTTGCGGACGCGCTGGCGCTGGCGCTCGCGCGCCGGCCTCTCATCCGCCTGAGCCTGCATCCCCCGGACCTCCGCCACCCGCGGCTGCTGCGCCATGCGCAGGCCACCGTGGAGCGGCTGCTGGCAAGCCGCACGGCCATGACCAAGGCCGCGTTCGCACAGGGCCTACTTACCAGTACGGTCCCCAGTAGCCGCCGCCTCGCCAGTAACGCGAGCCCCAGCCGCCGTGATACGACGGCCCGACCTGGCGCAGTTCCTCGCGGGTGCTGAGCTGCAGCACGCAATGGCGCCACTGGTCGCTGTTCTGCGCATAGCCGAGCCGTGAACAGGCCGGACCGTAAATGGTCATCAGCTCGGCCATCTCCGACTGCATGCGCTCGGCGCGCTGCTGCGGGGTGCTGCACGCAGCCAGCGCCACGGTGCTCGCCAACATCACCATTCTCGAGATTCTCATGATGTGCTCCTTCATACGCCTTCCTGGCGTTGCGGTTCCAGTATAGGACGGTAGATGCGGACGCCTGGTGCGTAAATCAATCGTGCATGACCCCGCCCGGGCGCCGAATGCGCATGCTGATTCGCTATTGACTCGCTTTTCTGGCAAGATACCCGCGAAAAAGTACTAGGAGTAACAATGAAGCAGCGCCGTTGGAAGACCTGGACCCTGCGTGGGCTTGCCGGCGTACTGGCGCTCGCCCTGCTGGCGCTGGCGGCCGGGTGGCTGGTCCTGCGCGCCAGCCTGGCCCAGCTCGACGGCGAGCGCCAGGCGCCCGGCCTGGGCGCTGAAGTGACGGTGCTGCGCGACGCCGCCGGCGTGCCCCTGATCAGCGGAAGCAGCCGCGCCGATGTCGCCTATGCCACCGGCTACGTGCACGCCCAGGAGCGTTTCTTCCAGATGGACCTGCTGCGCCGCACCGCGGCCGGTGAACTGGCCGAGCTGTTCGGCGTGCGCGCGCTGCCGCTCGACCGCTCGCGCCGCCTGCACCGCTTCCGCGCCCGCGCCGACGCCGCGCTGGCGCGCCTGCCGGTGCAGGAACGCGCACTGCTGGAGCGCTACGTCGCCGGCGTCAACGACGGCCTGGGGGCGCTGCGCGCCAAACCCTTCGAATACCTGCTCACCGGGACCGAGGCCCGCCCCTGGCGCGCCGCCGATTCGCTGCTGGTGATCTGGGCCATGTACATCGACCTGCAGGGCAACCAGGAGCCGCGCGAACTGGCGCGTGGCTGGCTGCGCGCCAATAGCGACGCGCAGCAACTTGCCTTCCTGCTGCCGGAGGCGAGCCGCTGGGACGCCACGCTCGATGCCGGCGCGGCGGCGGCGCCGGCGCAGGTCCCGGTTCCCGCACGGGCGCCGGCATGGTGGGGACCGGCCCCCGGCAAGCCGGCGCAGCTGGCCGGGTTGACGGGCAGCGCCTTCGTCGACGCGGTCGGCAGCAACAACTACGCCGTGGCCGGCAGCCGCAGCGCCAGCGGTGCGGCGATCGTCTCGGACGACATGCACCTCGGCCTGCAACTGCCCAACATCTGGTACCGCCTGGCCCTGCGCTTTCCCGACCCGAAGGGCGGGCAGCGGCGCCTGGCCGGCGTCAGCCTGCCGGGCGCGCCGCCCTCGATCATCGTCGGCAGCAATGGCCAGGTGGCCTGGGCCTTCACCAACAGCTATGCCGACCTGGTCGACCTGGTGGCGCTCGGCCTCGATCCGGCCCGTCCCGGCCAGGTGCGCACGCCGCAGGGCTGGGAGACGCCGCGCGAATACGTCGAGCTGATCGCGGTGAAGGACGCGCAGCCGGACCGCTTCGTGGTGCGCGAGACCTCGCTCGGTCCGATCCGTGCAGCGGGCGGGCGCCAGTACGCCGTGCACTGGATCGCCCACGATCCGGACGCCATCAACCTGAATCACCTGAAACTCGAGACCGCGGCCAGCGTCGACGAAGCGCTCGCGATCGCCGCCATCGACGGCATCCCGGCGCAGAACTTCGTGGCGGGAGACACGGCCGGCAACATCGGCTGGACCATCGCCGGCCTGCTGCCGCAGCGCACGACGCCGCCGCTGGCCGCCAGCTTCCCGCTGGAAGAAGGCGTGCCTACCTGGACCACCCGCCTCGCCCCGGAGCGCTACCCGCGCGTGCTGAACCCGGCCGGCGGCCAGATCACGACCGCCAACAGCCGCCAGCTGATGGGCGAGGGCGCGGCCCTGATCGGCGACGGCGGCTTCGACCTCGGCGCGCGCAACTGGCAGCTGGCGGAACGCCTGCAGTCGCTCGGGCCGAAGGTGGACGTGCGCCAGGCCTTCGATGTGGCGCTCGACGACCGCGCCCTGTTCATCGGGCGCTGGCGCGAGCGCACGCTGGCCGCGCTCGACCCAGGAGCGCTGGCGGGCCACCCGCAGCGCGCCGAATTCCGCCGCCTGCTGGAGCACAGCTGGACCGGCCGCGCCAGCGTCGATTCGGTCGGCTACCGGCTCGCCCGCAACACCATGTGGGCGCTGAACGAACTGCTGATGGGCCGCGCCAACCGGGCGATCGACGCGCTCGAGCCGAAGGCCACGGTGGCCACCGCGACCAGCCGCTGGCCGGAGCTGGTGGCGCAACTGCTCGATGCGCGGCCGGCCGGCTGGTTGCCGCCGGGCTACGCCGACTGGCGCGCCGTGGAGCTGGCCGCGGTCGACCGCGTGATCCAGGACCTGACGCGCGACGGGCAGAAGCTGGCGGACGCCACCTGGGGCCGCCGCAATACCGCTGCGATCGCGCATCCGATCAGCATGGCGGTGCCGGCCCTCAGGACGGTGCTGGGCGCGCCGCCCGACCAGCTCGCGGGCGACGGCAACATGCCGCGCGTGGCGGGGCCGAAGTTCGGACAGTCGGAGCGCCTGACGGTGTCGCCGGGACGCGAACAGGAGGGGCTGTACAACATGCCGGGCGGGCAGAGCGGGCATCCGCTGTCGCCGTTCTTCCTGTCCGGGCACGCGCAGTGGGTGAAGGCGGAGCCGGTGCCCCTGTTGCCGGGGCCGGCAAAGCACACGCTGCGCTTGGTACCGTGACGATGTGTTTGACCGGGTTCGGTAGGGTGGCCGGCTCTGCCGGCCGCGCGTTCAAACCGAGGTGGCGCTGCCCGTGCGTGCATTCCAATGTGGGTTGAACGCGCGCACGGCATAGCCGTGCACCCTACTTGGACGGCAACAGCAAGGGCGCCTGCAGCATCCCGGCAATCGCCTCCGCGCTGGACGGATGCCCCAGGAAGTAGCCCTGCACCATGTCGCACCCATACTGCTCGAGCAGCAGCAGCTGCTCGCGGGTTTCCACGCCCTCGGCCACCACTACCATCTTGAGCCCGTGCGCCATCGCGATGATGGCGCGCGTGATGGCCGCGTTTTCCGAATCCTGGGGCAGGCCGTTGATGAAGCTGCGGTCGATCTTCAGCGCGCGCACGTCGAAACGTTTTAGATAGTTCATCGACGAGTAGCCGGTGCCGAAGTCGTCGATCGACAGGTAGACGCCGATGCCGCGCAGCTGCTCCAGCGTGACCAGGGTGGCGCGCGCGTCGTCCATCAGCGTGCCCTCGGTCAGTTCCAGCTCCAGCAGGCGCGGTTCCAGTCCGGCGTCGAGCAGGGCCGAGTGCACCATCTGCGACAGGTTCTCGTCCTTGAACTGCTTGGCCGACAGGTTCACCGCCATGCGCAGGTGGCGCTGGGCCTGGCGCTGCCAGCTGCGCGCCTGGCGGCAGGCGGTGCGCAGCACCCATTCGCCGATCGGGACGATCAGGCCGGTCTCCTCGGCCAGCGGGATGAATTCGGTGGGCGGCACCAGCCCGCGTTCCGGGTGGCGCCAGCGCACCAACGCCTCGACCCCGACGATCTCGGAGGTGCGCACGTCGCGCTGCGGCTGGTAGAGCAGGTAGAGTTCGTCGTTCTGCAGCGCCTTGCGCAGCCCGACTTCGAGCTTCACGTGGCTCATGATCTGCATGGTCAGCGAGGAGCTGTACAGCTTGGCGTTGTTCTTGCCGCAGTTCTTGGCGTGGTACATCGCGGTATCGGCGAACTTGAGCAGCGAGCCGCAATCGTCGCCGTCTTCCGGAAACAGCGAGATGCCGATACTGGCGGTCACGAAGATCTCGTGGCCCTCGACGAGGAACGGCCGCCGCATCGCCTCCTTGACGCGGGTAGCGACGTTCAGCGCATGCTCGACGCGCTCCAGGTCGGGAATCAGGATGGTGAATTCGTCGCCGCCCAGGCGCGCCAGGTTGGTGACCCCCTCGGCGCGGGTAGTCGACGGGCTGTCGCCGCGCGACACCAGGTCGCTCGGGCGCGTGGTGTCGCGCAGGCGCTCGGACACCATCTTGAGCAGGGCGTCGCCGGCGTTGTGGCCGAGCGTGTCGTTGATGCGCTTGAAGGCGTCCAGGTCCATGAACAGCACCGCGAACTTCTTGTTGCCGATCTTCGAGCGCTGCAGCTCGCGTTCGAGCGTTTCCAGGAAGGCCTGGCGGTTCGGGATGCCGGTGAGACTGTCGCAGTAGGCCAGGCGCCGGATCTGCTCCTCGGCCCGCTTGCGTTCACTGATGTCGCGTACCAGGCCGAGCACCTGCGAGGCGCCGGTGGCGACCAGGCGCGCCTCGAAGTGCTGCGCTTCGCCGCAGGTCTCCAGCTCGTACTCGACCGAGCGCACCTGCTGGGTCGCCAGCACGCTGCGCATCTGGTCGAGCATGCGCGCTGCGATGTCGGGCGGCAGCACGTCGGTGATGTGCTTGCCGATGCAGGGCTGGGGCCGGATGCCGCCGCGGCCCGGACGGGCGCGGCCGGGACGTTCATGTCCGGGCTCGTAATCCAGGTAGAAGCCGTCGCGGTCGAGCCGGAAGAAGGTGTCGGGAATGGCGGCCAGCACGGCGCGGTTCTGGGCGTCGGCAATGCGCAGGCGGGCGATGGCGTCGCTGGCGCGCAGCACGTACAGCACGCGGTGGCCGAGGATCGGCCAGTTGATCGGCTTCGATACGAAGTCGGTGGCGCCGGCCTCGTAGGCGCGGGTCACGGCTTCCAGGTCGTCGCCCCCGGTGACCATCACGATCGGCACGCCCGCGCCGTCGCCGGAGCGGGCCGCTTCGGCCCGGCGGATCGCTTCGCAGGCAGCGAAGCCGTCCATGCGCGGCATCTCGACGTCCATCAGGACCAGGTCGGGCGCATGGCTGGCCGCCAGGTCGACCGCCTGCACGCCGTCGGCTGCCTCGATCGCATCCAGCCCGACCTGGGCCAGCATCTCGAGCATCAGGAGGCGCATCACCGGGTCGTCGTCGGCGACCAGGACCGTTCCGCGCTTCAAGGGTGAGGAGGGCATCTCAGGTTTCCTTTTCAAGCATGGCGTGGAGCGAATGGCGCACGGTCTGGAATTCGTGTTCCATGTCGGCGAGGATACGGTCGGCGCCATCGATGCTGTCGACGCGCCCCAACTGTTCGAGTTCCTTGCACAGCGTGGCCAGGCGGACCGCGCCGATGTTGGCGCTGGCCGACTTCAGGCTGTGCGCGACGCGCCGCACGCTGCCCGTATCCATGCCGTCGACCGCCTGGCGCAGCGTCGCCAGGTGGCGCGGGGTGTCGCCCACGTAGGCCTGGACCACCTTCTGCACCAGCGCATCGCCGCCGTCGCGGCTGAGTGCGCGGATGTTGTCGAGCGCGCTGCGGTTGACGGCATCGCGCTGGATCACCTCGACCGCTTCCTGCGGCAGGCGCGGCGGCGCGCGCAGGGGGCCGCGCAGGGGCCCATCATCGTGGTGGGAACTGGCGGCCAGCGGCACCGCCACCCAGCGGCCGATGACGGCGGCCAGCTGCTGCTGCGTGAACGGCTTGGACAGGTAGTCGTCCATGCCGGCGGCCAGGCAGGCCTCGCGGTCGCCCTGCAGGGCGTTCGCGGTGATTGCGATGACGGGCAGGGTGCGCGCGCGGCCCGCCTCGCGCTCGTGGCGTCGGATCTCGGCGGTTGCTGCAAAGCCGTCCATCACCGGCATCTGGCAGTCCATCAGCACCGCATCGAAGCCCCCGGAACGCGCCGCCTGCAAGGCTTCCTGGCCGTTGCGGGCGCAATGCGCGTCGATGCCGAGGCTTTCCAGCATCGCCTTGGCGACTTCGACGTTGACCGGGTTGTCCTCGGCCAGCAGCACGCGGCGCGCGCGCGTGCGCGGCGCCGGCCGTGCCGCCGCGGAGCCGCCCGGCGCAGCCCCGGTGGCAGGAAGGGCTGCGGGGCGCGCGGCGGGTGCGTCAATGGCGGCAGGCGAAGCGGCCGCCGGCCGGGCGGCGGCGCCTGCGGGGCCGGGCGCATGCAGCCGGGCCGCGCATGCGGACAGGCAGGCGACCATATCGGCCGCGCGCGCCGGCTTGACCAGCTGGTAGGCCACGCCGGCGGCGCGCCGCTGCACCGGGTCGGCGGCCTGGCGCTCCGGGCTCACCAGCACCAGGTGGGTGGCGCGCGCGGCGGGGTCGGACTTGATCGACGCCGCCAGCGCCAGGCCGCTGGTGTGGGTCAGCTCCATGTCGATGACGGCCGCATCGTAGGGCCGGCCGGCGCGGGCCGCGCTCAGCAGGCGCTCGTAGCCGGCCGCCGCGCTGGCTGCGCTGTCGGCGCTGACGCGCCAGGCCTGCAGCTGCTGGGCCAGGTCCTCGCGGCTGTCTTCCTGCTCGTCCACCACCAGCACGCGCAGGCCCGCCAAGGGATGCTGGCGGCGGCCGGGGGCGTCCGGCGCGTCGGGATCGACGCGGCGCTTGTCGAAGCTGACCGTGAACCAGAAGATCGAGCCGCGCTGCGGGGCGTTGTCGACGCCGATCGCCCCGCCCATCAGTTCCACCAGCTGCTTCGAGATCGCCAGGCCCAGGCCGGTGCCGCCGTAGCGGCGGGTGGTGGAATCGTCGGCCTGCGAGAAGGCCTCGAACAGGCGCGCCCGCGCCTCGCGCGAGATGCCGATGCCGGTGTCGTGCACCTCGAAGCGCAGCATGACGGATTGGGTGTCTTCGCCGGCCACGCGTACGCGCGCCAGGATGCGTCCCTGTTCGGTGAACTTGATGGCGTTGCCCAGCAGGTTGGCCATGATCTGGCGCAGCCGGTTCGGGTCGCCGCAGATCGCCACCGGGATGTCGTTGGCGATGTCGAAGTCGAAGCCGATGCCCTTGGCCGCCGCCTGCGGCGTGTAGACGTTGTGGATGTCGTCCAGCAGGTCCCACAGGTTGAAATTGATGTACTCGATGGTGAGCTTGCCGGCCTCGATCTTGGAAAAGTCCAGGATGTCGTTGATGATCACCAAGAGGTGCTCGCCCGAGCGCTTGACCAGGGTCGTGTAGTTGCGCTGGGCGTCGGTGAGCCCGGTGGCGAGCAGCATCTCGGTCATCCCCAGCACGCCGTTCATCGGGGTGCGGATCTCGTGGCTCATGGTGGCCAGGAAGGCGCTCTTGGCGCGGCTCGCGGCTTCGGCCGCGTTCTTGGCCTTCTCGAGCTGCTCGGTGCGCACCCCGACCTGGCGTTCCAGCTCGTCGCGGTGGTGCAGCAGGGCGGCGCCGCGGTCCTCGATCTGGGCCATCATGGTATTGAAACTGTCGATCAGCTGCCCCAGCTCGTCGGTGCGCTGGTGGGCGATGCGCAGGCTGTAGTTCTGGCTGGCGGACACCTTCTGCGCCGCCCCGATCAGCTTGGTCACCGGCTCGGCGATGCTGCGCTTGAAGCGGCCCGCCATGGCCACGGCCACCACCAGCGAAGCGCACATCGCCAGGCCCATCACCCCCAGGCCGGCGAGGATGTCGATCCAGGTCGCCATCAGGTCGGTTTCGATCATGACCACGCCCACCTGGAGTTCGCCTGCCGTCACCGGCCGGTACAGGCGCATGCGGCGCGACAGCAGCTGCCGGCTTGCCGCGTTGGCGGCGGCGATGGCCTCGGCGTCGATGCCGTCCAGGGCGGCGGGCGCCGGATCGGCTGCCAGCGCGGCCGCCGCACCCGCCGCGCCGCCCGCCGCGCCGCCCGCCGTGTATTGCGCGAAGGGCTGGCCGTGACGGTCGTACAGCACGGCGGTCGAGATATCCCGCTTGGCGGCGAGCGCCGCCAGGGCGGTGCGCGCACGCGGCCGGTCGCGCAGCAGCAGGTAGTCGGCACTGCTGGCCGCGATCACCTGGGCAAAGGTCGACAGCTGGATCGCCTCGTCCTTGCGATGGTTCGCCACCGAGGTCGCGGCGAAGGCCGCGAACACGAATACCAGCGCGGTCGCGGTCGAGAGCAACGAGATGATGGTCAGCTTCTGGTTCAGGCTGGAGCGCTCGAAGTTCGGCATTCTGATCCCGCAGGACACGGCGGAGCGGCCCCACGCCGGACGACGCAGGGCTTCCTTTGCGGAATGCAAATTCCCGCAAGAAAAAAATATACGTTCAAGGGGGAGGGGCAGCGTTGAGCGATGTCAATGTGTGGGGGGAGGGGAGTGGGTCCCGCCCTGTTCCGGGATGAAGGTGTTCCTGACGATGGTGTGAGGACGCGGCGCTGGCGGAAAAAACAAAGGGGCGCCGCAGCGCCCCTCCTTGACCCGACAGCCGGCTACTTGCTAGCAGCAGGTGGCCCGCTTCCCTCCATAGCGCGCCTCCTGCCGTTCACGGAAGAATTCCTCGTAGGTCATCGGCGTCTGGTCCGGATGGGTACGTTCCATATGGGCCAGGTAGGTGTCGTACTCGGGCAGGCCGACCATCAGGCGCATGCTCTGCCCGAGGTACTTGCCCGCCTCCTTGCCTGCCTCCAGCAGCGCGCCGAACATCATGGCACCTGCGGGCTCGGCATGGCCACGTACGGCGTCTCCTTCGCCGTCGGACCGCTGCTTGCGCGTGCGGCCATGACCGTGCGGACGCCGTACACCAGCACCGCCAGCACCACGAACATGAAGAAGCCGGCCAGCGATGCATTGACGTAGTCGTTGAAGATGATGCGCTCCATCTGCTCGATCGTCTTGGCCGGCGCCAGCACCGTGCCGGCGTCGTGCGCGGCCTGGAACTTGTCGGCGTGGGCGATGAAGCCGACCTTCGGATCGCTTGCAAAGATCTTCTGCCAGCCCGCGGTGAGGGTGCAGGCCAGCAGCCACAGGGTGGGCACGATGGTGATCCAGGCGTACTGCGCGCGCTTCATCTTGAACAGCACGCAGGTGCCCAGCATCAGCGCGATCCCGGCCAGCATCTGGTTGGCGATGCCGAACAGCGGCCACAGGGTGTTGATGCCGCCCAGCGGATCGACCACGCCCTGGTACAGGAAGTAGCCCCAGGCGGCCACGCACAGGCCGGTGGCCAGCAGGTTGGCCGGCAGCGACTCGGTGCGCTTGAGCGAAGGGGAAAAGACGCCCAGCAGGTCCTGCAGCATGAAGCGGCCGGCGCGGGTGCCGGCGTCCACCGCCGTCAGGATGAACAGGGCCTCGAACAGGATCGCGAAGTGGTACCAGAAGGCCATCATGGCCGGGCCGCCGACCACGTTCGACAGGATGTGGGCCATGCCCACCGCGAGCGTCGGGGCGCCGCCGGCGCGCGAGATGATGGTGTTCTCGCCGACGTCGCGCGCCATCTGCTCGAGCGACTCGGGCGTGATCACGAAGCCCATCTGCGACACCGCCGCGGCGGCCGACTGGGCGGTGGTGCCGAGCACCGCCGCCGGGCTGTTCATCGCGAAGTACACGCCAGGATCGATGGTGGACGCCGCCACCAGCGCCATGATGGCGACGAAGGATTCCATCAGCATGCCGCCGTAGCCGATGAAGCGGGCGTGGGTCTCGTTCTCGATCATCTTCGGCGTGGTGCCGGAGGAAATCAGGGCGTGGAAGCCCGACACCGCGCCGCAGGCGATGGTGATGAACAGGAAGGGGAACAAGTTGCCCGACCATACCGGGCCGCTGCCGTCGATGAACCTGGTCACGGCCGGCATGCGCAGCTCGGGGGCGACGATCACGATGCCGATCGCCAGCGCCACGATGGTGCCGATCTTGAGGAAGGTGGACAGGTAGTCGCGCGGCGCCAGCAGCAGCCACACGGGAATCACCGAGGCCACGAAGCCGTAGCCGATCAGCATCCAGGTCAGCTGGGTGCCGGTGAAGTCGAACATCGGGCCCCAGGTGGGCGACTCATGCACGGCCTGGCCGCCGATGATGGCCAACATCAGCAGCACGAAGCCGATGATCGACACTTCGCCGATGCGGCCGACGCGCACGTAACGCGAGTACAGGCCCATGAACAGGGCGATCGGGATGGTCGCCAGCACGGTGAAGCTGCCCCAGGGCGAATTGGTGAGCGCCTTTACCACGATCAGCGCCAGCACGGCCAGGATGATCACCATGATCATGAAGGTGCCCAGCAGCGCGATCAGGCCCGGGATCTCGCCCATCTCCGACTTGATCAGGTCGCCCAGCGAGCGGCCGTCGCGGCGGGTGGACATGAACAGCACGATGAAGTCCTGGACGGCGCCGGCGAACACGACGCCGGCCAGGATCCACATCATGCCCGGCAGGTAGCCCATCTGGGCCGCCAGCACCGGACCGACCAGGGGGCCGGCGCCGGCGATCGCGGCGAAATGGTGGCCGTACAAGACATATTTATTGGTCGGCACGTAGTCGAGGCCGTCGTTGTACTTGTAGGCCGGGGTCTGGCGCTTCGGATCGAGCTGCAGCGCCTTGTTGGCGATGAACTTGCTGTAGAAGCGGTAGGCGATCAGGTAGACGCAGACGGCCGCGGCGACGATCCAGATCGCGTTGATGGTTTCCCCGCGCTTGACGGCGATGAACCCGAGCGAAAAGGCGCCGAGGACCGACAGGGCGATCCAGCCGAGCATGCTCGACATTTGTTTCATGGTGCTCCTCCAGGATTGGATGGACTGCTGGTGAAGGTCGGTTTCAGAATACCGGACAATTATGTTGCACGATTGTCAGCACCGCAAGCGCGTGATGATGCTGCTTCCGGATCATGTGTGGCGCCGAAACGGTTACGTGCACGCAGCTACAAAAAGTATCCGTAGAGAAACAAATGTGTTGCTTTCCGATAAGCCGTACAATAAGATTGACTGAATATCATTGAGAGCCCTTTCCAATGGCCGCGCTGGACCCCAACCCATTTCCGTTGGTAGCAATCGACCCGGTCGCCAATGGGCAGAACGAGTGGGTGGCCCTGTGCCTGCGAGTGGAAGGCGGCGCCGGCCTGCCGCAGCACCTGCAGACCTTGTTCGGCACGCCCGACCTGCTGGCCGCCATCGCCCCGCTCGACGGGCTCCTGATGCTCGACGATCCCGCTGCGCTGACGCCGCCGGTGCTGGCCCTGATGCCGGCCAACCGCATCGGCTTCGTGATCGCAGCCGATGCGCTGGCCCGCGAGGGCGTGGCGCGCCGCCTCACCGAACTGCATGAAACCGGCTATCGCCTCTGGCTCGACGGCGCGCCGCCGGAAGGCATCGCAGTCCCGCCGGCGCTGCGCACGATGGCGCGCGACTGCAGCCGGGAGGCCTTGCCCGCCGGGCGGCTCGCCGCGCTGTTCGGGCCGCACCTGGCGCGCCGCGTCGACACCGCCCTGCAGTTCACGCAAAGCGAGATGGCCGGCTTCGACTGGTTCAGCGGCGACTATCCCTACGACCCGGCCCTGGCCGAGGGCAATGCGGGCGACGGCAGCTCGCGCCGGCGCATCCTGACCCTGCTCGGCCTGCTGTCGCGCGACGCCGATTCGCGCGAGATCGAACAGCAGCTCAAGCAGGACCCGGCCCTGTCCTACCACCTGCTCAAGCTGGTCAACTCGGCCGCCTTCGCCGTCAGCACCCAGATCACCAGTTTCAACCAGGCCATCAGCCTGCTCGGCCGGCGCCAGCTGCAGCGCTGGCTGCAACTGCTGCTGTATGCGCGCCAGGAAGCCGACGGCCTGCCGAACCTGCTGCTGCCGCTGGCGGCGCGCCGCGGAGCGCAGCTGGAAGCGCTCTGCAAGCGGGCCGGCGGCGAGCGCGACGACTGCGACCTGGCCTTCATGACCGGCGTGTTCTCGCTGCTCGACCGGCTGCTGCACATGCCGATGACGGAGATCGTCGACGACCTGTGCCTTCCGCGCCACGTGAACGACGCCCTGCTGGCGCGCAGCGGCCGCCTGGGCGGATGGCTGCGCCTCACCGAAATCCATCCATCCCAGGCCGATCTCGACGCCGTGGGGATCGACCCCGTCGAGTGGTGGAACAGCCAGTTGAACGCCTATCACTGGGCCATCCAGGTAGGGCGCAATGTCTGACCTGCACGCCACCGCACTCGTCGATTCGCCGCTGGACGCCTCCCTGGATGTCGTCGGCGCGACGAGTGCGGTGTGCGATGCCGTGTTGCGCCTGCGCGGCGACGCCCTGCACGAAGCCCTGGGCCGGATCGCGGGCCAGCTGCTGGCCAGCCCGCATGGCCGCTTCCTGCCTGGCGACGGCGCGGGTGCCGTCGCCTACGCCGCGCCCGTGCTGCGCCAGAATGTGTTCGGCGCCTCCGAGCAGCTCGGCGCCTACGAAGTGGCCGGACGCAACACCTATACGGCGCGCGATGCGCGCGTGCTGGCCGGCCTGGCCCAGCTGACCGCCTCGCTGATGCAGGTGCACTCGCTGGCGCTGCGCTCGACCCACGCCTACGCGCAGATGGAAGCCCAGCTCGCCCAACAGTCGCAGATCCTCGACCAGATTCACGAATCGGTGCTGACCATGGACCAGATGGGCTACATCACCAGCTGGAACCGCGGCGCCGAACAGCTGTTCGGCTACAGCGCCCTCGAAGCGGTCGGCCGCAACATCCTGTTCCTGTACGCCGACGAGGACGACGGTTTCGAGGACAGCTTCGCGGAGCAGGGCGGGCGCATGATGGAGGTACGGCGCCGCAAGAAGTCGGGCGAAGTGTTCTGGGCCAGCCTGTCGCTCTCGCCGCTGCGCGACCTGGCCGAGCGTCCGGTCGGCCTGATCGCCTACCTGACCGACATCACCGAACGCAAGCAGGCCGAGGAGCAGTTGCACCACCTGGCCTATTACGACGAACTCACCGGCCTGCCGAACCGCACGCTGTTCGCGCGCCTGGTCGACCAGGCCCTGATGGTGGCCCAGCGCAACGAGGCGTCCGGCTGCGTGCTGTTCATGGACCTGAACCGCTTCAAGCGCATTAACGACACCCTGGGCCGGCGCATCGGCGACGAGCTGCTGCGCCAGGTCGCGCAGCGCCTGCGCGACACGCTGCGCGACGAGGACGTGGTGGCGCGCCTGTCCGGCGACGAATTCGCGATTGGCCTGTTCGAGATCCGCCAGCACTTCGAGGCCACCACGGTGGCACAGAAGCTGCAGGCCGCGCTCGACGCGCCTTTCCTGATCGGCGGCCACGACCTGCGCGTGGGCGCCAGCATCGGCATCAGCGTCTATCCGCAGGACGGCAGCGACGCCGAAACCCTGCTCGGCCTGGCCGACATCGCGATGGAACGGGCCAAGAAGGGCGATGCGGATCCGGACCGCAGCGTGGCCTTCTACAGCCAGGACATGAACCAGGGCATGCAGGAGCGCATGCGCATCGAATCCGGGCTGCGCCAGGCGCTGGGCAACGGCGAGCTGACCCTGTACTACCAGCCGAAGTTCGAGATCGGCACCGACCGCATCGTCGGCGCCGAAGCGCTGGTGCGCTGGGTGCACCCGGTGCGCGGCATCGTGCCGCCGGGCGAATTCATCCCGCTGGCCGAAAGCACCGGCCTGATCGTGCAGGTGGGCGAGTGGGTGCTGGAACAGGCCTGCGCCCAGGCCGCGATCTGGCAGCGCGCCGGCCTGGCGCCGTTCCGGCTGGCGGTCAATGTATCGGCGCGCGAGTTCACCCAGGCGCTGCCGGCGCGCGTGGGCGAAACCCTGGCGCGCTACAGCCTGGACGCGTCGTGGCTGGAGCTGGAGATCACCGAGAGCACCCTGATGCACGACTTCGAGCGCGTGACGGCGATCATGGACGACATCCACCGCCTGGGCGTGGCGCTGTCGCTCGACGATTTCGGCACCGGCTATTCGAGCCTCTCGTACCTGAAGCGCTTCCCGATCGACACCCTCAAGATCGACCGCTCGTTCACCACCGGGATCCCGGACGATCCGAGCGACTGCGCGATCGCGGGAACCATCATCAGCATGGCGCAGCAGCTCGGCCTGCGCGTCATCGCGGAGGGCGTGGAAACGGTGGAGCAGCTGGCCTTCCTGCGCGCATCCGGCTGCGACGAGGTGCAGGGCTACCTGTACAGCAAGCCGCTACCGGCCGAGGACTTCGAACGCGGATTGCGCGAGAACTGGCTGCTGCTGGCCTGATTGATTTCGCCGGCAGGGATGATTTATGTATAATGCCGGTTCCTCAGGGAAGCGTGGCCGAGTGGTTGAAGGCAGCAGTCTTGAAAACTGCCGACGGGGGAACCCGTTCGTGAGTTCGAATCTCACCGCTTCCGCCAAGCATACTGAACAAGAGCCCCACATGTTGGGGCTTTTTTTCGTCTCCTCATAGGAGAAATGTCAAAATCGGGGTCCGCCGGCGTCCACTACAATCTCCCTGCATCCAGCCCTGCCGAGTGGGTAAGGCGGTGGGTAGGTTTGAGAGTGAAGAATGTGGTCGAAAGGTGGGTACCTTGATGAGCTACACGATCAACAAGCTTTCTGCGATCAAAGTGCGTGCCGTGACTCGGCCAGGCCTCTATGGCGACGGCGGCGGATTATGGCTGCAGGTGTCGAAGAGCGGATCGAAGAGCTGGATCTTCCGCTACGACCTGGCCGGCAGGCGCCGCGAGATGGGACTTGGTTCCTGCATCACCGTCGACCTGGCGCTGGCGCGTGAGAAGGCGCGAGAATGCCGCCTGCTTTTGCTGGACAAGCGCGACCCGCTGGAAGAACGGGACAAGGTCCGCGCCGAGCATGCGCAGCGCCAGGCCAAGCGCGTGAGCTTCGACGAATGCGCTGCATCGTACATCGACGCGCACCGTGGCAGCTGGAAAAGCGCCAAACACGCGGCGCAGTGGGAGACCACGCTCGCCATGTATGCCAGCCCTGTCATTGGCTCGCTGCCGGTGGCCGACGTGGACACGGACCTGATCGTGAAAGTGCTCAGTCCCATCTGGAAGACGAAGACGGAGACGGCCACGCGCCTGCGCGGACGCATCGAGAGCATCCTGGACTGGGCGGCCACACGCAAATTACGTCATGACGTAAATCCTGCGCGCTGGCGCGGGCACCTGGAAAACCTGCTTGCCAATCCGAACAAGATCGCTCCGGTGAAGAACCATCCGGCGCTGCCATGGCGTGAAGTGGGCAGCTTCATGTCGGACCTCCGGCAGCGCGAAGGCGTCTCCGCCCGCGCAATCGAGTTCGCAATCCTGACGGCCTGCCGATCAGGCGAGGTGCGTGGCGCGACCTGGGATGAATTCGACCTGGAAGCGAAGCTATGGACCATCCCGGCCAAGCGCATGAAAGCAGGGAAGGAGCACCGCGTGCCGCTGTCCACCAGCGCGATAGCGGTCCTGCAGGCGCTAGAGCGCCGTGGAGGCTTTGTTTTTCCGGGGCGTGACGCGAAGACGACGCTGTCCGACATGAGCCTGACGGCCGTCCTGCGGCGCATGGGACGGACCGACATCACCATCCATGGCTTTCGTTCGAGCTTCCGCGACTGGTGTTCGGAGTGGGCCGGCAACGCGTTTTCACGCGAAGTATGCGAGCACGCGCTGGCGCACAGCCTGCCCGACAAGGTGGAGGCTGCGTACCGGCGTGGAGACCTGCTGGACAAGCGGGTGCTGCTAATGCAGGCCTGGGCGGACTACTGCGCAAATGGCGGCGAGTGCGCCGTCATGCCATAGCGCCCCGGAAGGCCGACGTCGGTCAGGCTGCAGCCGCGATGCTCTGCAATCGGCTTCAGTATCTCGAAGAGCTCGGGAAAATATACCGGTTTGATCAGGTAGTGATTGAATCCGGCTTTCAGCGCATCCTTGGCGATGCCGGGCTGGCAGTGGCCGGTCAGTGCGACGAGCCGCGTACTTTCCAGCTGGCGTAGCGACCGAAACCGTCGACCCAAGCCGAGTCCTGCGGTGTCCTCCAATACAAGCTCCGTGAAGATCAGATCGGGCGGCCTCGCCTCGATCCGCTCCAGTGCGTCACTGTAGGTTTTCGCTGTCTCGACGGCGCAACCTGTCAGCCCAAGCAAGGTCTGGAGTAGAAAGCGCAAATCATCGTCAGGCTCAATCAAGAGCACGTGCAAACTAGGGCTTGTAGACATCAGGCGTCTCGTAGTGTCCGTTATATGGTTGTTATCTGCGCTTGAACAAGCTTGGAGTGACTGTACATACGTGATGTGTTGCAACTATTGCATACAGCTTCACTGTGGCGCTCTCTCCAATAAGATGGATTGCGAATGCGTCAATACGTGATCACTCGGTTTAGGAGCAGCGCGCATGCCTGGAACAGGGCCATGAGATGGATTTGCCCGAACGCTGGCGATTGAAAATCCGCGCACCGGCTATCGCCCTGGGAGACGCCGGTGACTTGATGAGGCGAGGTGAATCGGCCGGCAAGGGCGGTATCAGCCGCGCTGTTATGTAGGCTTGTAGCGAGACCAGCACCTTGCTGCACGTAGTGGACTACGTCATGACGTAGTTCCGGGGTCGACTCATGTATCGGTTAGATGAAGCCTGGATCGACTATGAGTCGTTCGCGGCTTGCCGCTGGCTCCCATGAGCGCAGACCCTGATCTTTCGCCAGACGGATACGCTGCACCTTCATCGCATCGATCAACACTGCCGGCGTAGCCGAGGTTTCCAGCATCGGAAGGGTTTGCCCGGCCTCGACGAAGAATCGTTGCCGCGCATCGGTCCCCGTCGACAGGAAGGCATCTTCCCACCACTCCGTGATCCGGTCACTGGCTCGTTCCAGGGCAGTTTGCGTGACCAGGCGGTTCGACTTTTCGCTGTTGATCCGCCTCGATGCAGGCATCAGGTTCCAGGCGTCACCGCAGGGCCAGGCGGCGAAGGGGAAGCAGTGGTCGATGTCGTAGTCATCCCGCAACCGCTGGCCCGACCAGACGCAGTAGATGGACTTGCCCCGCGTGCGGAGCCGTTCGACGGCGGCACGCGCGAAGCTGGTGTCGCGCTCGGGATCTGCCCAGGCAAGCAGCGAATATGCAGTCTGGCCGAGTGCCGGGCCAAGTTGCCCGGCGTAGGACTCCATCAGGCGCACCCATTCCGCAACGAGGACCGGTTCAACCCACACATTGTAGTGGCTGAGCGCATCCCAGATCTGGAGCGGAACGTGGAACTCGCCGATGCTCCACAGGAAAGGATCATCGATTCGCAGGCTTGAGGGTGTCGGTGTACGGCGCTGGTGCCTGATGCGGAAAATGTTCTCGTCGCTCGCCGGCCAGCGCAGGTACTTGACCGGCATTTCACGGATCAAGCGGGAGATCTCCCACAGGCTTCCATGAAGGTGCCGCGCGGTGTCGGCGTCGAACGCCATCCCCGCACGGAGGTCCACCGGGCGAATAGGGCGCAAGGCAGTGAAATTGTTGGTCACGAAGCCCGGTGCGTTCCCGGCCCGGTTGGGCGGCATCTGGGGAAGCCCACCCTCGATGAGCGGCTTGTACATGCGTAGCCAAAAGAGCGCCACCAGGCCCATTGGCAGGACAACGAATTCCGATTCGTGGCGGGCAGCTCCGGCCGCGGTATCGGCGATCCTGGCGAGGATACGCAGCAGCGCAATCTTGTAGGTCGATGATTTCCCGTCGGTGAGGATCAAGTGGCGTAGAAGCGGAAGTGCGCCTAAGCCATCATCGGGTAGGCCAAGGACCGCTGTCGTCCACGAAATGCCCAGCCGACCCAGCCTGTCTGGGCTGTCGTTGGTGCGCACCAGCCTGAGCCCGAACTGCTGGGCCATCGCCGTCAGCTCCGGCAGCGTTACCTCGTACATGGCGCGATCGGTATCGGGTGGGCCGATGCGAAGGCTGATGGCGATGCGTCCATTTGGCGACAGCAGCGTTGCCAGCTTTCGCAGAGCACGCTGGCGTGAGGCTGGCGGCACGTGCATCCAGACTGCAGAGAGCAGGATCAGATCGAAGGTTAGTCCCAGCCGGCGTACCTGGGCGAGGTCCGGCAGGCTGTCAGCCACCCAGTGAATCCGTGGTGAAGGATGGCGCTTGCGCGCCAGCGTACGCATCGCTTCCGAGGGCTCGACGGCGACGACGTCGTATCCTTTGGCTGCAAACCAGGCGGCATCCCTTCCAGAGCCGGCGCCGACGTCCAGAATCGTCGCACCGGGCGGTGGTAGCAGGTCCAGCAGGGCAGGGTGCACATGCTCGAAGCTCAGCGATTCGTATTGGAAGACAAGCTGCTCGGCGTTCTGATCGTAGTGAGGAATGGTCTGCATGACCTTCGGTATGTTTTGTCGACTCATCAATTGTATGCCGAAGCATGCTGTCGTAGAGCAATCGATATGTTTGCAATCGTATGCAAATCCAATGGATTCGATGTCTTCAGTTGGCACCCGTTCAGGCACTTTAGAACAGGAGATATCTAACAAAATGTCGGCAAACGTGGATAAGTGCCGATGTTTTGTGTAGACTTGCTTCATGAGTCAACAAGCTGAACGAATTCTTGAGCTTGCCCGGTCCAAAGGCATACTGCGTACACGAGATGTGGACAGTGCCGGTGCGCCGCGCGCACTGCTGGCCTCGCTGACCGACGAAGGCCGGCTGCTCAAACTCGGCCGAGGCCTGTACACATTGCCCGACCGGTCTGCGTCCGAGTACGAGAGCTTTGCCGAGGTAACGACACGTAGCGGAAGTGGGGTGCTATGCCTGCTCTCCGCGCTGCGTTTTCATGATGTGACCACGCATCAGTCATCCGACGTCTGGCTCGCCATACCGCACAAGGCTCGTGCTCCGCGTTTCGACTATCCGCCGCTACGGGTAGTCCGCATGTCGGGACCGGCGATGACCGAGGGTATCGACATTGCAGACCTTGCTGGCGCCCAGGTGCGCGTGTTCAGCGTGGCGAAGACGGTTGTTGACTGTTTCAAGTTCCGCAACAAGATTGGCCTCGATGTTGCGCTCGAAGCCCTGCGCGAAGCCTGGGACGGTAAGCGGGCGACAATGGACGAACTGTGGCGCTATGCGGAGATCTGCAGGGTCGCAAACGTCATGCGTCCGTATCTGGAAGCTGTGGGGGCGGCATGAAAGCATCGAATCGTGCTGCATCGGTTCGCGCACGGCTTCTGAACCGCGCACGGGCCGACAGGACAGACTTCAACCTGATCCTGACGCGGTATTCGCTCGAGCGGCTGCTATACCGATTAAGCGTGTCGCCCTGGTCCGATCAGTTCCTGCTGAAGGGCGCGCTCCTCTTCGACCTGTGGTTCGACCAGCCGCACCGGCCAACCCGGGACATCGACTTGCTTGGGTTCGGGTCTTCCGAGCTTGACGACCTGATCGGGGTCTTTCAGCAGGTCTGTGTTCAACAATCCGATGACGGGATGGTCTTCGACCAGGGCAGCGTGCAGGCGGCGCGGATTCGCAAGGAAGCCAACTATGAAGGCGTGCGAGTTACACTGCTCGGCACACTGGGTGGTGCGCGCTGCTCGGTGCAGATCGATGTTGGATACGGCGATGCCGTGACGCCTGGCGCAGAACTCGTTCAGTTTCCGGCGCTTTTGGCGGATGTCGCGCCACCATCGTTGCGTGCCTATCCCGTGTACACCGTCATCGCTGAAAAGTACGAAGCGATCGTCAGCTTGGGTATGGCGAACACGCGCCTGAAGGATTACTTCGACCTGTGGTTCCTTGCGACCTATGCCGAGATCGATGAGGCAATTCTCCGTCAGGCGGTCCAAGCCACGTTTGCCCGCCGGAGAACCGAGGTGCCGCAGGCTGCGCCACTCGGGCTGTCTGACGCTTTTGCGGCGAGTCCAATCAAACAGCAGCAGTGGCGAGCGTTTCTCTCGAAGAGCAAACTCATGGCGCCGGACCTAGCGGAAGTGATGGCTGAGCTACGGCGTCTCTTGGGATTGCCCGACAGTGGGGCTACAGGCTAGGAGTTGCAGTCGCTGCGGCTAGCACGAATGCACTGCACCGCCCACTGCTCGACTTCGCTCTTGATCCATGCTGCCGATCGACCCTGGAGCTTTACCGGCCTCGGGAACGCGCCCTTCTTGATTGCGTCGTAGACACTGCTGCGCGACTTTCCGCAGATTGCCATCACTTCCTTCAACCTGATGAACCGAATGTCGGCACGGTTGTTCGATGCGCGACGCTCGATAACGGTACCAATCGCTTGCTGATCCATGTGTGCCTCTAGTCTGAACTGAGAGTCATTGTGTGGGGTTGTATCGACTAGTCTGCTTCAGTCCGTATGGCGCTCGAGCGTTCCGAGAGCACGCTAGCAGGTTCAACTACCGCGGACACTGAACCGCAGTTTGCAGTCCGGTGACTGCTGAGGTATTGCGCAAATGCCGGTGTCGAGACCGCTTTTAATCAGATCGGACGTATCAAAGACTGGGTTTCAGTTTTTAGTTCTTTGGCAGGATAGACTGTCGTCTTAAAACCTTAAGCTTTCCACCCGCCGGTCGCACACGTGGAATGCGCATAGAAGCGATAAAGTGCTAAACACGTGCCCACTTGCTCAGTAAGACTTATGTGACGCTGAGCTAGTGAACAAACGAGTATGAATTAGCAGGGCGCGAACGCATGATCCACTTTTCCAAGGACCGCGGCATTCAAGCCGTGCTATTCTGGAAAAAGAGTCTATCCACGACTCCCTCTGAATCCGTTTTCGATTAATCATGTTCAGAGGTTCACATGGCCCAAGCCACCTCGCTCCAGCCGAGGCAAATCCGTCACCTTCTCCGCGTCACTGCGGCCACCAGCAGGCATCCTGAGCGAGACACCCTTGTTCTGCTGCTGGGCTTAACTGCCGGCATGCGCGTAACCGAGATCGCACAGATCGAAGTGCAAGACGTGCTGCTCACGTTCGGGTGCGCTTCGCGAAGAAATCATTCTGCGCGCCGCGATCACCAAAGGATGCCGGCAACGCTGCATCTACCTGAGCCACGCAAAGGCCATTGACGCAATCGATCAATACCTGAGCTACCGGGTGGTGTGGCGCCTGCGAACGACCAGCGATCCGAGCCGCTACCGAGGTCTTGAGCCAGCGAGCAAGCTGATCCTGACACACAAGGGTACAAGTTCCATCTCAACACGAAGCCCAGGGTGAGCTCGGCCGGCGAGCCAATCGATTATCTGGCGTGCGACAGCTTGCAATCACACGTCACAAAGCTGTACAGAGACGCCGACATACGGGGCGGGTCCTCGCACAGCGGTAGACGCACGATGGCCTCCGGGTTGATCCAGCAAGGGTTGGATGTAGAAACGGTCCAGCTTCTACTGGGACACGCCGAGCTAGACCATGTTTCTCCAAATCTCCAGGTGGCACAAAAGCGTGCGGAAGAGGTCTTCATAAGCATCCAATTGTGGCAGCGTCGGCATCACAACGTCAGCATCGCAATCAACAGCCAAGTAGTTGCGATCGCCAAGTGAAATGTCGTCAACTTCTGATGGACCAGAGGCCCGCAGAGTTATAAAATTGCATATACGAAATCTGCGACAGACGACTTGATCCTGAAGCCAACGGAGATTGACGGCACACTAGACCTACATCACTCAACCTAATGAGAGCGATTCCTCGGACGTTTAAGTCACAGATGCAAATTGAATGATTTCACCGCAAGGTTTGAAAAAATATGCCGGCACTCGAACAAAAGCTTATTGAAGATCTTAAAGAGCGTTTAATTAACCACTTGAACTCTACAGGCGGCTATGATTCCATCAATTTTATTGATGCAGGTGGTTCAGCGACGATATTCAAGGTTTTAAGGAATGGCGAATATAGGGCTATTAAGGTATTCAATCCTGAGCTTTTTTCTGGGGCGCTCGCCGCAGCCAGCAGACGGCGCATTGATGTTCAACGCCGACTCATTGACCAAAAATGTTCCAGCCTCATCCAAACCTATTTTGCTGATGAGTCGCAAGACACTGCAATAATTGAGATGGAATTTAACGATTGGCCGCAACTTTCGAAGCAGCTTGATAAAGTGCCAGATACCGCTATTGGTCGGCTAATGAGGCAACTCGTGGAGGCGGTCAATTACCTCGAAGGGATGAATATCGTCCATCGGGACATAAAACCGGAAAATATTCATGTGTCTCCCGACTTCCAAAAACTAAAGTTGCTTGACCTAGGCGTAGCTAGAGAATTCGCTAACTCTAGTGCAGACGACGCTGCTATAACCGATGCCGGCGTCGGTAGGCCGTTTCTTGCAACGGCACAATACAGTTCGCCGGAATACCTGTTTCGACTCGATGAGCCTACCGATAAACTTTGGCGGGGCTTGAATCTCTACCAGGTTGGCGCGGTGCTCCATGACTTGATAAAAAAAGAAGCGCTATTCCAATATGAAGTACTTCTTGGAAATCGCTGGCTCGTTGCTCGGGCGGTCCTTACCAAACATCCGAGTTTCTCCGATACCGACACAAAGCGTCTTTCTGCAGAAAAAGCACTTGCACTTCGTTGTCTAACTAAAGACCTCGACACTCGGCTTTCATTAGTCGATTGGGGTGATTTTCAATTTGACAAAGCTGAGGATCCACTAGCTGCTTTGAAGAATAAATTGTCGAAAGGGTTAGGTCACTTAGGAGAAGTCGCTAAAGCAACCTCAACAGCGAGACTCGTTCATGAACGGCAGGAATATTGCACTAGAATTTTTGAGAGAGTCCGAACTGAATTAATTGCGGTCTGCGGAACAGAATTGCCAATTACTATGATTACCGAATATACAAACGCTCCTGCCAATGTCGCTTTCACGATTAGTCCAGAAAGATCGATTCGCGTCCGCATCGACTGCGATATTGTTTGGAAATCTGGAATCTATGAGAAATCTGCCTTAGTTGAAGTCGGAGCAATTTATCTTCCCAGTGCAGGTGAATCTCGGAAATCACAAACTCCGAGGACACCTTGCCTGGAAGTATGTATCGGAGCAGCCGAGGACGAGACCGTAACAGCTATAGCCAACAATGTGGCTGAATTTATAGGACTTGCACTTTCGCGTATTGAAGCAACGGGCGGCGACACGAGCGTGCTTCACAGTACTGCGGTTTAAACAAAGGACAGGAAAATGAAATCGAGTTGGTGGCGCAAGAAAAGCGAGTTGGTTCCAGAGCAGATTAACTTTATCGGTTTGCCCCCGCAGGGGCGCTATTCGTTGGTTGGGCCACCTGGTTCTGGGAAGACAAATCTATTACTGTTGCGAGCTCAATTTCTCGCAGGCAATGGCGAAAAGAATGTTCTCATAATCACCTTTACCAATTCTCTTTGCGACTTTATACGATCTGGGATCGGAAAATCCGGGCATATCTCACCAGATCAAGTAATGACATTCCACTCATGGGCCGGAAATTATATAATCGACCAGTTAGGCGTGAGCGGCAAGCCGAAGGGAAGCGTTTTTGACAATCAAACCCGGGCCGAAATTCTTGAGAAGCTGAAGGAGGCAAACTCCAAGCGTCCTTCAGAGAAGATATACAGCGCGGTGTTTGTTGACGAGGCTCAAGACCTTTCATCCGACGAGCTTGAGCAGTTACTTTGTCTGAGCGACAACGTTTGTATCTGCGGCGACGACAAGCAGGGAATTTACCATCAAGATGGATTAGCCATTGCAGAGAAATTGAACTTAGAAAAGCATGAACTTACAAGTCACTTTCGGATCGGCCAAAGAATTGCCCAGGTTGCTGATCGATTAGTCCCACCTCCCATGGGAAGTGCCGGTCTTGCTGCGCGAGCGAACTATAATGAAAAGCTGCATGGCAAGTCGACAGCGGAGCTCCATCCGAAGGACTCTCGTGACGAGCAATTTGCAAAGATGGCAGAGCTAATTCGCGTTCAGCTAATTGCCTTTAACGACGACAATATTGGCGTTTTTGCCGGAACAAATGAGGCTATTGCGGAACTCAAGGAGCGATTTGACAAAACGGAATTGGCCGGCCTCATCGCCTACCATGGCGAGGGGGGAGGCTCATTTTTGTCAGACGCTCGGATCCACGTGATGACGCTCCACAACTCGAAAGGAACGGAATTCCGGGCTGTGCATATCTTCGCTGCGGAAGAACTTCATGCGTTTCCCCTTCGTCGGACCAAGTTGGCCTATACCGGCATAACGCGGGCACGGACAGCATTGAATGTGTTTCGAACAGGTCCGACTAGTGCAGCACTCGAAAATGCTTTTGCTAAACCGGTACTCATGGAAATGGATTCGCTCTTTGAGGAGGACGCATGAATGAAGTAATTCGATGGTTTGCAGTCGGCAGGGAGGATTTGTTGGATGTTCTCCTTGACGAGGCCTCGCCGAACGGTGAATCCGTTAGCGATCCGTCTTTGTTGGATCTCCGTTCTGGGAAGCTTGCGCTTGGATATACGGTCGATAACAGGGATGCGCCGTGGTCAACGTCTGCACCCTCTGTAATAGTCCTTGCAGACGACTCTGCGACGGAAACTATGTCGTGGCTACGGGTGTTCGCCGAGGAGGCATTCCCTTTGAGTCAGTTCGCGCGAGTTGTGAAGTTCAGTGATTGGATCACATTCTCGTCGAAGAAAAAAAACGTTAGCTACCATAGGGAGTTTCTCCTGCAGAGATGGGCATCAGTTTCGGTTGGCGAAGTTCTCGCACAGTCTGAGTCTGATGTCGATTTGCAGAACATGCCGCTTTCCCGAATCGCAAGTTCATTGACACTGCCAGTCGGACGATCAGCACAGATTTTTGGAAGCGACGACGTGACAAAGGAGTGTGTGGACAGACTTCGGATTCTATCGAGCGATCCTAGATTCTCTCGTCGACCGATAACCGTTTCTCAACTAGCTCCTATCTGGGCTTTATGTGAAATGCGAATTGAGAGTTACCTTGAAGCGCACGAGGCCGCTATTATTGTGGCTCAAGCGGCAGGGAAACTTCTTCGTGATCAAGATAGTTTTGCATCTAAAGGAGATCGGTATTCCTTAGGTAGTTATAAAGGTCTAAATAGCGACTCGGCAGAAGAGCGCGTAATAGCGTTCAATGAATTCTGTGAAGAAGTTCTTGGTTCTACCTCATCGGAATCGGCGGCATCTGCTGCGTATTTGCTCGCTGCCGCCGTCTTTATGGTTGGTCGCAGTACGTCTCACGCATTCTTGTTGAATCGTTTTAGAAAGGTAATACCTGAGGCGTTTGCTTGGTTTGGCCTCATAGCTGCTTTTGCTGGGTCGCGTTGCTGGGATGCCGCGTGGCTGCGTGCTGTAAAGGGGGCGGAGCGCCTTCTAAAGCCACGATTCGAATGGGCCGATACCTCCTCCGCAGACATTGGATGGGCTGAATTTGCGTGGCTCTCCGGCTCGCTCAGCGACGTGAGCCAAATTATGGAACTCCCTAAAATGCTGCCACGCACGCTTGGAGTTGAGGTTGTGCCAGGTGTTGCAATGCAGGTTCGCTTTGGCCAGGGCGGTGTAAGCGATGAAAAGCCGAATGTTCCCTTGATCTCGGCAAAAGAACGCTCGTTGACAGACGCGCTCAATCAGATTCTCGAAGTCGCCTTGAAGGTTCAAGGACATAAATTTGAAAACGCCGCTCCTATCCGTACTCGCTATACTAGTAAGAGCCAGCAATCTCAACATGCGCTTAACCTAGAGCTGGCCCCAACCCCCGTCACTAAAAAGGCACCTCGTAGCAAAAAGGGGAGGCGAGACGTAGAAAATACGTGAATAAAGCTATTGGTGGGGCGCAGAGCGCGCCTCACGGAGCCAATGCTCTTTGCATTTATCCGCTTGGAGGCCATAATATTGCCGTGAAAGATAATGTGTTATAGTTACACATTCAAAGCGGGATGGGCAATCAAGTTGACGTGCAAACACGGCATGAATTGGATAGCCCACAGAAAGAATATCAGTGAGTGCAATCATTGACGAAGCGGCTAACGGTAACGGAAGATCGGTGATCCCAAGAACCTGCTAATGGTTGTTTTAGCTGATTTACCTCCACCGCCATTGTTCGCGAAAGCTTCCATTGCTGGACTACGGTAGGGTAGTGGGTACCCAAGTGGGTAGAGGCCTGAAAACGTTTCGTTTTTCATAGACAAACTACTGCTGACACCGCTTCCGCCAAGCATACTGATCAAGAGCCCCACAAATTGGTAATGCCGTTCAGTGAAGCGTAGGGTGGCCGGGTTCTCCCTGATCTTGCCCCGCTTTTCCCAGACACAGCCCGATGCCTATTTAGCGTCAGTTTCCAGAGCCTGACGGCGTCGCTCTTTCCTAAACATGCGCGGCGATTTGTAGCCGAGCGCAGAAT
>NZ_JCASIF010000010.1:0-175901 GCF_059686055.1 Telluria sp. ZB4P34 | reverse complement strand
AGGTATTACAATAACGACCGCATCAAACTTAAACTAAAAGGCCAAAGCCCTGTACAGTACAGGACCCAGGCCATGGGCGCTTAACGACTTAACGTCCAACAATTTGGGGTCAGTTCAGAGCCGACCACCCTACGGACATCCAAAAGAAAAGCCCGCTTGGAGCGGGCTCTTGAAATACAGCGTTCTTTTACGGACCAGCGGCGGTGCAGCACCGCGCAAAATCTTCTGTTTCTTCTTAACTGTGGGCAGCAGTGCTTGCCTGCTGCCATCATGTTCTTAAGAAAGATGCTATTTAATCACCCGCAGCTCTTCTTGAGCAAATGAAACAATGTGCAGCGATGAAGAAAAACAACACCCGTGCTGGCGACCGAAACCAATCCCGGTCCGGCGCTGCAGCCAAAACAGGCAAAGTCTCACGTAAAAGCTTTATAATTCAGGGTTTTGAAGATTTTTGCGGAGTATCAGATGCCGATTTACGCTTACCGCTGCGATGAATGCGGTTTTACCAAGGATGTACTGCAAAAAATTTCCGACCCGGTGCTGACCATCTGCCCGTCGTGCAGCAAGGAAGCCTTCAAAAAACAGGTGACCGCTGCCGGCTTCCAGTTGAAGGGATCGGGTTGGTATGTCACCGACTTCCGCGGCGGCACGCCGCCTGCCACCGGCACGGCTGGTGGCGCGGCCCCAGCGGCCGCATCGGACGGCGGCGCCAGTGCCGCCAGCACGCCGGCCCCGGCGCCGGCAGCCGCCGGCGGCGGAGACAAGGGCAGTACCTGATGTGAGTGGCGCTGCGGCCTGCCTGGCCGCAGCCTGGACAAGAACAAGAGAACGCGATGCGCAAATATTTCCTGACGGGCCTGCTGGTGCTGGTGCCCCTGGTGATCACGGCCTGGGTGCTGAGCATGATCATCAGCACGCTGGACCAGTCCCTGCTGTTCGTGCCCGCAGCCTGGCAGCCGCGCCAGCTGTTCGGCATGGACGTGCCGGGCTTCGGCGCCGTGCTGACGCTCGCCATCGTGTTCCTCACCGGCCTGCTGACCAACAACCTGATCGGCGGCTACGTCGTCCGCGTGGGCGACCGGATCATGAAGCGCATCCCGGTGGTCAGCTCGCTGTACGGCAGCGTCAAGCAGGTGTCGGACACGCTGTTCTCGTCCTCGGGCAACGCGTTCCGCACGCCTGTCCTGATCCCGTACCCGCACGCGGATTCCTATACCATCGCTTTCCTCACCGGCGTGCCGGGCGGGGACGTGAAGAACCACCTGGTGGGCGACTACGTGAGCGTGTACGTGCCGACCACCCCGAACCCGACCTCGGGCTTCTTCCTGATGATGGAACGCAGCAAGGTCGTGGAACTGAACATGTCCGTGGATGCGGCCCTGAAGCACATCGTCTCGATGGGCGTCGTCGCTCCGGAATAGCGCCAACCAAGAACACGCAGCATCAACGATCAAAGATCAAGAATAGGCCCTGGCCTTTACCGAACCAACCAACCTGGAACGAAAATTATGTCCTCCATGCGTACTCACTACTGCGGCCTCGTCACCGAGGAACTGCTGGGCCAAACCGTCAGCCTGTGCGGCTGGGTGCACCGCCGCCGCGACCACGGCGGCGTGATCTTCATCGACCTGCGCGACCGCGAAGGCCTGGTGCAGGTGGTCTGCCATCCGGATAACGCCGAGGTGTTCAAGGCCGCGGAGCACGTGCGCAACGAGTACTGCCTGCGCATCACCGGCACCGTCGTGAACCGCCTGGAAGGCACCGCCAACGCCAACCTGAAGTCGGGCAAGATCGAGATCAACACCAGCGCCCTGGAAGTGCTGAATGCATCGGTGCCGGTGCCCTTCCAGCTGGACGACGACAACCTGTCGGAAACCACCCGCCTGACCCACCGCGTGCTCGACCTGCGCCGCAACCAGATGCAGCACAACCTGCGCCTGCGCTACAAGGTGTCGATGGAAGTACGCAAGTACCTCGACAACCTGGGCTTCATCGACATCGAGACCCCGATGCTGACCAAGTCGACCCCGGAAGGCGCGCGCGACTACCTGGTGCCCTCGCGCGTCAACCCGGGCAACTTCTTCGCGCTGCCGCAGTCGCCGCAGCTGTTCAAGCAGCTGCTGATGGTCGCCAACTTCGACCGCTACTACCAGATCACCAAGTGCTTCCGCGACGAAGACCTGCGCGCCGACCGCCAGCCGGAATTCACCCAGATCGACTGCGAAACCTCGTTCCTGACCGAACAGGAAATCCGTGACCTGTTCGAAGACATGATGCGCGTCGTCTTCAGGAACGCGGCCGGGATCGACCTGCCGAACCCGTTCCCGGTGATGGACTTCGCCACCGCCATGGGCTCCTATGGTTCGGACAAGCCGGACATGCGCGTGAAACTGCAGTTCACCGAACTGACCGAGCTGATGAAGTCGGTCGAGTTCAAGGTGTTCAACTCCGCCGCCAACATGCCGGGCGGCCGCGTGGTCGGCCTGCGCGTGCCGCAGGGCGGTTCGATGCCGCGTTCGGAAATCGACGCGTACACCCAGTTCGTCGCCATCTACGGCGCCAAGGGCCTGGCCTACATCAAGGTCAACGAGAAGGCCAAGGGCCGTGACGGCCTGCAGTCGCCGATCGTCAAGAATATCTCGGACGACGTGCTGGCCCAGATCCTGGCCCTGACGGGCGCCGAAGATGGCGACCTGATCTTCTTCGGCGCCGACAAGGCCAAGGTCGTCAACGATGCGATCGGCGCGCTGCGCGTGAAGATCGGCCACTCGGAATTCGGCAAGAAGGCCGGCCTGTTCGACGACGTCTGGGCGCCGCTGTGGGTCATCGACTTCCCGATGTTCGAGTACGACGAAGACGGCGACCGCTGGAATGCCACCCACCACCCGTTCACCGCACCGAAGGACGGCCACGAAGACATGTTGGAAACCAACCCGGGCGCCTGCGTCGCCAAGGCCTACGACATGGTCCTGAATGGCTGGGAGCTGGGCGGCGGCTCGATCCGTATCCACCGCGAAGAAGTCCAGAGCAAGGTGTTCCGCGCGCTGAAGATCGACGCCGAGGAAGCCCAGCTGAAGTTCGGCTTCCTGCTGGATGCCCTGCAGTACGGCGCGCCGCCGCACGGTGGCCTGGCCTTCGGCCTGGACCGCCTGATCACCCTGATGACCGGCTCCGAGTCGATCCGCGACGTGATCGCCTTCCCGAAGACCCAGCGTGCCCAGTGCCTGCTGACCAACGCCCCGTCGGAAGTCGACGAGAAGCAGCTCAAGGAACTGCACATCCGCCTGCGCAACGAGCAGAAAGTCGCGTAAACAGCTAGGGTGGTCGGCTTTGCCGACCGCGCGTTCAACCAACGCGGGCGCGGCCATATAAAATGGCGGCGCCCGCGTTTGTTTTATCTGCCCCCATGCCCTACAAAATTCCCGAATCGGTCCTGGTCGTCATCCACACCCCCGACATGGAAGTGCTGCTGATCGAACGCGCCGACCGCCCGGGCTTCTGGCAATCCGTCACCGGCTCGCTCGACACGCACGACGAACCGCTGATCCAGACCGCCGCCCGCGAGCTATTCGAGGAAACCGGCATCGCGGCCGACGGCGACGCCATTCGCCTGCACGACTGGCAGCTCTCCAACATCTACGAGATCTACCCCGTCTGGCGCCACCGCTATGCGCCGGGCGTCACCCACAACACCGAACACGTGTTTTCCGTCTGCGTGCCACGCACTATCCCCATCACCCTGAGCCCGCGCGAGCACCTGCGATACGCCTGGCTGCCTTGCCTGGAGGCGGCCGACCGCTGCTTCTCGCCCTCGAATGCCGAAGCGATTCTGCAATTGCCGAGGCACATTTCTCGCTAAGCGCACGATTGGGGCCGGTTTAGCGGGGGACGCCACGGCTTGTTGTTAGAATGTTCCCATGAAAATTCGTGTGGCCACCTACAATATCCACAAGGGCGTCTCCTCGCTGCGCAGTCATCCGCGCGTCATTGCGCTGAAGAAGGCGATCGCTGAATTCAATGCCGACGTTGTCTTCCTGCAGGAAGTGCAGGGCCGGCACGACCGCTTCCAGGCGCGCTACGGCAAGGAAGACCTCGCGCACCGGCACTGGCCGGAGACGGCGCAGTACGATTACTTCAAGAACGAAAAGCACCACAGCGCCTATGGCATGAACGCCGTGTACGACCACGGCCACCACGGCAATGCCCTGCTGAGCGCCTTCCCGATCGAGAATTCGCACAACCACGACATCTCCGACCACGCCTACGAACAGCGCGGCATCCTGCACTGCGTGCTCAACACCCAGGCCGGCAAGGTCCACTGCTACGTGGTGCACCTGGGCCTGTTCGAAGGCAGCCGCGGGCGCCAGGCCGAGGCCCTGATCGAGCACGTCAACACCTCCTCGCACGGCGAGCCGGTGATCATCGCCGGCGACTTCAACGACTGGCGCAATACCCTCAGTGACCGCCTGCGCAATGCGCTCGGGGTGAAGGAGGTGTTCGACGAGCTGGGCCCGAAGTCGCCGCTGGGCGACATGGTGCGCGGCTGGGCCGGCCGCCAGCCGCCCCCGCGGCGCCAGCCGCGCCTGGCGCCGGCGCGCACCTTCCCGGCCATGCTGCCGTGGTTCCGCCTCGACCGCATCTACGTGCGCGGCTTCAAGGTCGACAACGCCCAGGTGATGCACGGCCCGCTATGGGCCAAGCTGTCCGACCACGCACCGATCGTGGCGGAACTACAGCTGGCATAGCGCCATGCGCCATGTCAGCTTCGTAGACGACAACGACGTCGCCCTGCTGGAAAGCGGCACCGCCTATTTCCCGGCGCTGATCGCGGCGCTCGATGCGGCCCGGTACGAGGTCTTCTTCGAGACCTATATCTTCGGCGAGGACGCCACCGCACAGGCCGTGCGCGACGCCCTGATCCGCGCCGCCCGGCGCGGCGTCAAGGTGCGCGTGCTGGTGGACTGGATCGGCACCGAGCACTTGCCGGCCAGGCGCCTCGGCGCCGCGTTCGCGGAAGCGGGCATCCAGTACCGCATCTTCAATCCCTGGTGCCGCCGCGGCATCGCCCGTTCGCACCGCAAGATCGCCGTCATCGACCGCGACGTCGCCTTCGTGGGCGGCATCAACGTCAACGACGACTGGCAGTGCGACCACGCCGACCACCACCGCCTGCCGGCCCCGCGCTGGGATTTCACGGTACGGGTAGCGGGGCCGCTGGTGGCCCAGATCCACGACGAGGCCCAGGGGCAGTGGCTGCGCGCGGGGCGCCTCAAGATCCGCCAGCGCATCGAGCTGTTCAAGGAAATGCGCAAGGAGCCGCCGCAGTCCTGTGCGCATCCGGCGCGCGCCGCCTTCGTGGTGCGCGACAACCTGCGCAACCGTTCCACGATCCAGCGGGCGTATCTGCAGGCGCTGGGCCGGGCCAGGGACAGCGTGCTGCTGGCCACGCCGTATTTCGCCCCCGGCCGCAAGTTCCGCAAGGCGCTGGCCCATGCGGCGCGGCGCGGCGTGCAGGTAACCCTGCTCATCGGGGTCGGCGAGTTCCGCATCCAGGACATGGTCGCCCACTCCTTCTACCCGAAGCTGCTGGCCGACGGCATCCGGGTGGTCGAGTACCGCAAGACCCAGCTGCATGCCAAGGTGGCGGTGGTGGACGACGACTGGGCCACGGTCGGTTCCAGCAACTGCGACGGGCTGTCGCTGTTCCTGAACCAGGAAGCGAACGTGGTGGTGCTGGACCAGGCTTTTGCTGCGACATTGCGTACCCATATAGAACGTGGGATCGCCGACGGCACCCCGATCCGGGCCGAGGAATACAGGCACATCGGGTGGGTTCGGCGGGCAAGCTACGGCATGGCCTACATGCTCTACAAACTGGTGATGCGGATCTTCGCGATCGGCTACGCATGAATGGAAGTATGAGGAACACGATGGAAGAGAACAACGTACGCATCGACAAATGGCTTTGGGCGGCCCGCTTCTTCAAGACGCGCTCGATGGCAACCGACGCGATCGACCGCGGGCGGGTGCGCATCGATGGCGAACCGGTCAAGCCGGCCCGCAACGTCAAGGTGAACGACAGGATCCTCATCGATAACGGCTCCGATCGCTGGGAAGTGATCGTCGCCGCCATCTCCGGCACGCGCGGCCCGGCGCCGGTGGCGCGCACCCTGTACTTCGAGACCGACGAGAGCATCGCCAAGCGCGAAAACGACAAGACGGCGCGCCGCCTGTTCCCCGAGCCCAGCATGGACATCAAGGGGCGGCCGACCAAGCGCGACCGCCGGGCCATGACGCGCATCGGCGAAGAATAAGCCCAACCGGGGTCAGGTCTGACATTTGGACACGGCCTCTACTGTAAAAGGCTGTTCAACGCGGCAATTTCAGTTTTTCAAAGGCAGCCACCGCGCGGCTCACGGTTTTGGTCGACACACCGAAGGCGTGAGCAATCTGCGGCATCGTGAAGGCCGTCGAGCGGTAGGCGCGCGCCATTGCTTCGGACCTGTCGGCGTAGGTTTCCTGATAATCGGTCAATGGCAGCGCGACCGCCCGGCGCTCGGCCCTGGGCGCTTCCACGAAGGCTTCTGCCAATTGCAATCGCTGGTGGCGCGAGACGAAGTCGTCTTCACCTAGAAGAACTTGATGGCGGACAGCGGCAAGCGGGCTGCCCTTGCCGATGCCTGCCAGCACAAACGCCCGATAAGCGGACACGGCGGCCGCATGCGTTTCACTGAATTGGCTGAGCAGCCAGTCGCGTTCGAACCAGGCAGGTGCAGGCTTGGCACCGGTCAGGTAGTGATGGCTGCTCCATTGCCATTCTTCTGGCGAGGACACCATCGCTGCACGTATAGGATTCAGCACGATATATCGGCTGAGTTCCAGCAGGTAGCTCTCTTTCTGTACCAGGATCGCGTGATACCGCCCCTGGAAAAGATGTCCGGCGAGTTGGTGGCGCCGGTTGATGTGCTGTGAATACAGGCCATTGAGTTGGCGCATTCCTTGCGAAAGGTTCGCGTCCACTGTCTCCACCAGTAAGTGATAGTGATTTGTCATCTGGCAAAAAGCGTGGACGACAAAATTATGGCGTGCGCATACGTGCGTCAGCACGTCCAGCCATAGATGGCGATCGGCGTCGCGGTGATAGATCGGCTTGTGCCGGTTTCCTCGCGCTGTGACATGGTAAAGCGCGTGGGGGAATTCGAGTCGGAGTGGTCGTGCCATGCCGATCACGGTACCGGACGCGGCATTGCCGGCGCTGAGACAGCGCAGTTGTCGGCAGGGCGGAGGTAAAACGCCATCGGCCGCGGCTACGGCTGCGGGCACGGCTACGGCCCATGTTTAACGCTTGAGCTCGTGTCCAAATGTCAGACCTGACCCCGAGGGTAATGACGCGCATCGGGGAAGAATAGACGCCGGGCTGCGATCGTCACATTTTTAGTTTGCATTTGTTTGCAGGAATGTAAAATGCCCGTACCCGGCCGCAAGGCTCCAGGTCGGGCATTGCCGCAGGCTGCGCCGGCGCGATGTCCCGGCAGCTCTTGATGATCATTCCATGCAAACTGCTGTTCCCCTCGTCACCAACGATGCCGTCGTGCTCGGCATCCTCGCAACGATCCTCGGCCTGGTCTTCTGGTCCGCCGCCCGGCCCGACGGTTTTTGGAAAAGATTCTATACCTACGTCCCGGCCCTGCTGCTGTGCTACCTGATCCCGGCCATTCTGAACACCCTGGGCGTCATCGACGGCAACCTGTCGAAGCTGTACCCGGTGGCGCGCGACTACCTGCTGCCCGCTTCGCTGGTACTGCTGTGTATCGCGATCGACTTCGGCGCCATCGTGCGGCTGGGGCCCAAGGCGATCATCATGTTCCTGACCGGCACCGCCGGCATCATGCTGGGCGCCTTGGCTTCGTTCGAGATCATGCGCTTCATCCACCCCGAGACCGTGGCGGGCGAGACCTGGCGCGGCATGACCACGATCACCGGCGCCTGGATCGGCGGCGGCGCCAACCAGGCCGCGATGAAGGAGGTGTTCGAGGTCGACGCCAACGTGTTCGGCCAGTTCGTCGCCGTCGACGTACTGGTGGCCAACGTATGGACGGCAGTGCTGCTGTTCATGACGGGCCGCGCCCAGGCCTTCGACCGCTGGACCGGCGCCGACCTGAGCGCCATCAATGCGCTCAAGACGCGCATCGAGACCTTCCAGGCCGAGAATGCGCGCATGCCGAGCCTGACCGATGTGATGGTGATCCTGGCCGTGGGCATCGGCGCCACCGGCCTGTCGCATGCGCTGACCGCGCCGACCATCGGCTGGATCGCCGGCCTGCCGGCCGAATGGCGGCTGCAGGACTACAGCCTGACCTCGTCCTTCTTCTGGATCGTCGTGTTCGCCACCACCTTCGGCCTGCTGCTCAGTTTTACGCGGGCACGCGGCCTGGAGGGCGCCGGCGCGTCGAAGATCGGCTCGGCCATGCTGTACTTCCTGGTGGCGACCATCGGCATGCAGATGGACCTGAATGCACTGCTCGACCGTCCCTGGTTGTTCCTGCTGGGGCTGATCTGGATCGCCGTGCACGGCGGCCTGCTGCTGCTGGTGGCCAAGCTGATCCGTGCGCCGCTGTTCTTCTTCGCGGTCGGCTCGATGGCCAACGTCGGCGGCGCCGCCTCGGCGCCGGTGGTGGCGAGCGCCTTCCACCCGGCGCTGGCGCCGGTCGGCGTGCTGCTGGCGGTGCTCGGCTATGCCCTCGGCACCTATGGCGCCTACATCACTGGCCTGGTGCTGCGCATGCTGGCCACATGAGCTAGTTCGCCGTACACGCCGCGTTCGGAGGCAGCCGGGTCACCGCCGGCTCGATCTGTTCCGGGCGCGGCTGGAACACGCGGTCCACATACGCCTCCACCGTGGCGACGCCGGCGTCCTTCAACATGTCCGCGATCTCCTGTTCGGTCCACATGACGCGGCTACAGGGCATCGTCGAAAATCAGCAAATCGTGCTTCCCGAATCGATCGATGACGAAGTTCGGCTGGCGCAGGTGCACGCGCCATGACTGCGGCATAGGTCTTGATCGATGGTGCTGGCGCCGCGGCGGGGGCATCGACGCTGGCGAAGGCAAACAGCAGGGGAAGCAGGCAATGAAGTCGCATGGGCTGGAATCGGGGAAGTGTTGTCCTGGGCGCTAGTGGCCCTTTCTCTGAGTATCTTGCACGTTCAATTAGCTGGATGTCGCCCGGATACGCCACAAGTCCCGAAAATGGGTTACCTTAGCATCTGCGACAACGTGTTCCGGGCGCATTCAGCCGGGAGCGTCCTGTGGATGGTTTCTCCGTCCGCCGTTGTCATGCATCAATAGAATCTCGCCTCTAAGTTCCCGTTTGACATTTCATCTCTGGTAGATAATAGTACGAGCGTTCGGATTTTTTCGATTCAGGGGCAGCTATCACTACTTCAGCCAAATTCATGCGCAAGGGCGAACTGACGCGGGCAGCAATTCTCGACGTGGCGCTCGAGCTGTCGAGCCGCGACGGCCTGGAAGGCCTGACCATCGGCCTGCTGGCCGACCGGATGAACATGAGCAAGTCCGGCGTGTTCGCGCACTTCGGTTCGCGCGAAGACCTGCAGCTGGAAGTCGTCAAGCTGTACCACCACCGCTTCGAGCAGGAAGTGTTCTTCCCGAGCGTGCGCGAGCCGCGCGGCCTGCCGCGCCTGCAGTCGATGTTCGACCGCTGGCTGGCGCGCGTGTCGGTCGAGATCGCGTCCGGCTGCATCTATATCAGCGGCGCCGTCGAGTACGACGACCGCCCGGGCCCGATCCGCGAGGAGCTGGTCAAGATGGTGCAGGCCTGGCAGGGCGCCCTGCAGCGCGCCGCGCACCAGGCGGTCGAGGTCGGCCACCTGCGGCCCGATACCGACGCCGAACAGCTGGTCTACGAGATGTACGGGCTGATCCTGGCCCTGCACCACGATGCGCGCTTCCTGCGCATGCCGGGCGCGGTCGAGCGCGCACGCCGCGGCTTCGAGCGGCTGGTCGAGAACTACCGCAATCCAAGCATGCCGAAAGGCGCGCCGCAAGGCGTCCCGGCTCAGTAAAGCCTTCAGTCAAACAACATTACCTTCGTTCAGGAGAAAACCATGGGTCAGTACGTCGCGCCAATCCGGGATATGCAGTTCGTTCTGCACGAATTCCTCAACGTCAGCGAAGAGTTCAAGAACCTGCCTGCCTACCAGGAAATCGACGCCGACATCATCAACCAGGTGCTCGAAGAAGGTGCGAAGTTCACGCAGGAAGTGCTGTTCCCGCTGAACCACTCGGGCGACCGCGAAGGCTGCCACTTCGACGCCGCCACCAAGGCCGTCACCACCCCGAAGGGCTTCAAGGAAGCGTACAAGCAGTACGTGGAAGGCGGCTGGGCGGCGCTGGCCTGCGATCCGGAATACGGCGGCCAGGGCCTGCCGGTCTCGCTGAACAACTCCTTCTACGAGATGCTGAACTCGTCGAACCAGGCGTGGACCATGTACCCGGGCCTGTCGCACGGCGCCTACGAGTGCCTGAAAGAGCACGGCACCGACGAGCAGAAGAAGCTGTTCCTGCCGAAGCTGGTCTCGGGCGAGTGGACCGGCACCATGTGCCTGACCGAAGCGCATTGCGGCACCGACCTGGGCCTGCTGCGCACCAAGGCCGAACCGCAGGCGGACGGCACCTACAGCATCACCGGCTCCAAGATCTTCATCTCGGCCGGCGAGCACGACATGTCCGAGAACATCGTCCACCTGGTGCTGGCGCGCCTGCCGGACGCACCGGAAGGCTCGAAGGGCATCTCGCTGTTCCTGGTCCCGAAATTCAAGGTGAACAGCGACGGCTCGCTCGGCGAGCGCAACGGCATCGCCTGCGGCGCCATCGAAGAGAAAATGGGCATCCACGCCAACTCGACCTGCCAGATGAACCTGGACGGCGCCATCGGCACCCTGATCGGCCAGCCGCACAAGGGCCTGCAGGCGATGTTCGTGTTCATGAACGCCGCCCGCCTCGGCGTCGGCATGCAGTCGCTGGGCCTGACCGAAGTCGCGTACCAGAACGCGCTGGTGTATGCGAAAGACCGCATCCAGATGCGTTCGCTGTCGGGCCCGAAGGCGCCGGACAAGCCGGCCGACCCGATCATCGTGCACCCGGACGTGCGCCGCATGCTGCTGACCGCCAAGGCCTTCGCCGAAGGCGGCCGCGCGCTGACTTCCTACATCGCGCTGCAGATCGACCGCGAACTGAGCCACCCGGACGAGGAAGTGCGCAAGGAAGCCGCAGCCGAAGTCGCGCTGCTGACCCCGATCGTGAAAGCCTTCATCACCGACAACGGCTGGATCGCCACCTCGGAAGCGATGCAGGTCTACGGCGGCCACGGCTACATCAGCGAGTGGGGCATGGAGCAGTACGTGCGCGACGCCCGTATCAACATGATCTACGAGGGCACCAACACCGTGCAGGCGCTCGACCTGCTGGGCCGTAAGATCCTGATGGACAACGGCGCCAAGCTGCGCGCCTTCGGCGAAAAGATCAAGGCCTTCGTCGAAGAGAACGGCCTGGACGAGTCGATGTCCGAATTCGTGACCCCGCTGGGCGAGCTCGGCGAAAAGGTCACCAAGCTGACCATGGAAATCGGCATGAAGGCCTTCCAGAACCAGGACGAAGTCGGCGCTGCCGCCGTGCCTTACCTGCGCGTCGTCGGTCACCTGGTGTTCAGCTACTTCTTCGCACAGATGGCGAAGATCGCGCTGGCCAAGCAGGATTCGGAAGACAAGTTCTATGTCGCCAAGCTGCACACCGCGCGCTTCTACTTCGCCCGCCTGTATCCGGAAACCGCGATGCTGATCCGCCAGGCGCGTTCGGGTGCATCGAACCTGCTGGCCATGGACGCAGACCTGTTCTAACACACCATCACGTGGCCTTTGCTTGATCGCGGAGGCCGCGACTTATCCAAGGAAATAAGAATGTCCAATTTCATCGTCAAGAAAGTCGCCGTGCTGGGCGCCGGCGTGATGGGCGCGCAGATCGCTGCGCACTGCGTGAACGCGAAAGTGCCGGTCGTGCTGTTCGACCTGCCGGCGAAGGAAGGTTCTAAGAACGCCATCGTCCTGAAGGCCATCGAGAACCTGAAAAAACTGTCGCCGGCCCCGCTGGGCAACAAGGACGACGCCTCCCTGATCGAAGTGGCCAACTACGAGGACAACCTCGACGTGCTGGCGGGCTGCGACCTGATCATCGAAGCCATCGCCGAGCGCATGGACTGGAAACACGACCTGTACAAGAAGGTCGCCCCGCACATCGGCGCCAACGCGATCTTCGCCTCGAACACCTCGGGCCTGTCGATCAACAAGCTGGCCGAAGGTTTTGATGACGAACTGAAGTCGCGCTTCTGCGGCGTGCACTTCTTCAACCCGCCGCGCTACATGCACCTGGTCGAACTGATCCCGACCGCCGCCACCCGTCCGGAGATCCTCGACCAGCTGGAAACCTTCCTGACCTCGACCCTGGGCAAGGGCGTGGTGCGCGCGAAAGACACCCCGAACTTCATCGCCAACCGCGTCGGCATCTTCGGCATGCTGGCCACCATCCATGAAGCCGAGAAGTTCGGCCTGTCGGTGGACGTGGTCGACGACCTGACCGGCGCCAAGCTGGGCCGCGCCAAGTCGGGCACCTTCCGCACCGCCGACGTCGTGGGCCTGGATACCATGGGCCACGTGATCAAGACCATGCAGGACACCCTGCAGGACGACCCCTTCTTCAGCCTGTACAAGACCCCGGACGTGCTGGCCAAGCTGATCGAGAAGGGCGCCCTGGGCCAGAAGACCGGCGGCGGCTTCTACAAGAAGGTCGGCAAGGAGATCCAGCGCCTCGACTTCGCCACCGGCGACTATGTACCGAGCGGCGCCAAGGCCGCCGACATCGTCGGCCGCATCCTGAAGGAAAAGGACCCGGTCAAGAAGTTCAAGGCCATGCGCGAATCGACCAACCCGCAGGCGCAGTTCCTGTGGGCGATCTTCCGCGACGCCTTCCACTACATCGCCTTCCACCTCGACACCATCGCCGACAATGCGCGCGACGTCGACTTCGCAATGCGCTGGGGCTTCGGCTGGAGCGTCGGCCCGTTCGAGACCTGGCAGGCCGCCGGCTGGACCCAGATCGCCCAGTGGGTGAAGGAAGACATCGAGCAGGGCAAGGCTTTGGTCAACGCACCACTGCCGGCCTGGGTGTTCGAAGGCCCGGTCGCCGAGAAGGGCGTGCACACTGCCGAAGGCTCGTACTCGGCTTCGAAGAACGCCTACGTGCCGGTGTCCGACCTGCCGGTGTACCAGCGCCAGCAGTTCCGCGCCCCGGTGGTGGGGTCGACCACGGTCGATCCAAAGACCTTCGGCACCACCGTGTTCGAGGACGAATCGGTGCGCCTGTGGCACGCGGACGACGAGGTGCTGGTCATCTCGCTCAAGACCAAGATGCACGTCATCGGCGAAGGCGTGGTGAAGGGCATCCAGCGCGGCCTGGCTGAAGCGGAGAAAAACTTCAAGGGCCTGGTGATCTGGAACACCGACGCGGCCGAAGGCGGCGCGTTCTCGGCCGGCGCCGACCTGCAGTCGGCCATGCCGGCCTTCATGATGGGCGGCGCCAAGGCGATGGACCCGATGGTGCGCGACCTGCAGAACGTCTTCATGCAGATGAAGTACTCGAACATCCCGGTGGTCGCCGCTGTCGCGGGCCTGGCGCTGGGCGGCGGCTGCGAGATGATGCTGCACGCATCGAAGCGCGTGGCCTCGATCGAGTCCTACATCGGCCTGGTGGAAGTGGGCGTCGGCCTGGTGCCGGCCGGCGGCGGCCTGAAGGAAGCGGCCGTGCGCGCCTTCACGGAAGCGAAGGGCAACGACATCCTGCAATTCCTGAAGACCGGCTTCACCAACGCGGCCACGGCGCAGGTGTCGAAGTCGGCACTGGAAGCGAAGGCCATGGGCTACCTGAAGGAAGACGACGTCATCGTCTTCAACCCCTACGAACTGCTGCACGTGGCCAAGACCACCGCGCGCGCCATGTTCGACGCCGGCTACCGCGCCCCGGCGCGCCGCCCGATCACCGTCACCGGCCGCTACGGCTGGGCGACCATCCGCGGCCAGCTGGTCAACATGCGTGACGGCGGTTTCATCTCGGCCTACGACTACAAGCTGGGCGACATGATCGCCGAGATCGTGACCGGCGGCGACGTCGACCAGGGCAGCGTGGTATCGGAGCAGTGGCTGCTCGACATGGAGCGCAAGGCCTTCATCGAGCTGCTGGCCAACCCGAAAACCCAGGAACGCATCATGGGCATGATGCAGACCGGCAAGCCAGTGCGTAACTAAGTCGCTGACAAAGAACAGGACGACCAATCATGAGCAAACAACTTCAAGACGCATACATCGTCGCAGCGACCCGTACCCCGATCGGCAAGGCGCCGCGCGGTTTCTTCAACAAGACCCGTCCGGACGACCTGCTGGTGCACGCCATCCGCGGCGCCATGGCCGCCGTGCCGAACCTGGACCCGGCCCTGATCGTCGACGCCATCGTCGGCTGCTCCTTCCCGGAAGCGGAGCAGGGCTTCAACGTGGCGCGTAACGCCGTGGTGCTGGCAGGCCTGCCGCACACCGTGGGCGGCGTCACCGTCAACCGCTACTGCGCCTCGGGCATCACCGCCCTGGCCATGGCGGCCGACCGCATCCGCGTGGGCGAAGCCGACGTGATGATCGCAGGCGGCGTCGAGTCGATGTCGATGGTCCCGATGATGGGCCACCACCCCTCCATTAATATGGAGACCTTCAGGGACGAGAACGTGGGCCTGGCCTACGGCATGGGCCTGACCGCCGAGAAGGTGGCCGAGCAGTGGAAGGTGTCGCGCGAAGACCAGGACGCCTTCGGCCTGGAATCGCACCGCCGCGCCATCGCCGCCCAGCAGGCCGGTTACTTCAAGGACGAGATCACCCCGGTGGAAATCGTCACCCGTACCCCGAACCTGGCCACCGGTGAAATCACCGTCAAGCGCCGCACCGTGGACCTGGACGAAGGCCCGCGCGCCGACGCCAGCCCGGAAGGCATGGCCAAGCTGAAGCCGGTCTTCGCCGCCAAGGGCAGCGTGACCGCCGCGACCTCGTCGCAGATGTCGGACGGCGCCGGCGCGCTGATCGTCGTCAGCGAGAAGATCCTGAAGGAGCACAACCTGACCCCGCTGGCCAAGTTCTCCTCGTTCGCCGTGCGAGGCGTGCCGCCGGAGATCATGGGCATTGGCCCGAAGGTCGCGATTCCCGCAGCGCTGGCCGCCGCCGGCATCACGCAGGACCAGCTGGACTGGATCGAACTCAACGAAGCCTTTGCCGCCCAGGCGCTGGCCGTGATCCGCGACCTCGGCCTGGACACCAGCAAGGTCAACCCGATGGGCGGCGCGATCGCCCTCGGCCACCCGCTGGGCGCCACCGGCGCGATCCGCGCCGCGACCGTCGTGCACGCACTGCGCCGCAACAACCTGAAGTACGGCATGGTGACGATGTGCGTGGGCGCCGGCATGGGCGCGGCCGGTATCGTCGAGCGCGTTTAAGCAACAAGTAAGCAGTGACCGCGCGGGCGGGAAATCGGCTGTTTCTCCGTAGGATGGGAGGGGTAATTCCGGGCAATGCCCGGAATTACGAACGCCCGCGCGTTCAAGCAGCCCAAGAATATTCGGAGACCCTGAAATGGACATGCTGATCAACAAGGCCAACGGCCTGCTGACCATCGAATTCAACCGCCTCGAGCGCAAGAACGCGATCACCGCCGCGATGTACCAGTCGATGGCCGACGCGCTGCTCGATGCCGAGCAGGACAGCGCCGTGCGCGCCATCCTCATCGCCGGCAAACCGGAGATCTTCACCGCTGGTAACGACCTCGACGACTTCATGAAGAACTCGGCCCCGGTCCAGGGAGTGCCGGCCGAAGCCCGCCCGGTGTTCCAGTTCATGCGCGCCCTGCACGGTACGACCAAGCCCGTGGTCGCCGCGGTGGCTGGCGCCGCCATCGGCATCGGCACCACCATGCTGATGCACTGCGACCTGGTGTACGCGGCCGACAACGCCAAGTTCTCGGTGCCCTTCACCCAGCTCGGCCTGTGCCCGGAATTCGGCTCCTCGCTGCTGCTGCCGCAACTGGCCGGCTACCCGCGCGCCGCGGAAAAACTGCTGCTGGGCGAAGCCTTCGGCGCCCAGGAAGCCTTCGAGATGGGCCTGGTCACCCGCGTGCTGCCTGCTCCAGAGCTGCGCGCCTTCGTCGAGCAGCAGGCCGCCAAGCTGGTGGCGCTGCCGGCCGCGTCGATCCGCACCACCAAGGCGCTGATGAAGCGTCCGCGCATCGCCGACATCGAAGCCGCGATCGCGGCCGAAAACGAGCGCTTCGCCGCCATGCTGCTGGCGCCGGAGGCGAAGGAAGCGTTTACTGCGTTCTTCGAGAAGCGCAAGCCGGACTTCTCGAAGTTCGATTGAACGCTGCGATTCCGCGAGCCGGTGGATGAGTGCGGAAGGCTGGTGTCGGGCCACCCTGCAACGCCTTCATGGCAGAGGAACCCGGCATCGGTGAGCTACTGAGACGACTCACCCAAGGCGTCTGCCGGGACCTCATGCCGCCGCCAACGCCACTGCCACCGCATCCGCCCCGGCCGGGATGCGTAGCGGCGTGGCCGGGTCGGTCGCGGCCCGCCATATCGCCTCGGCCACGTCGACTGCATGGGTCACCGGTCCCGCACTTCCTCTCCCGGCAAACACCTGCTCCACGAACCCGGCATATTCCTGCGGCACATTGGCCTGCATGCGCGGCTGTGCGTTGCGGGAGAACGGCGTCTCGGGCGAGCGCCCCGGAAGCACCAGACTGACCCGCACCCCGATCGCCTGCAATTCGAGCGCCAGCGATTCGGTGTAGGCGTTGACGGCGGCCTTGCTGGCACTGTACGCGGCGAGCAGGGGAAGCGGCTTGAGGGTCGTGCTGGACGAGACGTTGACGATGACGCCGGCACGGCGCTGCCGGAACTGGGGCAAGACTGCCTGCACCATGGCCATGCTGCCGAAGGTATTGGCATCGAACACATCACGCACGGTCTCCATCGCCGTGGTTTCCGACAGGCCCAGCAGGCCGATACCGGCGTTATTCACCAGGACATCGATCGGACCGGCGGCTGAGACCGCTTCTTGCACGCTTGCCAGGTCCGTCACATCGAGCGCGAGAATACGCAGTTTTGGCGAAGCCGGCAGCAGGTCGGCGCGCGGCGTGCGCATGGTGGCGACGACCTGCCAGCCGCGTTCGAGGAAATAGCGGGCGGTTTCGAGGCCGAATCCGGACGAGCAGCCGGTAACGAGGATGGTAGGCATGAATGGCTCCTTGATTGATTGGTGGAAGGCACAGGATAGGCGCTCGTATCCAGACTGGATATAATTGAAAGTACGACTTTCTTTTCTGAGCGTCCGAATATGGTTGACCCTTTCGCTGAACTCGTCCTGCTGCTGCAGCCTGGCGCCCCGTTTTCCAAGATCGTCAGCGGCGCCGGCCCTTGGCGGGTGCGACGCTCGGAGGTCGGCCGGCCGTTCTTCTGCGTCGTGCTGGAGGGCGGCTGCCGGCTTGCGGTCGCAGGCAATGAACCGCTCCTCCTGCGCCAGGACGATTTCGTGATGATCCCGTCGGCGCGCGAGTTCCAGGTGTCCAGCCTGGAGGAGGGAGGCGACGATCTGGCTTCAGAGCCGGCGTCGGCGCCGGTGCTGCGCGACGGCGAGATCCGCCATGGCGTCCAGGACGGACCGGCGGATGTCCGCCTGCTGGTCGGCTATTGCATATTCGGTTCGCCCGATGCGGGCCTGCTGGTGCCGCTGCTTCCCCAATTGGTGCACGTGCACGGGGATCCTCGCCTGCGCGCCATCGGGCAACTGATCGGCGACGAGTTCCGCGCCCTGCGCCCCGCGCGCGAGGTCTTGCTGGCCAAGCTGCTCGAAGTGTTGCTGATCGAAGCGCTGCGCGCGGGCGCGCACGACGCCGGCACACCCGGCCTGCTGCGCGGGATGGCCGATGCACGCCTGGCGGCGGCCCTGCGGCGCCTGCATGAGGATCCGGCGCGGGCCTGGACCGTCGCGGAGCTGGCCAGGGAGGCCGCGTTGTCGCGATCGACCTTCTTCGAGCGGTTCAGCCGTGCGCTTGGCGTGGCGCCGATGGAATACCTGTTCAACTGGCGCATGGCGATGGCGCGCACGCTGCTGCGGCACAAGGAGGGCGGCGTGGCGGAGGTGGGACGGCGGGTCGGCTACGCCTCGGCCAGCGCATTCAGTGTCGCCTTCATGCGCCATGCGGGGATGCCGCCTGCGCGCTACGCCCAGGAGAACGCCGCGTCCTGAAGCGCTGCTTCGCTGCCCGCCGGCGCTGTCCAGGCGCCCGGTGTAGACTCGATGACCGCCATTGCCCGCTTCACCCATGTCGCTACCTTCTTCCGCAACATCCGCCGCCACGCAGCCGGCAGCGGTAATGCAAATCCTGTTCTCGGTCGCCTTCGTCCACCTGCTGAACGATTGCGTGCAGGCCGTGCTGCCCGCCATCTACCCGCTGCTCAAGGACGAGTTCGCACTCAGCTTCACCCAGATCGGCCTGATCACGCTGACCTTCCAGTGCACCGCCTCGCTGCTGCAGCCGTGGATCGGCCTGTACACCGACAAGCGCCCGATTCCCTTCCTGCTGCCGGCCGGGATGTGCGTGACCCTGCTCGGCGTCGCGCTGCTGGCCACGGCCGGCAGCTTCGCCATGCTGCTGCTTGCGGCCGGCCTGATCGGCATCGGCTCCTCGACCTTCCACCCCGAAGCCTCGCGTGTCGCGCGCCTGGCTTCCGGCGGGCGCTTCGGCTTCGCCCAGTCGCTGTTCCAGGTGGGCGGCAACCTCGGCTCGGCTTTCGGGCCGCTGCTGGCCGCCGCCATCATCGTCGGCAGCGGGCAAGGCCGGATCGCCTGGCTGATGCTGCTGGTGCTGCTGGCGGTCGGCGTCTTGTTCAAGGTCAGCCGCTGGTACGCGGGGCACCTGCGCAAGGCGACGCGCACGGTGGCCGTCCATGCCGGCCCTAGCCTGTCGCGCGGGCGCGTGCTATGGGCCCTGACGGTGCTGGCGCTGCTGGTGTTCTCGAAGTACATCTACATGGCCAGCCTGTCGAGCTACTACACCTTCTACCTGATCGAGAAGTTCCGCGTATCGGTGGAATCGGCGCAGATGTACCTGTTCCTGTTCCTCGCTGCCGTGGCGGCGGGCACCTTCGCCGGGGGGCCGATCGGCGACCGCATCGGCCGCAAGCGCGTCATCTGGTTCTCGATCCTGGGTGCGGCCCCGTTCGCGCTGGCGCTGCCGTATGCGAACCTGTTCTGGACCGCCGTGCTGTCGGTGGTGATCGGCCTGGTGATGTCCTCGGCCTTCTCGGCCATCGTCGTGTTCGCGCAGGAACTGGTGCCCGACAAGGTGGGCATGATCGCCGGACTGTTCTTCGGGCTGATGTTCGGCATCAGCGGCATCGGCGCGGCCGTGATGGGCGCGGTCGCCGACACGGCCGGCATCGCATACGTGATCCGGGCCGCTTCCTTCCTGCCGCTGCTGGGCATCCTGGCGGTGCTACTGCCGCGCATGCCCTCCCTACGGCGCTAGCTGCATGGACAGCGCCGCCGCGCCAGGGTAAGCTCGGCGGGTTCGTCCATACGCCCCGACCCGCCATGCTCGATTCGCGCCCTGCCGGCTTGCCGGAGCGCCTGCTCGCCCTGCCGCGCAGGGCGCTCGCGCCCTATGTGAAGAACCTCATCGGAGGCGGCTTCGCGGTCTCCGCGCCGCATCTTCCGGCGAGCCCGGACGCGCAACTGGTGGTCTACCTGCAGGGCGGCGCCGCCGTGCTCGGTGCGCAAGCGCCCGTCGGCCTGCCGCAGGCCTTCGTCACGGGGCCGACCTTGGCGCCGCGCCGTTTCACGGTGCAGCCGGGCAGCGCCTTCATGTCGGCCGTGTTTCGCGCGTCGGGCATCCTCCATTGCTTCGGGATTCCCGCCGATTGCCTGGGCGCGGGTCCCGTGCCGCTCGACGCCCTGGTGGGCCAGGCCGAGGCGCAGCGCCTGCAAGACGAGCTGCAGCATGCCGCAGGCTTTCGCGGGCGCGTACGCGTTCTCGAGGAATTCCTCCTGCGCCGTCCCGGCGCGGGCGCGCGGGCCTTGCCGCCGCTGCCCTCCCTGTCCTTCGATCGCCTGTTCCAGCCGGTGGACGCGCTGGCCACCGATCTCGGCCTGGGCGTGCGCCAGTTCGAGCGCCGCTTCCTGGCGCACCACGGCGTTGCGCTGCGCGACTACCGCCGGCTTGCCCGCTTCGCGCAGGCGCTGTCGGTCCTGATGCGGGCGCAGGGCAGGCCGAGCCTGGCACTGGCCGCATACGAAGCCGGCTACGTCGACCAGGCCCACTTCAGCCGCGACTTCAGGCAGTTCGTGGGGGATACGCCGTCCGGCTTCCTGGCCCGGCGCGAGGACGACGCCTCCGGGTACGGCTTCTGGCAGTTCGAGCGCGAGGAGCTGGATTCGTTCACGTGACAAGCCGGCCGCGATGTCGTGTCGGTACAAGACACGGCGCCGGCAAGGCCGTATCGTCGCGCTGTTTTCGAAGGAGCCGACGATGAATGAATCCGTGCTGGAAGGCCAGCATTACCTGCTGACGAATGTCGATCACCTGCTGGCCCATGCCCGCGGCAACAGTCTCTGGTACCTGTCCTTTGGCCTTGCCTGCTGCGCCGTGGAGATGATGCATGCAGCATCCGCACGCTACGACATGGACCGCTTCGGCCTGATCCCGCGCGCCAGTCCGCGCCAGGCCGACCTGATGATCATTGCAGGCACCCTGACCAACAAGATGGCGACCGCCCTGCGCAAGGTGTACGACCAGATGCCCGAGCCGCGCTACGTCATCTCGATGGGGTCCTGCGCCAACGGAGGCGGCTACTACCACTACTCGTATTCGGTGGTGCGCGGCTGCGACCGCATCGTGCCGGTCGACGTCTACATTCCCGGCTGCCCGCCTACGGCGGAAGCCCTGGTGTATGGAATCCTGCAGTTGCAGCGCAAGCTGAAACGGCCCGAACTGATCGCCCGCTGAAGGACGCCGCCCCCGGGCCGGCAGTGGCGGGACTTACAGTGCGCCGATCATCGTCTTGAGCTGGGCCAGCCGCGCGGGCCGGACGCAGTAGCAGACCCGCTGCACGTCCGACGAGCCTTCGATCAGGCCCGCTTCCTTCAGGATCGACACATGCTTCGAGATGGTCGACGGCGCCAGCGGCAGCACGTCGGCCAGGCTGCCGAAATAGCAGTCGCCGTGCTGGATCAGGTGCCGCAGCAGCTGCAGGCGCGCAGGATGGCCGATGGCCTTGCACAGCGCGGCGAGGTCGTCGGTGTCGATGTCGGACGGGGGCGTCGTGGCCGGGCCGCAGCAGGAAGAGGTCATGGGCGCTTTCGATCTGGTGAATCTGCAAGGACAGTTGCGAGGATAGGAAGGCGGCGCGGCGCCGTCAAGTCGCCGCGACTTCCCTTGCCTGCGCTGCCTGCGCCGACCTGGTCGCCGAGAGATACAGCAGGAGCGAGGCCAGTGCGCAGCCGAACAGCACCAGAGGCAGCAGCACCGGCCCGGACGCGCCGGACAGGACCGCCGCCGCCACCAGGGGACCGGCTGCCTTCGACAACAGCGAGGGCGCCGCCAGCGCGCCCGTGATGGCGCCATAGTGGCGCGCTCCGAACATGGCGCGCGGCAGGGTGCCGCGGATGATGGTCAGCACGCCGTTGCTCATCCCGTACAGCACGCAGAACAGCCCCACCGCCCAGACCTGGGTGCCCAGCAGCGCCAGCGCCAGCAGCCCGAAGGGCAGGGTCGCGAAGACGAAGCGCCCGACGACCTGGGGCGGCGTGTCGCGCGCCAGCGTGCGCTCGCCGATGCGGCCGGCCACCTGCATTGGGCCCACCAGGGCCGCCAGCAGGACGGCGGTGGCGGCGCCGTGGCCGAGCGACTGCAGCAGCGGAATCAGGTGTACCGCCAGCGCGGAAAAGGTGAAGACGTTGGCTGAGAAGGCCAGCGCCAGCTTCCAGAAGGCCGGATGGCGCAGCGCCTCGGCCAGGGTGTGGCTGTCGCGCGGCGCGTTCGCGCACAGGGGCGGGCGCGGCCCGTCCCTTCCCAGCCACAGATGCAGCGGCAGGCATACGGCCAGTTGCAGCGCCGCGTAGGCCAGGTAGGTATCGCGCCAGCCCAGGCGCGAGGCGAGGGCGAGCGTCAGCGGCCAGAAGAGGGTGCTGGCGAAACCGGCGAACAGGGTCAGCGTCGAGATCGCGCGCGGCGCACCCACCTCGACCTTGCGGTTGATGGTGGCGAAGGCCGCTTCGTACAGGGTCAGCGCCATCGCCAGGCCGATCAGGCTCCAGGCGCCGAAGTAGGAGGCGGCCGTCGTGCTCAGCGCCATCCAGGCCAGGCCGAGAGCGCTGGCCACCGAGCCGGCCGCCATCACGTAGCGCCCGCCGTGCCGGTCGACCAGGGCGCCGACCGGCGTGGCGGCAACGCCGGCCACCAGCAGGCTCCACGAGAAGGCGGCGACGGTGGTCTCGGCGGCGATGCCGAGCTCGCGCCCGATCGATGGCGCCAGGACGCCGAAGGCGTAGTACAGTGATCCCCACGATGCAATCTGCGTGAAGGCGAGGATGCCGATGGTCTTGCGTGCGGATGACAAGCTGTTCTCCCGGTAATGGCGCGAATTGCCGCGACATGGGCGGCCGCCGTTCAGCAGCAGGTGGCGTCCGCGGCCTTCACTGTACAGCAGGCCGACGCCGGCTGCTGATAGACCCTGCGGGTATTGCAGACACCCGTCTCCGGCAGGTCGAGCTGGACGTCGTCTGCGGCGGCGAGGTCGCCCGCCAGCGCCGCCACCACCGAGCGCACCTGCTCGTAGCCGGTGGCCAGCAGGAAGTTGGGCGCACGGCCATAGCTCTTGGCGCCCACTGCGTAGTAGCCGGTCTCGGGATGGGCCAGCTCGCGGTGGCCATGCGGGCGCACGGTGCCGCAACTGTGTTCGTTCGGGTCGATCAGCGGCGCCAGCGCATCGGTGCTCTCCAGCCAGGGATCATGGCGCACGCGCAGCTCGCGCGTCAGCGACAGGTCGGGCCGGGCGCCGGTGGCGCAGACGATCTCGTCGATACCCTCGATGCGGCGGCCGCCGGCATCAAGCACGGCCAAACGCCCACCCGCCTCCTCCACACGCACGATCGGGAAGTCCTGGCGCATCGTCAGTTGCCCGGTGTCGCGCAATGCCTGCAGGCGCTGCCCCAGCCGTCCGCGCGCCGGCAGTCCGTCCGCGTCGCCGCCGCCGAACACGCGCGCCAGCTGGCTGCCGCGGGTGGCCCACACCAGCCGGGTAGCGGGATGCCCGGTTGCGAGCTGCGCCAGCGCCAGCAGCGTGCCGGCGGCGGAATGGCCGGCGCCCACCACCAGCACCCCCTTGCCGGCATAACGGGCGCGCTGGCTTCCCAGCACGTCCGGCATGCCGTAGACGATACGCGCCGACAGCGCCGCTTCGCCGAGCGCCGGGATGCCGCTCGCGCCGAGCGGATTCGGCTGCGACCAGGTGCCGGTGGCGTCGATCACGGCGCGCGCCAGGAACTCGCGCGGGCCCTCGGGCGTGTCGGCGCGGATGAGGAAGGGGGCGTCGGCGCGTCCGCGCGTCTTCACCTTGTCGGCGCCGCTGCGGGTAATGGCCGTGACGCGGTGCGACAGGTGCAGGGCTCCGGCGAGGGCGGGCAGGGCGGCCAGCGGCGCCAGGTAGGCGTCGCGCAGTTCGGCTGCGGTCGGCAGGGCATCCGGCGCCGGCATGCGCCAGCCGGCGGCTTCGAGCAGGCGGCGCGCCGCCTTGTCGACGTTGTAGCGCCACGGCGAAAACAACTGCACATGGCGGACGGCGTCCAGGTTCGCGCCGACGACCGCGCCGGCTTCGAGCAGCAGGGGAGTGAGGCCGCGCTCGCGCAGGTGCGCGGCAGCGGCAAGGCCGACGGGGCCGGCGCCCAGCACGGCGACGGGAAGGGTGGCATCGATGTGGTGCATGGCAGCTCTCCGGGTGAGATGAGACGTGGTAGGTCGTTCGTTGTCATTCGTTATTCGTCATTCGACGAAATAAGAATAAGTGCTTTGTCATGAAGCTGTCAAATTATTTCGATAATATTCGAAGTGTCCGGCGCCTGCCGGTTATAATTCGATGATCATGGAAATGACAAAAGACGCACTCATGGACACCAAAGCAGCCATCGCGGCGCTGGCCGCGCTGGCCCAGGAATCGCGGCTGGCCGCCTTTCGGCTGCTGGTCCAGGCCGGCCCTGCCGGGATGGCCGCCAGCCGCATTGCCGAGACGCTGGGCCTGCCCGCGTCCTCGCTCTCCTTCCACCTGAAGGAGCTCACTCATGCGGGACTGATCACACCGCGCCAGGAAGGCCGCTTCATCATCTATGCGGCGCAGTTCGGCGCCATGAACGCGCTGCTGGCCTTCCTCACCGAAAACTGCTGCGGCGGCAATCCGTGCAGCCCAGGCTGCGGCGCCGCCACCTGACCACCCATCTCCACCGAAAGACACCATGAACGTGCTATTCCTCTGCACCGGCAATTCCTGCCGTTCGCTCATCAGCGAAGCCGTCTTCAACCACCTGGCGCCGCAGGGCTGGCGGGCGCTGAGCGCCGGCAGCCAGCCGGCCGGCCGCCTGAACGCGCGCGCGCTGCAGCTGCTGGCGGACAAGGGCATCTCCACTAGCGGCTATTACAGCAAATCCTGGGATGCGCTGCCGCTCACGCCCGATATCGTCGTCACCGTCTGCGCCAGCGCGGCCGGCGAAACCTGCCCGGCATACCTCGGACCGGTGCTGCGCACCCATTGGGGCGTGGACGATCCGAGCCACGTCGGGGGTTCGGACGAGGACATCAGCGCCGCCTTCGAACGCGCCTACGCGATCCTGCGCGCCCGCATCGAAGCCTTCCTGGCGCTGCCTCTCGGCGAGCTGGCCCAGGACCGCACCCGCTTCAAGGCAGAGCTGGACCGCATCGGCGGCCTGCTGCCGGCCTGACGGAGGGATCGCGCTTGCTGCCCGCCATCCTGATTTTTCTTGCCACCCTCGTCCTCGTCATCTGGCAGCCGCGCGGCCTCGGCATCGGCTGGAGCGCCTCGGCCGGCGCCGCCGCCGCGCTGCTGGCCGGCGTCATCCAGCCGTCCGACATCCCGGTCGTGTGGCACATCGTGTGGAACGCCACGGGCGCCTTCGTCGCCGTGATCATCATCAGCCTGCTGCTGGACAAGGCCGGCTTCTTCGAGTGGGCGGCGCTGCACGTCGCGCGCTGGGGCGGCGGCAAGGGACGGCGCCTGTTCGTGCTGCTGGTGCTGCTCGGCGCCGCGGTGGCGGCGCTGTTCGCCAACGACGGCGCCGCCCTGATCCTCACGCCGATCGTCATCGCCATGCTGGGCGCGCTGCGCTTTTCGCCGAAGGCCACGCTGGCCTTCGTGATGGCGGCCGGCTTCATCGCCGACACCGCCAGCCTGCCGCTGGTGGTGTCGAACCTGGTGAACATCGTCTCCAGCGATTATTTCAATATCGGCTTCGCACGCTATGCGGCGGTGATGGCGCCGGTGAACCTGGTGTCGGTGGCGGCCACGCTCGCGGCGCTGCTCTGGTTCTTCGGCAAGGACATCCCGCAGGACTACGACCTGGCCCAGCTGCGCCGGCCGGTGGAAGCCATCCACGACCGCGCGACCTTTGTCGCCGGCTGGTGGGTGCTGGCGCTGCTGCTGATCGGCTTTTTCTGGCTCGACGAGGTGGGCGTGCCGATCAGCGCGGTAGCGGCGCTCGGCGCACTGGTACTGTTCGCCGTTGCCGCGCGCGGTCACCGCATCGCCACCCGCACGGTGCTGCGCGACGCGCCCTGGCAGGTGGTGGTGTTCTCGCTCGGGATGTACCTGGTGGTCTACGGCCTGCGCAATGCCGGCCTGACCGATCACCTGAGCGCATTGCTCGAGCGCTGCGCGGCCCATGGCGTATGGGGTGCGGCGCTCGGCACCGGGGTGATCACGGCGCTGCTGTCGTCGGTGATGAACAATATGCCCACCGTGCTGATCGGCGCGCTTTCGATCGACGCCACGGCGACCAGCGGCGCGGTGCGCGAGGCGATGATCTATGCGAACGTGATCGGCAGCGACCTCGGCCCGAAAATCACGCCGATCGGCAGCCTGGCCACGCTCCTGTGGCTGCACGTCCTGGCGAACAAGGGGATCGCCATCTCGTGGGGGTATTATTTCCGAGTCGGCCTGACCCTGACGCTGCCGATCCTGCTGCTCACCCTGGCCGCCCTCGCGCTGCGCCTGAGCTGACAAGGAAGAATATGGACAAGATACCCGGACTACCGAACATCAACCCGGAACAGCTCGACCTGCCGGACCTGGCCAAACTGGCCCCAAGAGGCGAGCTGTCGCATCCGCCGCGCATCCTCCTGCTCTACGGTTCGCTGCGCGAGCGCTCGTTCAGCCGCTTCCTCACCTACGAGGCGGCGCGCATCCTCGAGCACTTCGGCGCCGAGGTACGCATCTACGACCCCATGCAGCTGCCGATGGTGGGCAGCGTGCCGGAGACCCACCCCAAGGTGGTCGAGCTGCGCGAACTGTCCCTGTGGTCGGAAGGGCAGGTGTGGTGCAGTCCCGAGCGCCACGGCGCGATCACGGGCGTGATGAAGAACCAGATCGACTGGATCCCGCTCGAGCAGGGCGCGCTGCGCCCGAGCCAGGGCCGCACGCTCGCGGTGATGCAGGTGTGCGGCGGTTCGCAATCCTTCAACGTGGTGAACACGATGCGCCTGCTGGGGCGCTGGATGCGCATGTTCACGATCCCGAACCAGTCCTCGGTACCGATGGCCTACAAGGAATTCGACGAGGAAGGCCGTATGCGCCCCTCGGCCTATTACGACCGTGTGGTGGACGTGATGGAAGAACTCTTCAAGATCACCCTGCTCATGCGCGGCCGCAGCGACTACCTGACCGACCGCTACAGTGAGCGCAGCGAGCGTGCGCTGCGCAGGATCGACGCCCAGATCGCGAAACTGTAGGCCAGGCCATGGAGCCGACACGCGTCCGATTGAGCAGGAAGAAAGGCTGGAAGCTGCCGCCGGACACGGTGTCGGTGGCGCGCCCCGGCCGCTGGGGCAATCCGTTCTCGGTGGCGCCGGAGGTGGCGCCGGGCACGCCGGTAGGCGTGCGCTATACCGCCATGCCGAACGTGGAGCAGGCCGTGGCCGCCTTCCGGCGCTGGTTGCAGGAGGATCCCGCCGGGCAGCGGCTGGCGGCCGAGGCGCGGGTGGCGCTGCGCGGCAAGAACCTGGCGTGCTGGTGTCCGCTCGACGGCCCCTGCCATGCCGAAGTGCTGCTCGAGATCGCCAACCGCTGAGCGTACGTGCGATGCCGTGGAATCCATGGACCGAATGTCAAACGAGCGCAACAGTTCGTAACCAAGTTCACAAAAATCAAACTTACAAATAGTAAAATGATAAACTTCTAAAACACAACAACTCGTAGCGCTGGCGCGTCACTATGAATCATTTTCCATACCTTGTATGTGCCAGCCTGTTCTGCGCAATGGCGTCGGTGGCAAACATGTCTTTGGCGGCTGCACCGATCGCGACGCCAGAATCTGCAGCCGCTCCATCGTTTTCCTTGCGTGGCGTCAAAGGCCCCGTTAGTCTCAGCGGGTTTCGAGGACAGCTCGTCTACCTCGACTTCTGGGCGTCCTGGTGCGGCCCCTGCAAACAGTCCTTCCCCTTCATGAACGCAATGCAGCGCAAATACGCTGCCCGCGGCCTGCAAGTGATTGCGATCAATGTTGATCAGTCCAGGGACGATGCCGAATCGTTCTTGCGGGCAGTACCGGCCGAGTTCACGATCGCCTTCGACCCCGACGGAACGTCTCCCCGACAGTACGCCATCAAGGGCATGCCGAGCAGCGTGCTGATCGGCCGGAACGGCAAGGTCATCTTTACCCATGTCGGCTTCAAGAAAATCGACGAGGCCAGGCTCGAGCGCGCCATTGTCGATGCACTGGAAAGCGGAGCATGAGCAGCCGCTGGCCACTCGCCGTTGCTCATAGGCGATTTCTCATCAACTTCCTACTGCGAGCACTTCCATGATTGCACCTCATTGGCCAGGTCGCGTCCCCGCCGCGTCCCTTGTGCTGTTGTTGCTGTCCGGTTGCGGCAACGAAACCGGCACCTCCACACCCCTTATGTCGGCTGGCCAGGTCAAGCCGCTGGCCAGCACGACTGCCAAGGTCTCCTTCTATGCGGCGTCGCGCATGGCGGACCAGGTGAGTTTCGGCCCGACTCCGGCCCTGGTTGCCGAACTGTCGAGCACCGGCCTGGAAGCATGGATCGACGCCCAGTTTGCGCTGCCGCCTTCGCTGGAGCAGATGCCGCGGGAATACCTCGACTACAAGGAGCAGGACCGCGCGGCTGAACATCGCCTTGGCCAGTTCCACCCGACCCAATGGTGGCGCCACGCCCTGGGGGCACCAGATCAATTGCGCAAGCGTGTCACCTGGGCGCTGTTCCAGTACATGCCGGTGGCGCAGGGCGCTGCATATGGACATGTGGCCTATTACAACATGTTGACCCGTAACGCATTCGGAAATTACGGGCAATTGCTGCGCGAAGTGACGACCCAGCCCGCCATGGGCTTCTACCTCAACAATGAGCTGAACCGCCCGCGTACGCCAGAATGCCTGGGATGCGCGCCGAATGAAAACTATGCGCGGGAACTGCTGCAGCTGTTCTCGGTCGGTGTGGTGCAGCTCAACCTGGACGGCACGACCATCCGCAACGCACAGGGCAAGCCGAAGGAAACGTACACCCAGAAGGACGTGGAAGAACTGGCGCGTGCCCTGACGGGCTGGCGTCAGCCGCGCAACAATACTGGATTGCCCGGCTATGGCTGGCCTCATTTCGACCAGCCCATGATTCCGGAGTCGAACGCCGCCTTGCATGACAGCGGCCCCAAGACCGTGATGGGCACCCCGATCGCGGCCGGCATGGGCGCCGACAAGGAACTCGACGCTGTCATTGCCTTGCTCATGAAGCACCAGAACATCGCGCCTTTCGTCAGTCTGCGCCTGATCCAGCACCTGGTGACAAGCAACCCCAGCCCCGCATACCTTGCCCGCGTCGCGACAGTGTTTCGCGACAACGGCAAGGGAGTCGCAGGCGATATGAAGGCGGTTGTCAAAGCCATCCTGCTCGATCCCGAAGCCCGGCGCGGCGACCAGCCCGGAGTCGACAGCCCGCGCTTCGGCAAGCTGCGCGAGCCCGTCAATCACATGTCCAGCATGATGCGCGGCATGGGGTGCACGGGTCCATACATCGGCGGAACGAAGGACTTTACCTGGGTCGAGAGTCCTCAGGGCCAGAATCCGGACAACCCGCCCAGTATTTTCTCCTATTACCAGGCGACCGACCGCGCGCCGGGCAGCAACCTGCTGGCACCCGAGCAGAAGCTGCTCAACATGAATGAGCTGACCAGTCGCATGGGTTCGGCAAGCTGGCGCCTCATCGATCCGAACAACGCCATGCGTGACATCAGCCGGGCGGCATCCGGCTGCGATCTGGCCACGTTCGGGGCTGCGTTTTCGCAGTCGCCCAAGGCCTTCATCGACCTGGTCAGCACGCGTTACTTCCGCGGTGCGATGCCACCCACTTTACGCAGCACCCTGCAGTCCTTGATGGTCGGCGAAACCAATTGGGCCAACCCGGAAGAAGGCGCCCTCAGCCTGCTGCAGTTTGCCCTGTCCAGCCCTTACTATGGAGTCATCAAATGAAGCGCCGCCAATTCTTGAAAGCCGGTGCTGCGCCGCTGATGGCGGGCCTCGGCGGAGCAGGACTGTACAGCACGCTGGGACTGGGCCACGCCGCCGGCGCCGGCGACTACAAGGCGCTGGTCTGCCTGTTCCTCGACGGCGGCAACGATGGCAACAATACCCTGGTGCCGACCGACGGCGCCTACAACGACTACGCCACCGCGCGTCCGATCCTGGCGCTGCCGAAGGATTCGCTGGCTCCCCTTCGCGGCAGCAGCGCAGGCCATACCTTCGGCCTGCACCCGGCGCTGGCGCCGCTCGCGCCCCTGTATGACAAGGGTCGGCTCGCCTGGATCGCCAACGCTGGTCCGCTGATCGTTCCCGCCACGGCCGAGCAGGTGATCGGCAACGCGGTGCCGCTCCCTCCCTTCCTGATGTCGCACAGCGACCAGACCGCGATGCAGCAGGGCTGGTGGGGAGATGCCGACGCCAGCGGCTGGGGCGGACGCGCGCTGGAGCGCTTCCCGACCAACCTGGTCAACCGCTTCAATGCGGTCACCATGAACGACAACCGCACCTTCGTGCTCGGCCAGAAGTCGCCGGTGTCTTTCATGAATCCGGGCGGTAACCGATATTGGGGGCGCGCCGACCTGGGTTCGCCCCAGGGTTTTTGGGCCCAGGCACTCAACAACATGGCCAAGTGGCAGTTCAGTAACGACTTCGAGGCGGAGTATGGCCGCAATCTGGGCACCAACGTGGACGAGGCGACGCTCCTGGTGAAGGTGTTTGGCGCGGCCAAGCCACCAGCGGCCGATTTCGCCGGAGACGACCTGGCAGTGAAGTTGCGCTCCCTCGCGTCGGTCTTGCCGGTATTTAAGTCGATGGGCTATCGCCGCCAGATCTTCCTGGTCAGCTGGGGTGGTTTCGACACCCATTACGGCCAGCGCGGCAACGGACCGACCACGCAGGATTTTCAGCTCGATATCGTCGGCCGGGCCCTGGCTGCCTTCGACCAGGCCAACGTGGCGAGCGGCCTGGACCTGGACGTGACTACCCTGATGATGAGCGATTTCGGGCGGACCTTGCGCCCGGCGTCCGGCGCCGGCTCGGACCATGCCTGGGGCAACCACTGGTTCGCGATGGGGGGGGCGGTGGCAGGCGGCCAGGTGGTGGGGAAATTCCCTTCGCTGGTACTGGGCGGTGCGGACGACGGCGACCCGGGTGGCGGCGGGCGCATGGTGCCGACCATCAGCACCGAGCAGGTGGGGGCCACCGTCATGCAGTGGATGGGGCTGCCGCAATCCGAGTTCGCCCACGTATTCCCGTCGCTGGCCAATTTCCAGACGCGTAACCTGGGCTTGATGAAGGCGTGAGCAGGTTCTTCGGCCGCCTCTGGCGGCGACACATCTAATGACAGCGGGATGAACCATGATTGATCCAAGGGGCACGGAAGGTGCGGACGTCTATGACCAGAAGGCGCTTGGCGTCACCGACTGGCTGACCTATTTCGCACTGGGCGGCGATGACGACATCCGCATGTTCCGCGGTGGCGTCACGCCGGGGGCCGGCAACGACCGGATTGAAAAATATCCGACATCGAACATGTGGGAAACGCTCAGCGTCAACTACTGGGACGCTCCCTGGTGGGAAACCGGCCAGAGCATCGTGGTCGACCTGGCCGCCGGTTATGCCGACGACGGCTGGGGCACCCGCGACACGCTGATCAATGTCGATAACGTGAATTCCGGTGGGGGCAATGACAAGCTGTACGGCAGCGCCACCAATAATCAAATTTCTCCGGGCGGTGGACGCGATTTCGTGGACGGCCGCGGAGGCATCGATTCGGTCGTCCTGCCTTGGGTCGACGGCGCGGTTGCCACGTGGGACAAGCTCAATATCGTGGTGTCGGTGGACGGGCGCAGTGCACGGATCACGTCTCCGCTTGACAGCAACTTCGTGCTCGAACTGCGCGACGTCGAGCGCATTGCCCTCGACTGGGGCCAGCCCTTTGCCGAGATCGCCAGCTTCATCACGCCCCAGTCGCAGGCTCAGGAAGCGATCGCCGCCGGCGGCGCGCTGCGCTGGAACGCCAGTGCAGCGTTCGGCACGGCGGCCGCCGTCAGCTACAGCTTCGTCTCCAGCGCGCCGGCGGGCGGCGTCGGCGCGCCCCAGTTCCGGGCATTTTCCTCGGCCGAGCAGCAATTGGTGCGCGACATCCTGCAGGCAGCCGCGAGCATCAGCGGCCTGACGTTCACGGAGGTGGGCGACAGCGCCGCCAGCCAGATCCGCTTCGGCGTCAGCCAGCAATTGGCCAGCAAGGGCGTGAGCTGGCTGCCGAACCAGGACGGCGCCGGTGACGCGGCCGGCGATGTATGGATGGATGTCGAATCGATGATCGGCCTTGCGCCCGGGACCGAGGGCTACGCCGCACTGCTGCACGAGATCGGCCATGCGCTTGGCCTGCGGCATCCACGCAATACCGATCCCGGCGAGTCCTGGGCGGTCGAACTGCGCGCGCTGGACGATACCACGGCGAATACGGTCATGTCGTCCGAGCAGGTCAGTGACGGCCTGTACCGGGCAACATGGGGGCCGCTCGACGTATTGGCGCTGCGCTACCTCTACGGCAGCAGGACGGCCGGTGCTGGCGATTCCGTCTATGTACTCGGCAGCGAACGCGCCACCTCCAAGACGACCATCGTCGACGATGGCGGAAACGATACGATCGACGCGTCCGGCTACCAGGTCGGGGTCCAGATCAACCTCAAGCCGGGCGCGCTTTCGAGCGTGGGCCAGAACAGCGTCGGCCAGGCCAGCGTCGACAACCTGGCGCTGGGAGGCGATACCTGGGTCGAGAACGCGATCGGCACCAGGTTCGACGACGTCCTCGTCGGCAACGAGCGCGACAACCGCCTGACCGGCGGCCTGGGCAACGACTGGCTCGAAGGCGGAGCCGGCCTTGACACCGCCGCCTATGCGCAGGCCTCGCGCGACTACGTGTTCACCAACAGCTTCGGACGTTATTTCATCGCTTCCTACGACCGCAGCAGCGGCACCGACACCCTTACCGACATCGAGCAGGCGGCCTTCGCCGACGGCGTGTTCCGTCTCGCCTACCGCGCAGGCGATGCGACCAGCCCGGCACCGGCCGGCAGCGCCGGCAACGACATCCTGATCGGCAGCGAACATGCCGACCGCATGAGTGGCCTGGACGGCAACGACATCTTTGCAGGAGGTATCGGGAACGACGTGCTCGATGGCGGCGCCGGCGCCGACCGCGCACAGTTTGGCGGCAGATACGCGGACTACACCGTGGTCAAGGCTGATGGCGCCGGAAACTGGACCGTCACCGCGCGCAACGGCACCGATGGCGCCACTACCCTGGCCAGCGTGGAACAACTGCAGTTTTCCGACCTGATCATCGATGTCGCCAAGATGGGCCTGGATGGCGCCGCAGGCAGCCTGGCCGGCACGGCAGCCGGCGAGACCCTTGCCGGCAATGCGGCCGACAACCGCCTGATCGGCATGGGCGGCGACGACAGGCTCGATGGCGGGGCCGGGCACGACATCGCGAATTACCTGGGCCTGCGCACCAACTTCGACGTGACCCGGACTGCGACGGGCTTCACCGTCGTCGACAAGACCGGCAGCGAGGGCAAGGATACGCTCGTCAATATCGAGCGGATCATGTTTGCCGACGCCGCCATGGCGCTCGATATCGGCGGTCTCGCGGGGCAGGCTTATCGCATCTACCAGGCGGCCTTCGACCGCACGCCCGATGCCGGCGGCCTCGGCTACTGGATCAGCATGATGGACCGTGGCATGAGCTTGGGAGATGTCGCCAAAGGCTTTGTCGCGTCGGCCGAATTCGTCGCACTGTACGGCGCCGCGCCGTCCAACGCAGAACTGGTCGACCGCTACTACCAGAACGTGCTGCACCGTGCCCCCGACCCTGCGGGACGGGATTTCTGGCTCGGGGCGCTGAACAGCGGGGCGCTGAACGCGGCCCAGGTGCTGGAGCAATTCAGCGAAAGCCGGGAAAACCAGGAGGCGCTGATCGACCTGATCGGCAACGGCTTCACCTATCTTCCGTTCGGCGCATGATGGCCCGTCCGATCCGTCTTCTCCTGCGCGCCTGCGTCGGGCTGGTCCTGCTGGGAGCGGGCGGCTGTGCCCATGTGCAGCCGGTGGCGCCTTGGCAGAAGGGCGTCCTGGCGCGGCCCGAGATGCGTTTTGGCGCGGACCGCCTGGAAGGCATGTTTGCAGAACACGTTTATTCGAGCAAGGAAGCTGCTTCCGGCGGCACCGGCGAAGCCGGCGGAGGATGTGGATGCTATTGAAACAGGGAGCGGGAAAAGGCATCCTGGCAGCGGCGCTGGTCTTGCCCGGGCTGCAGGGAGCACAGGCGGAGCCACAGCCGGAAGAGGGCGTCGTCAGCTTCAAGTACCTGCACTACCAGGACAGCCAGCCGGACGCCGACCGCATCCGGGTCAAGGCGCCGGCCTTGTCCGTGCTGGCGCCGGTCGGCAGCGACTGGTCGGTGGCAGCCGGCGCAATCGTCGACTCCATCTCCGGGGCATCGCCCGCCTATCACACGCACGCCCTGACGAAGATGCGCGACCTGCGCCGCGCCTACGACCTGGCCGTGACACGCTACAGCGACGATGCGACGTTCACGCTTGGCGCCGTCTACTCGGGCGAGCCGGACTACCGCTCGCGTACGCTCAGCGTCGCCGGGACCTATTCCAGCGAAAGCAAGAACACCACGTGGAACGGTACGCTGGCCGTATCGAACGACCGCATCTCGCCGGTCGTCGGCGCGGTGCGCAAAGCCCACAAGCGCACGCTGCACATGGCCGCCGGGGTCACCCAGGTGCTGTCGCAGTACGACCTGGCGCAGCTGCTGCTGACGGTGGTGCGTGGGGAAGGCTATTTTACCGATCCCTACAAGACCTTCGACCGCCGCCCGGGCGAACGCGATAGCGAAATCGCGCTGCTGCGCTGGAACCATTTTTTCGCCACCAGCAAGGGTACTGGCCGCCTCAGCTACCGCTACTACCGCGACAGTTTCGGCATCCGCGCGCATACCGCAAGCGCCGAGTATGTCCAGCCGCTGGGCCGGAATTGGAGCGTCACGCCCTCGCTGCGCATATATACGCAAAACGCCGCCGATTTCTACGTACCCGTGAATCCGCTGGCAGCACCGTTCCCGACCAATCCGCCGCGTGGCGCGCGCTACTTTACCGAAGACCAGCGCCTGTCGGCCTATGGAGGGGCTACACTCGGCATCAAGCTCGCGCGCCAGCTCGGGCCCTGGCAGATCGACGTGAAGGCCGAGCGTTACGCGCAGCGCGGCAGCTGGCGCATCGACGGCCGCGGCAGCGAACACCTGGCGCCATTCAATGCGACGACCTGGCAGCTGGGCGTGGCGCGCCGTTTCTGAACCATGGCGGCGAGCAGTTTTCCGTTCCGCGCCATGGGCGGCATGGCCGAGCTGCGGATCGACGGCCTCGACCCGGCGAAAGCACGCGCGCTGGCGCAGGCAGCCATCGACGAAGTCGGACGCATCGAAACAAAATTCTCCCGTTACCTGCCCGGCAGCATCGTTTCGCGCATCAATGCCGCCGCGGGAGGCGACTGGATCGAATGCGATGAGGAAACGCTGGCGCTGTTCAGCTTTGCCGATACGCTGTTCGACAGCAGCGATGGCCTGTTCGATATCAGTTCGGGCGTACTGCGCCGTGCATGGGATTTCACTACGGCGCGTCGTCCGGCGCCGGGACAGTTGGCGCGCCTGTGCGCGCTGGTCGGCTGGCGGCGCGTCGAGCGCAGGGAGCGCGCGGTGCGCCTGCCGATGGCCGGGATGGAAATCGACTTTGGCGGCTTCGGCAAGGAATACGCGGCGGACCGGGCTGCTGCGCTGCTTGCGGGCCGTGGCGCAAGGCACGCGTTCGTGAACCTGGCCGGCGACGTGAGCACGATCGGGCCGAAGGCGGACGGGCAAGCTTGGCAGATCGGCATCACGCATCCTCGCGGCCCGGGCGCACTGCTGGCGACCGTGCCCTTGGCTGGGGGCGCGCTGGCTACGAGTGGCGACTACGAGCGATATTTCGAGCAGGACGGTAAGCGCTACTGCCATGTGCTCGATCCGCGCACGGGCGAGCCGGTCGGCTACTGGCAGTCGGTCAGCGTCATGGCGCCACGCGCGATTGCGGCCGGCGCCTGCGCCACGATCGCCATGCTCAAGCAGGCAGACGGCCTGGCATTCCTGCGCCAGGCCGGAGTCGGGTTCCTGGCGGTCGACCAGCGGGGTAATATCCACCAACACGAGCAATAATCGAGGACGAAAGGGAAGGGCGATGACACCGAAATACGTGGGGACGGACGCGGACAACATGTGGACCGTGGTGCAGGCCATGTCCTTCAGCCTGGATGGACTGGGCGGTGTCGACACCATCCATTTTGGCACGTCGCTGCGCTCCTCGTACACCATCGTGGCCAATCCGGACGGCAGCGTCAGCATCGATACCTTGTCGGGCGCCAGTGCAGCCTTGCATGCCACGCTCTATAACGTCGAGCTGCTGACCTTCAATGACGAGCAGGACGTCCTCGACCTGCGAACGTATTTTGGCGATACCACGGCGCCGCTGCTGGTGGAAAGCAGCCTGGGCAAGGCCGGCGCGGAAATCGCAGTGGACGCCAGCCTGCAATTCACGTTCAGTGAAGCAATCAAGCCGGGCAGCGGCGAGATCGTGCTGAAGCGCAGCAGCGGCGAGCTCATCGAAACCTTCGGCGCCAACAGTCCGGGGATCAGCATCAGCGGCAACACCTTGACGATCAATCCCGTGGACAATCTTGCGAACAGCTCACGCTATGAAGTGCACCTGCGGGCCGGCGCCGTGACCGACCTGGCGGGCAACGCCTTCAAGGAAGTCCCTGCCATGGCGTTCACGACACAGCCCCCTGCCGTGCTGCAAGGGAGTGCCGGCAACGACAGCCTGCGAGCGGGGGTGGGAAGCATGGAAATCGATGGCGGGGCGGGTACCGACACAGTGCTGTATGCGAAGCCGTTTACCAGTACGGGTGGGATGAGCATCGTCAGGTCCGGCAACCGGGTCAGTGTAAACGATCTGGATGGCGTCGACGTACTCGCCGATGTCGAACGCATTGCGTTTAGCGACAAGATGTTTGCCGTCGATATAGATGGGGTCGGAGGACAGGCATATCGCCTGTACCAGGCCGCATTCAACCGGACACCGGACGAGGCGGGGCTGGGTTTCTGGATTGCGCAGATGGACAAGGGCTTGAGCCTGCAAAAAGCCGCCGAGGGCTTCGTCACCGCGCCCGAGTTCCTGGACCTGGTCGGGTTAAATCCCAGCAACCGTGCGCTGGTGGACAAGTTCTACCAGAACGTGCTGCACCGTGCGCCGGACGAAGCCGGCTACGCGTACTGGGTCGGGATCCTCGACAGCGGCGCAGCCACCCCGGCCCAGTTGCTGGTTGCGTTCAGCGAGAGCCCGGAAAACCAGGCCGGCCTCGCACCCGTGATCGGCAACGGCTTTGCCTTCATTCCTTTCGGCGGATAGGAAGGCTGCGCTTCACTTGGCCGCAACGACGCTGCCGATGCCCGACACCGACTTGTTCACCACGCGCGGGTTGCCGTAGTAGGTGAGGTTGCCCAGCCCGCGCACGCTGGCGTTGAGCTTGTCCTTGGCGTGGATACTGACATTGCCGATGCCTTCGAAGGTCACGTTGGCTTCCTGCGCCAGCAGGGCCTTGGTGTCGACTTCGCCCACGCCCTGGGCGTGCAGGCGCAGTTCGCGCACTTCGCCGTCGATGGCGAGGCGGCCGGCGCCCTGGTAGTTGACGTCCAGTCGTTCGCCGCGCACGTTGGTGAGGCGCATCAGGCCAGCGCCTTCGCCCTTGAAGGTCTGCAGCGCCGGCATGGTGACGACCACACGGTCGCCGCTGTCGATGTTGTTGCGCGAACCTTCCTTCATGCCCAGGCGCAGTTCTCCGTTCACGACCTCGCTGGTCACGCGATCGATGAAGCGCGCTTCGCCGTAGACCTTGAGCGAGAACGACTTGCCGGCCTCCACCGTCAGGTTCACCGGGCCATGCACGGCGATCCCCTTGAAAGCAGAAACCTGGCGCGCCTGCTCGTCGGCATGGGCGCTCAGCGAAGCGAGGGACAGGACGGTGGCGAGGATCAAGCGTTGCATGGTGGTCTCCGGTAAGTGGTATGAGGCCATTGTAGGGAGACGCCCGGCGCCCGTAGGCCGTTTGCGACGAACTGCAAGAATGCGAGGGTGGACGGTCGGGAACGCGGAATATGTGTATGGATCGGGGCTTGACGCGGCAATGAACCGGCAAGCGTCAATACCAGGTGTGCACTTTTACAAAATAAATGCAGTTTGATTATGATAAATGCATGCGCACGATTGCGTGCATGACAATATTGTCGAGGAGTTAAGGCTATAATTTTTTGAGTCCACTCGCGTAACCGACACCATGCACATCTCTACCGTTACCCTACCTGAAATGAAGCTCGCCGGGCTGCCGCTTGCAGGTCCGTTTTCAGTTCTGGAAGCGGACATGCCGGACATCTGGAGCGCTTTCCTGGAGCGCGAAAGCGAACTGGGCGAAACCAATGGCTTGCGCTACAGCGTCAGCCTGCAAGACAAGGACGGCGTGCACATCGAGTGCGTCGCCGCCGAAGTCGCCGACCTGAACCATCTGCCGCCGGGCATGATCGGCATCCGCATCCCGGAGCGCCGCTATGCGATGCTGACCCACCGCGGACCGGTGACGCGCGTGCAGGCCACTTACCTGACCGGCTACGCTGCGATCGAGCAGCTGGGCATGGTGCGGGATGAGGAAACCTGGCGCGTCGAGCGCTACGACCGGCGCTACACCCCGACGCTGCACGACGGCAACCGTCCGGACAACGCCTACGACATCCTGATTCCTCTGCTATAAAAAACTGGTGCCGGTATATTTCCCGACCGCCGGCGCCGGTAGGGCGGCTTGCGCCGCCAGCATCCCTTCCCAAGGACACCCGCATTCTGCCTGCCGATTGTGACAGGCGTTTGACGCTGCGCTGATAGAACTTGCAGTACGGCTAACGTGCGCTGTTCCGGCATATGCGGGGCTACACTCGAAAGCGCTCGACATCGTGCGATGTCAGAAAGAAGGAGACGCCGCCCGGCGTGCCCGAGCAGCCCATACCATTGAAAACAGGAGAACATCATGCAGAAGAACCAGGTCGCAAAGAAGTTACTCGCAGTAACTGCCGTGGCTGCGATGTTCAGCGCCTTCGGCGTGCAGGCCCAGACCAGCGGCCAGACTGCCCAGTCGATGACCAGGCAGAGCGCAACCGGCAATCCTAACCTCACCGGCAAGACCGCCGCCGACGGCACCGTCAACAACACCAGCAGCCAGGGCATGGAAGACCGCAGCGCCCAGACCGGCGCCCACGGCAACACCCGCGCCGACGGCGCCAAGGCGCATACCGACATGTCGTCGACCTCGGGCGCATCGGGCGCCGCCGGCGCAAGCGCCTCGGGTGCAGCCAAGCTGAGCTCGGTGGACAGGAAGGCGATGACAGACATGGCCATCGCCAACATGGCCGAAGTCGAAGCCGGCAAGCTGGCCCTGAGCAAGAGCCAGAACGCCGAAGTGAAAACCTTCGCCCAGCAGATGATCGACGATCACGGCAAGGCGCTGTCCGAGCTCCAGACGCTGGCGCAATCGAAGGGCGTGACCCTGCCGAAGGAACTCGACGCCAAGCACAAGGCCATGGCGGCCAAGTTGGAAAAGCTCAGCGGCGACGCTTTCGACAGGGAGTACATGAAGCTGGCCGGCCTGCAGGATCACAAGGCCACCCATGCCAAGCTGCAGAAAATCAGCAAGAACGCCAAGGACCCTGATGTCAAGGCCGCGGCCGACAAGACCCTGCCAACCGTCGAGCAGCACCTGAAGGCCGCCCAGCAGATGTCGTCGGCCAAGTCCGGCACCACTTCGGGCAAGTAAACCGCCGCAGGCTGCGGCAAGCAGCTCGCACGACATTGCCGGCGGCCGCATTGCGGTCGCCGCCGGTTCGTACGCATGCGTCAAGGAGCATTCATGCAACAACCAACCCAGCTATACCAGGCGCTTGCGCTGTCCTTCGCCAGCGCATTGTTCGCCGCCAGCGCCGCGCAGGCCCAGACCGCCCAGCCGGCGGCCCAGCCCGCCGCCCAGGCTGCTGCCGCAGCCAAGGCGCCGGCCAAGCTGGACCGCAGCGACCGTAACGCGCTGGTCGACATGGCGCAATCCAACATGGCCGAAGTCGCCACCGGCAAGCTGGCGCTCGCCAAGGCGCTCAATCCCGACATCAAGGCCTATGCCCAGCGCATGGTCGAGGAGCACAGTAAAACGCTGGCCGAGGTGCAGGCACTGGCCCAGGCCAAGGGCGTCGAGCTGCCGAAGGAACTCAATGTCAAGTTCAAGGCCAAGGGCGCCTTGCTCCAGACCCTGAGCGGCGACATCTTCGACCGCACCTATATCAAGCAGTCGGGCCGGCGCGACCACCGCGTCACGCATGAGCAGCTGAAGGACAACCTGGACAAGATCAAGGATCCGGACATCAAGGCCCTGGCCATGAAGATGCGCCCTGTCGTGGAACAGCACCTGATGGCGGCCGATGAACTGATCGCCCAAACCGCGCGCAACGCCACCGGGACGGCCGGTACCCCGGGTAACGACACCAGCACGGCCACCGGCAAGGAGCCGATTCCAAACAAGAAGTAAGGAACTTTTCTCCTTCAGAGGCGCGGGCGGCTAGGGCTGTGGCGCGCCTTTCCATTTCCCCTCGACGCGCTCGATGGCGATCTCGATGCCGACGATCGCCTTCAGCATGCCATCGATGTAGGCCGGCGGCGCATCCGCCACCGACCACGGATGCGCTTGCGCCGCTTCGTGATGCGCCGTCTGCCCGTGAAGCAAAGCCAGCAGCCAGGCCGGGTCGTCGACGGTGCGCAGCCGCCCGTGTACGTGCACCGCGTGATAGTCCCAGGTCGGTACCACCCGGCCACCCGTGGCGGCCTTTTCGTCCGCGTCGGGCGGCACGTAGGCAGCCGGGCCGCGGAAGGCCACCAGCACGTCCTGGCCGGCGCGGCGCCAGACCGGGTTCGCACGCGCCACGTGAGCGCGCAGCAGGGCCGGTCCACCGGCAGTGGCCTCGACGTACTCGAAAGGAACATGATCGGCGTCCGGCAGGCCTTCGTTCGCGGTGACCAGCATGCCAAGCGCGTGCTTCCGGATGAGCGCCTGCATGGCCAGCGGATCCAGCTGGCGGTGACGTGTCGCAATGTACATCAGCGCGCCCCCATGACCACGATCTCGGCCCGCAAGGAATTGGCGACGTAGCAGCGCTCGTGGGCCGCATGGTGGAGGGCGTCGAGCTCGGCGACTGATGGCTGGCTGCCGGCGAATGCGATGGCCGGCCGCAGCGCGATACGGGTCATCGCCATCCGTCCGCTCCCGTCCTTGTCGAGGGTGCCCACGGCCCGGTCCAGGTAGCTGTCCACCGTGAAGCCGCGCTGCGCCGCGAGCGACAGGAAGAACAGCATGTGGCAGCTCGAGGCGGCGGCCACCAGTGCTTCTTCCGGGTCGACCGCTGCCGGGTCCGACATCGGCAACGGCACCGACAGCGGCGACGAGGAGGCCCGTAGCCGCAGGCCGCCGTCGAACTCCCAGTCGTGGGCGCGGCTGTAGCGCCCGTCCAGGAACACCTGGCCGGCGCGCTGCCATGCCACCCGTGCTTCGAACTCTTTCATGCTTCCTCCATCAATGGTCAGCGCCTATGCTAAGCCGCGCTTTGGCTTGCCTAAAGAGCCAATCCGCGCGAAGATGGGCGTACCAATCATGCCGATCCTCGACACCACCGATCTCCTGCTTGCCGCGCCCTTCGAGCGCGCCGCGGCCGTGCCCCTGTTTCGCCAGCTGTATGCACGGCTCAAGGACGCCATCCTGCAGGGCCGGCTGGCGCCGGGAGCGCGCCTGCCCGCCACGCGCGAACTCGCCCGGCAGCTCGGCATGTCGCGCCAGACGGTGCTGGCCGCCTACGAGCAGCTGGCGGCCGAAGGCTACCTGCGCGGCGGGGTCGGGCAGGGCAGTTTCGTCGATGCGGCGCTGCCGCACGCGCGCCAGGCGCTGCCGGCGCCCTCGGCGCCGCCCGGCCTGCTGCGCCCGCTGCCGGAGCGGGGCGCGGCCATGGCCGCCAGCATGGCGCACGTGCGCTACCACGACGGTCCGGTGCGCGCCTTCCGTCCCAGCATGCCGGGCCTGGACCTGTTCCCTTTCGAGGTCTGGCGCAGGCTGGAGCTGCGTGCGCTGCGCCGGCCCGGCCCCCACCTGGGCTACAGCATGCCGAGCGGCGAGCCGCGCCTGCGCGAACTGCTGTGCGCCTACCTGCGCGCCTCGCGCGGCGTGCGCTGCACGCCGGAACAGGTGGTCGTCACCTCCGGCTCGCAGCAGGCCTTGTACCTGCTGGCCCAGCTGTTGCTGGCGCCGGGCGACGGCGTCTGGGTCGAGTCGCCGGGCTACCAGGGCGCCTGCGCGCCGATGGTGGCCGCCGGGGGGCGCATCTGCACGGTGCCGGTCGATGCCGAGGGCATGGACGTGGACTGGGCCGCGTCCCGTTATCCCGATGCGCGCATGGTGTTCGCCACGCCCTCGCACCAGCTGCCGCTCGGCGTGACCATGAGCCTGGCCCGGCGCCTGGCGCTGCTGCGCTGGGCCGGCGAGAAGCGGGCCTGGGTGATCGAGGACGACTACGACAGCGAATACCGCTACACCGGTCCGCCGCTGGCCTCGCTGCAAAGCCTGGACCGTGCCGGCTGCGTGATCTATACGGGTACCTTCTCAAAGGTCCTGTTCCCGGGCCTGCGGCTGGGCTACGTGGTGGCGCCACCAGGCCTGGCCGAGCCGCTCGCCCGGGCGAAGGCCCTGGTCGACCGCCACAGCGCCATCCTGCCGCAGATGGTGCTGGCCGACTTCATCGGCGAGGGCCATTTCGGGCGCCACATCCGGCGCACGCGCGAGGCCTACGCCGAGCGCCGCGGCGCGCTGCTCGATGCGCTCGCCGCGCGCCTGGACGGACGGCTGCGCTGCGGGCCGACGGACGCGGGGCTCGATGTGTGCGTGCATTTTCGCCGCGGCGCGGATGGACGATTCCCGGACGAAGCCCGCGTGGCGCAGGCCGCGCAGGATGCCGGCATCGAACTGCGCCCGCTCGGCTACTACGCCAATCCGCATGCAGGGCCGGAATGCGCGGTCGACCCGGGCCTGGTGCTCGGCTTCTCGGCGGTCGGCCCGGACGACATCCGGCGCGGCGTGGACCGCCTGGCCGCGGTGCTGGATGAATGCGCGTGATTTATACTTCCGTGATGACCGCCGCCACTCACCCCATCCGCTGCTCCTGGGCCAACATGGCCAACCCGCGTTATCTCGCCTACCACGACCACGAATGGGGCGTGCCTTGCCACGACGAGACCACGCTGTTCGAGATGCTGAACCTCGAGGGCGCGCAGGCCGGCTTGTCCTGGGAAACCATCCTGAACAAGCGCGACAACTACCGCGCCGCCTTCGACGGCTGGGATGCGCAAGTCATCGCCCGCTACGACGACGCCAAGGTCGCCGAGCTGCTGGCCAACCCCGGCATCGTGCGCAACCGCCTGAAGGTGGCTGCCGCCATCGGCAATGCGAAAGCCTACCTGGCGATGCGCGCACAGGGCCTGAGCCTGGACGCCTACCTGTGGGGCTGGGTGGACGGCAAGCCGGTCGTCAACGACTGGCCGGACGGCGCGCGCCCGGCGAAGACCGCGCTGTCGGACCGCATCTCGAAAGACCTGTCGAAGCGCGGCTTCAAGTTCGTCGGCTCGACCATCATCTACGCCTACCTGCAAGGCATCGGCGTGGTGAACGACCACGACAAGGCCTGTTTCTGCTACGCGGGACGCTAGCATGGAGGTGCGCGCACACTGGCGCGGCCGCGCGCGCTATACCTTCCTCGACACCGGTTACGGCGACGGCGCCGGGGTGCGCGCCTTGCAGGAGGCCTGGCGCGCCGACCCCGGGCGGCCGGCGCGCCTGCACATCGTGGCGCTCGCCGGCGGCCTGCAGCCGGGCTTCCACCGCATACCGCAGGAAGACCCGCGCCTGAGCCTGACCCTGCTGGCGGCGCCCCTGGATGCGGCGCTGGCGCAGCTGGGCGCGCAGCCCGACTATGTCCGCCTGCACGGCGCCCTGGAGGCCGGTACGGCATTCGTCCGTCCGCTGGCGCGCATCGTGGCCGCCGGCGCGCGCCTGCATGCCGAAGCGCTGGACCCAGGGCAGCGCGCGGCGCTGCAGGAACAGGGCTTCGTGTTCGATGGCCAGTCCGGCGACGCCGTGTTCGCAAGCCGCAAGCCGCGCCTGCCGCTGCCGCCGGCGCTGCCGGCGGAGCAGAAGCGCGCCATCGTCCTCGGCGCCGGCCTGGCCGGATCGGCCGCCTGCGCCAGCCTGGCGGCGCGCGGCTGGCAAGTGACGCTGGTCGAGCGCCACCCGGCCCATGCGATGGAAGCATCCGGCAACCTGGCCGGCATCTTCATGCCGCTGCTGTCGCGCGACGACAATATGCCGACGCGCCTGACGCGCGCCGCCTACCTGTACGCCCTGCGGGCCTGGCGCCAGCTGGGCGGCATCGGCGGCGCCATCGAAGGGCAAGCCTGCGGCGTGCTGCAGCTGGCGCGCGACGCCGCACACGCCGAGGTGTCGCGCGCCATCGCCCGCGAGGCCGCGTATCCGCCGCACTATGCACGCTGGCTCGAGCGCGCCGAGGCCGAGGCGCTGCTCGGATTACCTGCGCCAGAGGGCGGCTGGCTGTTCCCCGAAGGCGGCTGGGCGCGCCCCGGCAGCGTGTGCGAGGCGATGCTGCGATCCTGCGGCGACCGGCTCGTGCGCCGCTTCGGCGCCGGCACGGTATGCCTGGTGCGCGAGGGCGACGAATGGCAGGCGCAGGGCGAGGACGGCGCACTGGTGGCGCAGGCGCCGACCGTGGTGCTGGCCAACGGCGCCGGTGCGCGCAGCCTGGCGCAATCGCGCGCGCTGCCGCTGGCGGCGCTGCGCGGGCAGGTCAGTCACCTGGACGCCGGCAGCCTGCCCGCCTTGCCCCTGGTGCTGTGCCGCGAAGCCTACCTGACCCCGGCCGCCGGCGGCATCGCCTGCGCCGGCGCCACCTACGACCTCGACGACGATCCCGGGCTGCGCGCCGCCAGCCACGCGGAGAACCTGGAGCGCCTGCGCGGCCTCTTGTCCGACCCGCTGGCGGGCGAAGGCGCGCCGCTGGCGGGGCGCGTGGGCTTTCGCTGCGTGGCGCCGGACCGCCTGCCGCTGGTGGGCCGCCTGCCGGACTTCGGCGCCGCCGGGACCACCGAGCGCCTGCGTGACGTGCCGCGCCATCCGGGCCTGCATGCCCTGCTCGGTTATGCCTCGCGCGGCCTGATCTGGGCGCCGCTTGCCGCCGAGCTGCTGGCCGCGCAACTGGAGGGCGAGCCGCTGCCGCTGGAGACGGCGCTGGTCGACGCCCTGGATCCCGCCCGATTCGTCCTGCGCGCCCGGCGCAGCAAGCGCCATCCGGTCGGCCATCGGGACTGAGCGACCGCACTGCACGGCCATAAAGTGTTGCATTATCGTAATAGATGCTGTTTCGCCGTCAACTCTCCAGACGCCGGGGCTATAATCGATTCAAGGTAACTTTTCTGGCCTGAAATGACGGCCGATCCGATGGAAGACCCACACTCGCCCCTGTCCATGTTCCTCGCGTCGACTGCGCACGACATGAAGAACTCGATCAGCGTCCTGTCCGGCACGCTCGAACGCCTGCTCGACGCTGCCTCGCCCGAGACCGAGAAGGCCTACCCGCAGATGGCGCAGATGCTGTACCAGACGCGCCGGCTGAACGACAACCTGATGCAGCTGCTGGCGCTGTACAAGCACGTGGGCACCTCGGCCTACCCGTTCGACGTGCAGCCGATCGAGGTCGGCCAGCTGGCCGAGCAGGTGGTCGCCAACGGCCGTGTGCTGCTAGAGTCGCGCGGCATCGGGCTCGAGCTCGACATCGACCCGGGCCTGGTGTGGCACCTCGACGAAGACCTGATCGTCGGCGTGGTGTCGCACGCGGTCAACAATGCCGTGCACTATACGCGCGACCGCATCCTGCTGGTGGCGCGCGAACACGACGGCTGGCTCGAGATCCGCGTCGAGGACAACGGCGTCGGCTATCCGTCCGCGCTGCTCGAAGCAGGGAGCGCGGCGATGAGCGGAACCGCGAGCGGCGTCAATTTCCTGACCAACAGCGCCGGCCTGGGCCTGCATTTCTCGCGCGAGGTGGCGCGCATGCACCGCCACCGCGAGCGCAGCGGCGCCGTGCGCCTTGAGAACGGCGGTCCGCTGGGCGGCGGCTGCTTCATCCTGCTGCTGCCATGAATACCGGCGTGAATTCCTTCGCGGCGTCGAACGCGGACCAGATCGACTGGGCGTCCAAGAGCTACCTCGTGGTCGACGACTTCATCGGCGTGCGCCAGCTGCTGCGCGAAGCCTTGCGCAGCCTGGGCGCGCGCAACATCGACCAGGCCTCCAGCGGCGGCGAGGCCATGGCCCTGCTGAACAAGACGCGCTACGACGTGGTGCTGTGCGACTACAACCTGGGCGAGGGCAAGAACGGCCAGCAGGTGCTGGAAGAAGCGCGCATGCGCAACCTGCTGCTGCCGTCGAGCGTATTCCTGATGGTATCGGCCGAGAAGAGCGTGGAGTCGGTGATGGGCGCGGCCGAGCACCAGCCGGACGCCTACCTGGTCAAGCCGATCACCGAAGGCGTGCTGCTCACCCGCCTGAACCGGGTGTGGCGCAAGAAGCAGGTGTTCAGCCTGATCGACCAGGCCTATATCGAAAAGGACTACCTGCGCGCGGCGCGCCTGTGCGAAGACGCGATCCTGGCGAACAAGGTGCACGAGATCGACCTGCTGCGCATGAAGGCGCGCCTGATGGAGAAGAGCGGCGAGCCGGCCAGGGCGCGCGAGACCTACGAACGCGTGCTGGCCCAGCGCGAATACCAGTGGGCACGCGCCGGCCTGGCCAAGATCCGCATGGCCGATGGCGACTTCGAGCAGGCCCGCCAGATGTTCCAGACCGTGATCGCCGAGAACCGCTACTACATCGATGCCTACGACCAGCTGGCGCTGGCCTGGCAGAAGCTGGGCAAGCACGAGGAAGCGCAAAGCATCCTCGAGCGCGCCGCCAAACTGTCGCCGAATTCGGTGCCGCGCCAGCGCAACCTCGGCCAGGCCTGCCTGAGGCTGGGCAACGTCGGCATGGCCGAGAAGGCCTTCCGCAAGTGCATCGCGATCGGCGAATACTCGATCCGCAAGACGCCTGACGCCTACCTGGGGCTGGCGCGCGTGTGCGGACTGAAGAACGACCCGAAGGAAGCGCTCCAGATCCTGAGTATCACGCAGCGCGAATTCGGCGCCGACCATCCCGACATGGAGCTGCGCACCAAGATCACCGAAGGCCTGGTGTACCACGAAAGCGGCGACTACCGCCGTGCGCGCAAGGCGGGCGACGAGCTGGAAGCGCTGCTGGCGGCCACCCCGGAACGCCCGGACGTGCCGACCTGCTTCGAGATGGCGACCCTGCTGTTCGCGGTCGGGGTCAAGGAGGCGCCGGCCGATCTGCTGTGCTACGTGATCCGCAACAACCACGACAACGTGCTGCTGCAGGACGAGGTGCAGGCGATCTTCGACAAGGCGCGCATGGGCGAGGAAGGCGCCGAGCTGATCCGCGCCGCGCGCAAGGAAGCAGTCGATTTGATGAACCAGGGCGTGCTGCTCTGGAAGACCAACAAGCTGGCCGAAGCCGTCGAATGGATGCGCAACGCGCGCACGGCGCTGCCGCACAATGTGCGCATCCTGTTCAACTCGGTGCAGGTCCTGATCTCGTACATGCAGCAGCGCGGCCACAGCGTGCAGCTGCACGAGGAAGCGCACGGCGTGCTGCTCCACGTCGACCAGCTGCAGCCGGGGCAGCAGCGCTTTGCGCAGCTGATGGATCAGTTGACGGGCCTGAAGTCGGAGGAGGACGCCAAGGCCGGGGCGCCGGACAAGGACGGCGACAAGGAGACGGACGAGGAGGACAACGAGGACAGCGAGGACAACGAGGACAACGAGGACGAGGCCGCCTGAGCCTGCCGTCACGGCCTCAGCGCCAGCTTCCTCGCACGTCTCCAGGCCCTTGTGCCGGCGCCGCGTCGCCATGCCTGCGCGCCAGCTCGGCGCATAGCATGCCCACGTCGATCCCGCCGTCGCGCGTGCGCGCCGCCTCCACCGCGCCGCCCAGCGCGCACTGGCCGATGTACTGCCCCAGCGCCCGGTAGCTTTCGAACTGGGTCTCGTCGAACCACTGGTCCACCGAGCTCTCGTGCGGGTAGGCCGGGTGCACCTTGCGGTAGTTGAGCAGGTCGGCGTTCTCCCTGCCGACGATGGCCGGTTTCAGGTACAGCAGGGTGCCGTCCACGCCGCCCGCGTCCACCTGGCTGTAGCGCAGCGTCCCCACCGCGCAGCTGGCGCCGCACAGGCCCTCTCCACCCAGCTGCGCCAGCTTCGAGACGTCGAGGTCGATGCGCACGTGCAGGTCGGTGGCGCACTTGCGGATCGCATTGCCGAGGTCTTCGAAGGCCAGGCGCCCGTCGCTGGCCACGTCCACCGCGACGATCAGGCGGCAGCGGCGCCGCACCAGCTCGTAGATGCCGAGATTGTCGAAGTGCCCGCCGTCGGACAGGTAGACCCAGGTGGCGTCGGCATTGGTCATGCCGAACAGCTCGGCCAGCAGGCTGAACAGCCCGACCGGCGGCGAGGACTGCTGCCACGCCGCCTTGCGCGGGTTGGGGCACCAGCGCCCCAGGCGCACGTTAAACATCGTCATCAGGAAGTTCAGTGGCGGCGACGAGTGGGCGCCCATGTTCGGGCTGGCCGCCGCGCCCGAGACGGCGACCGCCATCCCCAGCCGCACGCCGGCATCGTCGTCGGCGCCGGCGCCCGAGCGCGCGCCATAGGCATGGGTGGGCCGGTAGCAGCCGCGCTTGGCATCGGACGACTGCGCATCGGCCGCCGTCGACCCGCCCATGCCCACCGATCCGGCCGGCAGCTCGAAACCGCAGTAGCGCGGCGTGAAGGTGAATGAGGCTGCCTTGCGGGTGCGCCAGGCCAGCTCCTCGCCGCCCACCAGGTTGAGGGAGGTGTTGATGATGTGGCAGGGGCGCTGCTGCTGCAGGTCGGCCAGCAGCGGATCGTCGCCCGGGTCGAAGCCGGTGAACGGATGCGGCCTGCGCGCGCGGCTGCTGGCGCCGAAGTAGGCGCGCACCAGGCGATTACGGTACAGCATGTACAGCGAAAACTTGTTGATGTCCACGCGCCAGCCGAGCAGCAGTGCGGCCGCCAGGAAGGCCGCGAGGGTCGTGGCCAGCCGGCCGCCGCCGGTCGCCAGGGTGGCGGAGGCGTGGGCGCCGTACACGCAGGTGAGGGTGATGGGCTGGGCGCAGGCGATGCGCGGCGGCGCCACCACCGCCTGCACCAGCGCGCTCAGGAGCGCGAACACGCCGGCGGTGAATACGTAGGGCGCGAGCCGCGCCGCCAGGTCGAGCTTTGACTCGGTGGCGCGCATTCCGGCGCCGTTCGTGCCCGTCCTGCTGCCGCTGCCGGCCCGCAGGCCGAACCAGGTCATGAGCAGCCAGCCGGCCGCCGTGCCGGCGTGCGACCACGGCTCGTAGGTCAGCCAGGCCCAGTGCAGCAGCGGCGCCAGGAAGAAGGCGACGCCGAACATCGACACCCAGGCCAGCGCGAAGATCCAGGTCCAGGCGCCCTGGCGGCTCCACCATTCGCGGCTGGCGTCGCTGTACATGCGGCCGATCAGGCCGATCATCAGCGTCATGGTGCCGGCGAACAGCGCCATCATCAGCGGCATGCCGAACGTAGTGAGCGCGATCGCGTTGTTCAGCACCGGGTGCGTGCTCGGGTCGGGCAGCACCGACAGTCCCCCCAGCAGCAGCACCGTGCCGATGGTCAGCGCGCCGAGGGCGCACAGCAGGTGCGACACGCCCTCGGCGATCTCGGTACGCGTCAGGTCGGCCGAGGGCGGCCGCGGCTGCAGGCGGTGCATGCCCCAGAGGGCAATGGCCAGCAGCACCAGCACTGCCGACAGGGCCAGCAGGCCGTTCACCAGGTGGTCGGCGCCGGCGCGCGCTTTCGCACCCATGACGAGCTGCGCCATCATCTCGGGCGCAAAGGCGCGCGCCGCCGCGGCCAGCACCGCCAGCACGGCGACGAAGGCGGCTGCGCACAGGGTATAGCCGGCGCGCCGGTAGACGCTGGTGCGGTCGTGCGCCACGTACCAGCCGCAGGCCCACACGACGAAGTACACGAAGCCGGGCGCCAGCAGCCAGTGCTCGCGTCCCTGCAGCTGGGCCGGCAGCATGCCCAGCTCCCAGACCGGCGCCGCACCGCCGTGCCGCCACAGGCCCACGCTGCCGAGGAAGCCGGCCAGCAGCAGGGGCAGGTTGATCCACCATAGCACCGCACCCTGCGACAGCGGAAAGCGGCGCTGGCCGCGCGAGCCGGACGGCTTGCTCGAGATGCTCAGCGCAATGCAGAACACCGCGCACAGGAACAGCACGGTCGCCGCCATCCAGGCCAGGTCGGCGTACAAGGCCCAGGCGCCGCCGGGGTCGACGATCCGGTGCACGGCCCAGACCGCCGCGCGCGGCAGCAGCAGCAGCGCGCACAGCCAGGCGACCAGCATCGTCAGGTTCAGGCCGGTGTTGCGGACATAGGTGCCGATCAGGGTCCAGGTGTCGGCGCTGAACATGCCGCCGCGCGGCGACAGGTAATTGCTGTACTGGCGCAGGAAGCGGATCTCCGGCGCCTCCGGCCCGGCGGACGCCGTGCCGCCCGCAGGCGCCAGCATCGCCTCGACCTTGCGCACGTCGCCACCCTGTTCGTGGATGCACTTGGACAGCCAGCCGCCGATGAAACCGCCGCCCGAGACGGTGGACAGGTAGTCGAGGTGGCGCAGCATCCCCTGCGCCGCCAGCGCCTGCAGCACGCCCAGGCCGAAGGTGGCGCTGCGCACGCCGCCGCCGGACAGCGCCAGCCCTACCAGTCCGGCGCCATGGGCACGGCGCGACAGCCCGGCGTCGGAAGCGGAAGCGGACGCGGCATCGGGGTCGGGCCGCAGGAGGTCGAGCTCGTCGAGGAAGGCGTCGCGGAAGGTGGCGCCGCTGACCTCGTCGAGGCGCATCAAGGTGACGTCGTCGAGCACGCCGCGGCCGGCGATGCCCTGGCGCCGCCGGAATTCGACCACCGCCTCGGCCAGTTCGCCCAGCGTGCGGGCATGCGGCGGCGGACGGCAACCGGCCGCTTCCAGTTTGCGGCGCAGGTCGGCAATCTGCGCCGGGGCCAGGCTGGCTGGGTCGAAAGAGGGCACGGGCACTCCTGCTGAAGACGCGCGGAATGGAAAAACCGATCCCGCCAGGCCAGTTCAGCACGCCAGTCAAGCGGGCGCTACCGACTACATCAAGCGTGCGGCGTTGCAGCTGCGTCCAGTTCGCCCTCAGGTAGCGAAAATTTCAAGCTGGAAAACTCTCATTACTTGCAGTACATTGCATGCGCACGACAACGCAGGTTTGCCCGATCGCTGTTCCAACCGGTATGTTCATGAAGCTCACACCGTCGTTCTTCGCCTGGCTGATCGTCGTCTTCTTCGCCACCAACCTCGTGCATGAATCGGCGCACTGGCTCGCCGGCCGGGCGCTCGGCCTCGACATGCAGTTCGGCCTGAACATCGTCTGCTACCTGACGCCGGCCGAGCCCTGGCAACGGATGCTGGCGGATGCCGCCGGCCCTGCCGTCACCATCCTGCAAGGCGTGCTGGCCTATGTCGTGGTGCGGCGCACTGGCTCGCCGATTGCGTTCGCATTCCTGTATGCGGCCGCGTTCTCCCGCCTGACGGCCGGCCTGGTCAGCGTTCTCCATCCGAACGACGAAGCACGCGTCAGCCTGTATTTCGGCCTGGGCAAATGGACCTTGCCGGTGCTGGTGGCCGGCGGCCTGATCGCCCTGGTGGTGGTGGCCAGCCGGCGCCTGCAGCTGGGCTGGAAAGACCAGCTGCTCTGCTACCTCGTGGCCTCGCTGGCGGTGTCGGCCATCGTCGGGCTGGACCGCTTTGTCCTCTAGCCCTGGCGCGCCGCTCCGGGCTCCGCGGAGCCGGACGTCCGGGCAATGATGTGCTCGATATCGCTGAGCTGGGCCGGCTTGAGAAGGTGGTGGTCGAAGCCTGCGGCGCGCGAGCGCGCCCGGTCTTCTTCCGCGCCCCAACCCGTGAGCGCGACCAGGCAGGCGGCGCCCATGTCGGGCATGGTGCGCAGCATCCTTGCAGTCTGGTAGCCGTCCATGACCGGCATCCCGATGTCCAGCAGGGCAATCTGCGGGCGGCTGAGGGCCGCGATGCGCACGGCCTGCACGCCGTCGTGCGCGATGTCGACCGTATGGCCTTGTAACTGCAGCAGGCGCCCGAGCGTTTCGGCCGCGTCCACGTTGTCGTCCGCAATCAGGATGCGCGTGGGCCGATGCGGGGCCACACGGGGCGCCTCACCCGCCTGCGTCCGGGATTCCTCACCCTCGGCCGGCGCGGCGAGCGGCAACACGACCGTGAAGCTGCTTCCCTGGCCCAGGCCGGCGCTGGCCGCCGTCACGGTCCCGCCATGCAGGGAGACCAGGTGGCGCACCAGGGACAGCCCGATCCCGAGCCCGCCTTTCGATAGCGCCGCGTCGGCATGGGCCTGGGTGAACATCTCGAACACGGATTCCAGCGAGTCGGGCGCAATGCCCATGCCGTTGTCCTGGATACGCACGGCGACGCGGCCGCCATCGGCCGTGACGGCCAGGGCGATGCGTCCCTGCCGCCCCGTGTACTTGGCGGCATTCGACAGCAGGTTGACCAGGATCTGGGTCAGGCGCACCGGATCGCCATCCACCCACACCGGCTGTTCGGGGACGTCGACGGCAAAGTCGTGTCCCGCGCCCTCGATCAGGGGAAGGCTTGCCTCGATGGCGCTCCTGATCACGGACTGCAGGCTGACGCGTTTGCTCTTGAGGACGACTTTCCCCGACGAGATGCGCGCAATGTCGAGCAGGTCGTTGATGAGGTGGGCCATGTGCGTCACCTGGCGTTCCATGACCCCGCGTACCTTGTCCAGCATCCCCGGCCTGTCGGCGCCGAGGCGCAGCACGTCGAGCGCGCTGCGGATCGGGGCCAGCGGGTTGCGCAGTTCGTGCGCGAGCGTCGCCAGGAATTCGGACTTGCGCCGGTCTGCCTGGCGCAGCGCCTCGTGCGACCTGACCCGTTCGATGTGGGCCCAGCAGCGGTCCACCACGGCTTCGATGAGCGCGATTTCCTCCACGGTCCAGGTGCGCGGCCGCGCCTGGTGGACGGCCATCAGGGCCACCAGCCTTTCCTGCTTGACGAGGGGGCAGCACACCACGGCCTGGATGCCGATTTGCCTGAACATGTCGCCGCCGTCGCCGGAGGCCAGCTCGGCGTCGACGTCGTTGACGACCGTGGTGCGGCCGGCGCGCAGCTTGCGGGCGATCCCTGCACCGAACAGGTCGAGCGAATAGACGCCGACGGTACTGCCGGCGCCGGGAAGGTGCCAGTCGTGGCGGATCGTGAAGCGGTCGTTGTCCGCTTCCAGGTCGGCATAGGCGACCCGGGTGACGCCGAGGAACTCGCCCAGCAGCTGCGTGCTGTGTTCCATGATGGCCTCGGGATCGCCGGCCAGGCGGGTCGCCTCCCCGATGGCGTCCAGCAGGCGCAGCCGTTGCTCGACCTGCCTGCGTTCCGCCACGGTGCTCTCCAGTTCCTCGAGGGCGGCGTCGCGCTGCAGCCTGGTCCGCACTTTCTCGGACGTTTCGCTGCAAATACACAGGACGCCGCCGATGCTTCCGTCGGCATCGAACACCGGCGTGGTGGAAAAGCTGGCGTACATCTCTTCCGGCGCCCCATTGCGCATCAGGACGAAGCGCCTGTCCTCGTACGACACGGGCACCCCGCGCAGGGTCGAGTAGAGCATGGGCGAGACCTCGTCCCATACTTCCGGCCACACGTCGCGGAACGGCCGGCCGAGGAACTGGCGCGGATCCGCTCCCTTTCCGGAAAGGATAGTCTGGTACTGGTCGTTGTACAGCAGGATCAGGTCGTCGCCCCAGACGACATACATGGCCGTGTGGGAATGGAGCATGATGCCGACGACGGTCTGCAGGGCGCCGGGCCAGTAATCGGGTTCCCCGAGAGGCGAATCGGCCCAGGCGTAGCTGCGAATCGCTTCGCCCATCCTGCCGCCGCCGGCGACGAAGTTGGGGGTGGCAGAACCGGTACTCGGCCGCGCGGGTGGGCTCATCGTTCGCATCTGGTCAAGGTAATGAATAGCGCGACCATACCATGCTCTCCCGACGCAGGGAGCGCTGCGTGCGCGTGCGACCCGCCAATCGCCGCTGTCGCCATGTCGCGCCGGTGCGGGCTTGCGCAGTCACTGCCGGGCAGGCGGGAAGGATGGCTGCCAGGCCGGCCTCATCCCTTGTCCGGATTGGCGCGGGGATGGCGTCCCACCCGTTTGGAACCCGAGGAAGGCTGGGCCGCACCGCCGGAAACGTCCAGCGGCGAGCCGCCCCGGGCCTTCGGCTCGGCAGGCTGGACCTTTGCGGCCTCGCCGCCCTCGGTGCCCGGCGTGCCCGGCGTGTCCGCCCCTGCCCCGGATGGCGGGATCGCACTGCTGACCGCTTGACGGAATTGTTCTTGCAATAAATTCCACCAGGCGACCGCTGCGGGCATGGCACTGCCGGCGGCCGTTGCCTCCGGGGTGGCGGCTCCGCCGGGCGTGGTGGCCTGGTCGGGCGGGGCCGAGGGGGCCGGCGGCGGGGGCGGCGTGGGAGCCGCAGCCGACTGCGCGAAGAACTGGGCGAACGGCGCCGCCATCGCGGGATCGCCGCCGGCGCCCCCCATGGCCTGCGCCATGCTGTCGCCCATGGCCTTGAGCGTGGCCAGCGTGCCGCGCTGCACTTCGAGCGCCTGGATGGTTCCGCGCAGCATGCCCAGATTCAGGTTCAGCCAGGATTCGACGGCCTTGAGGTCGGTGATTTTCTTGTCCAGTTCGTCCACGGACAGGCTGGAGCCGGACATGCCGGGCACGCCGACACCCGGGATTTGCATGCCGCCCCAGAGGTTCTTGACGAATTCGAGCGTATCGGTCATTCCGGCAGCGTTCGGCATGGGTGGCTTGAGCATCGGTTTCTCCATTGGTGGACACGCCTAGCGTATCAGATAACTAACACAGGACAAAGCCTGCGCGACAAGCGCATGCGGCCTCCCTGCGCCGTGCACCTGCGCCCCGGCTGCGCTCAGGCTACACTAGCGGCATGAGTTCCGCTTTCCCTCCTCAGCGGCTGCGCGCCCTGGTGCTGTGCACGCTCATCGTGCTGCTGCACTGGCTGCTGCTGGCCTGGCTCACCTCGGGCACGCAGGGCATCGCGCTGCCGGGGCGCGAGGGCGAAGCCGCCATCAGCCTCGCCCGGCTGCTGCCCACGACGCCGCGCGAGGCGCCGCCCGAACCGGCGCCGCTTCCTGGGCCGAAGATGGTGCAGCCGCCGCTGCCCGATTTCGTCCCGCTGCCCACGATTGCGGTGACCGAGGACGTGGTGGGCGAGCCTGTCGCACCCGGTCCGCCCGCCCAGCCGGCCGCGCCGCCCGCCGAGCCGGCGCCGGCGCAGCAGGCGGCCATGGCGGCCATGGCGGCAGCCGAGGAAGCTCCGCCCGATCCCGGCCCGGCCCCCATCGTGCATACGATCCGCCGCTACAAGGTCGACGTGCCGCCGCCGGCCGAGCTGCGCTACGACGTGGCGCGCGTCGATGCCGACGGCACCCGCTGGAGCGGCCAGGCGCTGCTGTCGTGGAAACGGACCGACGGGGCCTACCAGCTGCGCTTCGAGGCCGGCATCAGGATCGTGTTCGCGCGCGTGAACCTGGCGGTGCTCACCAGCGAAGGCCGCCTCGGCAACACTGGCCTGGCGCCGGTGAAGATGACGGAAAAGCGCCGCGGCCGCGCGCTGACCGCGACCCATTTCGACTGGCCCGGCAACAAGGTGAGCTTTTCGGCCTCGCAGAACAACTACGCGCTGCTGCCCGGCGCGCAGGACAAGGCCACGGTGCCGCTGCAGCTGTCCGCCATCGCGCGCGGCGACCAGTCGCAGCTTTCCGGCGACATCGACATGTTTGTCTGCGAGGACCGCTGGGGCAGCGTGTATACCTTCAATGTCGTGGGGCCGGAAGAGATCGACACCCCGATCGGCCGCCTGCAGACCGTGCGCGTGGTGCGTCCGCCGAAGCCCGGCTCGTACAAGACGCGGCTGGACATCTGGCTCTCGCCCGCGCACGGCTGGCTGCCGGTGCAGATCCGCAGCAGCGAAGCCAAGGGCGCCGTGACCACCCAGACGGTGAGCGACATCGCCATGACCCAACCAGGATTCTGACTATGCACCGATTTACCGAAACATCCGCCCTACGACACGCCGGCGCCGGCATGCTGCTCGCGTTCACACTGGGCGCCGCCGCAGCGAAGGATGCGCCGCCCGCCATCAAGCGGCCGTTCGAGCTGCCGCCGTCGGCCGACCTCAGCTACGACCTGCAGGCCCGCCAGCGCGGCTTCGGCCTGAAGGGCGAGGCCGTCGTCAACTGGCGCGCGGGGGAGGGCAAGTACAGCGTCAATGCCGAATCGCGGCTGTCGGTGCTGGGCACCATCACCCACGATCGCAGCAGCGGCGCGGTGGACGCCTTCGGCCTGGCTCCCAACGAGTTCGTCGAGAAGCGCATGCGCAAGGACCCGACCACCGCCACCTTCGATCGCGCGGCAAACGTGCTGCGCTTCAGCGAAAGCAGGCAGGTCTACCCGCTCAAGGGCGGCGAGCAGGACCGCGCTTCCATTACCTGGCAGCTGGCGGCGGTGGCGCGCGGCGCCGGCGAGCGCTTCAGGCCGGGTTCCGAATGGCCCTTCTTTGTCGCCGGCCGGCGCGATGCCGAAACCTGGGTGTTCAAGGTGGTCAAACGCGAAAAAGTGCGCACCGGCCTGGGCGAAGTCGAGGCCGTGCTGGTGGCGCGTCAGCCGGTGGCGGACAAGAAGGAGCAGACCCTGGAAGTGTGGCTGGCGCCGCAACACGAGTGGTATCCGGTCAGGCTGCGCTATACGGACGGCGACAAGGAACAGGTCGAACAGACCTTGAATACTGTCAAGAAACGCTGAACGAGATTTCACATTCAGGCAATATTTTATTGCATTTAAGACAATAATCTGGTGTGTCTTTCCTGCAATGACCGCCCCCATCGACTGCTAGTTGCCGATCTTAAACTGTTATACTGGCGCCCCCGCGGACCGGTTGAGCTTGTCCGCGCCAGAGAACGGTACTCACATGATCGACCACCTTGGCGGCGCGGCGCTCGCCGCAGATTCCCGCATCACAGCTCAGGATACTTCGCTGGAAGACGACCCCCTGCAGGCGCACTTCCAGAGCGGCGTCGCGCCCGACGAGATCGAGCAGGTCTACCACCTCAAGCGCGCCCAGCCGATGCTGTCGGCCTTCACGGCCCTGTTCCATGGCAGCCAGGACGGCGTGCTGGTGCGCCTGCTGGTCCTGCGCGAGCTGGCCAGCGACACCGGCGCATCGAGCTTTTCGCGCGCCGACATCAACAACAAGCTGGCCTACCTGACGGCGGAAAGCCTGGAGACGGTCTTGAACCGCCTGCGCGGCCACGGCCTGCTGGCCTGGGACGCCCCGGCCGCCGTCTACCGCATCACGCCGCTGGCGCGCAACGTGCTGTCCGCGCTCGACGCCCTGATCGCGCTGGCCAAGCCGGAAGAAGACGATGCCGAGATGGGCTTCCTGCTGTCGCAGGTGGCCGGCGCCCAGGCCGTGGGCGGCGTCACGGTGGAGCAGCTGCGCCACCTGCTGGGCCGCCTGGTCGAACTCACCGAGGAATTCCGCGACGCGATCGCCTCGGGCTCCGAATTCCGCCTGCGCACCTCGCAGGCCAAGTGGCACATGGCCTGCGACTGGGTCGAGAAGGGCTCCGTCATCCTGCGCGCCATCCTGCAGGATCCGAACGCCGATGCCGCCACCCACAAGGCGGCGCAGGCCATCGGCCGCGCCCAGAGCGCGCTGCTGAACATGCAGGGCATGTTCTCGCGCGCCCTGAACCAGATCGAGCGCCAGCGCGTGCACCTGGGCCAGTCCGGCCTGTCGACCACGGATGTGAAGCGCTGGCTGCTGGCCCACGACGACCTGGCCAGCCTGGCCGCGGACGCGATCGACCGCCCGGTGGTACCGCTGTTCGGCACGCCGGCCGAGATGATCGACGTGGCCGAGACCGAGCTGCTGCTCGAGCGCGTGACCTCGACCGGCCCCAAGGGCCTGCCGAGCGGCCAGGATGCGCCCACCACCATCAACGACAACCCGGCCATGCAGGCCGAGCTGAACGACTGGATCAACAAGCTGGCCGACTTCGCCAACCTCGGCAACTTCCCCGAGTTCTCGGAGAGCGGCCCGAAGAAGGTGGCGCTGCACGAGTCGCTGTTGCCGGCCAGTTTCGCTGTTGCGTCTTATCGGGCTTCGCTGTTGCCGCTGCTGGGCGACGCCGCCGAGGCCAGCCTGCAGGGCGCGACCGCCGAGCTGGCGCGCCTGCCGGTGAAGTTCGAGCCCACTGACGACATGATCCAGCTCGACGATCCCGAAGTGGCGGCGATGTCGATCGCCACCCTGTCACTGAATACTGAAAGCCTTTCCGATGAATGACGACGCACAAATCCTGATCGCGCGCCTGCTGACGCACCAGACCCTGCGCCGCGACGACAAGATGGTCAAGCGCGCGCTGTCGGACGAGCAGTTCCGCATCGAAGTCGACAAGCGCCTGCTGGAATGCGGCATGAAGCTGCTCGACAACGTGTATGCCGACCACGTGACGATCGCCCTGCACCGCAACGTCGAGCCGAAGATCTTCGGCGCCAAGGACATCTGGCAGAACAACAACTTCGGCCTGACCCGCGACGGCGTGGCCCTGCTGGTGGTGCTGTGGGCGCAGATCATCCTGCCGAAGCGCGAGCGCCAGGAAACCCACGTCACGGTGGACGACGACCAGACCGACATGTTCGACAAGGATGCGCCGATCCCGCGCGCCGAGGACACCTCGATCGGCATCTCCTACACCGCGCTGCTGTCCGACTTCGGCGACAAGCTGGGCAAGAAGACCCGCATGGACATGAACCTGGGCGTGCTGTCCAAGCTCGGCTTCATCGAGCGCCGCGGCGACGTGATCCTGGAAGGCCCGCTGCTGGACCTGATGATGGATACCGACGTGCTGAAGGAACGCATCATCAACGGTGCGCTGGCCGACGTGTTCAAGCGCGCCCCGCTGGCCGTGGTGCCGCGCAAGGTCGATGCCGCCAACGACGCCGTTGTCGAAACCGTCGCCGACGAAGAAACTCCGAATTAAGGCAAGCCCATGTTCCACATCAAATCACTCGAACTGGTCCACTGGGATTACTGGCAGCGGATCAAGAACATTCCACTGGACGCCAAGATCATCACGATCGCCGGCCAGAACGGTTCCGGCAAGACCACCCTGCTCGATGCGCTGCGCACCCTGTTCGGCCTCGACTGCTCGATGGGCCGCACCTACAAGCACTATGCGCGCCACTCGGGCCAGCAGAGCGCCTGGCTGCGCGCCGTGGTCGACAACAAGCCGGTCGGCAAACAGCTGTCGAACCGCCCATTCCGCCATTCCGGCTTCTTCGCCGACGACGAAGTGACCCTGTTCTGCCAGGTGCAGAAGAACGGCGGCGACTGGAAGCGCCAGTACCTGATGCGCCCGGGGAACGTCGAGATCGAGGAAGTCACCGAAGCCACCGACTGGCTCGGCGTCGAGAACTACAAGAAGCGCCTGGCCTCGGCCGGCCTGTCGCCGGCAATGTCGAAGGTGCTGGCGCTGGAGCAGGGCGAGACCGACAAGCTGTGCGAGTACGCGCCGCGCCAGCTGCTGGACCTGGTGTTCCAGGTGTTCGGCGACAAGGAAGTGCTGGACGCCTACGACGAGGCCAAGCGCCACCAGCGCGACACCGAGACGGAACTGAAGCGTTTCGAGGCCGAGCTGGAAACCTCGCGCATCAACCTGGAAGGCCTGCGCCTGCGCGTGGCCAACTACCACCAGTGGGAAGACCTGCACAAGGAAAAGCGCGAGCTGCAGGAAGACGTGCTGCCGGCGCTCGAATACCATGAAGCGCGCGAAAAGGCCGCATTGATCAGCCGCACGCTGAAGGAAGCCCGCAAGCCCCTGCTGCAGTCCGACGCGATCCTGGCCGAGAAGCGCCAGCAGCTGGCCGCCCAGCAGCGCGCCCTGACCGAAGCGCAGAAGCAGGAAACCCAGCTGGAGCAGGAAGCCACGGAACTGGCCGGCCGCCTCACGCAAGTCAACCAGAAGCTCAAGCCCCTGGAAAGCCTGCTCGAGCAGAAGGAACGCCTGCAGAAGCTGGCGCTTGATGCCGGCGCCGACCTGGCAGAGGTGGCGAATCAGCTCAACGAGAAGGAAGCCGAGCTGGCCAGGCAGAAGGCGGCGCGCGACAGCATCGCGGCAAAAATAGCGGGCGAGCTGGCCACCATCTCGGCGCTGCAGGGCAAGAGCGCGATGCCGGAGCCGGAAGCGCAGCGCCAGATGCGCCGCGCCCTGCGCGACGAGGGCATCCCGCACGCCATGCTGTCGGACATCGTCGAAGTGACGGATCCGAAGTGGCAGGGCGCGGTCGAAGGTGTGCTCGGCGGTTACGCGTCGGTGGTGCTGCTGGAGAAAGCCAAGGATGCCCCGGCCGCCTACCGCCTGGCCGAGAAGGAGCGCTACCGCCACTTCATCGTGCCCGATTGCGTCGAGGCGCCGGTGGTCAAGGACAGCACCCTGCTGTCGGTGGTGCGCTTCTCCGGGAAGGCGCCGGGCTGGTTGATCGACCAGCTGGAACGCATCGAGCGCGTGGACTCGGTGGACGCCGGCTTCAAGGCCAATTGCGACGAATGGATCACGCCGGACGCCTACCACCGCGAACGCCGCGGCGGACGCTCGCTGTTCGTGGAGCCGTCGCGCTACCGCTTCGGTTCCGCCGGCAAGACCCAGCGCCTGGAAGCGATCCAGAAGTCGCTCCCGGCCCTGGAAGCCCAGGAAGACGCGCTGACGCTGGCAATCAGCAAGCTGGCCGCCGAGGTGGGCGCGCTGAAGGGCCGCATCGCCGGCGTGGACGCGGCCAAGGAACTGTCGGCGCGCCAGGCCGAGTTCGAGGAAGCCACCCGCGCCGTCCAGCCGCTCAAGGCCGAGCGCCTGGAAGTCGGCGCGCGCCTGGGCGAGCTGTCGATGCTGACCAAGAACGCGACGGTGGCGCGGACCCGCGCCGACACCGTATGGCAGAACGCGCGCATGGCCTTGTCCGAGGCGGAAGCGGGCATGCGCCTGAATAACCGCCGCACCATCGAGCAGCGCGCCGAACATGCCAAGGCGCTGCTGGCGCTGCGCAAAGGCTGGCGCCACGTGCCGAAGAACTGGAAGAACGCAGGCTGGCGCAGCGCCCTGGTGGCCAGGCACCAGAACGCGCACCAGGTCAACCTGCGCCTGTCGACGCTCGAGCATTCCCTGGCGCGCGAGGACTGGGAACAGGATGGCACGGTGATCGACCAGTATGCGCGCCTGAACGACCAGCTGTCCGGCCGCCAGTCCGAAACGGAAGAGCGCCGCTACCAGAACAACCGCGCGATCGAGGCCACGGGCAACGCGCGCGGCGCCTACATCGAGCGCCTGCGCTACACCATCAAGACCTACTCGAAGAACATCAAGGAGCTGGGCGAGCTGGCCGGCATCGACGTGCAGGCCGACCCGGTGCGCCTGGAGAACGACGACGTGCAGCTGGCCCAGGCCGGCCTGCACGTGCGCTTCAAGTTCGACGGCAAGGACCAGATCGGCATGAACGACGGCGAGGCCTCCGGCGGCCAGCAGGTGATGAAGTCGCTGGTGCTCTTGATTGGCCTCCTGAAGTCGGAAGAAGGCTCGGGCGGCTTCGTGTTCATCGACGAACCGTTCGCGCACCTGGACATCCGCAACATCCAGCTGGTGGGCGAATTCCTCAAGAACACCGACGCGCAATACCTGATGACGACGCCGCTGACGCACAACACGGACGTGTACGATCCGTCGGAGCTGACGCTCATCACCAGCAAGAAGAAGAAGGATGTGCAATGGGCGCAGCCGATCTTCGTGCTGCAACGGAGGAAGGACGAGGCGAAGGCAGCATAAGACAAAGGGAGCCAGTTCAAATGGCTCCCTTTTTTTATGGCTGTTATCGTGTTTTTAGTCCAAATCGAAGAATACAATTACCAACGTCGATATTTCTTTTAGAGCTGCATTATTTGCATATCAGGAAAAGCATCCTTAAGTGTCAAAACAACTCCTGCCGATATAGCAGTGCCGATTAAGACAATCTGCTTTTGTGAGGCAGCAAGTTTATGTAAGCGGGTCGATAGCCTACGCGCTATGCTCGGAACTAAATGCTGTCGTGGACCCATCACTACATAAATCGTTTCGCAACTCGAGTATATGGCAGGCAGTTGGTCCGCATACTCCATTGTCATAACGAAATCACCGTAGTCTACTGAGCAAGTTGTACTGCGAAGCACTTGTTCAGATGACATAATAAAAGCGATTTCAGTCACATTAAATTCGCCTTCTCGTCGGTAGGAAGTAATCAGCCGGTCGTTAAACTTCAACAATGACGCAGCTGCCTGCTGTCCACCATGACGTTGGCCATCGGCAAGTAACTGACCAAAACTATAGGGCGCATCATCGCTCTTAATAAGTATTCGATTAGGATTGATATCAAGCCTAAAGTGGTGGGCACCACCATGCTTGAAAGCGTTATCCATTAATTCCGCCACTACATCTCTGACAGCATATCCAATGTCTTTCCCCCACACATCGACAATGCAACTGTCCAGTATTGCATCACAAAGATCATTCATCGTCTGATCATTGGTTTGGTTAACTGATCGCTCAACGACAGCCAATGGGACTTCGTTTCCCTGCCGCAAATGCACTTCAATGGATCGTCCGACTTCTTGGCTTAGCGAAGCTCGGAGTTGAGCTAGTTCGCGCCAACGACCAAGCATTTCGACTGTGAAGCGTACCTCGTCAGTATCAATTAATTTAGCGTGCGTTTCGCACATCCAAATTCCGTTGCTGTATTCAGACAAAAGACTCTTATCAATTTTCGAAAGGTCCAGACGTCGACGAGCACCAGGGCCTTGCGATGCAGCGCAAATATGAGCCGCAACACCAGTGTTTGACGTTTTAGTTTCCGACTCATGAGATGGGCCGGAGGTAGGGGCGTGGCAACCTGGGAACGAGCAGGCGTTTCCAGCGCGAGCCTTCAGGCTTCGAATGGTGTCAGCACTAAAATCTTCGCGCATCTACATTCCTTAATCTGGTTGGACGGTAGTTTCTTCGATTAAAAGCACAAGCTAATGTTCCTAATACTGCACCATCATTCGACATCGAGCGCCTTGCGCAGCTTGCGCCGCCACAGCAGCAGCCCTGCCGAATACCGCTCGAAGTAGCCCGCCGTCAGCCCCAGGCACAACATGGTCAGCATGTCGTCCGTCAGCTTTGGCGCCGGGATGCCCTTGCCCTGGTTCGCATAGATCTCGATACCCAGGTAGAGGATGCGCGCCACCAGGATCATGGCCATCAGGATGCCCAGCCGCGCCGGCGGCGTGAAGTAATAGCCGTGCTCCGTGTCTTCGAAACGGGTCCGCTTCAGGGCGTAGTGGCCCCAGCCGGCGCCGAAGGCCGAGCCGACCAGCAGCGCGGCGAGATTGACCGGCTTGTCGAACAGTTGCGTCAGCGGCACCAGCAGCATGGCGCCGAACACCAGCACGCCGGTGTAATGGCGCGAGACGATCGAGCGCTGGCGGACCATGCGGGCCTTGATGCGCTTGTAGACGCGCCAGACGAGGAGCGGGGTCAGGACGAGCAGGGCGAGGGTGGTGATCGAAAGGTCCATGGTGCGATGAATGGGTTCAGACCCGCCATTGTAATGGAGCCGTCCCCGCCGGCGCACGCCAGGCCGGCCGAACGGCGGCGGAAAGCACGTCATGGTAAGGTATTCGCTCCGCTTGTTCCGAGGAGATTCAGCCATGAATGCCGTGTTGCCCGCCGCTCTACCTTTCAAGGCGCACCGCGCTCCCGACCCGGCGCCCATCGAGGAACCGTCGCCGGAGCCGTTCGATACGCCCCATCCGCACCACCAGCCGGGCCATCCCCACCTGCCGCAGGACCAGGATCCGGTGCCGGATCCCAAGCCCAGCATGTTCCACTAGCACTGCGACGCGCCGGCTATTCCCCGGCGTATTGTCGGCGCAAATGAGCCTGGACGAAAAAAAACTGCATGGCGCGCCATGCAGTTTTTATGTGAAGCGAAGCAGCTGTCAGGCGCGGCGACGACGCGCGCGCATGCCGGCCAGGCCGAGGCCCAGGCCGAGCAGTGCCAGCGAGCTTGGTTCCGGCACTTCGCCGATCTGGCCTTGCACGTCGCCCGACGCGTCCACCGTCCAGCCTGCGCCGGCCGACGCGCCGGTCTGACCGAAGGTGACCTTGATGAACAGGTCGTGCGCGTTGCCGTTCGGGTCGGTCTGGGCATTGGTGTCGAACAGCGAGGCCCAGGAGCCGCCGGTCACGTCCAGGTAGCCCTGGCTATTGCCCGAGATCGTGCTGTTGGCGTAGTTCGACACCCAGCTGTACTCCGGAGCGCCGCCGAGCGCGCCCTGGCCGAACACAGCCGACAGGGCCAGTTGGCCACCGATGTCGGTGATGCCCTGGTAGCCGGTCGCGCCGATGCGGCCGCCCGGTCCGAAGGAGGCGTCGTAGTTCTGGCCGGTCGAGTACATGTTCAGCCAGCCACCGGTACCCAGCGCCAGCGTTTGGGGCGACATGATGCCGGACACCTCGACGTAGCTATCGACGATCCCGCCGAACACGCCGGTGAGGTATTCCCCGTTCTTGCCGGCCGTGAAAATCAGCTCGCCGTTCGACACACGCGAAATGCTCTGCACCGAGAAAATACCCCAGGTATCTTCACTGCCGATCGCATTTGGCGCTGTCAGGCCGGCAGCCGCATCGCATGCATCAACCGTGGTGCACTTGACGCCTTGCGTATTGCCGTAACCAACCGTGCCAGCGTCATAGGCATTGATAGTGATCTTCAGGTCGCCTGCCGTCAGGATAACGGCACTGGCGGGAGCGGACAGACCGAGCGCCAGGGCGGCCCCGGCGATAGTAGCGCTAATTTTGCTAGTGATCATATAGTCTCTCATTGTTACATGTGGAAGTCGTACCAGGGTATTAGCAGGAATCGTGCCAGACGCTTCAAAAGAGAAAATATAATTTAAAAACAAGGACTTATCGTAGTTTCACAAAGTTGCAAAAAAGAACAATTTGTTGCAGGAAAGGTGGTTGTAAATTTTCCCGACAGTCCTATTGGGTGGAGTCGACCAGTCCATCCGTACGCCGTGAAGCGCTCAGGCCAGCCCGGCAGAGGCCAAGGTATTTCCGCCATGCCTGGGCAGCCGCCAGGCTACCCAGGCCGGTCTTAATCGAACGCCCAGGAGTACAGCACGTCCAGCGCGGTATTGGTACCGGTCTGGAACTGCAGCGTGACCCTCGGCGTCCACTTGTAGCGCAGGCGCACCAGGCTCGAGGCCGTGGTGGCGCCCTGTTCGAAGCTGAGGTAGGTGCGCGAGGAGATGCGCTTGCCTACTGTTACCACCGTGCCTTCGAGGCCTCCTCCGCCGCCGTCCGCCTGCTTCAGCCCGAGTTCGTCCACGCCGAGCGAGGTGGCCAGTTTCTGGGTGATGCCGCCGGTGCCGCCCTTGCCGCCGAGAAGGGCGGCGCCGGCAGCCGCCAGCACGTCCTTCTCATTGCCGCTCGTGCCCTCCATGCCGCGCCCCAGCACCAGCCAGGACAGCTTCTCGCTGTCCGGGACGTTTGGCGTCGAGACCAGCCGCGCCTCGGGCGACTGGGCCGTGCCGCGCACCTGCACGCCGGCTTCCACATTGGTTTCCGTCAGCTGCTCGCCTTCGGGCTGGGCGCGCACCGCGAGCACGTCCAGTGCCGGATTGTCGTAGGGGCCGCTGAAGGTGATCACGGCACGGCGGATGTCCAGCTTCTGGCCATAGGCGGCATAATCGCCTTCGACCGCGCGGATGGTGCCGTTCACGCGCGGCGCGCCGGCGCCGACCTTGCGCATGCGGACGTTGCCGGCCAGCGTCGCGTCGATGCCCAGGCCGCGCAGCCTGAATTCGTCGCCCAGGTCGGCGCGCAGGTCGATGGTGAGCGGCAGTTCTTCCTTCTCGTTCGAGGGGACAGGCTTGGCGCCGCCCTGGCCCAGCACGATGACGTCGTCCGACATGGTCGGCCGGCCTTGCGGCGCGAATTCGATCAGGGCGCGGTCGGCGCGCACGTTGCCTTCGATCGCGAACGTGTCGGCGTTGCGCACCAGCGAAGCCTTGCCGCTGACGACCACCGTGCGGTCCGGGCGCGACAGCGCTTCCAGCTTGTCCAGCGTCAGGCGCAGGTCGGCTGCGGCCAGGCCGCTGGAGAAGCGCAGGAAGCCTTCGGCCGAGGCGCTGCCCTGGCGGCCCTGGAAATACAGGCGCTGCAGCTGCAGCCGGTCGCCCGCCAGGCTGGCGCGCAGCTGGCCGTTCTGCAGGCGCACACCCTGTTCCGGCCAGCGCACGGCCAGGTTGTCGCCCTGGACGCTGCCGTCCAGGCGCGGCGTGCCGATGGTGCCGGACCCTTGGAGCGCCAGGCGCAGCGCGCCGTCCAGCTCCAGCCCGGACTGGCCGGCAAACGAGGCCAGCCAGGCGATCGAGCCCATGTTGGCGTTGGCCGTCATGCGCAGGGGGCTGTCGCGGTCCAGGCGCCCCTGCAGCAGCTGGGCGGTGGCATCGACCTCGACGCTGCCGGTGCGGGCGCCGTCCAGGTTCAGTTCTACCTTGAGCGAGCTGCCGACGACGTCGGCGCGCGCCTCGAAGGTACGCAGGCCGAGCGGCACCGGGTTGTCGCCGCCGGCGATCACGTCGCCTTTTTCGCGGAACACGTGGAGCATGCCGTCCAGCGCCGGCGCGGCGCCGGTGCCTGTCGCGGTGCGCAGGTCGAGTTCCCACCTGGCGCCCAGGGTCAGGTCGCCGCGTGCATTGTCGCGAATGGTGGGCGAGAACTGCGACAGGTAAGTGAGCGGCACGTTGTCGGCATGGCCGCGGCTGGCCCAGCGCGGGCCGTTCTTCACCAGGGAATCGACCGTGATGCTGCCGGCCGGCAGCTTGACGACGGCGCCGTTCAAGGCGATGTTCTGCGGCTTTGCCAGGCCCATCACGCCGCTGCCCGGTGCGCCGCTGATGCGCAGCGGCACCGGCGCCTGCAGGGCCATCGCGTAGCGGCCGCGGTTCTGCAGCGCGGCCAAGGTGCCGCTCCAGGTGTCGCCGGTCCAGCCGCCGCGTACTTCGAGGTTGGCGTCGAAGGACTCGCCGACCGCGGCCGCGCGCAGGGTGTGGGCGCCGCGCGTGCCATCGGTCTTCAGGCTGGCCGAGGCGACGCGTGTCTCGCCGCTGACGTAGTCGAGGACCTGGATGTCGCTGGCCAGCGCATCGCGCGCGCCGCGGCCTGAACCGAGGTTGGCATTGGCGCGCAGCGAGCGGATGCTGTGGCTTCCCAGCAGGCGCAGATTCTGGCCTTCGAGCGCGGCGGTGAGCGACGGGGTATCCATGGTCCCGGACAGCGTGCCCTGGCCGCGCAGCACGCCGGCGAAGTCGGGCCCGAGCGCGCCAAGTTGCGGGGCGTCGATGCGCCAGGCCAGCTGGTCGCCACCTGCGCCGAAGCTGCCCTTGGCAGCGATGAGGTTGGCGCCCACGTGCAGGTCGACGTCGGCGTTCGACACATGGCGGCGGTCGGCCGTGAGCGTGGCGTGGCCCCACAGCGGCGAATTCGACAGCGTCGAGTCCTGCACCCGCAGGTCGACCGCGCCGCGCCAGTCGGCGCCGCTGCGGCCGCTGGCAGTGAAGGCGCCGTTGATCGAGCCGGCGAGTGGCGAACCGAAGGCCGCCGGATTGAAACGCTGCATCGCGCCGCTCATCTTCGCTTCCACGAAGCGCGCGCCCTCAACGCCGGCCAGCCAGGCTTCGCCGCTGGCGCGCAGGCTGCCACTGGCGTTCTTGCGCTGGGCGGCCACCCAGCCCAGGCCGTTCGCATTGACTTCGAAGCTGGTGCGCGGCGCCGCCATGGTGCCGGTGGCCACGCCATTCGCCGTGACGGCGCCGTACAGGTCGCTGCGCACCGCCGACAGCTGGCGGCCGTCGAGGCGCCATCGCAGGCGGTCGCCGGCGCCGCCAAAGGCGCCGTTCAAGGCCAGCGTGTTCTGGCCCAGCGCCAGCTCGGCATCGATGCCGCTGATCCGCCTGGCATCCGCGCGCAGCTTGCCTTCGCCCGACAGCGGCTGGTTCAGCAGCCGGCTGCGGCGCACCGCGAAGTCGGCGTCGACGCGCCAGACCGGCGCCAGCGCGCCGGCCACGTTGACGGTGGCATTGATATCGGCTTCCGGGAAGTCGCCGAAATCGCCCGGATTGAAGCGGCTCGCCGTGGCGCTGGCCTTGAAGGCCTTGTCCTCGAGCAGGTTCATGCTGCCGGTGACGTCCACCCGGCTGCTGCCGCTCGACAGGCGCGCTTCGCGCACCGTCACCACGTTATTTTCCAGCGTCGCCAGCGCGGCCAGGCGCAGGGCCTTGTCGGTCAGCCTGGCTTGCAGCGTCTGGATATTGCCGGCATTGGTCACCTGGATGTCGCCGCGGATCGCGGTGGGCTTCATGGTGGAGTAGATGCCCTTCAGGTCGAAGCGGTCGGTGTGCAGCGTGAAGCGCGCAGTGCCCAGGCCTTCCGCGTCCTCGTCCCTCTGGACGCCCCCTACGCCGGTGAAGCGGCCGGCCGCGCCGAAGTCCAGCAGCACGTCGGACACCTGCAGCGCCTCCAGGTTGCCGCCCAGCTGGCCGCGCATCAGGCGCAGCGGCAGGCGCTGCTGGTCGATGGTGCCTTCCGGGCCGTCGTTGCTGATGTCGACGCGGCCGCTGATATTGCGTTTGTCATCGAGCTTGCCGCTGATGGCGAAGCTCAGGTCGGCCGTCGGCAGCGCCGGGTTGAAGAAGCCCGGGTCGACGTCGCGGCCGTTGATGCGCATTTCGCGCAGCGGGATCTCGGCATAGGGCGAGAGCACGAAACGGGCCTCGCCCACGGCGCGTCCGGCCTGGCCGGTGGCATCGACCAGGGTGGTGTCCAGGTCGCCGCCGGCCTTCAGGCGCAGCTGGGCAGCGCGCGACGTTACCCCGCCTTCGGCTTTCGCCTGCGATTGCGTCAGGCTGGCGGTGGCGTCCAGCTTGAAGGGACGCTGGGCCCCGATCGTGCCGGCGGCCGCCACGTCGCCCCAGGGCGTCACGGCCGCGGCATCGCGCAAGATCCAGCGCTGCTTGTTACCCTCGACCCGCAGGCGGATGTTGTCGATGTGGGTTTCCGCGCCCTTGGCCACGAAGGTCGCCCGGTTCAGGCGCGCATCGGCGATCGAGACCGGGAAGGGCGGCGCCAGCGTGGCCGGCATCGGCGTGCGTTCCTCGGTTTCCTTGAGGGTCTCCACACGCAGGTTGGCGGCGTGCAGCCGGTCGACCAGGATGCCGCGCGAGACGATCTGCCCCGGCGACCATGTCAGGTTGATCTTGTTGGCGATGACCAGCTGCTCGTCGGTGCGCCAGACCATGCGTTCGATATACATGGCGCCGTACAGGGAGCCGCGCACGCCGGTGAGGGTGAGCTTGCCGCCGGTGGAAGCGGCGACCTTTTGCGCGATCATCTGCAGCGTGGTCTCGCGGCCCAGGTACCACAGGGCGCCCCCGACCAGCACGCCCGTGACGGCCACGCCGATGGCGACGCGGCGCGGCCAGCGGCGCTTGTGCGGGGCGGGTGCGGGCGCCTGGACTGGGGTGTTGTCGTTCGTGTCCATCAGAAGGTGAATCCCAGGGAGAAGTGCAGGCGCGCCTTTTTCACGGCATGGCCGTAGGCCAGGTCGACATTGATCGGGCCCACCGGGCTGCGCCAGCGCGCACCGACGCCGAAGCCGGATTTCGGCTGCAGGTCGCCGACCTTGTCGGCGGCGTTGCCGATGTCGTAGAACACGGCCACGCCCCAGGGCGGGCGGAAGTAATACTGGTATTCGGCGCTGGCGGTGGCCAGGTACTTGCCGCCGACGATGGCGCCGTTCTCGCGTACGCCCAGTTCGCGGTAGCCGTAGCCGCGCACCGACTGGTCGCCGCCGGCGCGGAACAGGAAGGTGGACGGCACGCCGATCTTGTCCTTGGCGGCCACCGCGCCGAATTCACCGCGCAGGATCAGGGTGCCGGCCTCGCCGAGCGGCCTGAACATCTGGCCGCGCAGGTACAGGCGCAGGAATTTTTCGTCGGTCAGGATCGGCAGCAGGGCGCCGCCCAGCTGGCCCTGCAGCACGTAGCCGTTGGTCGGCTGGATCAGGCTGTCGAGCTCGCGCTTGGTGATGGCGTAGGTGAGCGGCACGCTGCGCGTGGTGGTCGGTTCGTTCGGCGGCACCTCGCGCTTCTCCACCAGCGCTTCTAGGGTCAGGCTGCGCTCGAGCAGGGGCGAGCCCCATGCGCGCCGGGCTGCGATCGTGGCCAGGGTGGTGATCTCGCCGCGCACGTCGTTGCGCTCGACGCCGGCGCCGACGCTGTCGTTGTAGCCGTTCGGCTTGGTCGGCCAATAGAAGTCGACACGCGCGGTCTGGCGCTTCTGTTCGTAGAGCAGGTCGCTCTTCATGCGCTTGCCGAGCACGTTCAGGTCGTCGTAGCTGACCTGGGCGCGAGCCCCGGTGTCGGTCGAGAAGCCGACGCCGACCTCGACGTTCTTGCGCTTGTTCTCGACCACGCGCACCAGCACCGGCAGTATGGTGGGGCCGGGCGTCGCCACGCCTGTGGGCGGCTCCGGGGTGGCAGGGTTGGCGTCGGGGTCGTCGTCGCCTTCCTTGAGTTCCTGCAGCTCGGCGGCCAGAACCTGGCGCATGTCGGCGCTCACTTCCACGCTGCTGAAGTAACCGGTGTCCTGCAGGCGCGACTGCAGGGCCGTCAGCGCGGCCTCGCTGTACTGCTCGCCCGGCTTGATCTGGTTCAGGTTGGTGATGACTTCGCGCGGGTAGCGCTTCAGGCCGCGGATGCGCAGCTCGCCGAAGCTCATGTCCGGGCCGCTGTCGATGACGACGCGCAGCAGGGCGCGGCGTTCTTCCGGGTCGACGGTAGCGCTGGTCTCGACCAGGCGCGCGCGCGGGAAACGCGTCTGCGCCACTTCGCGCAGCAGGCCGCGCTTGGCCGCTTCCCAATCCTCCTGGCGGAAGCGCGCGCCGACCGGCAGCGACCAGCGCTGGCGCAGGGCGCCGGCATCGAAAGGCACGCTGCCCTCGTCGATCGGGGCGAAGCCCTGCAGCACCAGGTCGACGTCGCCCACCACGGTGGGCTCGCCCGGATCGACGATGACGCGCGCCACCGGCCGTGCACCGCCCGTATCGAGGCCGGCGGAAATCTTGGGCGAGTAATAGCCTTCGGTGGCGATGAAGGTCTTGGCCTGGGCGGGGGCTTCCTTGATCAGGCGTTGCAGCTGTTCCATGTCCACGCGCGGATTGCCGCGCCAGCGCATCAGGTCGAGGTTTTCCTCGAGCATGTTTTCGATCTGGCGCGGGGCGTCGATGCGCACCTGGTAATCGATTCCCTGGGCGTGCAATGCCGTTGCAAATACCAGGGCGCCCATGCCGGCCAGCAGGCGGGGCAGGGGACGCAGGCGGCGGGAAGACGAACTTGCGGGAAACATGGCACTCCATCGGTAGAATTCATGGCAATCTTAGCGGATTGGCAAAAACGATGACGGACGCTTAACACAGCAGTGCGGGGCGCGGGAGGTGTACGCGGGCCCCGGTTTTATGCCAGAATTCGCGGTTTCCTCCGGCGCATGCGCCATTTCACGGACCCCGATCATGACTACCAACGACACCGCGCTCGTCCTCTTCAGCGGCGGCCAGGATTCCGCCACCTGCCTTGCCTGGGCGCTGCAGCGCTATGCGCGGGTGGAAACGATCGGCTTCGACTACGGCCAGCGCCATGCCATCGAGCTGGAGGTGCGCCCGACGGTCCTGGGCAAGATGCGCGCGCTCGACCCGGGGTGGGACGCGCGCCTGGGCGAAGACCACCTGATCGACCTGTCCCTGATCGCGAAGATCTCGGACACGGCCCTGACCAGCAACGTGGCCATCGCCATGCAGGAAAACGGCCTGCCGAACACCTTCGTCCCGGGACGCAACCTGCTGTTCATGACGGTGGCCGCCACCCTGGCCTACCGGCGCGGGCTGAACGTGCTGGTGGGCGGCATGTGCGAGACCGATTTCTCGGGCTATCCCGACTGCCGCGACGACACCATGAAGGCGCTGCAGGTGGCCCTGAACCTCGGCATGGCCACCCGCCTGAAGCTCGAGACGCCCCTGATGTGGATCGACAAGGCGCAAACCTGGCAGCTGGCCCACGACTGCGGCGGCGAGGCCCTGGTGGACCTGGTCCGCTTCGATACCCACACCTGCTACCTGGGCGAGCGCGGCGCGCCGCACGCCTGGGGGCATGGCTGCGGGACTTGCCCGGCCTGCGCACTGCGGGCGCGCGGCTACGCGCAGTACGTGGCGGGCAAGGCGAGCTGATTCCGGCGGCAGGGCCCTGCTTATTTTTCCTGCGTGGAAAAAATGATGTTCCACATCTCCCGTTTTTCCCGACGCCCCTCCTTTGTAGACTGCACCATCACAGTCGTTCTTCAAAGGAGAAGAAATGAAACGTACATGGCAGGCACGGCTCGTGCTCGCGCTGCTGCTGCAGGCCGCCGCCCTCGGCGCGCTGGCGGCCGGCCCGCAGGTCGGCAAGAGCCCCTGGGGACCGCAGGATGAAATCGGCCGCCTCAACCTCATGACCCCGCAATCGCGCGCGGCCATCCTGGCCCGCGCCGACGCCGCCCGCGTCTACGACCTGGGTACAGAGTATTACATCGGCATGCCGAGCTGGCAGGGCGCCGGCGACCCGCACTACCAAATGTGGATGACGCACACGCCGCACGGCACCCTGGTCGACGACCCGATGGCGGTGGGCGCGGCGCGCAACCGGCACGTCAGCTACACGGGCGCCGCCATCTCGATGTACACGCACATGGGCACCCATATCGACGCCCTCAACCATTTCGGGCTGAACGGCAAGATATGGAACGGCTTCGACGCCAGGGAGCACCTGGGGGACCGCGGCTGGAAGAAGGCGGGCGTCGAGAAGCTGCCGGCGATCATTGCGCGCGGCGTGCTGATCGACCTGGCGGCGGCCAAGGGCGTCGACATGCTCGCGCCGGGATACAAGCTGCGCAAGGAAGACCTGCAACAGGCGCTGCGCCTGCAGAACACCACCCTGCAGCGCGGCGACGTGGTGCTGCTGCGCACCGGCCGCATGCAGTCTTATGCCGATGCGGCGGCCTACATGAACAATCCGCCGGGGCTGGGGCTGGACGGCGCCAGGTTCCTGGCGGAAGAGGGCGGCGCCATGTCCATCGGGGCCGACAACCTGAGCCTCGAATCCTTCCCGTCGGAAGTGGACCACGATTACGTGCCCGTGCATACCTACCTGCTGGCGCAGCAGGGCATCACCATTATCGAGCTGGTCGATCTCGAGGAGCTGGCCAGGGACAAGGTGTACGAGTTCGTCTTCATCACCTCGCCGCTCAAGCTGCGCGGTGCGGACGCCTCGCCGCTGCGCCCGATCGCCATCCCGCTCAGAGGGCAGGTCAAGTAATTCAGGCGGCGGCGCTTGCGGCACGGCGGCTGCGGATAGAATAATTGCGTTAGAACATCATCCATCCGCACAGGACTCGCCATGGACAAACTGCTCAGCATGCGGGCATTCCGCCGCGTCGTCGAGTCATCGAGCTTTACCCGCGCCGCCCAGGCCCTGGCAACCACGGCCGGCAGCGTGAGCAAACTCGTCGCGCAACTCGAGCAGGAGCTGGGCACGCCTCTGCTGCTGCGCTCGACGCGCAAGATGCACCTGACCGAGGCCGGCCGGGTGTACTACGCCTACTGTGTCCGCATCCTGGACGAGCTCGAGGCGGCCGATGGCGCCGTGCAGCAGCTGATGGACAGCCCGCGCGGGAATGTGCGGGTGAGCGTTCCCGCCTCGTTCGGCATGCTCTGGCTCGGCCAGCGCATCCCTGCCTTCCTGCGCAGGTATCCAGAGATCAGCCTGGACGTGGTGGCGAACGATCACTACGTCGACATGGTCGACGAAGGCTTCGACCTGGCCCTGCGCATCGGCAGGGGCTTGCCGGATTCGGGGATGGTGGCGAAACCCCTGGGCGAGATTCCCCATGTGGTGGTGGGCAGCCCGGCCTATTTCGACACGATGGGGACGCCGGCCACCCCCGCCGAACTGGCGCAGCATCACTGCCTGGTCTATACGCTGTCGCGCAACCCGGGAAACTGGACCTTCGGCAAGGACGCCGCAGCCGCACAGCTACCGGTGCGCGGCAGGTACCGCTGCAACAACAGCGCGATGCTGCGCGCCGCCCTGCTCGAGGGGACCGGCCTGACCCAGACGCCGAGGGTGATGGTGGACGACCTGCTGGCGTCCAGGCAGCTGCGCAGCTGCCTCGATGCCTACATGCCGGAGCCCCATCGCCTGTATGCGCTGCTGCCGCAGCAGGGTGCGGTGGCGCCGAAGGTGCGCGCCTTCATCGACTTCGTGGCCGCACAGTGCAGCGGCATGGCGCTGGCGCAGGAGGCCGCGGCGCCCGGCGCAGCATGACGCGGGTGCTCCTCACGCCATGCCGGCTGCCTGCCTTTCCCTGGCGACGACCTTGATCTCGAAGTCGAAGCCATACAGCCAGGTGACGCCGACGGCGGTGATGTTGGGATAGGGCGCTTCGCCCCAGAATTCCTGCGCCACGCTCCAGATGCGCTCGAAGCGGTGCTGGGGATCGACGATGAACACGGTCACGTCGACGACGTCGGCGAACGTGCAGCCGGCGGCGCCAAGGACGGCGTTCAGGTTGCGAAAGGCCAGCCGCACCTGGGCGTCCAGGTCCGGCTCCGGCGAGCCATCCTCGCGGCTGCCGACCTGGCCGGAGACGAACAGGAATCCGCCCGAACGCACGGCCGGCGAATAGCGGTTTTTTTCATACAGGGCCTGGCGGCCGGCGGGGAAAACGACGTCACGCGTGTTCATGTACACACTCCTCCAAATTCGTAGTGCGCACACTGTAACGCCGCCATTTGTACCGATAAACAGGAAAGTACGATCAAGACTGTTTGTATAATCGTTACAATTTTTCATGAGGAGAGCGGGATGGACCGGTTCGACGGCATGCGGGCATTCGTCCGGGTGGTGGAGGCGGGCAGCTTCACCAAGGCGGCCGAGACCCTGGGTATGAGCCGCACCAGCGTCACCCAGCTGGTGCAGCAGCTCGAAGCCCACCTGCGCCTCAGGCTGCTCAACCGCACCACGCGCAAGGTGAACGTCACCGCCGACGGCGCCGCCTATTACGAGCGCGTGGTGCGCCTGCTGGCCGAGCTGCACGACATCGAGCACAACCTGCCGGGCGCCTCGCCGGCGCCGCGCGGCCTGCTGCGGGTGGACGTACCCAGTCCCTTCGCCAACATGATCCTGGTGCCGGCGCTGCCGGCCTTCCATGCGCGCTTCCCGGAGATCCAGTTCGACCTCGGCGCCAGCGACCGCAAGGTCGACCTGATCGGCGAGAACGTCGACTGCGTGGTGCGCGGCGGCCAGGTCACCGACCTGTCGCTGGTGGCGCGCCACGTGGGCGACCTCGGGCTGGGCGTGTATGCGGCGCCTTCCTACCTGGCCCAGGCCGGCACGCCGGCGCATCCCGACGAGCTGCAGGATCCGAAGCACCGCATCGTGCGCTTCCGCTGGACCAGCGGCCTGCCTTACGCCATGCACCGCGCCGGCGAGACGGTGAAGATCGCGGGGCGCTACGTGCTGGCGATCGACGACGGCAATGCCTACCTGACGGCGGGCCTGGCCGGGCTGGGCGTGCTGTGGCTGCCCGACTACATGGCGCGCGAACATGCGGCCGCGGGTGCGCTGGTGCGCTTGTTCGGCGATTGGGAGATCGACCCGATGCCGCTCTACGTGGCCTATCCGCCCAACCGTTACCTGAGCAAGGCGCTGCGCGTGTTCATCGACTGGATCGTGGAATTGACGGCGCAGCATGCGCCGGTGAAGGGCGGGCGTGGGAAGCCTTGAATGCGGCCGGCCAGGTCCGTCATCGTCATGAGCAGCAACGTGGCGATGCTGGAAAGTAAGCAGGACCGGCACGAACAGCACCCGGTCACGAACGCGCGAATAGTGCGGGCCTCATCCTCCATGGCGCCGCTTTCGACCATCACGCCTGCGGCGCACGCTCTCGTGCCGGCCCCGGCACCGGCCCCGGCCCCTTCCCCGCCGGCCAACCCTCGCGCTGGCGGCGACGGTCGCCATCCGTTTCCTCGGTCTGGTCATGGAACAGGATCTGCTGGGTCGGGTAGGGCAGGTCGATGCCGTGCTCGGTCAGGGTGGCCTTGATGCGCTCCAGCACCTGGTCCTGGATGGCGAGTGCATCGGCCCGATAGGGCGGCTTGATCCACCAGCGTGCCCGCAGCTTTGCCCCTGCATCCGCAAACTCGACCAGCAGGGCGTCCGGCGCCGGTTCGGCCTCGACGTCCGGAAGCCCCCGGATTGCCTCGAGCATGAGTTGCTTGGCGAAGGCGATGTCGTCGCCGTTGCCGATGACCACGTCGTACTGCAGGCGACGGCTTGGATAGGCGGTGTTGACGATGAAGGAGCCCTTGTACAGTTCGGCGTTCGGGATAACGACCAGGCGGCCGTCGTAGGTACGCATCTTGGTGGCCCGGGTTTCGATCTTCTCGACCGTCCCCTCGAACTCGCCGAACACGATCTGGTCGCCGATGCGGAAGGGTTCGGTAATCAGGATCAGGATACCCGCGAGGAAGTTCTCGAAGATGTCCTTGAAGGCGAAACCGATGGCGATGCCGGTAATACCCAGGGCACTGATCAAGTTGCCGGGGGTGAACGAAGGGAAGGCAAACGTCACGGACAACAGGATGCCGAGCAGGATCATCGCCCATTGCGCCATCCTGCCGAGCACGATCACGAGGTTTTCGTGGAAGCGGCCGGTATTGATGCGCTGGACGATCCGTCGCACCAGGCGCGCCAGGAACAGGAACAATAACAGGACGACGATGCCGATCACGAGGTTGGGAAGCAGGCGCATCGCAGCGACACCGAGTGTCTCGAGGCGCTCGTAGGCAATCGTCAATTCCGGCGACATGGCGGATCTCCAGGGCAAGTAGCAGGGATGTACACGCCATGATCGGCATTTCCGTGGCAGAGCGGCGCGAGCTTGCGTGAGGTCAAGCTGGCGTCATCCATCCTGAAATACCCGCACAGTGGGCTTCTTTACGATGATTGGTCCCAGGAGGACAACATGAATTTCACGATTGCTTGCAGGGCAGCCATTCTTTCCGCAACCATGGTAGTACTGGCCGCATGCTCCACCGACCCGAACACCCGCAAGGTCGGGGTCGCAATCTCCGACACGGCCATTTCCACCCGGGTCAAGACGGCGCTGCTGGGAGACCCCGACGTCAAGGGGCGCGATGTGTCGGTGGAGACCTTCCGCGGCACTGTCCAGCTGAGCGGCTTCGTCGACAGCCCGCAAAGCGCCGTGCGCGCGGCAGACCTTGCCCGCCGTGTGGAAGGCGTGCGCGAGGTGCGTAACGCGCTGATCGTGAAGTAAGCGGGTCAGCAGCTACTCAAGCCGCTGCTCAGGCCGCTGCTCAGGCGCCCGGCAAAGCCTGGAGCTCGGGTCTTCCTGCGCCTTGCGCGAACATGTGCTGGAGGTCGCGCAGCCTGAGGCTGAGCTCTTCCTGTGCGGCGCTCGACTTCGCACTGCGTAGCGAGATCTCGCCCGTGATCTCGGCCTGCCGCAGCAGCGCAAGGCCTTGCGCGCTGCCTGCACAGGCGCGTCCTGCCTTGCCGATGGTGTCCAGTATCTTCAGCAGCACCGCCGTATTGCCTTGCGCATTCTCGGCGATCTGGCGGAACGCCAGGCCTGCGAGCTGGGCGAAATCGATGCCAATGGAGAGCACACGCAGCGCGCCGCGCCCGTCGCAGCGCCGGCGCCGCTCGAGATTGCGCCCGGCGCAGCGGGCCAGGATCACGCCGATGTGATCGAGGCAGGTTTCCGCCGTGGTGCTGTCGTTGATCCCGGGCGACAGGGCCTTCAGGGCCATGTCGACCAGCTGGCGGATACCGAAGGCGGGATCCTGGTCGAGGGTACGGAAGGCATCCACGCCGTAGGCGCCGTTCAGTGCGGCGATCATGGCGTCGTCCGGCGGCTGCGCCATGGCGACGGACAGCAAGGTGTCGCCCTCGCCGACGAAGTCGCCCGGCTGGTATTCGACGCGCACGATCGCGTCGTGCGCGCAGGCCCAGGCCAGCAGCTGGTGTTCGGCGACGGTCTGGATGGTGCCCCACTGGCAGGCGGGTACGGGATGCCAGGCAGCGACGTCCGGATCGGGTTCGCGCCCCGCTGCCGCTGCGTCGTCGGGAAAGTACTTGTCGACCATGTGCAGGGTTTCGTGCGTAATGGCCTGGGCCATCTCGGCAGCCTGGATGGTCGATGAAATGTGGTGGATGAAGAAGACAAAGGCGCCGCTTGCGATCACCGACAGCAGCACCGACCCCAGTACCGCGCAGGCGGGAACGAAGGCATCCGGCGGCGCGCTGATTGCGCGCAGCACCAGCAGGCAATACAGGAAGATCCCGATGAACAGGCCGAGTACCGCCTGGTTGCCCTTGTCGCGCATGAAGTTGCGCAGCACGCGCGAGGTGTACTGGGCCGACGCCAGGGTCAGGGCGACCATCGTGATCGAAAACGTGACGCCGGCGATGGTCGCCATCGATCCGGCAATGGCGGACAGCAGGCTGCGCGCTTCCTCGTCGCCTACCTTGAACAGCCGCGGCCAGCGCTGCAGCAACTGATCGCCGGCCTGCCGGTCGACTTCCACCAGGCCGAACGCCAGCAGCATCAGGCCCAGGATGACGAGGGCCGGCACGAACCACAGGCTCGAATGGAGCTGGAGCCACAACTGCTTGAAACGGCTGTCTGCTGCGGCAGCTTGCATGGACTTGGCTTTCATCGGGACATGGACAGCCGGCTGCGAGGGTTCCGGCGCATGCCGCCACTGTACGCCGGTGCAGGCGGTTCGAATGTGCGCTGGAGCACCTGTACGCCCCGATGCCGCGCTAGCGCCCCAGCAGCGCCGCCACCTCGCCGCTTTCCAGCGGCCTGCTGAACAGGAAGCCCTGGTATTCGTCGCAGGCCATCCCGCGCAGCACGGCCAGCTGCGCCTCGGTCTCGACCCCCTCGGCCACCACCTTCAGCTTGAGCCCGCGCGCCAGGTTGACGATCGAGAGCGCGATGGCGGCGCTGTCCTCGTCGCGGTCGAGGTCGCGGACAAACGCCCGGTCCACCTTCAGGCGCGACACCGGGAAGCGCTTCAGGTAGGCCAGGCTGGAGTAGCCGGTGCCGAAATCGTCGATCGACAGGTCCACGCCGAGCGCGCGGATGGCATGCAGCAGCAGGTCGACTTCCTTTTCCCGGCTCATCAGGGCAGTCTCGGTGATTTCCAGCTCCAGGCAGCCGTCCGGCACCTGGTATTGCGCAAGGCAGCGGCGCACCGTATCGAGCAGGGACTTCTGGTGCAGCTGGCGCGGCGACAGGTTGACCGCGACTTTCACCGGATGCTTGAGGCGCGCCGACCATTCGCCCATCTGGCGGCAGGCCTGTTCCAGGACCCAGGCGCCGATCGGGATGATCAGGCCGCTGCGTTCGGCGATCGGGATGAAGTCGGCCGGCGAGATCGCGCCCAGCTCGGGATGGGTCCAGCGCAGCAGGGCTTCGAAGCCGACCACGCGCTGTTCCTGCACGGTGACCTTGGGCTGGTACACCAGGCGCAGTTCGTCGCGTTCGAGGGCGCGGCGCAAGTGGGATTCGATGGCCAGGCGCTGGCCGAGCTCGGTGTGCCTGCTGGCCGAGAAGAAGTGCACGGCCTCGTCCACCTCGACCCCGGCGCCGCTGGCGGCGCCCTGCGCGCTGCGGTACAGCTCGTCCGCGTTGCGGCCGTCCTGCGGATACATGGCCACGCCCAGCACGGGACTGAGGAAGAAGTCGCGCCCGTCCAGTTGCAGCGGGGCCGACGCCAAGGCGTGCAGCCGCAGGGCGAAGCGCTCGACGCCCGCGCGCCCGCCGCCGGCGTCGAGCACGAAGGCGAACTCGGCGCCGCGGATGCGGGCCGCCACCACTCCCTCGCCGTCCGGGCCGCAGGTATCTCGCAGCAGGTCCGCCACGTGGCGCAGCGCGCGGTCGCCGGCCTCGTGGCCGAGCAGGTCGACGATCTCGTGCAGGCGCTCGAGCACCAGCGCGATGGCGGCCAGTTCGCCTCCGCCTGCGCCTGCGCGCTCGATCCTGGCTTCGAGCAGGCGCCAGAACTGGGCCTGGTTGGGCAAGCCCGTCACGGCGTCGAATTCGGCCAGCCAGGCCAGGCGCGCCTCGGCCCGCTCGCGTTCGGTGATGTCGGTCAGGACATTCACCAGGTGGGCCTTGCCGTCCTCGCCGGTGAGGCGCGTGGTCAGCTGGATCACCGTGCGGCTTTCGCCGCTGCCGTCCTGCATGGTGCCGGTCGCGTCGCGGGTGCCGCCATCGGCCAGCACGGCGTCGTAGCGCCGTTCGCGCTCGCGGTCGGCGCCATCGAAGAGGGTGTGCTCCTCCAGGCCCGGCAGCGTCTCGCGCGCTCGCCCGACCAGGCGCGCGAAGGCCTCGTTGGCCAGCACGATGCGGCGCCCGGCGTCCAGCACCCAGATCGGCGCGCCCACCGCGTTCACGATCGAGGCAAGGTAGTCGAAGCGCTTGGCCAGGCGCGCCTCGCTGCTCGATACCATGTCGATCAGGCCGAACTGGCGGCGCGTGTCGCGCGCCACCCGCCACGCCAGCAGCGACAGCACGCCCGACACCAGCAGATAGAAGGCGAGCGCCGTCCACAGGCGCCCATACCAGTCGTCCAGCGCCACCTCGCGCGCCATGCCGGTCACGACCACCAGCTCGGCGTCTTCCACCACGTCGTAGCCGTACAGGCTGGGCTCGCCGGTGATGGGGCTGGCCGTCTGGAAGGCGCCGCGGCTGGCGCGCGGCAGCTGCTCGCGAAACAGCGCGGTACCGGCGAACGAGCGGCCGATCCCGGCGGGGTAGCCGGGGCCGCGCACCAGCATGGTGCCGTCGCGGTGGTGCAGGGTGACCGACCCGCCCTTGCCCAGTTCGACCAGGTTGTACAGGCGTTCGAAGCGCAGCGAATCGACCTGCGCCACTGCCGTGCCGATGCGCCGTCCGTTGCGCTCGCGCACCGGCTGCACGCAATTCAGGATGCCGCGCCCGGTGCGGCGGTCGATGTCGGTGATGGCGATATAGCGCGGCACGTCTCCCGCGGGAGGCTTGGGAAAGTTCGGCAGCGCGCGCGTGCCGCCTGTCGCGCCGCCCGGCGTGACGCTGCCGACCAGCCGGCCGTCGGTGTCGAACAGTACGACGCGCAGCAGATAGGGATGGGCCAGTGCGTCCTTGCCGTCGGCCAGGCTGGCGGCGGATCCGTTGCCTTGCGCCAGCACCATGCGCGCGGCCTGCTGCGCCGCGCTATCGATTCCCTGCGATACGCCGGCGGTCTGGGCGGCGAAGGCGATCGCCACGTTGCGCAGGGTGACCTGCTGCTCGCGCAGCGCATCCTCGTAGCTGGCGTACAGCATCGCGCCGGTGACCAGCCCGATTGCGGCGATCAGCCCGGACGTGACGACGATGAGCCGCGACGGCGAGTAGGGCCGGATCGTGCGTGCAGCCGGAGAGGACGGTACGGGCATGGCGCGGCGCTGAGGGTGGGGGTGCGACGATTCTACCTGTTCCGCATGTGGGCGGGCCGCAATGAAAACGGCCGGGACAGGCCCGGCCGTTCAGGAGTGCCGCGTGATCAGGCCGCCGGCTGCACGACGCGCGCCTTGCGGCTGCGGCTGGCCAGGTACCAGACGATGGCGACCGGCACCAGCAGCGGCAGCAGCAGCGGGGAGATCGCCAGGGCCACGGCCACCGCCGCCACGCCGAGGGAGCCCAGCAGGATCACGCCCACGCCGGCGAACACCACCGCCAGCACCACGCCCACCACCAGCAGTACCGCGCCGCCGATCACCAGGCCGCCGCCGGCAAAGACGATGGCCAGCAGGGCGCCCAGCGGCCCGTCGATCTCGTCGCCGTCGATGTTGAAGCTCATGAAGTCGGCGGCGTCGAAGGCGACGTCCAGCAGCAAGAGGGCAAACAGGAACAGGAGGGCGAATTTGGCAAAGTTTTTCATGGTGGTCCTCTTCAATGGGCTGGGTTTCGGGTGCGCTGTCTGTCGCGGCATGGTTGAACTGTAAGGGCGTGCGTCCAGGGCGGCCACGGCTTTGCGACAGGATGCATTTTCGGCGCGCCGGGACGCGTGCAGACGCGATAAGTGGGAGCGCGGCGCTGCAGCCGCCAGGCAAGAAACGTGGTCGATTTTGCCTTGTATTGGGCGAATCCTTTCCTATACTGACAGCCTGTTCTGCAACAGGGGGATCCTATGCAAGCTGTCATCCAGAAAATGGGGGACCACCTGGCCGTCCTGCATCCCGCGTTGGCCAACAGTGGTCCCAAAGGCCCGCCATCGGCGCCGCCTGCCATTCCGCCGATCATCATCAACCCCTTCAACCGGGAGGCGCCGTCTCCCGCGGTCGATCCGCGTCCGCGACCGGTGGGCCCGCCCCTCCAGCCTCCGCGCGGCCCCGACTGGCGCTGCCCCCGCTACGCCCGCAAAACTCCCATGGCCGCGTTGCAGCGTCTTGCCGTACAAAAGTACTGTCTGCGACGCTGCGCCTTGCCCTGAGAGTTTTGCCAGAAGCGTTTAAGTTAATCGGGCTTCTTCCTGTGGTCGGTTTCCTCTATGATCTCTGCTTTGAGGCATGAGGAAACACGACCATGAACGAGCACGACGAACACGAAGGCGAAGGCAACGAAGATGCCCTGGTGCAGGAAGCCCGCCTGTGGCAGGGCAACGGCTGGACCGCGCGCGTGATCAAGAACGACGACGATGAAGGCTGGGCGGTTGCAATGTATAAAGATGGCGAGCGCGAGCCGGCGCTGGTCGGCCCCTGGACGATGGGGCGCGACAAGAAGAACCCGAAACCGCTCGACGTGAATGCTTTCAACACCCTGATCAAGACGGCGTCGGAAGTGATCCGCCGTCATGAGCAGCACCTGCACGCGATCCTGCACAAGAACACGGTCGTCTCCACCGAAAGCGGGGAGCTGAAGGTCACGCTGGACATCGTGCCGGACGACGACGATCCCTACGCCATCCTGGCCGCCCTTGATGAGATGGGCGAGCAGGTGGCCAAGGTGCGGGTGCACGCCGGCTTCAAGCTGACCCCTGCCTCGGCCGCCGCCTGGATCGAGAACGACTTCCGGGCGCCGCGCGGGTGAGGAATCCGCACCACAGTTTGCAGCGATAAGGCTTCGGCTACCGCGCCCGAACTGCTAATATTTCCCCTTGGAATTAATTACCTTGGGGAAGCAATGGAACGTCTCGCCCGGCTGGAAGCGGTCCAGTCGATGCTGCTCGAGATCGGGGAGCTGTCGACCACCTGCAGCGACATCGTCGAATTGATCGGCGCGGTGCACCGCGCGCTCGGCCGCATCATGTATGCGGCCAATTTTTATGTGGCCCTGTGCGACCGCGAAGACGGAACGATCTGGTTCCCGTACTTCGTCGACGAAGCCGACGAGGAAGTGCCGGTCGCGGGGCGCCGCGTACGCCTTGCAGCGCCGGAGGAATCGCCCACTTCCTGGGTGGTGGTGAACAAGCGCCGCCTGATGATCACCGCGGCCGATTTTGCCGCGCGCAGGAGCGAGGGCATGCAGTGGGGGCATGGCGCCGCCGCCGAGCACTGGATGGGTGCGCCGCTGCTCGACCGCCACCAGCAGGCGCTGGGCGCGATCGTCATCCAGAGCTATACCGAGGGCGTCGTCTACAGCGAGGAAGACCAGGCGCTGTTCCTGCAGATCGCCAACCACGTGTCGAATGCGCTGCAGGGCCTGCAGAGCATGGACCGGCTCGAACGCGCGGTGCAGGAACGCACCGCCGCGCTGGCGATCGAGGTGGCCGAGCGCCGCCGCGCCGAACAGGTGCAGCACGCCCTCTACCAGATCGCCAGCCTGTCGGCGCAGGCGCTGGACACCGACACCCTCACGGCCAGCCTGCACCGCATCATCGGCGAGCTGATGGTGGCCAAGAACTTCCTGATCGCGCTGCACCACCCCGACACCCGGGAAATCAGTATTCCGTATTTCGTCGACGAAAAGCACAGCGAAGCCCCGCTCAGGCGTTTCCCGGTGGGGAAGGGGATGGTTTCATACGTCCTGGGCAGCAAGCAGGCGCAGCTCCACGACGCCACCAGTTTCGGCCACCTGGTCGCGAACGGCCTGGTGAAGGAGCCGCTGGGCGATACCGGGATCGCCAGCTGGATCGGTGCACCGATGCTGGTGCACGATGAGCCCTATGGCGTGCTGGTGGTGCAGAGCTACGACCCGTCCACGGTGTACACCAAGGCCGATCTCGACCTGCTGGCCTTCATGGCCAGCCACGTCGCGGTGGCGCTGGCGCGCCTGCAGGCCGACCGCAAGATCCGCAAGACCAAGGAAGCGCTGGAGCAGCAGAATGCGGCGCTGAACGAGGCGCTGCACAAGCTGCAGGAAGCGCAGTCGGAGCTGGTGCGCAAGGAGAAGCTGGCTTCGCTGGGGGGCCTGGTAGCCGGCGTGGCCCATGAAATCAACACCCCGCTGGGCATCTGCGTGACCGCGACCAGCCACCTGGTGGAGGAACTCCGGCTCACGCGCGAGGAGATGGCTGCGGGAGAGATGACCGAGGACAGCCTGAACGCTTTTCTCGACATCGTCGACCAGTCGCTGCGCATCATGACCACCAACACCCAGCGCGCGGCAAGCCTGGTGCGCAGCTTCAAGCAGGTGGCGGTGGACCAGTCCTCGGGCGACATCCGCCACTTCAAGCTCAAGGCCTACCTGCAGGAAGTGCTGCAGTCGCTGCAGCCCAAGTTCAAGGGCCGCTTCGTGAAAGTGGACGTGGATTGCCCGGCAGACCTGGTGCTGGAGAGTTCGGCGGGCGCGGTGTCGCAGATCGTCACCAACATGCTCATGAATTCGCTCGTGCACGGCTTCGAGCGCGACCAGCCGGGCAACATCACGATCCGCGCCAGGCTGGAAGGCGAGCAGGTGCAGTTCGATTACGCCGACGACGGCGTCGGCATGGACGGGGAGACCCTGGGCAAGCTGTTCGATCCCTTCTTCACCACCAAGCGCGGCAGCGGCGGAAGCGGGCTGGGAGCGCACATCCTGCACAACCTGGTGACGGGGGCGCTGGGCGGAACGGTGAAAGCGGACAGCGAACCGGGGAAAGGCTTGCAGTATCAGCTGCGCTTCCCGCGGTCGCTCAAAAAGTAGGGTGGTCGTCATTCAGTCCACTGGACTGAATGACCGCCGACCGCGCGTTCACATTACGGTATTGCTGCCTGCGCGCTTATTCGTATTCTGGCTGAACGCGCGGTCGGCGAAGCGTGATCTGGTTCACTGGACCAGATCACCCCTACGAACAAAAATCAGTCGGGCCAGCGCGCATTGATTTCCAGCGCCTTGTCCATGTTCTTGACGAGCAGGTCGACGTAATACGGATCCAGGTGGTGCCCCGCCACCTCGCGCAGGTGCTCGGTGACCTTCTCGGCCGGCCAGGCGTCCTTGTAGCAGCGCTTGTGGCTGAGGGCGTCGAACACGTCGGCCACCGCCACGATGCGGGCATATGGGTGGATGGCATCGCCCCGCAGGCCTTGCGGGTAGCCGCTGCCGTCGAACTTCTCGTGGTGCTGGTGCGCGATCACGGCCGCGGCCTTCAGGATCGGGCGCTGCGAGCCGTCCAGGATCTGCAGGCCCACGGTCGGGTGCTGCTTCATGATTTCCCACTCGTCCTGGGTCAGCTTGCCCGGCTTGAGCAGCACCGCATCCGGGGTGGCGATCTTGCCCACGTCGTGCATCGGCGCCGCGTGCATCAGGGTCGCGACCTCGTCGTCCGGCATGCCGGCAGCCTGGGCCAGCAGATGGCACACCTGGGCCATGCGGCGCACGTGGTTGCCCGCTTCGTTCGAGCGCGATTCCACCACGTCGCCCAGGCGCAGGATCAGTTCCGCCTGGGTGTCGGTAATTTCCTGGTTCAGCAGGATGTTGTCGAAAGCCACCGCCACGCCCGAGCAGAACACCTCGAGCAGCTGGGCGTCGATCTCCGCGATCTCTTCCACGCCCTTGAGCACCAGCAGCGAGGCCTTGCCGGTGCGGTTCGGGAAGTAGCCGACATAGGTGTCGCCGTGCAGGCGCGAGATGCGGTTGTGGCGCGCGTCGTCCAGCTTGGCCACCAGCTCGGGGCCCATCTCGTCGCTTTCCATGTCGCCGATCTGGGCCAGCACCTCGTACTGGCTTTCGCCGGTGATCACGCTGGCACCCTTCAGGCGCAGCAGCATGCTCTGCTCCAGGCGCAGCAGCGCCACCACCTGCTGCAGCAGGCCGTTGGCGAAATCCTTCAGGTTACGCTGCTGGAAGATGTGGGTCGAGGCGGCGATCACGCGCTCCAGGCCTTCGCGGTAGGTCTGCTGCGCGCGGCGCGCATCCTCGACCTTCATGATGTCGCGGTAGGCGCGCAGGGCGGCGAAGGTGGTGGTGAACAGCTTGGTGCGATCGAGCTCGGTCTTTTCCTTGTAGTCGTTGATGTCGTAGTCGACGATCACGCGCTCTTCCGGCGCCTGGCCCGGCTGGCCGGTGCGCAGCACGATGCGGGTGAACTGGTTGTCGAGCTCGCGGCGCATCCAGCGCGCCACATCGAGGCCGCTGTCTTCGCGTTCCATTACCACATCGAGGAACACCAGTGCGATGTCCGGTTCACGCGACAGGATCTCCCTGGCTTCCTCGCCGCTGTAGGCATGCAGGAAATGCAGCGCGCGCCCGTCGAGGCGGAAGCGCGACAGGGTCAGCTTGGTGATGTCATGGATGTCGGGCTCGTCGTCGACCAGCAGGACTTTCCATGGAGCCAGCTTTGGCGCCGTGTTGGACAGGAAGGACATAGGCTTACCGTGTTGGAGTTCTAAAGAAAAATGCCGCGAGTCAAATCGATTGTAGTACGGCTATCAGCCCTTAACAACAGGCAACATTAAAAGTGTTGGTTAACGATGTCACACAGTCGCAAGCTATGTGCAATAGGTAAAGACAAAATGGAAAACGGGCGTTAGCCGTAGCGTTTCTGGCAGCGTTCGCAGTAAAAGCTGCGCCGGTTCGAGCAACCCAGGTGGGCTTTCATGAAGGGAATGTCGCAACGCGGGCAGATGCGCTTCGCATGGGCCAGCCAGTGCTGCTTGAGCACGTATTGGCGCTTCCATGCGAGGAAATCGAAGGAATACTGGCGGGCCTCGTCGACCAGCAGGCGCAGCTTGGGAGCAGGCAGGGCGCCCACCGTCGACAGCGGATGCACGCGGATGCGGAACAGTACCTCGTTCTTGATGATGTTGCCGACGCCGGAAAAGATGTCCTGGTCGAGCAGGGCGTCGCAGGCCAGCATGTCGGGCTGGGCGCGCAGCTTCTTGCGCGCCTTCTTCGGGTCCCAGGTGTCGGACATGACGTCGGCGCTGAAGTCGTAGGCCTCGTAGGTGGCGCGGTCGATTTCCCGGACCTGGCAGGCGTAGAGGTTGAGCTCGTCGCCCTCTGCCGTCTCGATCGACAGGCGCGGCGTCTTGCCCTCGCGCCGCTCATTGATGCGATACGTGCCGAACAACAGGAAGTGGACGCGCACGACCATGTCCGGCGTCTCGATCAGCAGGTGCTTGCCCCAGGTGTGGATGGCGTCGATGCGCTGGCCGACCAGGCGTCCAGGCTCGATGGCGCGGACGTTGCCGTCCGCCCGAACGATGTCCTGGCCAGTGAAGTCCTTGACCAGTTCCTTCAAGATATAGAGTGATGGTCCTTCCGGCACGGTCGCCCTCCTTTACCCGATTCTCTACTCAGCCAGGATAGGCCGTTGTGCGGGTCCTAACATTTCGATACAAAATTCTTGCTAAAGAGAGAGTAAAGCTGGGCGTAAAGAGCATATATTGGAAGTTTAGTGATACTGAACAACAAAGGGAGAGAGATGAAAAAGCTGATTGGACAAGCGGCCGTTGCAGCCGTCCTCGTGCTGGGCGCCGGCGCCGCGTCGGCGGGCATCACGGTCAACTATGTGAATCCCGAGAAGTATTCGGACATTGGCTCCGGCGAGTGGGAGCGCGAGCTGGTGCTGAAAGACCTGACCAAGCATTTCGACAAGTTAGCCAAGGATCTGCCGGCAGGCCACGACCTGACCCTGAACATCACCGACATCGACCTCTCCGGCCAGGAATATCCGGGCAACCGCGCCTCCGGCGACCTGCGCGTACGCGAAGGCAAGGGCGACTGGCCCTACATGGAAATCCACTACACCCTGACCGCCAACGGCCAGACGATCGACAGCGGCGCCGTCCAGCTGCGCGACCAGCGTTACATGGTGCGGCCGATCAGGGGTGCTTACGAAACCGACAACCTGCGCTTCGAGAAACGCATGCTCAACGATTGGTTCAACAAGACCATCCTGAAAAAATAATCCGGCATACCCGGATGGGAAAAACAGCGCGTCGCGCTGTTTTTTTTCGCCTGCGTTCCCGGCCGGCGCGGACTAACATTTGGATACAAAACTTCGACACACCCGCCACTGGAAAGACGGCGCAAAGGGCGTATATTCGGAACATGTAGCAGTCCGAAACAGTGAAAGGGAAAGCAATGAAATCGGTGATTGGCAAAGTAGCCTTGGCTAGCCTGCTCGCGCTGGGTGCCAGCGGCGCCTCGGCGGGCGTGACCGTCAATTATGTGGAGTCCGACAAGTTCTCGGACCTGCCGTTCGCGCAGTGGGAACGCAAGGAAGTGCTGGACGACCTGACGAGCTTTTTCGGCGAACTGGGCAAGTCGCTGCCGGCGGGACAGGAACTGACGGTGGACGTGACCGACATCGACCTGGCCGGCCGTGAATACCCGAATTCGCGCGGTGCGCGCGACCTGCGCATCCTGAAGGGTGGTGCAGACTGGCCCGTCATGACCTTGCGTTATACCTTGAGCGCCAACGGCCAGGTCGTTCGCAGCGGTGACGACAAGCTGGCGGACATGAATTACCTGCACCGGGCGAGCCGCCTGTCCGACGGCGATCGCCTGCGTTTCGAGAAGCGCATGATCGAGGAATGGTTCAACAAGACCATCTTGCAGAAAAAGAAGTCCTGAACGAGCAGGACAGGCATGAAAAAACGGCGCCAGCGTGAACTGGCGCCGTTGTCGTTCATCCCCTCAGGTCAGCCCTTCCGGTCGGCCTTGGCCCGCGCGGCGGCCGACTTTTCCAATGCTTCCTTGGCCAGCGTCGCCGGGTCCTTGACCGTGTAATCCGACGGCACGGTGAACAGGGCGGCCGCCGGTTCGTCGCGCTTCAGGCTCTCGACGCGGAACACGGATTCGCCCGAGCGCGGGTCGCTGCGTTTCTGGTACAACACGGCCTGCAGTTCCGGCGAGGTCCAGGTCTCGGTGCTGACGACGATCGGGTTGCGGTTGCCGATCTCGCCGGCCGGGATCTCGTAGCTGCGCTGCACGCCGGTGGCCTTTACGCCGCTGAATTCACGGGTGCCGAGCTCCTTCGTTTCGGTCTTGGCCGCCCATTTGTGGTCGCCGAACGCCCCGGCGAGCATCGGACCGATGCGCGCTGCAGCGCGCCCTTCGGCGACCTGGGCGATACGGATCTGTACGTCCTTGTGCTCGCCGGCGCCGCCCGAGCGCTCGACCTGCTTGACGATGATGCGCTCGCCCTCGGGCAGCTTGCCCTCGCGGCGCAGCTCCTCGATCTTGATGCGCGCCTGTTCGGCGGCCATCCTGGCCGAGGCGCCGGCAGCATGCGCATCGGCCGCGGCAAGCCGGGCATGTTCGCGGATGGCGCCGGCACGCACTGCCCCCACCTTGATCGCGCTCTTGTCGCGCGGGCGCAGGATGTAGCGTACGCCTTCCACCGGATCGTGGATCGTCACCGTCGTCACTTCGCCGTCTTCGTTGCGCACTTCGGTGCGGGTGCGGCCGGCGCTGTCGCGGTAGCTCATCGAGCTGGTCTTGCGGACGATCTCGTTGCCGTCACTTAGCGTCTGCACGCGTTCCGACACCATCTCGGCGCTATAGGGTGCGTTCTTGATCATTTTCGCCGAGTTCATGTGCACGACCGTCATGCCGTTGCCGACACCGGCAAGGTTCAGGCCATCCGCCAGGCGCAGGTGCAGGTCGCCGCCGCTGCGGGTGACGATGCGGCGCTCGGCGCGCGGCTCGTCCTCGAAGCCCATCTCTTCGGCCAGGGCCGGCGCGAAGGCGCAGGCCAGCAGTGCAGCAATCACGATCTTCTTGGTCATCATGGCATCCTCTTGTGGGTCAATGTCAGGTACTAGTTAGTGGAACTCAGGGTGGAACTGAGCCGCACGGCCAGCGGATGGCCGTCGGCGGCGACAAGCATTTCGGCGCGCACGGTGTCGGCCGCGTTCTCCGGGCTCACCGGCACGCCGAGCGACGCCAGCGCGGTGCGCGGCACCTCGGCCTCGACCAGCCGCGCGTCGGGCTCCGCTTCGATGCGTTCGAGCGAATCGAGGGCGACGAAGGCGGCGCCGTTGTCGAAGCCGACCAGCGGCGGTCCGCTCACGCTCACCGCCTGGTGCGGCGACTGGGCCAGCAGCAACACGACCGCCGTCAGCGAGCACAGGGCGCCGGCGGTGCCCCATTGCGGCAGGGTCAGCAGCTGGTACCAGCGGCGCTTCGTCGCAGGCTTGCGCGCGAACTGGCGCTCGAAGGCCTGCAGCAGCTCTTTCTCCACGCAGCGCGGCGCATCGATGCCGGCCAGCTCGCCGCGCAGCGCGGCAAGGCAGGGGGCGAGGGCGTCGTCCGGGTTTTGTTTCATATCCATCGTCTGCTCCATCAATGTGCGAGGCATGCCGGTCCGTGCGCCCCGAGGCGCTTGGCCAGGGCCGCCCTGCCGCGCGACAGGCGCGAGCGGACGGTGCCGATGTCGACCTGGCAGATCACGGCGATCTCCTGGTAGGACAGTTCATGCAATTCATACAGGATGACCACGTCGCGGTAGTGCGGCGGCAGCAGGGCCAGCGCGCGCCGTACTTCCTCGGCCGCCTCGTTGCCCAGCAAACGGGCGAGCGGCTCGGCGCCTTCGGCGGCGACATCGAGATCGAGCTCGCCATCCTCGCCGGGTTCCGGCAGCGCTACCTGGCGCCGGCGCGGCTCCTCCAGCTTCAGGATCATGTTGCGCACCACGCCGACCAGGAAATGCTGCAGCTGGCCGCGCAGGGGATCGAAGGCGAGGCGCTGTGTCAGCAGGCCCATGAAGGCTTCCTGCACCACGTCGGCCGCCACGTCCGGCGCACCGCAGCGCATCAGCGCGTAGCGGTACAGCGGACCCTGGTGGCGCCGGAACAGCGCCGTGAAGGCGTCGGCGCGGCCCGCATGCGTCTGGCGCAGCAGTTCATGGTCGGCGGTGTCGGGGGCGAGGGCGGTCATGGTCGTCATCTTTACCTGTATTCCGGTGACGGGGCCGGAAAGTTCCAGCTATTTTCCAGAAAGAACGAAAACAGCGGAACAGATGCGCTCTGGCCGAGGCTCTGCTATCGTTTACTTGCACAATGTCTCTGACAAAGAGGTCCGAATCATGAAACGCCTGTCCCTTGCCATTGCGGCACTGGCCCTGTCGACGCCGGCGCTGGCCTGCCCCGAGCTGGAGGCACTGGCGCGCCGCTATGGCATCTCGTTTGCGGGCTTCGACACGCCGATTCCGGCCGCCAGAGGGCCGGCTGCCCCGGAAGGGAAGCTGCTGCGCCTGCCCCTCGGCTATCCGGAAGCCGTCAGCGACGGTTTCCGGCACACGGTGCTGTTCGACAGCGCGACCAGGAAGGCGTGGATCCTGCGCACCGGGGGCTTTGCCGGCGTGTACGAGTGGTATGGGCCGGTGGATGTGGGCGGCGCGAAGCTCGAAAGCTGCCGGCGGGAGCCGGCGTTGGCAGTCGAGTCTGTTCGAAAAGGCTGAAGGCCGGCCGCCGGCGCTCAGTCGATCCAGTTCACGCGGTCGAACTTGCCGCGGAAGTCTTCCGGCATCATCACGACCTGGCTGGTCTTGTAGTTGTAGAAGACGAAGCCCGACTTCGCCATGGCGATCAGCTTGCGGTCGCGCGGGCGGGTGATGCGGAAGATGATGTCGCCGCCGTACTTGTTGAAATCCATGACCCCCACTTCGAACAGCAGCTGGTCGCGCGCATGCGCCTCGGCGCGGTAGGTCGTCGCCAGGTCGGTGACGATGATGCCGGTGCCGTCGCGCTCGGTCTCGGCGACGCCGAACTCGAACAGGAAGCGCGCGCGCGCCTCTGAAATCATCGAGATCATCGAATCGTTGCCGAGGTGGTTGGCGCCATTGATGTCGGTGACGCGCACCGACATCGGGGTGGAATAGCAGAACTGGTCTTCGGGAAAGGTGAGTTGTAAGCGTGCCATTTCTCTATTCTAAGCTCATGGAGTAGTGGATCGTCCTATTTTATAGACGATGCCGGCCGACGTCATGAGATACAACTCGCCCTGTCCATCCTGCCCGAAGGAGACCACGTTGCCGATGCTGCCCACGTTCCAGTCGCGCTGCTCGCCCACGCTGGCGCCGCTGGCCAGGAAGCTCTTCAGGAAACCGCGGCAGTAGTCCGAGTAGAAGTAGCGCCCCTGCAGCCCGGGAATGGCGCTGCCGCGGTAGACGAAGCCGCCGGTGATCGAGCAGCCGTTGGCGTCGTTCGCGCCGTGGTCGTATTCGAAGGCGGGCAGGGTCAGGCCGCCCTGGTCGCAGCTGGCGGCGCCATAGCACAGCGTGCCTTCCATGGTGTTCCAGCCGTAGTTGAGTCCGGCGGCGCCGGCCGCGCCGATATTGACTTCCTCGCGCCGGTCCTGGCCGACGTCGCTCAGGTAGAGCTGGCTGCCGTCGAAGCTGAAGCGCCATGGGTTGCGCAGCCCGGCCGCCCAGATCTCGGCGCGGCGGCCGGCCTGGCCGGCGTAGGGATTGCCGGCAGGGATCGCGTAGGGCTGTGCGGCGGTCGCGCCCCGCACGTCGATCCGCAGCAGCTTGCCCAGCAGCGAATTCAGGTTCTGGCCATTGCGGTTCGGGTCGCCCCCGCCGCCGCCGTCGCCGGTGGCGAGGTACAAGTTGCCGTCCGGGCCGAACGCGACCTGGCCGCCGAAATGGTTGGTGAAGGTCGGATGCGGGACGCGCAGGATGACCAGGCCCGAGGTCGGGTCCGCCAGGTTGGGATTGCTGCCGGCCGTAAAGCGCTCGATGACGATGTTCAGTTGCGGGTCAGTGTAGTAGAGGTAAAAGTAGCCGTTGTTCGCGAACTGCGGGTCGAAGGCCATCGACAGCAGTCCGCCTTCGCCGCCGGTGAAGACGCGGCTGCTGATGTCGAGGTAGGGCGCCGTCAGGGTGCTGCCGTTGTTGACGATGCGGATGCGGCCCGGCCGCTCGACGACGAACAGCCGTGCGTCGCCGGACGGCGCGGTGAGGTAGGTCGGGCTGTCGAAGCTGGATGCGACCTGGCTCAGCGCGATTCCCACGGCCGCGCCGCCGTAGCTCACGGTGGCGGTGACATTGCCGCCTGCGGTGACGACGGCGCCCTGGGTGGCGGGCGAGGGCGCGTAGGTGACGCCGCCCGCGGTGACGGGCGCCGCAGCGACGTTGTAGCTGCCGGCGGCCAGGTTCGACAGCGTTTGCGAACCGGTCAGGTCTTGCTGATAATTGGCGGGGCCGCTCACGCGCACCGAGGCGTTCACGCCGGCCGGCAGCCCGCTGGTGACGACCGCCAGCGTGCCGGTGGTGGCCGCAGGTGGCGTCGGGCCGGGCGTACCCGGGCTGCCTCCTCCACCGCCGCAAGCCGCCAGGCCCAGGGACAGGAGGAACAGCAACAGCAGCGGCAAGCGCGTCCACGTATGCATGACAGTCTCCCGGAATGCCGGCGGCTCCGCCGCCAGCTTGCTGTCATTCTGCCAGTGAACCGGCAGGCTTCGCCAGCAGAATTCGCCAGCGGTGCGGGCCGGCTAGCGCGTCAGGCGGTACATCAATAGTGCAGCGCGGACCGCCGAGCGTTCCAGCGACGTCAGGTCCACGCGCTCGTTCGGCGAGTGGGCCGCGCCGCCGCTCGCGCCCAGGCCGTCGAGGCTGTCGACGTGGGGCGCCACGAACTGGATGTCGCCAGCGCCGCGCGCGGTCGCCGGCACCGCGCCCACCGCACCCAGGCCGGCATCGAAGCTTGCCTGCGAATATAGTTCCAGCAGCTTCAGGTTGCCGGGCGTGACCGCCATTGGCGGATAGGAATCGCGGAAACGGATCGTGGCGCTGGCGCCGGGCAGGCTCTGCGCGACGATCTCGCGCATGCGGGCATGGGCGCGGTCGCGCTGGGCGTAATCGAGGTAGCGCAGGTCGCCGCGCACCGTGACCGTGTTGGCGACGACATTGGTCTTGCCGGCCGCCGTGCCCTTCGTACTGGCCTCGTCGAAGCTGACGTCGGTGCCGCCCAGGATCACGCCCGGGTTGAAGGTGAGTCCCGGCTCGACCACGTGCTGGCGGAAGCCGTCGAGGATGCGCGCGGCCTCGTACACGGCGCCGTAGCCGGCAGGGCCGAACACGCCTTGCGAATGGCCCTGGCGGCCCTTGACGTCAAGGTCGAAGCTGGCGGTGGCACGGCGGCCGACCGTGGCCATCGCCCCGCCGTCCGGCCCGGCGACGGCGCCTTCGAAGCTGAGCGCGACGTCGCTGCGCCTGGCCAGCTCGACCAGGTCGCGGCGCGAGATCTCGCGCGGGTGGCCGGCTTCTTCCTCGTCGCCGGTGAACACGACGGTAATCGTGGCGCCGTCGAGCGCTCCCGCGCGGTGCAGGGCGCGCAGGGCGGCGATCGCGACCACGTTGCCGCCCTTCATGTCGCCGACGCCCTGGCCGCGCGCCGTGGTCTCGCTCTCGCGTTCCCACAGCGGGGCGGGGGCGTCCGGCTCGAACACGGTATCGAGGTGGCCGAGCAGCAGCAGGCGCTTTCCTCGCGTACCCATGCGGTTCGCCACCAGGTGGCCGGCGCGCCCCATCTCGCGCGGCATGTCGATCCACACGGTCTTGAAGCCGAGCGCCTCCAGTTCCTTGCGGTAGACCTCGCCGACCGCGCGCACGCCCGCCATGTTGAAGGTGCCGCTGTTGATGCGGGCGCTGCGCTCGAGCAGCTGGACGGCCTCCGGCTGCCAGGCCTTGACCTCGCCGGCGATGCGCTGCTCGATGGGCGACAGGCCCTGGGCCTGTGCAGCGGTGGCGAGCAGGGTGCTCAATGCGAGGGAAAGGGCAAGCTGGCGCGGCATGGGTCGGCATCCTGGAATGAAGATGTGCAACTCTACTACGCCGGCAGGCCGCAACGGCAGGACCAGGCAGCGATCGAGGCGCGGTAACCCGGTGGCAGACGAGCCGGGAGCGCGTCTGGTGCAAACGTCCCGATGCGCTTGTGCTCGTGGCTGATGCGGGGATCGAACGCACCATCGAGACGGCAGCCGTAGGTGACGATGAACACGTGCTTGCCCGGGACGACCTCGAACAGATAGGTGTCGAGCAAGTCCTCGGCCACCACGGACAAGCCGAGTTCTTCCCTGATCTCCCGCACGACACATTCCTCCGGGGTTTCCCCGGGCTCGATGCGGCCGCCAGGGAGTTCCCATTCGTCACGCTCGTTCATGAGCAGGACGACCTCGCCCGATGGCGTGTGGAAGACGCCTTTGATGGATACCGCGAACATGCTTGCCTTTGCTGGTGTGCCGTCAACCCAAGCTTAATCCATTTCCTAATCTTTAGTTAAATTGCTTGACATTAATTTATAGTGATCCTAAAGTGATATCACTTTGATGTTACTTGCCTAGAAGGAGTCAAGCATGCACGCAGCAACCACGCGCCGCGAAAAGGCGTTCTCATCCGCGAATGGCTACCTGGCGGCCGCTGCCGGGATTGCGCTGCTGCTAGGGGCCGTCTACCTGTTCAAGTCCGGGGCCGAAACGGGCGGCGGCTTCCCGACCATCCTGGCCATTGCTGCGATGGTGCTGGCCGCGCTCATCTGCCTGGCCGGCTTGTTCATGCTCCAGCCGAACGAAAGCGCGATCCTCACCCTGTTCGGCAAGTACATCGGTACCGACCGCAGCGAGGGCCTGCGCTGGGCCTTCCCCCTGTATGTCAAGCGGCGCCTGTCGCTGCGCGCCCGGAATTTCAATGCGCCCACGCTGAAGGTGAACGACAAGCGCGGCAACCCGGTCGAGATCAGCGCGGCCGTCGTCTGGCGCGTGCGCGACACCGCCCAGGCCGTGTTCGAAGTCGACGACTTCGAGCGCTACGTGTCGATCCAGGCCGAGGCCGCGCTGCGTCACCTGGCATCGCAGTATGCCTACGACGAGGGCGAGGACTTGCCTGAAGGGGAAACCACGTTGCGCGCCGGCATGGACGTGGTGGCCGACGCGCTCCAGCGCGAGCTGCAGGCCCGCTTCGAAGCGGCCGGCGTGGAAGTGCTCGATGCGAAGCTGACCCATTTGGCCTATGCTGCCGAGATTGCCCAGGTGATGCTGCGCCGCCAGCAGGCCGAGGCGATCATCAGCGCCCGCGCCAAGATCGTCCATGGCGCCGTCAGTATGGTGGAAGCTGCGCTGAAAGGATTGTCGGAGCGCGGCATCGTCGAACTCGACGACGAGCGCAAGGCGGCCATGGTCAGCAACCTGCTGGTGGTGTTGTGTTCGGACAAGGAAACCCAGCCGATCGTCAACACGGGCACACTTTATAACTAAGACCAAGCGCCGAACAGCATGGCAAGTCCTGGCAAAAAAGCCTTTCCCCTACGGATCGATCCTGCGCTGTGGGAGGAACTGCAGCGCCTCGCCGCGCGCGACCTGCGCAGCGTGAACGCAGAGATCGAATTCCTGCTGCGGGAAGGCCTTGCCCGGCGCGGCATCAAGCACATCGAAGGCAAGGGTAAGGGCGATGGCGGGACGCCCGGCGAAGAATCCTGATTCCGCATCGATCTCACAAGAACACCACCACCCATGCCGACCCGCGAAGACATCGTTCTACTGGCCAGCTATAACGCGTCGATGAACCGGAAACTGTATGCCGCGGCGGCCAGCTTGCCGCACGACGTGCTGGGCGCCGACCGGGGCGCCTTTTTCGGGTCGATACTCGGCACCCTGAATCACATCATGGTGGGAGACCTCATCTGGCTGGGGAGGATGAGGGGGCATCCGGCCGGCTTTCCTTCCCTGGCCGCCCTGGCCGGCATCCCCGTACCCACCGGTCTCGCGCATCGCTACAGCGACGAGCTGGATTCGCTGTGGGAACTGCGCGCGCGGGTCGATGCTGTCATCGAGGCCCTGGCGGCGGAAATCACGGATGGCGACCTGGCGCAGCCGGTCTCCTACAGGAACGCGCGCGGCGACTACCGCAAGAACGCGGGGGCATTGCTGCTGCACCTGTTCAACCACCAGACGCACCACCGCGGCCAGGCCAGCACCCTGCTGTCGCAACTGCAGGTCGATATCGGTGTCACCGACCTGCTCGAATGGATACCCGAGCAAGCCTGATATGATCGGATGACGCAGTCGGCAGCGCGGACGCACCGCGCGCGGAAAGGAGAACATGGCCAAGCTCGTATTCGGAATGAACCAGTCCCTGGACGGCTACGTCGACCACATGGCGTTTGCGCCCGGCCCAAGGCTGTTTCGCCACTTCGTCGAAGAGGCGCGGGGGCAGACCGGCAGCATCTACGGCCGCCGCATCTACGAGATCATGCGTTACTGGGACGAGGATCATCCGGAATGGAACGCGGACGAGCAGGCCTTCGCGCTGGCATGGCGCAGGCAGACCAAATGGGTCGCGTCGCGCTCCGCGCAGTCGCTCGGTCCGAATGCCATTCTTCTCGAGGATGATCTCGAGGGCGCGATCCGCAGGCTGAAGGCCGGCACCGAGGGCGAGATCGAAGTCGCCGGCCCGGACCTGGCGCGCAGCCTCACCGAACTCGGCCTGATCGACGAGTACCGCATCTACCTGCACCCCGTGGTGCTGGGTGGGGGCACGCCATACTTCGCCGGGCCGCGCCCGCCGCTGCGCCTGGTGGCGCACGAGCGGATCGACGGGGATGTGCTCAAGCTGACCTACGTCCCGGCCTGAACCAGGCGCCAAGCTCGTGGTTCAGGGCGGGCCGGGCGGGCGCGTGCGCGTCCTGGCCACGACGCCGGCAGGATCGATCAGCACGACGAACTCCGCGAAGCGTCCGCTTCCGACCGGCGACTGGTACACCCAGGCCTCGTAGCCGCTGTCGAACACGACCTGCCTGGTGGGTCCGAAAGCGGCCAGCAGCTGCGCCCTGGTGGTGGCGCCGGGAGTCACGGCCCCCTGCAGCCGCTCGATCGGCGCCTGGGCGCCAGGCGGCGCGGACGAGGTGGCGCAGCCGGCCAGCAGGAGCAGGGCGAACAGGGCGCACATGGTGGATTTCACCGCGCCTCCTCCATGTACTCGAACTCGACCAGGGTATCGTCGGACCAGGACTTGTCCCAGATCGGCGCGTAGAAGGTGCGGTCGAGCATGACCTGGCAGTCGCAGAACTGCAGGTCGGCCTTCGTCAATTCGCCGCCCGCATAGAGCATGTTGAAGGGCAGGGTTTCGACACGCTCGCCGGCGCGCAGGCGTACCCCGAAAATGGGGCGGTCGGCGAAGAACAGGTAGTTGCCGCCCGGGCCGCCGCACACCTGCTCGGGCGTGGTGAGGGCATTGGAGATCCAGCCGAACAGCGGCGAGCTGTTGGACACCAGGCCGGCCTCGACCCCGACCAGGCACTCCAGGCGCATGTCGCCAAGGCGCCGCGTGCCGGCGGGCAGGCCGGGCGTGACGACCAGGGCGCGCCAGGTCATGCTGGTGGTCTTGCGGTTGGCGACCACGGCCGCGTCTTCGCGCAGCGCGGCCTCGTTACTGGGCAGGACGAAGCTGTTGTCTTCGGCCACAGGGACGGGCACGCTGACGGAGTCGCCCGCGATACGCAGCGTGATGCCGCGCATGTCGACGCCCGGCAGGCGCGGCAGCAGCTGGAAGCGCAAGGGCGCGTTCGGGGCCAGGGCACGCTCGCGTGCGTAGCGTTCCATACCCTTGATCATTTTTCGGTAGGATTTGTCGACCGGGTCGCGGGTGGATTGCACCTTCACGGTCGCAGGCTGCCCGGCGGCTTGCGCCCAGGCAGCTGAGGAATGCGCTCCGCCGGCCAGGACGGCCAGGCAGAGGATGACGCGGGCGGAAAGCCGCGTCATGGCCTTACCAGGAACGGACGCGGCCGGTGTCCATGTGGACGAACTGCGAGTCGGCGTAGTAGCCGACACCGCCGCCCTTGAGCGACATGGCCGCCTTGTGCAGCATCCTGAGGTCCTTGCCCGGCAGGCGGATGTCGATGGCCTTGGCGTCCATGTGCAGGCTGCGCCTTGCCACGCCACCGCTGGCCGCGTGCAGCTTGGCGTTCGACTCGGGCGAGCGGTAGCCGGAAATGATGTGCAGTTCGCGGCCGTTGTCCAGCTTGTCGTTGAGCTGGGTGAGCAGCAGCAGGAGCTCGGGGTCGATCTGCGCGATCTTGTTGTTGCGATGGTCGCGCAGCACCTTGTTGATGTCCTTCATCGCATCCGGGATGAACGCGCCTTCGGCCCAGAACACGGACTTCAGCTTCTCGCCGGTGTGCGTGTTGTACAGGCGCAGGACACGCTCGCCGGAGGTCGGCTGCAAAGCCGGCTGCAAAGCGGGCTGTGACGTTTTGGCAAGCGCTGGAATGCTGAGCGTGGAAGCGGTGGCGGAAACTGCGAGGAGGGAGGACTTCAGGAAGGCGCGTCGTTGCATCATCGTCAGAGATCCTTATGACTGGGTTCACTCAAATGTAAATTCTACGCCTCTTGTGTTAAACGTGCAGAGAAAATGCAGGAAAATGCGGTAAAAAGAACACTTTGTTAATGCTTTGACCAATCCCGGGAGATATTTCATGCCAAGTAATCAAGGATTTGCCATGTTCGTTGCCACGCTGATCGCAATGGGCTGCGCCAGCGCCGTGGCGCAGGAAGTCGAACCGGTGGCCGAGCCGCCCGCCGCCAAGGGCTGGAAGCTCGAGACCGTCGTGGACGGCCTGCCGCAGCCCTGGGCCATGACCTGGCTGGCCGACGGCCGCATGCTGGTCACCGGCAAGAAGGGCACGCTGCACCTCGTTGACGGCAAGCGCGTGCAGGACGTCGCGGTCGAAGGGCTGCCGGCCCTGTTCACGCAAGGCCAGGGCGGCCTGCTCGACATCGCCGTGCATCCGGCCGATAAAGGTCCGAATCCGCGCGTGTACATGACGATGGCCGGCGGCACCCAGGATGCGAACCGCACGGTGCTGGTACAGGGTGTCTTCGACGGCAAGCGCGTGCACGGCATCAAGACCCTGTTCACGGCCTCGCCGTCGAAGAGCGGCGGCCAGCACTTCGGCTCGCGCATCGTGTTCCTGAAGGACGGCACGCTCCTGATGAGCATCGGCGACGGCGGCAACCCGCCTGCGCGCGTGGGCAACATGCTGGCGCGCGACCAGGCCCAGAACGTCGGCAGCCACAACGGGTCCATCCTGCGCCTCACCGCCGAAGGCAAGCCGGCCCCGGGCAACCCGCTGGCCGCGCAGAAGGGCGCGCTGCCCGAGCTGTGGAGCATCGGCCACCGCAATATCCAGGGCATGGTGGTGGACGCCAACGGCCGCGTATGGGCGAGCGAGCACGGTCCGCGCGGCGGCGACGAGATCAACGTGATCGAGGGCGGCAAGAACTACGGCTGGCCGCTGCAGAGCTATGGCCAGGACTACAAGACCCGCGAGCCGATCGGCAAGCGGGTCGTTGCGGGCATGGTGAATCCCCTGGTCGTGTGGACGCCGTCGACCGGCGCTTCCGGCCTGGCCTGGTACACCGGGTCGGCTTTCCCGGCCTGGCGCGGCAGCCTGTTCTCGGGCGGCCTGGCCACCGAGGACATCCGCCGGGTGGCCTTCGATGCCCGGGGCAAGGTGGCGCAACAGGAGCGCCTCGACATCGGCAAGCGGGTGCGCGACGTGCGCCAGGGGCCGGACGGGCACTTGTACGCCATTACCGACGAAGCGAAGGGCAGCCTGCTGCGCATCGTGCCGTAGGCGTGTTCCAGTCCAGTGGACTGGAACACGCTTTGCTGAACGCGCGTTCAACTTTCGGATGCGCAGTAGGGTGGGCAGGTCTCCTGCCCACGCGTTCGACCGGCTACAAAATCATGGGTACGGCTTTCTGGGCGCTATCTATCACCGCGTGGGCGGGACACCCGCCCACCCTACGAAAGCCACACTCCGATGCTCAGCGCATGGATTTTCCTTCCCTGTGCAATAAATTCTTTGTTGCAATTACAAAAGCTGCCTAGAATGCAAGGTTCGGGCAGCCAGCTCGCCCTGGCTGCCCGGCTGACGGCAACCCGCCGTTTCCCATCCTGTCCGGATGATCTCTTGGAGGAGCAGCATGGCAGTATCCGTTCGTCGCACTCTCCAGATGGCAGTAGCGCTCGCGCTCGCCACTGGCTTCACCACCGTCCACGCGGCCCCGGCCCCGGCCGCGGCCAAGTCCCAGGCCAGCACGCCCGACATTCCCATTCCCGACGTCAAGTACACCAAGTTCACCCTGAAGAACGGGCTGACGGTGCTGGTCCACGAAGACCACAAGACGCCGGTGGTGGCGATCAACACCTGGTACCACGTGGGGTCCAAGAATGAAAAGCCGGGCAAGACCGGCTTCGCCCACCTGTTCGAACACCTGATGTTCGGCGGCAGCGACAACTTCAAGAAGACCTACCTGAGCGCCTTGCAGGGCATCGGCGCGACCGACCTGAACGGCACCACCAACCAGGACCGCACCAACTACTTCCAGAACGTGCCGACCTCGATGCTGGACTATGCGCTGTTCGCCGAGAGCGACCGCATGGGCCACCTGCTCGGCACCGTCGACAAGAAGACGCTCGACCTGCAGCGCGGCGTGGTGCAGAACGAGAAGCGCCAGCGCGAGAACCAGCCCTACGGCCTGGCCTACGAACTGCTGGTGACCAACACCTACCCGGTCGGCCACCCGTACTCCTGGACCGTGATCGGCAAGATGGAAGACCTGGATGCGGCCTCGATGACCGACGTGCAGGACTGGTTCAAGACCAACTACGGCCCGAACAACACCGTGCTGGTGCTGTCCGGCGACATCACCCCGGAAGTGGCGCGCCAGAAGGTGGAGCAGTATTACGGCCACATTCCGCCGGGCCCGCCGCTGGTCAAGCACCAGGCCTGGATCGCCAAGCGCACCGGCACCCACCGCACGAGCGCGCAGGACCGCGTGACGCAGTCGCGCATCTACCGCACCTGGAACGTCCCGGGCGCCAATACACCGGAAGAAGTGCAGCTCGACCTGGCCAGCCTGGTGCTGGGCGGCGGCAAGACCTCGCGCCTGTACAAGCGCCTGGTGTACAAGGACCAGCTGGCCACCAGCACGTTCGGCAGCAACAGCAGTTCGGAAATCGGCGGCCAGTTCAGCATGATCCTGACCGCGCGTCCGGGCGCCGACGTGGCGAAGATGGAACGCATCGCCGACGAAGAGCTGCAGGCCCTGATGAAGAACGGCCCCACCGAGGCCGAACTGCGCCTGGCCAAGACCGCCATCCTGGCCCAGTACACCCGCATGATCGAGCGTGTCGGCGGCTTCGGCGGCAAGAGCGACCTGCTGGCCTCGTGCCAGACCTATACCGGCAACCCGGACTGCTACAAGGTCTACCTGCAGCGCGTCAAGGACGCCACCCCGGCATCCGTCAAGAAAGCCATGAACGACTGGCTGAGCACCGGCGACTTCATTCTGCAGGTCGACCCGTACCCGACCGGCCTGGCGGCAGGCAAGCCGGGCGTGGACCGCAGCAAGGAGCCGGCGCTCGGCAAGCCGATGGCGCTCAAGCTGCCGGAGATGCAGAAGATGACGCTGTCGAACGGCCTGAAGGTCGTGCTGGCGGAGCGCCATGATGCGCCGGTGGTGAACTTCCAGCTGCTGGTGGACAGCGGCTATGCCTCGGACGCGCAGGATAAGCCGGGCGTCGCCAGCCTGGCCATGCGCATGCTCGAGGAAGGCACCAGGACCCGCAAGTCGCTGGAGATCGGCGAAGCCTTCGAGAGCCTGGGTGCGGAGTTCGGCGCCAGCGCCAACCTCGACACCGGGATCGTCTACATGAACACGCTCAAGGCGACCATGCCGCAGGCGCTGAACCTGTACTCGGACCTGGTCCTCAACCCGTCCTTCCCGCAGAACGAGTTCGAGCGCCTGCAGAAGGACCGCCTGGCCGCGATCGCACGCGAGAAGACCGTGCCGCAGACGATGGCCCTGCGCGTGCTGCCGAGCATCCTGTACGGCCAGGGCCACCCGTATGCCAAGCCCTTCACCGGCACCGGCACCGAAGCGGCCGTGCAGCGCATGACCCGCGACGACCTGGTCAAGTACCACGCCACCTGGTTCAAGCCGAACAACGCCACCCTGCTGGTAGTGGGCGACACCACGCTGGCCGAGGTCAAGCCGATGCTGGAGAAAGCCTTCGCCGGTTGGAAAGCAGGCGAGGTGCCGAAGAAGGTGCTGAACGAGGTCGCCGCGCCCGCGAAGAACGTGGTCTACCTGGTCGACCGTCCGGGCGCGCTGCAGAGCGTGATCGTCGGCGCCCAGCTGGCGGTGCCGCGCAAGCACGAGGACGCGCTGCCGCTCGAAATCGTCAACCACCTGTTCGGCGGCTCCTTCAATTCGCGCATCAACATGAACCTGCGCGAAGACAAGCACTGGTCCTACGGCGTCCGCAGCTCGCTGCAGCCGGCCCTGGGCCAGCGTGCGTTCATGAGCGTGTCGCCGGTGCAGACCGACAAGACCCGTGAATCGCTGCAGGAACTGGTGCGTGAATACCGCGACATCGCCGGCGGCAAGCCGATCACGGCGGACGAGCTGAAGCAGGCGGTCGACAACAACACGCTCGGCCTGCCGGGCAGCTTCGAGACGGCCGGCCAGCTGACCAGCGCCTACACCAACATCGTGCAGTACGGCCTGCCGGACGACTACTACAACACCTACACCCAGAAGGTCTTGTCGCTGTCCCCGCAGCAGGCCAACGCACTGGCGGCGCGCAGCTTCACGCCAGACCGCCTGGTGTGGGTGGTCGTGGGCGACATGAGCAAGATCGAGTCGGGCATCCGCGCACTGAACATCGGCGAGGTCCGCAAGATCGACGTCGACGGCAAGCCGGTGCAGTAAGCGTCACGCGGGCGGATCGTCCGCCCGCGTTACATATCGTCGAACAGCGCAGCAGCGATCTTCGCCTGCTCCGACTGCAACATGTCGGTGTTGTTCAGCAGGACCACGACCCGGCCGTCGGCCGGGTCGTAGGCGAGCAGGCTCTTGTAGGCACCGATGGCGCCCGTTTCCCACGCCAGGGAACGGGCGCCTTCTTTCGTGGCGAGGGTCTTCACCTTGCCACCCAGCGCATAGTCTTCCGACGTCACCACCACGGTGGACAGCGCCTTGCGCGCCTTGTCCGACAGCAGCCCGGTGAGATACACGGCATCGGCGAGCTTCACCAGGTCGCTCGCGGTACTGTAGAGCGTACCGCTGGCCGCGATCATCGGCGGCACCGACGCGGTCTTGCGCAGGCCTTCGGCATTGTAGGCCACCGCCATGCCCACTTCATCCTCGTAGCCGGTGGCGGCGAAACTGGTGTCGCGCACACCGGCGGGCGCCAGCACCAGTTCCTCCACCGTTTCCGTGAACGGCTTCTTGCGCGCGCGTTCGACCACGGCCGCAACCAGCACCCAGTTGGTGAACGAGTAATCCCACTGTTCGTCCGGCTTGATGGTGGGCGCGCCGGCGCCGAAGCGCAGGGCCGCTTCGACCGGGCCGATCTCGAGCTTCTCGACCGTGGCGCGGTCTTTCTTCAAGGCCTCGGCCAGTCCGTTCGGGATGCCGCTGCGGTTCGACATCAGCTGGCGCAGCGTGACGGCGCCGTTGGCCGCCGGCAGTTCCGGCAGGTGGCGCGCGATCGGCGCGTCGAGGTCGAGCGTACCCATGTCGGCCAGGCGCAGCACGGTCACGGCGGTGATCCATTTCGTGATCGAACCGACCAGGAAACGCGTGTCCTTGGTGATGGGCTGCTTTTCTTCGCGCAGCGCCATGCCGGCGGCATGGACCACCAGCGGCGAACGGCCGTCCTTGCGCACTGCCGCCACGCCGCTGTAGTCCTTTGGCAGGTGACGCTCGATCAGGGGCGCAGTCGTCAGGTTGGCGATGACCGCGCAGCCGGGCAGCAGGGTGACGGCGGCGGACAGGGAAGACAAGTGGATGAACTGGCGACGTTGCATGCTTTCTCCAGATGGATGGGTTCGGGGCATTGTAGCCCTGTGCGCCGAAGCGGGCGCGATTCGGCAATACTGCGCGCACCGGCCTGACACTGTCGCCGAGACGCGATGACCCGCAGGGAGGCGGAGGCGCACCACTTTGCATGCAGGCACATCTTCCCGCAGATGGGGCAACTGCGCTCGACGCGGGCGTGATCGGCCTGCCGCGTGCGGGAACGGGTGACGCCCGACATCAGCCCTTGCGCTGGATCTCGGCCGTGATCTCGTAGGCACGCAGGCGCGCCGCGTGGTCGAAGACCTGCGAGGTGATCATCAGCTCGTCGGGCCTGGTGCGTGCGATGAAGCCGCGCAGCTGGCTTTCCACCGTGGCCGGCGAACCGATCGCGGTGCACGACAGTACGCTGTCCAGCATCATGCGCTCGGCCGTTCCCAGGCTCTCCAGGTAACCCGGCACGGGCGGCTGCAGCCTGGCCGGGCGGCCGCTGCGCAGGTTGACGAAAGCATGCTGCATCGAGGTCGCCAGGACGTGCGCTTCCGCGTCGGTGTCCGCCGCGAACACGTTAAAGCCGAGCATGACGTAGGGCTTGTCGAGCTGCTTCGACGGGCGGAAGCTCGAACGGTACATGTCGATGGCCTGCAGCATCATCTGCGGCGCGAAATGCGAGGCGAACGCATAGGGCAGGCCGAGCGCCGCCGCCAGCTGGGCGCCGAACAGGCTCGAGCCGAGGATCCAGACCGGCACGTCCAGGCCCGCACCCGGCACTGCCCGCACCGTCCGGCGCGGCGAGTCGGCGAAATAATCCATCAGCTCGACGACGTCCTGGGGGAATTCATCGGCATCCGAGGCCAGGTTGCGGCGCAGCGCGCGCGCGGTGGCATGGTCCGAGCCGGGCGCGCGGCCCAGGCCGAGGTCGATACGGCCCGGGAACAGCGATGCGAGCGTGCCGAACTGCTCGGCGATCACGAGCGGCGAGTGGTTCGGCAGCATGATGCCGCCCGCGCCGACCCGGATGGTGGAGGTGCCGGCCGCGACGTGCCCGATCAGCACCGCAGTGGCGGCGCTGGCGATGCCCGGCATGCCGTGGTGTTCCGCCAGCCAGAAACGCCCGTAGCCCCAGCGCTCGCCGTGCTGGGCGAGGTCGAGCGAACGTTGGAAGGAAGTGGCCGCATCGCTGCCTTCGGCGATGGGCGAGAGGTCGAGGATCGAAAATGGAATCATCCATCGATCATACGCCGATGCGATTGTTCACGTGCGCGGCCACCCGGAACGGCTGGACCGGCTTGCCACTTCGTAAAGATTGACCCATGGCCGGCCCATCCTTATGATGGTCCGTACTCACTGCCACGCTTTCCTCCCATGTTCCTCTACCGTCGAGCGCCATGCCGCCTTCGTTTTCGCTTCCGCCTCCTTGCCGCTTTCTGCGCAGCCGGCGCCGCCTTGCTGGCCGCCGGCTGCGCCCACTTGCCGGGACGGGCGCCTGAGGCCATGCAGCGCGAGGCGGGCTTCGACCGGGCGCGGCTGGCAGAGCTGGACCGCGCCATCCTTGATAACATTTCTGAGCGTAATTTGCCCGGCGCCGTGTTCCACCTCGAGCGCGACGGCGCCGTCGCCGAGCGGGCCTATGGGCGCTTCACCTACGACGCAGGCGCCACGCCGGTCACGCCGGACACGGTGTTCGACGCCGCCTCGCTGTCCAAGGTGCTGTCGACGGCGCCCTCGGTGCTGATACTGGCCGAGGAAGGCAAGCTCGACCTGGAAGCGCCGCTGGTGCACTACTTCCCGGAATGCGCCAACGGGGGCAAGGAGGCGATCACGGTGCGCCAGTTGCTGACCCATTCGTCCGGGCTGCCGGCCGGCTTGCCGGCCAGGCCAGCATGGGAGGGCGGGCAGGCCGCGCTGACCCTGGCCTGCACCCAGCTTGTGACGCATGCGCCGGGAAGCTTGTTCCGCTACTCGGACGTCAACTACATCCTGCTCGGCCTGCTGGTCGAGCGCGTCGCCGGCATGCCGCTGGAGCGCTTCGCGCAGCAGCGCATCTTCGACCCGCTCGGCATGGCGGACACCGGCTACCTGCCGCTGCAGCGCATGGCGGCCGTACGCATCGCGCCGACCCAGCGCGGGGCGGACGCGCCGGAGGCGGCCCTGCATGGCGACCTGGCGCCGGGCCAGCTGCTGCAGGGCGTGGTGCACGACCCGACCGTGCGGCGCATGGGCGGCGTCGCCGGCTCGGCGGGCGTGTTCTCGACCGCGCGCGACGTGGCGCGCTTCGGGCGCATGCTGGTGGCGGGAGGGGAGCTCGACGGCGTGCGCATCCTGGGCCGCGACAGCGTGCGCCTGCTCACCACCGTGCAGTCGCCGCCCGGCCTGGCCCTGCGCGGGATGGGCATGGACATCGATTCGCCCTATGCACAGCGTCCGCGCGGCAGCCTGTACCCGGTCGGTTCCTACGGCCATACGGGCTTTACCGGCTGCATCCTGTGGGTCGATCCGCAATCGCGCAGTTTCTACGTGTTCCTGTCGAACCGCGTCTACCCGGACGACAAGCGCAATGTGCTGGCGCTGTACACCCGGCTCGGCACCCTGTCGGCGCAGGCCGTCGGAATACGGGCGGCCGGCGATCCGGCGGCCGGCGAACCGCCGCGCTGACATACCATATTCTTTTCCGGGAGGCTACCGTGCGCCTCCCTCCATGTCGCGTCCCTACACTCGGAGCTCTAACGATCAATATCTTATTGATATTGTTGAGATTTTAGCCCCCGAAGACAGTTTTAGGAGATCGACATGAAACAGAACAAGCTACTGAAAGGCCTGCTGGGTGCTTCCATTGCCGCCGCCATGTTTAGCGCCACCGCCGTCCACGCGCAATCGTCGGACGGTGTCAAGAACACCCGCGGCGCCGGTACTCCGAGCAACAGCCAGAGCACCAACGCCAACGACCAGAGCAGCATGAACGATCAAAGCAGCGGCAGCTCGTCGGCCAGCGCCACCGGCAGCTCGGACCAGCAGGGCAAGATGAGCAAGAAGCACAAGAAGAGCGGCAGCAGTGCGAGCGGTTCCAGCCAGGGCGGCTCCAGCGCTTCGGGCAGCTCGGGCAGCTCGGGCAGCACGAGCGGCTGGGACCAGAGCGGCACCGGCGGCACCAGCGGCACCAGCGGCGCCAGCGGTGCAATGGGCACCAGCGGTTCGGGTGTCGAAGCCGGCCGCACCAGCACCGGCCGCTCGAGCGAGCCGGAAACCCGTAGCTCGACCAGCGGTTCGATGGGCACCAGCGGCTCCAGCGGATCCAGCGGCTCGATGGGCACCGGCAGCTCGGGCACGAGCGGCTCGATGGGCACCGGCGCCACCGGCACCACAGGCGGCTCGATGGGCACCGGCGCCACCGGCACGACCGGCGGCTCGATGGGCACCGGCGCCACCGGCACCACCGGCGGCTCGATGGGCACTGGCGCCACCGGCACCACAGGCGGCTCGATGGGCACTGGCGCCACCGGCACGACAGGCGGCTCGATGGGCACCGGCGCCACCGGCACGACCGGCGGCTCGATGGGCACTGGCGCCACCGGCACCACCGGCGGCTCGATGGGCACCGGCGCCACCGGCACGACCGGCGGCTCGATGGGCACCGGCGCCACCGGCACGACCGGCGGCTCGATGGGCACCGGCGCCACCGGCACGACAGGCGGCTCGATGGGCACCGGCGCCACCGGTACGACCGGCACGATGGGTACCGGCACCAGCGGCACCAGCGGCACCACCGGTACCACCGGCACCAGCGGCACCACCGGCACCACCGGCACCACCGGCACCACCGGCACCACCGGCACCACCGGCACCACCGGCACCACCGGCACCACCAGCGGCGGCACCGGTAGCGGCACCACGGGCCGCGGCTACTGATCCGCGCGGCCTGGGCCAGCCTCGCCCGAGGCGGCCCACGCGGCCGCACACGCAAGAAACGACAACACCAGCCCGCGGGCTGGTGTTGTCGTCATGGGGCAGGGCGAAGACGCGTCAGGCGGCGAGGGCCGGCCGCATCTGCGGCGCGCGGCGCGCCGGCGCCGGCGGCGCGGCAGGCTGTCCCTCGCGCTCGTCGAGACGGAAGGTGGCCACCAGCTGCGACAGCGACTGTGCCTGCTCGCGCAGCGCGTCGGAGGCCGCCGCCGCTTCCTCGACCAGGGCGGCATTCTCCTGCGTGACCTGGTCCATCTGCGTCACAGCGCCGTTGACCTGCTCGATCCCCAGCGACTGCTCGCCGCTGGCGGCCGCGATTTCCGCCATGATGGTGGACACGCCGGCGATGCCGGCCAGGATTTCTTCCATGGTGGCGCCGGCCTGCGCCACCAGGCGGCTGCCTTCTTCGACCTTGCCGGCCGAGTCGCCGATCAGGCCCTTGATTTCCTTGGCCGCCGTAGCCGAGCGCTGCGCCAGCGCGCGCACTTCCGATGCGACCACCGCGAAGCCGCGGCCCTGCTCGCCGGCGCGCGCTGCTTCGACCGCCGCGTTCAGCGCCAGGATGTTGGTCTGGAAGGCGATGCCGTCGATGACGCCCACGATCTCGCCGATCTTCTGCGAAGCGCTGCTGATGTCGGCCATGGTGCGCACCACGTCGCCCACGGTGGCGCCGCCGCGCGCGGCGCTGCCGGAGGCCTCGCGCGCCAGCGCATTGGCCTGCTGCGCGTTGTCCGCGTTCTGGCGCACCGTCGAGGTCAGTTCCTCCATCGACGCCGCCGTCTCTTCCAGCGAGCTGGCCTGTTGCTCGGTGCGGGCCGACAGTTCCAGGTTGCCGCCCGCAATCTGGTGCGCGGCGCTGGCGATGGTGTCGGTGCCGCGCCGTACTTCGCCGACGACGCCGCGCAGGCTGTCGCGCATCTCCTTCAGCGCGATCATCAGCTGGCCGGTCTCGTTGCGGCCATCGGCCTCGATGTGGCCGGACAGGTCGCCACGCGCCACGGTTTGCGCGACAATCAGCGCCCGCTGCAGCGGGGCGGTGATGGCGCGCGTGATCAGCCAGGCAAACGCCAGGCCGGTGGCGACCGCAGCCGCGCTCAGGACAAGCTGCAGCAGGCGGCTGTCGTCGACGTGAGTGTCGATGGCCTTGCTCTGGCTTGCTACCACGTTCTGCTGGTAGGCAACCATCGCCTGCAGGCTGCCCACGTAGTCGTTCACCCTCGGCAGCATGTCGGTCTCGAAGAAGCGCGCTGCGGATTCCAGCTGGCCTTCCTTCTTCTGCCTGAATGCTTCGGCGCGTGCCTTGAGGTAGGCTGCGCGGCTGGCGACAATGCGTTCGAACAGACGCTTGCCTTCGGGATCGTTTGCCACCGCCTCCTGGACCTGCTTCTGGAGTGCGTTGGCGCGTTCCGAGCCCTTGGCCACGGCGGCAAGGAAGAACTCCTCGGTGGCCGGATCGCTCAGCTTGGCGATGGCGATCGTGCGTGCAGCGTTGACTTCGATCACGCCCTTCCATTCCTGCAGCATGTCGGATTTCCGGATGCCTTCGCGAGTCAGTTCATGGGTCATCCTGTTCGCGCTGTTCATGGCCGTCATGGCCACGGCAGCCAGCACCAGCATCAACGCCAGCACTGCGCCAAAACCGAGCGCCAGCAGGCTGCGGATCTTCATTTTTTCAAGCTTCATCGGAAATTCTCGTCGCTATGGGGGAGCCCGGCACGCGCGGCATGCACGCGCAAGGCTACCGGCCGTTGTGATGACGAGTATCCTGTTTCCACACGGCATGTGCACGCTTTTCCACATTTTTGTTACGCAGGAGTACACATATTGCGTGACAAATACAACAGTCTGTTAACAGAGCGCCAACAACCTATGCCTGCCGCCGCGCAGGGACAGACAGGCCTGGTTTTCGCTCATCGCATTCAGCGTACGTTGCGTCCACGCATGCCTGGACGAGGTGAACGCGGCGGTGGGCTGTCGTCGGCCAGCTCGATCTTCTCCAGCGGTTCCGGCGCCGGGCCGTGCAGCACCTTGCCCTCGATGTCGAAGCGCGAGGCGTGGCAGGGGCAGTCCCAGGAACGCTCCGCCGAGTTCCAGTGCACCGCGCAGCCCAGGTGGGTGCACTTGGCCGATACCGCATGCAGCCCGCCCTGGGCGTCGCGATACACTGCGATCTTGCGCAGGCCGTCGCGCACCACCGCGCCTTCGCCGGCGGCGATTTCCTGGACCGAATCGACGTCGCCGCCGGTCAGCCATTCGCCGTAGCGCGCCATGGTGTTGGCTTGCTCGTGCGCGAAATCGGCCAGCCCGTGCACCGGTTTGCGCGAGGGGTCGTACAGCCTGGCCCAAGGGTTGTCGCGGCCCGCGACCAGGTCGGCCACCAGCATGGCGCCGATGGTGCAATGGGTCATGCCGTTGCCGGAGTCGCCCGTGATCAGGTAGACGTTGTCGTCGTCCATCGGGTTGCGGCCCAGGTAGGCCAGGCCGTCGGAAGGCTCCATCACTTCGCCCGACCAGCGGTAGGCCACCGTGTGCGCCATCGTGAAGTGCTCGCGGGTCCAGCGCTCGATCTCGTCGTAGCGGTGCTCGGGGTGGTCGTCCTGGCCGGTCTTGTGGTCGGCGCCGCCCACCACCAGGATGTCGTGGTCGACGGCCGCGCCGCCTGCCGAACCCGGCGTTTCCAGCCGCACGTAATAATACGGGTCGCCGGTGTCCCACAGCAGGATGCGCGGCAGCGAGCCGCGCGGCACCCGCATGCCGACCACGTAGGTACGGTAGCCGGCCTGCTTGGTGTGCATCACCACGCGGTCGTTGAAGGGCGTGTGGGTGGCCAGCACCACGTGGCGGGCGCGGATCTCGCCATGGTCGGTGCTGACAGTCTGCTGCTCGTTGTTGCCGCGCACCCGGTGCGCGTGGGTGGCGCCGAAGATCCGGCCGCCCAGGCGCTCGATGGCGCGCGCCAGGCCGGCCAGGTACCTGAGCGGATGGAACTGGGCCTGGTTCGCATAGCGCACGGTGGGGCCGCTGTCGAAGGGCAGGCCGGGCACGCCGGGCAGGAATTCCACCGGCACGCCGGCGCGCGAGGCGCTCCGGTATTCCTTCTCGAGATCCTGGAAACCGTTGCCGGGCAAGGCGAACAGGTAGCCGTCCAGGCGTTCGAACCCGCAGTCGATGCCTTCCTGCGCGCAGGTCGATTCCACCTGGGCGATCGCGGCGGCGTAGCTGTCGGCCACCAGGCGTGCATTGGCGGCGCCGAACTTGTCCTCGATGGTGGCGTACCACTCGTCCGGCGGGAACAGGTGCGCGGTGGTGCGCCCGGTTTCGCCGGCGCCGATACCGAGCGCGTCGATCACGGTCACGCTGCGCCCTTCCCTGGCCAGCAGGTAGGCTGTGCTGAGGCCGGCGATGCCGGCGCCGATCACGCAGACCTCGGTGTCCAGGTCGCCGGACAGGGGAGGATAGGAGGGCAGCTCGGCGGTGTCGAGCCAGACCGATAGCGAAGCGCCGTTGGTGGAAGCAGTCATGTCGCGTTCCTTTCTGTGCAGGGCGCCGCAGGAAAGGGAACGGCGGCGCGCGTTATTCGAGCTGCGAAGTCGAGCTGCGAAGTCGAGCTGCGAAGTCGAGCTGTGAAGCTGGGGACAGTCTACTGTGGGGCGCGAAAGCCGGGAGCACGATGGGGCCGGCGATAGCTGTGGCGGGGACGCCGCGCCACCCGGCAAAGCCGTCAATTTACCGTTGCAAATGAAGTGATGTGGCGTAGAATCAATTTAAATTGCCGACAGGACACGATTCAGGAAGCCGCCATGGACCTTGCCATCCCACCCGAAGTGCGCACCCCCAGCGCCATGAAGCTGTCCGAACTAATCGGCGCACTGAGCCATGCGCTCGACATCACCGAAGGCCAGCCGGCCGGCCATTGCGTGCGCTCCTGCTGGATCGGCATGCACGTCGGGCGCGCAGCCGGGCTGCCGGACGAGCAGCTGTGGGAGCTGTATTACACCCTGCTGCTGAAGGACCTCGGCTGCAGCAGCAACGCGGCGCGCATCTGCGAGCTGTACCTGAGCGACGACCTGTCCTTCAAGCGCGACTTCAAGCTCGTGGGCGACAGCCTGCCGCAGGTGCTCTCGTTCGTCCTGACCCACACCGGGCTGAAGGCCGGCCTGGCGGAGCGCTTCCGCAGCGTGATGACGATCCTGCGCGACGGTCCGGCGATCGCCCAGGACCTGATCGCCACGCGCTGCCAGCGCGGCGCCGAGATCGCGCGCCTGCTGCGCTTTCCGACCGGGGTGGCGGCCGGCATCTATTCGCTCGACGAGCATTTCGACGGCAAGGGCAAGCCGGACCGCCTGGTGGGGGAGGCGATTCCCGTCTATTCGCGCATCGCGCTGCTGTCCCAGGTGGTCGACGTGTTCCACACGGCGGCGGGCCGCGACAGCGCGCTGCAGGAAGTGCGCGCCCGCGCCGGCGGCTGGTTCGACCCGCGCCTGGTGCGCGCCTTCGAGGAGGTGGCGCTTGACGCGGCCTTCTGGCAGGTGCTGGCTTCGCCCGAGGTCGACCGCGCCGTGTTCGCGCTCGAGCCGGCCGGACGCGAAGTGCCGCTCGACGACGACTACCTGGACGACATCGCCACGGCCTTCGGCCAGGTGGTCGACGCCAAGAGCCCGTACACGAGCGGCCACAGCGCGCGGGTGGCGCTGTACACCGACATGATCGCCGAGGCGCTCGGCCTGCCGCCGCAGCGCCGCCGCTGGCTCAAGCGCGGCGCGCTGCTGCACGACGTCGGCAAGCTCGGCGTCAGCAACAGCGTGCTGGACAAGGCCGGCTCGCTCGACCGCGACGAATGGGATGCCGTGCGCCAGCACGCCGCGTTCACCGAGACCATCCTGGGCCGCATCCACGCCTTCGGCGAACTGGCGGCGATTGCCGGCGCCCACCACGAGCGCCTCGACGGCACCGGCTATCCGCGCGGGCTGCAGGGCGATGCGATCGGCATCGAGACCCGCATCATCACCACCGCCGACATTTTCGATGCGATCACGGCCGAGCGCCCCTACCGCGGCGCGATCCCGGTGCCGCAGGCCCTGGGCATGATGGAAAAGACGGTCGGCACTGCGCTCGACCCGGCCTGCTTTGCGGCCCTGAAATCGGCGCTGGAACGCCTGCCGCTGCCCTAGCGTCTCCGGCCTGACGCGCCTTCGCCTTGGCCAGGCAGCGTTCAATCGCATTGGTGGCCGCCGCCCCGGTGCAGCCCTCGGTCTCCCTCCGGTAGGCGATCGCCCGCACGCGCGTCCATCCCTTTGTGTGCAGGCCGGCGGCGTCGACGGACGCCGCGGCGCTTCGCCGCATCCTTCCTCCATTAGTCAGGCTTGAGAATAAGGACGACTCCATCAGGTTTGCTTTTCAGGCTGCGCATGTTCCGATGCCCGTGTGTGCGCTAGCATGCCCGTGTGTCGGCTTCATGAAATCTGTGTGGCATAGCAAGATTTGACAAACATGGCCGAAAAGATCGCTCCACAATGCCTCCCACAAGAGAGACGCCAAGCGTCCATCGACCATTCATGACCGGAAGGCGCAGGGAACCGGATGCGGTTCCGTTTCGCTCCGAAGGAATCAAGGACACGTTGTGGGAGACGACATGAACGAGATGAGGCACGCGGTTTCGACATCGACCTGCGCGGCGAGCGGTATAAGGGAGCGGAGCACAACCATGATTCCAATCACAGACCGCAAGCCGGGAAGCACGGCGATGTCCATTGCCTGGGAATGCCTGAGCAACTACGCCCGCGACGACCGCTTCAGCGCACGCCTCACGCTGCGCAACGATTCACCGGACGCCATCGCGCCCGGCTGGTCCCTGTATTTCAACACCTGCCGCAAGGTGATCGCCGCCAGCGTCAGCCCCAGTTTCGCGATCGACCACGTCAACGGCGACCTGTTCCGCCTGAGCAGGCCGGCCGGCGGGCCATGGCTGCCGGGCGACACCCATACGGTGGACTACGAAGCCCTGCACTGGGCGATCAGCATCACCGATGCGCCGCTCGGCTTCTACCTGCTGCCGGGCGACGGCGGCCCGCCCGTGGACCTGGGCGACCCGGAGATCGCACCCTTCGCCCGTCCCGAGCAGCGCCACCGCATGCGCGGCGACCTGCTGCCGACCGCCGATGCGGCCTGGCGTTTCGAGCAGAACACCGCGCTGCACCTGCTGCCCGGCGATGCGGTCGGCCGCATCACCCCGCGTCCGCAATCGGCCCACTTCGACGGACGTCGCTGCCGGCTGTCGCGCCATGCGCCGATCGGCTACGGCCCGGCGCTGTGGAACGAAGCATCGCTCTTGAGCGCCATCCTGGGCGGCATCCAGGGTACCGCGCCGGGCGCTTCCGCCGAGATCAGCCTCGAGCTCGGGCCGGTCGAGGGCGTGGACGGCGCGGGGCGGCTCGAAGCCTACCTGCTCGACATCGGACCCGAACGCATCCGCATCCGCGGCGCCAGCCCGCATGGGGTGTTCAACGGCATCCAGAGCCTGGCCCAGCTGCTGTCGCCCGAGGGCGAGCTGCCGGCCGGGAAGGTCGTGGACGCGCCACGCTTTGCCTACCGCGGCATGCTGCTCGACGTGGCGCGTCACTTCGCCCCCATGACGACGGTGCTGCGCCTGCTCGACTGCATGGCCAGCTACAAGCTCAACCGCTTCCACTTCCACCTGACCGACGACGAGGGCTGGCGCCTGGCGATCAGCGCGCTGCCGGAACTGACCGAAGTCGGCGCACGCCGCGGCGTCTCGCTCGACGGCAGTCCCTGCCTGCCGCCCTCGTTCGGCTCCGGCGCCGACATCGACGCCTCCGCCGGCAGCGGCTTCTACACCGCCTCGGAATTCATCGCCATCCTGCGCTACGCCCATGCGCGCCACATCGAGGTGATCCCCGAATTCAACATGCCGGGACATGCGCGCGCCGCCGTCACCGCGATGCGCGCACGCTACCGGCGCCTGCTCGCGGCCGGCGACAGGGAAGGGGCGGAGGCCTACCTGCTGAGCGACCCGGACGACGCGTCCTGCTACGAATCCGTGCAGCTGTGGCGCGACAACGTGATCTGCATCGCGCTGCCGTCGGTGGACCGCTTCGTCGACACCGTGGTGGGCGAGGTCCGCAGGCTGTACCGCGAGGCCGGCGCGCCGCTGCGCGTGATCCACACCGGCGGCGACGAAGTGCCCGAGGGCGCCTGGCTCGGTTCCCCGCGCTGCCGCGCGCTGATGGAGCAGCGCGGCTGGACCGGCGTGCAGCAGCTGCGCGACGACTTCCTGGCGCGCTGCCACGCCATCCTCGCGCGCCACGGCGTGGAATTCGCCGGCTGGGACGACACCGCGCTGGTGCGCGAGGGCGAGCGGTTGCTGCCGAATCCGCGCTTTGCCGCGCCGGGCTTCCACGCCTACGTCTGGAACAACGCCTGGGGCTCGGGCCAGGAAGACTGCGCCAACCGGCTTGCCAATGCGGGCTACGACGTGGTGCTGTCGAACGCCGCCAACCTGTACTTCGACCTGGCCTATGCCAAGCATCCGCAGGAGCCGGGCTACTACTGGGCCGGCTTTGTCGGCACCCGCAATGCCTTCGGCCTGTGCCCGCTGGACGTGGGCGCCGTGCCGGGCGCCGACCCCATGGGGCGCACGCCGGACGGCGACGTCCTCGACGGCCTGCAGCCGCTCGACGCGGGAGCGAGGGGCCGCATCGCCGGCCTGCAGGGCCAGCTGTGGGGCGAGAACGCGCGCTCGCGCGCGCGCCTCGAATACCTGGCGCTGCCGCGCCTGATCGCGCTGGCCGAGCGGGCCTGGGCCCGGGACCCGGGCTGGCAGGAGGTCGCCGACCCGGCGCGCCGCGCCGCCCGCGTCCTGCGCGACTGGAACGAATTCGCCAACCGCCTCGGCCAGCGCGAGCTGCCGCGCCTGGACCGCGCGCCCCGCCCCTGGGATTACCGGCTGCCGCCGCCCGGCGCCATCGTGCGCGACGGCCTGCTGCATGCGAATGTCGCCCTGCCGGGGCTGGCCGTGCATTACACGCTGGATGGACGCGCGCCCACGGTGCGCAGCCCGCGCATCGACGGGCCGGTACCCGTGCATGGCGTGCATGGCGTGCATGGCGTACGTGAAGCGAAGCTGGCCTCCTTCGACACCCGCGGGCGCGCCAGCAGGATCGTCACCCTCGGTGTGACTTCCGGGCGCAGTGCCAGCCTTGCTCCTGCCCTTACCCCTCTCGTGGAACATCCATGACCGTCATGAACGAGCTCGCCGGCGCAGCACCGGCCGCCGCGACCCGGCACCCGCTGTCCTGGGTGCCCACGCTGTATCTTGCGCAAGGCCTGCCCTTCTATGCAGTGGCGCTGGTGGCCGGCCTGATGTTCAAGTCGATGGGCGTGCCCAACGACCAGATCGCGCGCTGGACCGGCCTGCTCGGCATGGCCTGGGTGTTCAAGGCGCTGTGGAGTCCCTTCCTGGAGCTCGCCCCCAGCAAGAAAGGCGTGGTCGTCACCTTCCAGCTGTCCGGCGCCCTGGCGCTGGGCGCGGTGGCGCTGGCGCTGCAGCTGCCGGCCTGGTTCGGCATCGCAATCGCCCTGTTCGCGGTGGTGGCGCTGGCCTCGGCCAGCCATGACATCGCCGCCGACGGCATCTACATCGCCAGCCTGACCGAGCGCCAGCAGGCCGCCTACGCCGGCTGGCAGGGCGCCTTCTTCAATGCCGCCAAGTTCCTGTCGATGGGCGGACTGGTGATGCTGGCCGGCTACCTGGAAAACCGCCTGGGCCCGGCCCAGGCATGGGCAGTCGTGTTCGGCCTGCTGGGCGCCCTGATGGCGGGACTGGGCGTCTACCACCTGTGGGCGCTGCCCCAGGGGGCACGGACGGCGGTCCGGCTGGATGAAGGCATGCGCGGCGCCGCCGGCACCCTGTACGACGTGGTGCGCGCCTTCTTCGCCAAGCCGGGAATCTGGGTGGCGATCCTGTTCATCATCCTGTTCCGCGCCGGGGAAGGGCAGATCCAGACCATCGGCCCGCTGTTCCTGCGCGATGCGCGCGCCGTGGGCGGGCTGGGCTTGACCACGGCCGAGGTGGGGGCTGTCTACGGCACCGCCGGCACAGTGGCTTTCCTGGTGGGCAGCATCGCGGGCGGCTACTTCACGGCGGCGCTGGGATTGAGGCGCGCCATGCCCTGGCTGATCATCGCGATGAACCTCCCGAACGCCGTGTTCTGGTACCTGGGCGTGGCCCAGCCGGAGTCGCTGGCCCTGATCGCAGTGAGCCTCGGGATCGAGATGGCCGGCTACGGCTTCGGCTTCGTCGGCATCATCCTGTTCATCATGCAGGTGGTCGCGAGCGGGCCTTACCAGACCGCCCACTACGCGCTCGGCACCGGTTTCATGCAGCTCGGCTTCGTGCTGTCGAAGATGATCAGCGGCGACATTCAGCAATGGCTGGGCTACCGCGACTTCTTCCTGTGGGTGCTGGTGTGCGCGCTGCCGGTGCTGGCGATGAGCCGCTTCATGCGCATCGAGGCGCCGCCGAAGGATTCGCCTAGCGCTTCTTGATGGGCAGCGCCAGCAGGCCGCGCCACTTGCCGGCGCAGCCGTCCGCAGGCCCGTCGCGCTCGACTTGTTGGATATGCGGGCGCGTGCTGTCGAAGCGCCAGACGGACTGGCGGTCGAGCCAGTCCTCGTACATGGAGCGGAAGCGCGGCCACTCGTGGCGGAATTCCAGGCAGGCGTAGGTGCCGGCAGGGAGCACGCGCATGCCCAGGCTGGCGTCCGAAGGTTCGCCGGTGTGGCCGAAGTCGTAGCAGTACTCGCGTTCGCCCGTAAAGCCCGGGTCTTCGTCGAACACGCCGTACCAGGGATCGCCGAGGGCGATGCCGTCCAGGCGTTCGCGCTCGCAGATGAAGGTGTTGCAGGCGATCGAGAGCGCGGCGCCGGACTGGCCGAAGAAGCGCTGGTAGCGCAGCGTGACGGCCGGCAGGCTGCGCACCTCGATGCGGGCGGCGATGCTGCCCGGTTCGGGAGGGCAGTAGGGCGCCAGGATCGCGTCCAGGTTGGACGGCTCGGCGACGAAGAAGCTGACGTCGCTCTCGCGCCCGACCTGCTGGTCCATGTACGCGCGCCAGCCGCCTTCGCGCCAGGTCTTGGCCGACATCGCGAACTGCTGCTTGAAGGCCTTGGCAAAGGCCGCGTTCGACGGAAAGCCGCAGTCCTGGGCGATGCGCACGATCGGCACGTCCGGTTCGTGGCGCAACTGGTGGGCGGCGCGGCGCAGGCGCCGCTTGCGCTGGTACTCCACCGCCGAAAAGCCGGTCAGTTCGCGGAAGATGCGGTCGAAGTGGTAGCTGGAATAACTGGCCGATGCCGCCAGGCCCTCGAGGGCGAGCGGCTCGCCGACCGAGTCGAGCATCAGGTCCATGACTTCGTACAGGCGCGATACGCGGGAGGGAGCCTTGACGGTCATGGCGCCGGGTGGGGACGGACAGGTTGCGCGGGCGGAGCAAAACGACAGGACATCGCGTGACAGGATTGCTGTTATTACAGCGATTATGCTGCCAAACGCGGTGTCGTGGCGAAATATGTGAGGTAGCCGCGCAACACACGCAGTCCGTGCGCGCGGCCTGCCCTCAGCCGCCGTAGGGCTGGTACTCGACCCCGCCGGCAATCAATTCCGCCACCGCCCAGCGGTTCTCGTTGCTCTCGCTGAACATGGCCAGCATCTCGGCTACGCCGACCACCTTCTTGTCCAGGGCATCGAGCCAGTACGCGTAGCCGGCCTGCTCGGGTGCGCGGTCCAGGATGTTGGTGTACATCCGGGTCACGATCTCGGCATTGGTCGGCGCCGCGCCATAGGTGTCGACGAACTCCCTGGAGCGAACGAAGCCGCCGGCGATGTCCACCAGCGTGGTGCCGCGGTCCATCATCTCCATCCAGAAGCCGAGGCCGCCCGCGTCCGGCGCCCGGTCGAAGGCGGCGCGGTAGATGCGGTAGGCCTGGCCGGCGACGCCCTCGAAGCCGGTGTCCAGCGCGAGCGCCGTGTCGGCGAAGACCAGGCGCTCGACCTGGAGCAGGCGGTCCATGCCGTCGTGGGCGCCGGCGCGCAGGTCGGATACGATCATTTCATCCTGCCACATGACACGCAGCGCGTACTGCGCGCGGGCGCCGCCGAACACCGCGCTATCGGCCCCGGCGCCACCCTGCAGCAGGTCGTTGCCGCCGGCGCCGACCAGCACGTCGTTACCGGCCCCGCCGTGGATCTGGTTGGCTGCGGCGTCGCCCAGCAGGCGGTCCCTGCCGGCGCCGCCCTGCACCACCGGCCCCAGGACTTGCGGCGTGCCGTCCGGCTGGTAGCCGTAGCGCATGTTGTCGGCCGTGATGGTGGACTTGTCCACGTTCTTCAGGGTGAGGAAGTCGGTGAAACCATAGGCCTGGTTGCTGGCGCCGTCGGCGTCGAAGCCGATCACGGTGTCCGCGCCGCGCTGCTCGAGCCGCAGCGTGCCGGTCGCGAACGGCGACTGGCGCAACCAGCCCAGGCTCTCGAAGATGTCGAGCACGTCGCCCCCGGCGCCACCCTGGAAGTCGGTGATGGTCCAGGCGCCCGAGGTGGGCGGCGCGCGCAATTCGAAGGTGTCGCTGCCGGCGCCGCCGGTCATGGTGAGGTCGGGGCCGGGCACATGGCCGCGCAAGACCTGGATGCGGTCGTTGCCGTCGCCGCCGTTCAGGGTCACGCGGTAGCCGATCGTTTCGCCCGGCGTGGTCCAGCCCCTGTCCTGGGGGATGACGAGCAGGTCGTCGCCGGCGCCGCCCAGCAGCGTATCGTTGCCCCAGGAGCTGGTGAGGATGTCGTTGCCGGCGCCGCCGTCCAGCACGTCGTCGCCACTGCCCTCGGTAGGCCAGGAGATGCCGCTGCGCTGCGGCAGTTCCGGCGAGGTCTTGTCGCCGTCGAGCTGGTCGTTGCCGTCGCCGCCATTCAACCCGTCGTTGCCCATCGAGCCGGTCAGGACATCGTCGCCGCCGCTGCCGTTCAGGGTGTCAATGCCCCAGCCGCCGTGCAGGGTGTCGGCGCCCGTGGTGCCGGACAGGCTCATGCCGGTGGACGAGCCGTTCGGGTTGAAGCCGTACAGGAAGTTATGGGCCGTCAGCGTATCCTTGTTGACGTTACGTAAGATCAGCGCATCCATGAACTCAGAGGCGGCGGTGGCGGCAAGGCGCGCCTGCAGCACCGTATCGGCGCCGCGCTGGACCAGGCGCACGCTGCCGTTGGCGGCAAAGGGGTTGCCGGCCGTCGGTACGGCGAGGTGGCCGATGTCGATCAGGTCGCCGCCGGGGCCGATGGTGAAATCGGTGACCGTGGCGCTGGACGCGAAGCCACTCGCGAAGGGAATGAAGGTATCGATGCCGGCGCCGCCGGCCACGAGGATTTTCGCGCTTGCCGAGCTGGTGCTGGTGCTTTGAAGCACGAAGCTGTCCATGCCCTCGCCACCGCGTGCGTCGACTTCCTGCGGCACGTCGTTCGACCAGGCGCCGCTGATCTGAAAGTGATCGTTGCCTGCGCCGCCGTCGAGCAAGACCTTGCCGCGGTTGGTCGACAGCCTGTCGTCGCCGGCGTCGCCGAACAGCTGGTTGTAGCTGCTCGACCAGCTGTCGAGCAGGTCGTCGCCGTCGCCGCCGCGCAGGATGTTGCTGCCGCTGTTGTCGCTCAGCTGGTCGTTGCCGGCCCCGCCCAGCAGCTCGTCGTCGCCATCGCCGCCGCCCATGACGTCGTTGCCAGCGCCGCCTTCCACGCGGTCCTTGCCGGCGCCGCCGTCCAGGGTGTCGTCGCCGTCCTCGCCCTGTAGCAGGTCGCCGCCGCCGTTGCCGTTCAGGTCGTCGTTGCCGGCGCCGCCGCGGATGGTGTCGTTCAGGCGGCCGCCCAGTATCCTGTCGTCCGCAGCCGTGCCGATCATGCTCAGGCCGGTTTCGGCGCCGTCGGGACGGGCGCCGTCGGTGAAGTTGTCTGCCGTGAAGCTGGCTACGCTGGTGTTCTCGAACACGATGCGGGTGGCGAAGGTCTGCGCACCGGCGGCGCCGTCCACATCGAGCTGGAACAAGACCCGGCTGCCGTCCTGCACCAGGCGGGCATGGCTGGCCGCACCGAACGGGTTCCCCTCCGTGAAGCTGTAGCTGAACGAGAACAGCTCCAGCACGTCGCCTCCGGCGCCGGTCTGGAAATCGGTGATGGTCACGACGGGCCAGCCCTCGCCCGGACTGAAGAGATAGGTGTCGCTGCCTGCGCCGCCGGTGATACGGGCTGCGCGCGCATCGCTGGAATACGCATCGAAGCGGATCCGGTCGTCGCCGGCGCCCATGTCGGCCTCCAGCACCACCCTGTTGACGGCGCTGCCACGCGCGTCGATCGCCAGCTCGTCGTTACCGTCGCCGCCGAACACGGTTTTCACCGTGCCCCCGGCGTACAGCATGTCGTTGCCGGCGCCGCCGTCGAGCGTGCCGCCGGCGGGCAGGTCCTGCCAGGACGAGCCGCTGCTGAGCTGGTCGTCGCCTGCGCCGCCGATCAGGATGTTGTTGCCTTCGCTGTCGGACAGGACATCGCGGCCGTCGCCGCCTTCAAGACGGTCGTCGCCGGCGCCGCCGTCGAGGCGGTCGTCGCCGCTGTCGCCGTACAGGGTGTCCTTGCCGTGGCCGCCGTCCAGGATGTCGCCACCGGCGCCGCCGCGCAGCAGGTCGTCGCCGGCGCCGCCCAGGATGCGGTCGCCCGCACCGATCACGCTCTCGTCACCGCCGTACAGCTGGTCGTCGCCGGCGCCGCCGTCGATGAGATCGGCGCCGTCGAGGCCGTTGATGGTGTCGTTCAGCGACTCCCCGCTAAGCGTGTCGTCGCCCTCGGTGCCGGTAAGGTTCAGGCCCTGGGTCGTGCCGCTGGGGTCGAAACCGCCAGCGAAGGCGGCGGCCGTCAGCGTGCCGAGCTGGGTGTTGTCGAGCGAGACGGCGAGGCGGAAGTCCGCGTTGCTGCCAGCGGCGCCATCGTCGTCCACGTAGATCCGCACCGCGCTGCCTTCCTGCACCGCTTTCATGAAGCCGAGTGCACCGAAGGGATTGCCGGACAGGTTGCTGCTTCCGAGCAAAGGACGCAGGTCGAGCCGGTCGCCGGCGCCGAAGTCGGTGATCCGCAGCCCTGTGTAGTTGGAGATGACGAAATCGTCGTTGCCGGCGCCGCCGCTGGCCACGATGCTCGCCGGGCCCGACGCATAGCCGAAGCGCAGGGTGTCGGCGCCGTCGCCGCCATCCATGGTCACGACATGAGCGGGGCCGCCAAAGGTGTGCGACTGGAACGACAGCTCGTCGTCGCCGATGCCGCCCAGTAGCGTATCAGTGCCCGAGCCGCCGGTGAGGCGGTCGTTCCCGGCGCCGCCCTCAGCGAGATTGGTGCCGTTCGAGTTGACGTTGAGGATGTCGTCGCCCTCGCCGCCGCGCAGGGTATTGCTGCCGGCGCCGCCTTCCAGGGTGTCTTTGCCGCCGCCGCCTTCGAGCAGGTCGTTGCCGCCTTCGCCGTACAGGGAATCGTCGCCATCCAGGCCGCGCAGGGTGTCGTCGAGCAGCATGCCCTTGAGCGTGTCGTTGCCGGCGGTGCCGGTGAGCGCAAGGCCGACGGTGCCGCCGCGTGGGTCGATGCCGCCGCTGAAGTTGGCGGCTGTCAGCTGGGCCGGCTGCACGCCCTTCAGGGTCAGCAGGGTGGAGAGGAGGGTGGGATCGACGCCGTCGCGTACCTGCAGCAGGGTATCGGCGCCCGACGCTACCAGGCGCAGGTGGCCGCTATCGAAGGGATTGACGCCCGGCTGCATGCCGAACATCGACAGCAGGTCGAGCACGTCGCCGCCCACGCCCGGCGTGAAGTCGGTGATCTCCAGCGTTACCTTGCCATCCAGGTTGCTGTAGGCCTGCACCACGAAGGTGTCGGCGCCGCTGCCGCCTGACATCGAGAGCGCTGCCTGTACGAACGAGTAGAACTCGACACGCACGGTATCGTTGCCGTCGCCGCCGCGTACGACGCTCGATGCCGGACCGGAGGCCATGAGCCGCAGCGCGATCTCGTCGTCGCCGGCGCCGCCTTCGTAGTCGATGGCGCCGCCATAGCCGGACAAGCGGTCGTTGCCGGCGCCGCCATCGAGCTTGCCGCTGCTGCCGCTGTCTGCGCTCAGGATATCGTCGCCGTCGCCGCCGAGCAGGGTGTTGTTGCCGCTTCCGCCGCTGAGCGAATCGTTGCCGCCGCCACCGTCGAGCAGGTCGTCGCCTTCGTCGCCGTTCAGGCTATCGTTGTCGGCGCCGCCGTACAGGCGGTCATTGCCTTCGCCGCCCCACAGCCAGTCGCCACCGTTGCCGCCGTACAGGGTATCGTTGCCAGCGCCGCCGTTGATCCGGTCCCCGTTGCTGTAGAACTGGCTCGAGGCTTCGTCGCCGCCGGTCAGGGTGTCGTCGCCGCCGTAGCCGTTGAGCGTGTCCTGCCCACCCTTGCCGTCCATGGTGTCGCCCAGGTCGCTGCCTTCAAGCGTGTCGCTCCCGGCGGTGCCGGTAAGGTTGAGCGCCACCGGGCTGCGGCCCGACTGGAAGCTGCCGTAGAGCGTACCGCCGCCGTTGGCCGGATTACCTGCCAGGTCGGTGATGGCGTTGGCGCTGAGCTCGATCGAATACCAGGTAACGTAGGCCAGGCGCTGCGGCGGGTCGAAGCTGAGCGTGTTGCCCGACACTGTCACATAGGGGCTGCCCACCAGGGTTTCGGTATAGGCCCCGCCGCTATTGGTGCGCAAGGTGATGGTGCCGCCGTTCAGTTTTATGGGTTCGTTGAACACGATCACCAGGGGCGCCTCTGCGCCATGCCCGTTCTGCGGCCAAGAAGTGACGACTGGGGCCGTGGTGTCGCCCGTGGCGGCAGCGCGGCGCGACTGGCTGCCGGTGTGGATCGTATCGAGGTGCAGGTGTTCGGACATGGCGCAATGTTGATGACAGTCGAATGGGGCCCCAACTATCCCTGACTCATCTATTCCTGTCCACGCGCGCGCACCGTTTCATGCTGTTCAAATAAGGGGTTTTACACAAAGTTACGACCCGCCGTTGTAACTGCACCACGGGGGATGACGCCGTCCCGCAGGCGGCGCGTTTTGTTATGCTAGCGGCTTTGCGCCGGCCGGCGCCGTGCCGGCCAGCTTCAACAAGGAGTACGAGATGGTCTCGCTGCAGGAGCAGTTGCTGAAAGCCGGCCTGGTGGACAAGAAGAAGGTCAAGCTGGCCAACCAGGACAAGAGCAAACAACAAAAGATCGAGCGCCGCACCGGCCAGGAATCGGTCAACGAGGCGCGCGAGGCTGCGCTGGAAATGCAGCGCAAGCACGCCGAGCGCGCCCGCGAACTGAATGCCCAGCGCGACGCCGCCGCTGCCCAGAAGGCGGTCAAGGCGCAGATCGCCCAGCTGGTGGAACAGAACCGCCAGCCGCGCGCCGGAACGGGCAAAGGCGCGGGCAAAGGCGCAGGCAAGGGCGACCTCGCCTACAACTTTACCCACGGTAGCAAGATCGAGCGCATCTATGTGTCGGAACAAGTGCAGAAACACCTGGTGGCCGGGCGCCTTGTCATCGTCTTCCTGAACGGAAACTACGAGCTGGTGCCGAAGGTCATCGGCGAGAAGATCGCGGAGCGCGACGCGGCCAGCGTCATCCAGGTCAAGCAGTCCAGCACGGAAGTCGATGCCGACGATCCTTACGCCGAGTACAAGATCCCGGACGACTTCACCTGGTAAGCACGCGCGACACGTGATTGAACAGCAATCTTTGACGATTTTGAGTTAGACTTGCAATGTCTCGCCTTTGTAGCGGGATACTCATCAAGTAACTGTTCAAGGGCGGGTCATATGAATGATCGAATGGATGAACGGCAAGGGGAGAACCGCGAGGTGACCTACCGTAGCGGCGTTGCAGCGCGCCTAGCGGGATTGCCAGTGGAGACGCTGCGGGTCTGGGAGCGGCGCTACGCATTGTCCGATACCCAGCGTTCGGCCCATGGGCAACGACTGTATACCGCCGAGCAGGTACGGCGCCTCGGCCTGCTCAAGCAGCTGGTCGACCTCGGCCACCCGATCGGTGTCCTGACCGGCCTGCCGGTCGAGCGGCTGGAAGAGATGATCGCGCCGAATGCTGCCCGCGCAACCGAAGTCAGCGGACCGATGCGCGTGTTCGCGGTCGGCGAGAGCCTGGCGCGCCGCATCGCCGCCAGCGGCCGCGACGGCCGTGCGCTGCAGGTGCAGCGCCATTGCGCGCGGCTCGACCAGGTAACGGCGCCCGGCGACGGCATGGCGCTGGATGTGCTGCTGATCGAATCGTCCGAACTCGACGAGACCGCCGTGGCCCAGGTGGCGAGGGCGCGCGAGCTCACGCGTCCGGGTGCGACCGTGGTGCTGTACCGTTTCTGCGGCAGCGCCACGATCCGCGCACTGCGCGCCGAGGGCTGCCTGGTGGCGCGCGTGCCGGCCGAGGTCGGCGAACTGGTGCTGCTGTGCCGTTCGGCGCTGGCAGGGCAGGGCCTGCCCATGCCGGAGCCGGTTGCCGAACCGGTGGCGCCGCGCCGCTTCGACGACGAGGCGCTGGCCGCCATCGTGGCGGCCGGCAACCGCCTGTCCTGCGAATGCCCGCGCCACCTGTCCGAAATCCTCATGATGATTGGCAGCTTCGAGCGCTACAGCTCACAATGTGCCTCGCGCAACCAGGAAGACGCGCGCCTGCACCGTGAACTGGAGCTGGCTTCCGCCCGGGCGCGGGCGGTGCTGGAGTCGGCGATGGAAAGGCTGGCGCTGGCGGAAGGCTTGCCGATGCCGGGAAAATTCGGCTGATCTGCGCAGCGAAGCAAACCCTCGGGGCCCGGCAATGCCGGGCCTTTATCGTTGGCCTTGCGCGCCTGGTGTGCGAGGCGCTTGCGTAATCCATGCTCCAATACGGATCCCGGTTCATGCCGGTTCTGGTGCGGTACATTTCCAGGACAGGCATGGGCCTCGAATCTACTTTGGAGGTTAGGCGATGGCAGACGGATTCAAAGCAGGCGACAAGGTGCAATGGCAATCGTCGCAAGGACCGGTGCACGGCACGGTCAAGAAGAAGCTGACCGCGCCCACCGAGATCAAGGGGCACCATGTGGCAGCTTCGCGCGAGCATCCCGAATACCTGGTGGTGAGCGACAAGACAGGCGCCGAGGCGGCGCACAAGGCGGACGCGCTCAAGAAGGCCTGAAGCAAGGCAGTGCTACCGGCCGGAGCGGGCAGCCTTGCTTCTCCGTGTGATCCGCGGCGCGGCAGTGCCCGGCGGTCAAGCTCATGACCATCCGGCGCATGCTGCGCGATGCGCGTGATGACACTATCCGAATTGCTTATACTGGATCGTCACCCGGCACACCGGCCATGCAGTGCGCATGGAGAGCCAGCTGAGCCCGTCCTGGCGGCAAAGCGGGACTCGCTTTGCCTGATTGTCCAGTGGTAAGCTATTCATGTTGTCACTTCACCCTGAAGGAATGCCATGAAACCGCTGTTCTCCTCCGACGAAGAAGCGAACGCAGCACCCACGGCGCCTGCGACGCCCGCCTTTCCGTCCTTGCTGGATCCCGCTCCGGCCGCGGACACGCTGCCGGCGATACGCCCGGAGGCGAGCCCGGCCCCGCTGGTGCGTGTCGATATCTCCGGCATCGACGACAAGGCGATCGAAGCCCTCGGCGGCTCCACGGGCGCGGGCGTGGCCAAGGTGTCGGCCAAGCTGCTGGGGACGGTGCGGGCCTCGGATGCCGACGTGTTCGGCACGCAGCTGAACGAACTCATAGCGACCTCCAAGGGCCTGGACCCGGCCAGGCTGCGCTCGGGCGGCCTGGTGTCGCGCCTGACGAACATGTTCGGCTCGGTGAAGGAAAAGATGCTGTCGCAGTACCAGGTGGTCGAATCGCGCATGGACACCCTGGTGACGGAGATGACGCGCCATGCCAACGTGCACCGGGCGCGCATCCAGGATTTCGACGAGATGTACAAGGGCCTGGAAGCCTACTACCAGGGCCTGGATGCCGACGTGAAGAAGGGCGAAGCCTGGGCCGAGCGGCTGCGGCAGGCCGTCGCGCAGCAGGCTGCCCCTGGCAACGCCTTCGAGGCGCAGCAGGCCACCGAACTCAAGCGCCGTCTCGAGCGCCTGGAAAAGCGCATCGACGACCTGAAGCGCGCCATGCTGATGGCCACGCAGATGGTGCCGCAGATCCGCCTGTCGCAAGACAATGCCCGGGCCCTGACCGACACCTTCACCGACATCGTCAACGTGTCGATTCCGGCCTGGCGCAACGTGTTCTCGCTCTACCTGCTGCAACTGGAGGCCAAGCAGAGCGCGGCGGTGGCCAACGCCGCCTACGACGCCACCGACGCGGCCTTCCGCGCCCAGGCCGACATGCTGCTGGAAAATACCGAGACGGTGGCCCGCGTCAAGCAGCGTTCGCTGGTGAGCCTGGAAACCGCCCAGCACGTCCAGACCCAGCTGGTGACCGCCTTCGACAAGCTCGAGCAGATCTCGAACGAAGGCCAGCAGCGCCGCAAGGCCGAGCTGCCGAAACTGCAGGAACTGGAGCGCGAGCTGATTGCCCGGTTCTCCACGACTGTCTCTTGACTAACATTTTCACCATAGAAGGAAAGCCCATGTCGACGACGCTCCACACCGGCCATCGCATCAACCTCGAAAAGACCGCTCCGGGTTTGCAGCGCGTGCGTATCGGCCTCGGATGGAAAGTCAACGCGGTCCAGGGCCAGCCGTTCGACCTCGATTCCTCGGTATTCCTGTGCAGGCGCGATGCGAGCGAGAATCCGGTCATGATCAGCAACGCCCACTTCGTCTATTACAACCACACCACCTCGCCGGACGGCGCGGTGGTCCACTCCGGCGACAACCGGACGGGCGACAAGGATGGCGACGACGAAGTCATCACCGTCGACCTGGGGAAGGTCGACGCCGAGGTGGTGGAGATGCCGATCGTCGTCACCATCCACGATGCCGAAGTGCGCAAGCAGACCTTCGGCCAGGTGACCGACGCCTACGTCAAGGTGTACAACGACGAGACCGGCGCAGTGTTGGCGGAATACGACCTCGATGCGGACTATTCGGACAAGACCGCGCTGCAGTTCGGCTCGCTGTACCGCAAGGATGGCGAATGGCGCTTCCAGGCCGTGGGCGCCGGCTTCAAGCTCAACCTGGCAAGCTTCATCCGCAAGCTCGGCGGCACCGTCTGAGTTCTGCCTTCCGATGTGCATGGCCGCGACAGCCACCTAGCCGATGACAGCGCCAACGCCCAAGGCATTCGACTTCGGCGGGGAGCCCGCGCTTCCTGCCGAACCAAGCGGTGCTCCGGCCGTGCCCCGTGCCTTCGACTTCGGCGATGCGCAGGAACCCAAGGCTGCGCCACCTGCCCCGGACGCCCCGCCCAGGGCGCTGTCCTTCGACGATCTTCCCCCGGCGCCGGCATCGAGCGTGCCGCCCAAGGCTGCGGCCAGGGTCCTGTTCGACAGCGACGATCACCCGGCGGTGCGCGACGCGCTGGCGATGGCGCACAAGGACTTCCCGGCCTTGTTCGATCAGGCGGAGCAGCGTCTTGCAGCCTTGTTTCGCCGCATCCTGCCGCTCAGGCTCTCGCTCGTCACGGAGTGGGCGGAGGAGCCGCTCATGGAGCAGGCCGCGCTGCTCCAGCCCATCACCGAACTGGTGCTGACATTTACCCGGATGGGCGTGCCTGCGCTGCTCGAGGCCGCGCTGGAAAGCACCCGGGCGCCGGCCGGCATGTTCGGCAAGCTGTTTCGTCGTCCGATGTCGCCCGCGCAGTACAAGCCGGCCTTGGGCGCGGCCCGCGCGCAGCTCCTGCAGCTCATTGCCGATAGTGACGCCGCCGTGCGCACGCTGGAAGAGTCGGCCAGGAACCTGAGCCTGCACGGGGCCGTGCTGGCCGTCGTATCGACGCTTGCCGGCGGCGCACCGGACGCTACCTTGCACGATGCGCTCATCCAGCGCCGCACGCTGATCCAGCAGGCAGTGCGCCAGGCCGAGCTGTCGGTGCTTCAAATGGGGCAGGTGCGCCAGCAGGCCGCCGACCTGGTGGCGCAAGTGTCGGCCTTCCTGACGGTGACCTTGCCCGCGCTCGAGATGGCGCAGGCGCAGGGCGGCGCCAGTTGAACAGTGCGGCAGGGCAGGGCGCTGCTACAATTTGCGCCAGCCTTTCGATGCCCATTTCTGGAGTACGCAAATTCTACGTTTCTTGATCGCAGCGGTAATCCGTCAGCCCAGGCTGACGGCCGCGCTTGCATTCCTGTTGCTGGCAGCCCTGGCCAGCACGATGACCTACACCGGTTTCCTGGTGGTCGGGGTCCTGGCCGACTATCTCGGCACGGGTCGGGTGGCGGCCGGCTTGCTGCTTGCCGCAGTCCTTGCACGATTCCCCTGGATCAGCAAAGGCAAGCTGCGCATCGCCGGGCTGTTGCCGAAACCGGTGCGCCGGCCAGTCATCGTGGGTTTATTGGCACTGTGCTTGCTCCACTTCCTGTCGCGCGGCGAGCTCGCGCCCGCAGCGTTTACGGGCTTTACGACGGTGTTTGTCCTCACCTTGCCCTGGTTGCGGCGCGCCCTGTTCGACCGCATGCTGGCGTCGGTCGCCAGATTTACCGGCAGACAGCCTCGCCAAGGCAGGGACGACACGGTGATCGACGGCGAGTTCAGGGAAAGGAAAGACTGAGGATCGATTGCCTCGGTTCGGAAAGGAAACGCCAACCTGCATGGGTTGGCGTCGAACCTGCTCAGATCACGCCCTGGGCCAGCATGGCGTCGCCGACTTTCACAAAGCCGGCAATGTTCGCCCCGTCCACATAGCTGACGCTGCCGTCAGGCCGTGCACCGTAGACCAGGCAAGCCGCATGGATGCCTTGCATGATCTGCAGCAGGCGGGCATCCACTTCCTCTGCCGGCCAGCGCATGCGCTCGGCGTTCTGGCTCATCTCCAGGCCCGAGGTGGCGACACCGCCGGCATTGCTGGCCTTGCCCGGTGCATACAGCACACCGGCCGCTTCGAAGGCCTTGGCCGCTTCGATGGTCGAGGGCATGTTGGCGCCCTCGGCCACGCACAGCACGCCGTTCCCAATCAGGACGGCGGCATCCGCAGCCTCCAGTTCGTTCTGGGTGGCGCAGGGCAGCGCCACGTCGACCGGCACGTGCCATGGGCGCACGCCGGCTTCGAAACGGCCACCGGTGCGTTCGGCGTAGTCGCTGACGCGGCCATACAGGTGGTTCTTCACGTCCATCAGGACGGCCAGTTTCTCGGCCGTGAATCCCGCCTCGTCGATGACGGTTCCGCTTGAATCCGATACCGTGACCACCCGGGCGCCCAGGGACATGGCTTTCTCTATTGCATACTGCGCGACATTGCCCGAGCCGGACACGCTCACGCGCAGGCCGTCGAACGAGCGTCCGCGCGTCTTGAGCATCTCTTGTGCGAAGTACACCGTACCGTAGCCGGTAGCTTCGGGACGCATCAGCGAACCACCGAAGCTCAGCCCCTTGCCCGTGAACACGCAGTCGGCCCGGTTGCTCAGCTTTTTCATCATGCCGGTCAGGTAGCCGACTTCCCGTCCGCCGACACCGATGTCGCCGGCAGGAACGTCGGTGTCGGAACCGATATGACGGAACAGTTCGCTCATGAAGGCCTGGCAGAAGCGCATGACCTCGCCCGGGCTCTTGCCTTTGGGGTCGAAATCGGAGCCGCCCTTGCCGCCGCCCATGGGCAGGGTGGTCAACGCGTTCTTGAAGGTCTGCTCGAAGGCGAGGAATTTCAGTACCGACAAGTTCACCGAAGGATGGAAGCGCAAGCCGCCTTTGTACGGGCCGATCGCCATGCTGTGCTGGATGCGGTAGCCGCGGTTGACCTGGACCTGGCCGTGGTCGTCCACCCACGAGACGCAGAACATCAGCACGCGTTCGGGCTCGACCAGCCGGTCGAGCAGGCCGTGCCCGGCGTATTTGGGATGCTGCTCGATGAAGGGCCACAGGCTCTCCATCACCTCGGTGACGGCCTGCAGGAATTCAGGCTGGCCCGGGTTGCGATCGGCAACTTGCTGCAAAAACTGATGTACAGAAGAATATTTCATCTTGGACCCCAAGGTCGGCGTCGGAATGCAGGCGGCTCGCCATCGATGCAGGTGCCGGACCTGAATGGCGAATACATTTGAACAGATGAACGCTGTGGCCGGCGTGCTGGTGGCCGGCGGCGCTTGTCACGGATGGGTCGGACCTTGCCGTGCAGGAGCGGCGCAAGCGTTGGAAAGGGTGGATGGCTACCCGAAAGACGGAAACGCCAACCTCATGGGTTGGCGTCTCGTTGATGCTGTTCTTGGTGGCCCGGGGCGGAATCGAACCACCGACACAAGGATTTTCAATCCTCTGCTCTACCAACTGAGCTACCAGGCCAAGGGCTCGAATTCTAGCACATGCCTTGGCGGGGTGGTAGTGCTTGCGTGAAACTGCCCACATGACCTCATTCTCCCTGCTTCGTGGGCGTCAGCCGGTTCATGTCCAGCCCCTGCGCCCTCAGGCGGCCCAGCAGGGCGTCGTAGGCGGCCGGGTCCACCTTCGGCGAGCGCGACAGGATCCACAGGTATTCGCGCTTCGGTTCGCTCACCGCGGCCAGCTGGTAATCGCGGTCGAGGTCGATCACCCAGTAGTCGCCCCAGACCATCGGCAGCCAGGACAGGATGGCCGGCGCGAAACGCACCTCCAGCCGCGGCGAGGTCGGCCCGCCCGGCTGGCGCGCGACGCCGCTGGCCGTGTCGGTGCCGCCGTCGGCGCGCCGGCAGCGGTTGAGCACGGCGACGCGGCCGTCCTGGCGCAGGCTGTAGGTGGCGGTGGTGAAGCCGACGCATTTGTCCTGGAACCGGTTGGGGAACTTCGCGATCTCGTACCAGGTGCCCATGTAGCGCTTGAGGTCGAGCGCGGGGATGGTGGCAAGCGGACGGGCAGCGGTGGCGGCCTCGCCGGCGGCGCCGGCCTCGAGCACGGGCAACAGAAGAAGAGAACATAGCAATGGCGCAAGCAAGGCAGGTTTCACGCGTGCTCCCGATGGGTTGGAACCATGATGGTAGCGGTGCGTGGCGCATGCCGACGCACGGGAGGGATGCCGCGGGCTGGATCAGGAGCGCGCCGCGGCCCGCTCCGCATGGCGGCGCTCGAGCGCCAGCCGGGCTTCCTTGCGGGCCTTGGCTTCCTCGTAGCGGCGCTCTTCGATCGGCGTGGACGGCTGCAAGGGCGGTACCGCCACCGGCTTGCGATCGTCGTCTACCGCGACCATGGTGAAGAAGCAGCTGTTCACGTGGCGCACCACCTGCGAGCGGATGTCCTCGGCGATCACCTTGATGCCGATCTCCATCGAACTGCGCCCGGCATAGTTCACCGAGGCCAGGAAGGTCACCAGTTCGCCGACGTGGATGGGCTGGCGGAAGGTAACCTGGTCGACGCTCATCGTGACGACGTAGCGGCCAGCATAGCGGCTGGCGCAGGCATAGGCGACCTGGTCGAGCAGCTTGAGGATGGTGCCGCCGTGGACGTTACCGGAAAAATTGGCTGTGTCCGGCGTCATCAGGACCGTCATCGACAGCTGGTGGGAAGGCAGGTTCATGCGGGACTCTCGGAAATAAGCTCGGCAGCTCGTCCACCCGATCTTACCGAATTGCCCAGCTCCATGCATATTGGCTCAACGACAATTTTCTTATATCTAAGTGTGATCTAAATCGTTTTCGCCCTTGCGCAAAGCGGTTAGGCTCGGCGAATGAACAGCGAATTCCCGACTTCCATGGGCTCCGTGCAGTGGCACCTGGGCCCCGTCATCGACGCCCTGCGCACCTCGCGCGAGTCGACCCACAACATCCGCCACCAGGGGCGCGTGCGCGAGCTGCCCTCGCGCGAGGTCCTGACCCAGGTGGTCAACGGCGTCGCGGCGGCGCTGTTCCCCACCCACTACGGGCGTCCCGACCTCAACGACGAGAGCATCGATTATTTCGTCGGCGACACGCTCAACGTCACGCTCGACCGCCTGGTGGGGCAGGTGCGGCGCGCGCTGCGGTTTTCTCCGGATGACGTCAACGGCGGCGAGGACGCCCTCGACATCGCGCTGGCCGAGCGGGCGCAGGCGATCACGCGCGCGTTCGCGGCCAGCCTGCCGGCCATCCGCGCGCTGCTGGTGTCCGACGTGCAGGCCGCGCTGGCGGGCGACCCGGCGGCCAGGTCGGTGGCGGAAATCATGCTGTGCTACCCGGGCACCATCGCCATCCTTTACCACCGGCTGGCGCACTGCCTGCACCGCCTCGGCGTGCCCTTCCTGGCGCGCCTCACCGCCGACATCGCCCATTCGCTGACCGGCATCGACATCCATCCGGGCGCGCAGATCGGGGCCAGCTTCTTCATCGACCACGGCACCGGCGTGGTCATCGGCGAGACGGCGATCATCGGCCAGCGCGTGCGCCTCTACCAGGCGGTCACGCTGGGCGCGCGGCGCTTCCCGGTGGACGCCGACGGCGCGTTGGTGAAGGGGGCGCCGCGCCATCCGATCGTCGAGGACGACGTGGTCATCTACGCCGGCGCCACGGTGCTGGGACGCATCACGGTGGGCGCCGGCTCGACCATCGGCGGCAACGTGTGGCTCACGCACAGCGTGCCGCCGGGCAGCAACGTGTCGCAGGCGCAGTCGCGCAACACCTGACGACCCTGCCGGGCGGGCGGCCCCCCGCGCCCCCTTTGCTATCATGGCGCGATGTCCATCCTGCTCGTACCCGGCTACATGGCCGATGACACCCTCTGGGACGACGTGCTCGGTCCGCTCGGCAGGTTCGGGCCGGTCCTCCATGCCGACCTGCGCCACGACACCAGCATCGAAGCGATGGCCGAACGCGCACTCGCCGCGGCGCCCGACAGCTTCATCCTCGTCGGCTTCTCGATGGGCGGTTACGTCGCCCGCGAGATCGCGCGCCTGGCGCCCGGCCGGGTGCGGGCGCTGGTGCTGATCGCCACCTCGACCCGCCCCGATTCGCCTGCACTGCGCCAGAGCCGCGCCAACGTCGGCAAGGCCGCGCCCTCGGTCGCGTTCTCGGGCCTGAGCCGGGTGGCGATCGCCACCTCGCTGCACCCGAAGCAGCGCGACAACGCGGCGATGATCGAACGGGTGCGGGCAATGGGCGTGCGCCTGGGCGGCGAGGTGTTCCGGCGCCAGTCGGCGATCGTGCGCGCGGGGGACCTCGGGCGCCTGCACGAGATCGCTTGCCCGACCCTGGTCGTGGCGGCCGGGCAGGACCGGCTGCGCAGCCGCGAGGAAGCCGAGGAACTGCATGCCGGCATCCCGGGCGCCGAGTTCGCCATGATCGAGGACAGCGGCCACATGCTGCCCATCGAGGCGCCGCAGGCGCTGCTGGCGGCCGTGCTGCCCTGGCTGGAGCGGGTGGCGCCGGCCCGCTAGGCGACCGCGGCGGCCGACCAGGCGCGCAGCCCGCGGATCGCTTCTTCCTTGAGCTTGGCCTCGATCTCGATATAGGGCGCTTGCAGGTAGGACGACGGCATGACCTCGATCAGGTCGGAATGCTGGCGGTCGTTGAAGCCTTCGCGGCCGTTGGAGATGTGCACCAGCTGGTGGTCCGGATTGGCCCAGGTGGCGCGCGCCTTCAGCAGCATTTCCCCCACGCTCGGGTCCTCGTAGCTCGACAGCTTCGCATGCACCACGTGATGGTGGGCGTCGAACACCATCGGCACGCCGGCGCGCAGGCAGATGTCGGCGATTTCCTGGGCGCCGTAGGCATACTCGTCGTTTTCCAGCCCCAGGCGGCAGCGGATCGCGTCCGGCAGGGCGGCGATGCGCTCGACCAGGGCGTCGGCGCGATTGCCCTTGCCGCCGTGAATCTCCAGCAGGGCCCACGGCGAGCGCGGCTGCTCCAGCAAGTCCATGATGTCGGCATGCATTTGCAGGATCTTGACGCTGTTCGCCACCACCCCTTCCGAATCGGAACTGAGCACCACGAACTGGTCCGGATGCATCACCAGCCGGATGCCTCGCTCGAGCGCGCGCCGGCCCGAACGTCCGAGCGTGGTGGCGAAGGGCGCCAGCACCTCGCGTCCGATATCCTCGTCCGCGAAGGGAAAGATCGAGGAGGGCAGGCGGTACAGCCGGATCCCTTCCGCCTCGCAATAGCGCAGGGCATTGTCGAGAGTCTGGATGTTGTCGCGGTACAGGTCTTCGAGCAGCTTGCGCTGGGCGTCGAGGCTGTGCTCGAGCAGGCGCTTGCGCGTGACCGTACGGTAGCGAACGTCCCTGGACGCGGTGATGCAGACGAGGCCGAGCTTGGGTTGCATGGGATGCCTGTAGTTTGACGCGGCAGCGCGCAGGGCCTGCCGCGTGCTGGTTTCTTGTGCGCACGCACTTTCGCATGCACATCCTGTCACGTTGCCGACCAGTCTATCCAAAGCGCGCGCCGATGCGCGTCCGGTTTGCCCTTCTGGACACATAGCGGCGGGACAGGCAAGGGACAGGCGGGACCTGGACAGAAGTCCGCCCCCCGAGGGACAGGGCCTCTACCGCATGAGCGCCAGGGGCCGGTTCAGCGGGGCTTGCCGAATACCTGAGTCCAGTACACGATGCCGCTGCGCTTTTCCGCGGCGACACCGTAGGCCGCGCCCATCTCGGTGAAGCTCGGGTTCATGATGTTGGCGCAGTGCCCAGGGCTGTCGAGCCAGCCGGCCATGGCTTCGTCAGGCGAGCTCTGGCCGAAGGCGATGTTTTCGCCGACCCGCTGCCAGGCGTAGCCGGCCCGCGCGGCGCGGTCGGCCGGCTGGCTGCCGTCCTTGGCCCGGTGGCTGAAGTAGCGCCGCGCCGCCATGTCCCGGCTATGGGCCAGCGCGGCCTCGCCCAGCCTGGGATTCCAGCTCACCGGCGGCGCCGGCGCGAACTGCTGGCTGCCGCAGCTGCGCGCGCTGGCGCGCGCTGCATTCACGCCCGCCAGGATCGCCTTGCCCGCCTCGTGCCAGTCGGGGAAGGTGTCGGAAGGCAGCGGTGGAGCTGGACGGGCCAGGATCACGGTCCATTCCTTGCCGTTGCGATAACTGCCCACGGCCGCAAAGCGCGGGTCGAGCAGGGTCCCGCAATATTTTTCCTGTAGCACCGCCATCGCGTCCTCCGGCGTTTCCGGGCCGCTCACGCTGACCGATGCGGCCAGGTCGGAGGCATAGCCGGCACGCTCGAGCGCGGACTCGATGAAAGTGGCGGGGCCGATGCGTACCCCGGCCAGCGCCGGGTGCGGCGCCAAGGCGTTCGCCGGCGCGGCCGTGCGTCCGGCACAACTGCCCGGCGCCATCCGGTAGGCATTGATCAGGGTGCCCAGCTGCTCGGCACCGTAGGCCGGCGACGGCACGGCCGCGGCCACGCCGGGCCATGTGGCCAGCGCTGCCAGGCAAGGCAGGGCGGCGCGCCCTAAGCGGCGCGCCTGGAGTAAAGCGCTCAACAAGGTCGGAAACAAGATCGATCCCCAGCCGCGTCGAAAGGCGGCCATGCAATGCTAGCGGATGCAGGCAGCAGCGTCGACACACCGGCATCACGGGAGCTGAAACAGCTGAAATGACAGGAAATTATTAGCAGTTAAATTAGCAGTTAAATTAGCAGCTAAGCAAGCCGGCCCCAAAGCAAAAACGCCGACCACAGGTCAGCGTTCTCAGGGCTGGACAGACGGCGTGACGCTTCTGTCGCACGCATCCACTATAGCAGTGCCGCCGGCGCCGACAAAGGACGCTACTGTAACAAGCTGCTACAGGCGCGTGAGCGCGGGACCGTCCGGTTCGCCCAGCAAGGTGGTGGCGAAGCGCTTCTGCGCCGCCGACAAGGCGGCCGTGTCGCCGCGCTTCCGGTAGACCTCGACCAGGCCGCGCAGTGCCCAGCCGTTGCTGGGCGTGCGCGCCAGCGAATCGCGGAAACACCCCTTCGGCTTGTCGAGGCCGCCCGTGCGCAGCAATGCCACCCCGAGCGACTGGCGCACGGCAACCTAAATGCACGCCCGTTTGTGGTACATCAAACTCGCCTATTCAAATCATCCAAGGCGGAGCGAGGCCATCGACAACTAGTTGTCCACAAACAACGTTGCCTTTTGCTGCGGACGAGGACACAATGATCATTCCTGCAATAATTTTGAGGGACGCAGGACGCAGGACGTAGGCCGGCTCGCAGCGCCGCGAGGCACCGGTATGCAGATCAGCCAGCAAGTCGAGGAAACATGATGCAAGCCGTACCGCTGTACAGGAACCATGTTCTGCTGTTATCCCAGAGCTTCTTCATCAAGGACAACCGGGACGAACTGCTCCTGCACGCCCACAAGTACGACTTCGACATCCTGTTCTTCGACGACGTGTCGCGCTTCGTGGAGGCAGTGGCCAGCGACGGCGGCGACAACCTCTACGTGATCGACCTCGACGCCCTGCACAATATGCAGGCCGACATGCCGGAGGGCCGCCGCACCCTGATGCTGGGCGAACTGCTGCAGCGCCTCCCTGCCGACCACAGCTACGTCTACCTGCAGAGCGCGCGCCAGGGCAGCCGTTTCCTCCTGCAACAGCGCCTGGTCGACAGCAATTGCCTGGCCTATGCCGAAAAGCCGATCGCCAACGACGTGTTCGTCGACAAGCTGTTCAACCTGTTCGTACAAAAGAAGCGCGGCGACCTGGTGCGCTTGGTGGTGCTCGGCGACGTGCCGGGGCTGGACGAGGCGGCGCTGCTGCAGCGCCGCGTCGAAGTCATTCGCCACCGTGACGGGCAGACCCTGCACCTGCGCGTCAAGGAGCTGCGGCCCGACCTGGTGCTGGTCACCGATCACGAATATGGACGCACCGGCGCCATCGTCCGCGTGCTGCAGAAGAATATCGAAGCCGACCCGGTGCGCGAGACCGCGCTGCTGCAATGCCGCCCGGATGCGGCACTCACGCGGCGCGCGCTGGCGGACGGCTTCGACACCGTACTGGCGACGGGCGAGCCGGGACTGCTGGAAGCCCAGCTGGTCAGCCGCGCCAACAAGATCCGCATCAACAAGGACCTGATCGGCAAGGACCGGGCCACCGGCCTGCTCAACAAGGTCGGCCTGCAGAGGAAGGCGCAGGACCTGATCCGCCGCGCCGCCCAGGAGGGATGCCCGCTGGCCCTGGGCGTGATCGACATCGACAAGTTCAAAACCATCAACGACACCTGGGGGCACTACTTCGGCGACATCGTCATCAAGCGCCTGTCGTTGACGCTGGCGCCGCAGATGGGCGAATGGGACCTGCTCAGCCGCTTCGGCGGCGAGGAATTCGTCATGGTGTTCTGGGATTGCGACCTGGAGCAGGGCAGGCGCCGGCTCGACGCGCTGCGCCAGGCCTTCTGCGCAATTCCCTTCGAGGTCGCTCCCGGCGACCTGCGCCATTTCTCCTTCAGCGGCGGCGTGGCCGGCTATCCCGAATACCGCAGCGAGAACGAACTGTTCCTGCAGGCGGACGCCATGCTCTACGTGGCCAAGCAGAGTGGGCGCAACCGGATTTGTGCGGAACAGGCCGGATTGCAGTATGCAATGGATCGCTGAATAAGAAACGCCAGCCGCAGCTGGCGTTCAGGACGCAATCGACTCCAGGGCAAGCCTACTCGGCGGTCTTGGCCTGGTGGGCTTTCAGCTGCTCCCGCAGCTGCTGCGGCCCCGAATGGGTATAGTCCTTGTTGTACTCGGCCTTGACCAGCTTCTGGACCGCGGGATCAAGCTTGGTCCGCAGTACGCCCAGAAAATCCGGCGAAGCGGAGATCAGCAGCTGCTGGTAGCGGCCGTCGTTCTGCGCCTTCAGCAGATAGGCCGCAACGTCCCGTGCGAACAGGTCGGCTGCATGCTGGTCCGGCGTTTGTGCCGGCTGGTACATGCTGGTTGGCGCGCCGGCCTGGGCATTATGCTGAAAGCCGGCGGGCTGGTGGCCGCCGACGCTGTGCCGGCTGTCGCCGGCGGCGCGTGGCCCGAGCCGGTCAGTCTCCGTATCGACCGTGCGCAGCTGGGCCGCGGAGTTGATCATGTCTTCGATTTCCTGTAGCGGTTCGGCCGAGCCGGACTCGGCGAAGAACCTTGCGCGGCCGTTATTGGCCGAAAGAATCCAGGTTGTTGGCATGCTACCCCCTGTCAGTAGTGAATTGTTGGTGTCGTCCGCAAGCGCCAGTGATTAATAGCGCACCGGAAACAAAATATGGCGCGGCATCGGCATGCATTCTTGCATGTCGATCAGGCTATGAATCCAGTATATCGCCGCTTCCGGAACCCCGGCGCACCGACGCCCCGACGCCGCCCTGCCGTGCGCACGCATGGCGGTTGGTTCCACGCCGGCACGGCAGTACAATCGAAGGCATCCAACCGAGAAAGGGTGCCATGCGTTCTGCCGCTGCCGTCTTGTCCTGCCTCTTGCTCGCCGCCGCGCCGGCCGGCGCCCAGACCGAAGTCCGGATCGGCACCGCCTCCCCACTGTCCGGACCCGGCGCCCACCAGGGCAAGGACATCGAGAACGGCGCCCGCATGGCGATCGATGACCTGAACGCCAGGGGCATCGCGATCGGCGGCCGCAAGATCAAATGGGTGCTGCAGCCGGAGGACGATGCCAGCGATCCCAAGACGGGAATGGTGGTGGCCCAGAAGCTGGTCGATGCCCGCGTGGCCGCCGTGGTGGGCCACCTGAATTCCGGACCGACCGTGCCGGCTTCAAAAATCTACGCCAGCGCCGGCATCCCGCAGATTTCCCCGGCCGCCACGACGCCGGTGTACACCAGCCAGGGCTACAAGACCGCCTTCCGGGTAGTGGCCAACGACAAGCTGATCGGGCGTACGCTGGCGCGCCATGCCCTCGGCGCGCTCAAGGCAAAACGCATCGCCGTGATCGACGACCGCACCGCCTTCGGCCAGGGCCTGGCCGACCAGTTCATGCGCGAAGTGCGCAGCAGCGGCGGCGCCACCATCGTCAGCCGCCAGTTCACGCACGACAAGGCGACCGACTTCAGCGCCATCCTGACCCAGATCCGCTCCCAGCGGCCGGACCTGGTCTTCTACGGCGGCATGGACGCGGTGGCGGGCCCCATGCTCAAGCAGATGAAGACCCTCGGCGTGCAGGCCAGGTTGGTGGCCGGCGACGGCGTCTGCTCGGAAAAGCTGCCGCTGCTGGCCGGCGACGCGCTGGGCGACGACAAGGTGTTCTGCGCGGTCGCGGGCGGCGTCACCGGCGCCCAGGAAGCCGCCTTCCATGCCTTCACCGAGCGCTTCCGCCAGCGCTACGGCACGCCGGTCGAGACCTACGCGCCCTATGCCTACGACGCGGTGATGGTGTTCGCCGGCGCGATGCAAAAGGCCGGGTCGACCGAACCGGCGCGCTTCCTGCCGGCGCTGGCAGCCATCCGCCATGAAGGCGTTACCGGCAGCATCGCCTTCGATCCCAAGGGCGACCTGCGCGACGCCGCGATGACCCTGTACACCTACCGCCAGGGCAAGAAGGTGAAGCTGCAGGTGGTGCGCGGCAAGTAAGGCCGACACGCAGGAGGCCTGTATTGACGGGCGTCCTGAAACAACATGCATACAAAAATGACCTTGGCATCCCTCCTTCAGTTGGATTAGGATCGTTCGGTTCCCAATACCAACAATCCTGGAGAGAGACATGAATCGTAAGCTGTGCAGCACCCTGATCGCGGGCCTGTTCGTGGTAGCGTCCCAAGCGGGCGCATATGAAGCGGCCCCCGCGGCCCCGGCGCCGTCGGCGGCGGTGGCAGGCGCGGCCTCCGGCATCGACGTCGCGGCCATGGACACCAGCGTGCGCGCACAGGACGACTTCTTCCGCTACACCCAGGGCAAATGGCTGAAGGACGTCGACATCCCGTCGGACCGTTCCAGCTGGAGCGCCTTCAGCATCGCCCAGGAGCGCGTCGAGCAGCAGGTCAGCGCCATCATCGGCGAAGCAGCAAGCCAGAAGAACGCCAGGGCCGGCTCGGAAGCGCAAAAGATGGGCGATTTCTACAACAGCTACGTCGACGAGAAGCGCCGCAATGAGCTCGGCCTGGCGCCCCTGAAGGGCGAACTGGAGCGCATCAGGGCCATCAAGGACAAGCGCGACATGGCTGCGCTGATGGCCCGCTTCGAGCGCATCGGCGCGGGCGCGCCCTTCGGCATGGGCGTCGGCCAGGACAACAGGGATTCGACCCGCTACATCGTGAGCGTTTCGCAATCCGGCCTGGGCATGCCCAGCCGCGATTACTACCTGCAGGACGAAGCGCGCCTGAAGGACACCCGCAACAAGTACCAGCAACACGTCGGCAAGATGCTGGCGCTGGCAGGCCACCAGGACGCCGAGGCCAAGGCGGCCCGCATCGTCGCGCTGGAAACCGAGATCGCGCGCGCGCAGTGGAGCGCGGTCGAGAACCGCGATCCGGTCAAGCGCTACAACAAGATGAGCGTGGCCGGGCTGCGCAAGCTGGCGCCGGGCATCGACTGGGACGTCTACCTGAAGGGTGTGGGCGTGGCGGGCAAGGCCAATGAGATCATCGTCAGCCAGCCGAGCTACATGGCGGCCCTGGACAAGCTGGTCGCTTCCACCCCGATGGATACCTGGCAGCCTTACTTCGAATTTCGCCTGCTGAGCGCCTATGCGCCCTACCTGTCGAAGCCCTTCGTGGACGAGAGCTTCGCCTTCCGCGGCGCGGTGCTGGGCGGCGCCACCGCCAACCGCCCGATCGACAAGCTGGCGATCGCCGAGATCAACCGCAACCTGAGCGAAGTGGTGGGCAAGGCCTACGTGGCCCAGCATTTCCCGCCGGAGCGCAAGCAGCAGGTGCTGGACATGGCGAAGAACTTCATCACCGCCTTCGGCGAGGGCATCGAGCAGCTCGAGTGGATGTCGCCGGAAACCAGGAAGCAGGCGCAGATCAAGCTTTCCAAGATCAACGTCAAGATCGGCTACCCGGACAAGTGGCGCGATTATTCCAGGCTGACGGTCGTGCGTGGCGACCTGGTGGGCAACGTGATGCGCTCGCGCGAATTCGGCCATGACTACGTGACTGGCCGCCTCGGCAAGCCGGTCGACCGCAGCGTGTGGAGCATGTCGCCGCAAACCGTCAATGCCTACTACAGCCCGACCCTGAACGAGGTCGTGTTCCCGGCCGCGCGCCTGCAGTACCCGCTGTACGACGCCAACGCCGAACCGGCGGTGAACTACGGCTCGGTCGGCATCTCGATCGGCCACGAGATCAGCCACGCCTTCGACGACAAGGGTTCGCAGTACGACGGCGACGGCAACCTGCGCAACTGGTGGACCGAGGAAGACGCAAAGCAGTTCGCGGCGCGCGGCAAGGTGCTGGTGGCGCAGTACGCCGGCTACAGCCCGCTGCCGGGCTACAACCTGAACGGCGAGCTGACCCTGGGCGAGAACATCGCCGACAACGCCGGCGCCATCATGGCCAGCCGCGCCTACAAGATCTACCTCAAGGGCAAGCCGGGTCCGACCATCGACGGCTTCACCGCCGAACAGCGCCTGTTCATGGGCCTGTCGCAGGCGCGCAAGGGCAAGGCGCGCGACGCGGCGCTGATCTCGCAGGTGAAGTCCGACCCGCACTCGCCGTCGGAATACCGCGTCAACGGCAGCCTGCGCAACCACCCGGGCTTCTACGAAGCCTTCGAGGTCAAGCCGGGCGACAAGATGTACCTGGAGCCGAAGGACCGCGTGATCTTCTGGTAAGCCTGTCCGCGTCGCGATCGCGTAGCCGGCGGTTTGTCCGCGCCGGCAACGCGGTCGCGCGCATCGGCGAGAATGCATGCTGTTCCTGCATTCTCGCCTGACTTATCATGCGCTACGCGCTCGAGGATATTACCCGCCAGTTCGACCCCGCTACGTTTTCGCGTGGCGAGCGCGATGCACGCCAAGGCATGGTCGTCGATGTCGACTTCTTCGACAATATGATGACTGGCGAAGTCGAAGGCAGTCATGGCAAAGTCTACGAGCAGACGATCCATGTCGAGGCAGACCGCCATGGCATGCGCTTCGACAGCGACTGCAGTTGTCCAGTGTGGGGGGCGGAGGCTGCAAGCATGTCGTGGCCGTCCTGGTGTTCTCGCAATTGACCAGCATGCTGGCCTTGATCGCGGAAGAATTACGCGCACGTGCCGTCGAGTTCGTGTTGCTCGCCGGCGAAACGGAAGATCGCGCTGCGCCAGTCGCCGCCTTCCAGCAGGGACAAGCCCCGGTATTCCTGATCAGCCTGAAGGCAGGCGGCGTCGGGCTCAATCTGACCGCGGCCGATACGGTCATCCACTACGATCCATGGTGGCACCCGGCCAGCGAAAACCAGGCCACCGACCGTGCCTGGCGCATCGGCCAGGAGCAGCCGGTGTTCGTCAATAAACTGATCGCCCACGGTACGCTCGAGGAAAAAATCCAGGACATGCAGCGGCGCAAGGGCGAACTGGCGCAGGCTTTGCTGGATGCCGAAGGAGGCCTGTCGCCCGCCATAGGTGCGGACGACCTGCAGGCAATCTTCGCGCCATCGGCATCCTGAGGGGAGCGGCGCGCCTGGCCGTCGATGCGGCGCCGGGCTGATGTCGCGCGGGCTCAGCCGGGAGCGGCCGTTGTTTCGGGCGTGCCGAACGCGGATTGCTTGGCTTCGTACATGTCTTGGTCTGCACGCCACATCAGCTGCTGGATGCTGTGGCCGTGTTCGGGATAGCAGGCGACGCCGATGCTGGCCGACGCCGCCAGTACCAGGCCGTCACCGAGCTCGAAGGGCGCGGACAGCGCCAGGCCGATCTTGTGCACCAGGGGCGCCGTGTCCGCGGGCAAGACGAGATTCTCCATCAAGATCACGAACTCGTCGCCGCCCAGCCGCGCCAGCGTGTCGCTGCCGCGCACGCAGGCGCCGATGCGGCGCGCGACCTCTTGCAGCAGGCGGTCGCCGGCCAGGTGGCCATGCCGGTCGTTGACCTGCTTGAAGCGGTCCAGGTCGATGAACAGCAGCGCCAGCCGGGTATGCTGGCGCTGGGCGCGTGCGAGCGCCGAGCCGAGCCGATCGTGGAACAGGCGCCGGTTGGGAAGCCGCGTGAGTTCGTCGTGCATCGCCATGTGGTGCAGGCGGGCCAGCAGCTGCTTGCGCTGGATGGCGGCGGCAAGCTGGTTGGCCACGAACATCAAGAGGCTGCGATCCTGGCCGCGGTATGCGGCGCCTTCGCTGCCGCTGTGCAGGACAAGCACGCCCAGCTTGCCCTCCGTGGCCAGCAGTGGAACGCCCAGCATGCACACGCCCGGCGCCGGCGCCGGACCATCCGCGTCCTTCGTGGGCGCCAGCAGCAATGGCTTCTGCCTGGCCAGGACGTCTTCGCACAGCTGTTGCATGGGCGTGTCGAGCACCGGATCGCCGGCCCGGTAGGCAACGCGCAGCGCGCCGTCCGGACCATCGGATAGCGCGACTGCGCACCCGGCCGCGGACAGCAGGCCGCCGATGATCTGGTGGCTGCGCCGGAACAGGCCCGGCAGGTCGTCGTTCGCATGGGCTGCTTCGGATAGCGCATACAGGGCTGCCTGCATGGCCTCCGCCTGCTTCAGCTCGGTGATGTCGCGGGCGACCGCCACCCGCACCTGATCCGCTTCCGACCAGCGCGCCGACCACATGAGGTGGACGATGCCGCCGTCCTTTCGCAGGTAGCGGTTTTCGAAATGAATGTGGGGCTGGCCGTTCATGACCGCCTGGGCGGCGGCCAGGGTACGCTCGCGGTCGGCAGGGAAGACCAGGTCGGCCACCGTTCGGCCCACCATTTCCTGCTGGGTGTAAGCAAAGATGCGCTCGCAGGCGGCGCTGACGAACAGGAACTTGCCGCTGGCATCGACCACGCAGACCGCGTCGAGCAGGAGCTCGGTGAAACTGCTTACCTGAGCATCGATTGGATATTCCATGCGCAGTATTCTATAGGGTGCTGGGCCCGAGGGCGACATGGCGTGATTTTATTTCACCCGACTGCCATGTCCGGCCGGCTGCCGGGATGCAAGCGCGAGGCGCGGCTGCCGGCAGGATCAGCCGTTCGCCGCCCCGGCTGCCTGGATCAGCTCGATGCGGTTGCCGAACGGGTCCTCGATGCCGGCGCGACGCCGGCCGCCGACCTGGACTTCTTCGCGTACTGTGACGCCGCGCTCGCGCAGCAGGGCGCAATAGTCCTCGAAATCCTCGACGATGAAGGCTGGATGGGCTTTCGTGGCCGGCACGAAACCAGCCTGGCCGCCGATGTGCAGCTGGGTGGCGCCGGTCACGAACCAGGCGCCGCCCGAGGCGTTCAGCGGCGCGGGCTTGGGGATCTCGGCAAGGCCGAGCACGCCGCCATAGAAGGCGCGCGCCGCGTCATCCGCGCCTGGCGGAATGGCGACCTGGACGTGGTCGATACCGGCGATATGGGGCATGGCTTCTCCGCGGTGAGTGGTCGATGCGGCATTATCGCATCGCTGCGGCTGGCAATAAAAAGGCGCTGTCAGCGATATATATTGATGACCCGGATCGCAATACGCAGCAGTTGCTCCGCGGTACTTACCCGGTTGCCATCGAGCGCCCGGCGCCAGCCCAGGTAGTTGGGCAGGTAACGCGAGGCCACGCCCCGAAACCGGCTCAGCCATTGCCGGAAGCGCTGGTGGTAGCTGTTCACGTTCTGCACGTGGATGGCGCCGGCAGCGCCCCGTCGAACCCGCACGCCGGCACGCAGGTTGACCGCCTCGTGCGCGATGCCGTGCTTACGGGCGAAGCTGCGGTACGCCGCATGCGCGTCGCTTACCAGGAGCACTTGCCGATCCAGCCTGGGCAGCAGGTGGCGCTCCAGTTGCGGCGCCGTCAGCGCGCCGCGGCCCGTTACAGCGTCGACGGTCTGTCCGCTACGGTCGCGCGCCACCAGTATGCAGTCGAGCTCGCGTGAAATGCCGCGCCTGCCCGCCTTGCCGCCGCGTTTTCGCGCTGGCCGGTCCAGCTTGCGCGAGCCCTTCTGTGATTCCAGCAAGAACATTTCATCGGCCTCGACGATGCCACTGAGCTGCCGCGGCTGGTCGTCCCTGGGCCGCTGCAGGAAACGGTGGCGCCAGCGAAATGCCGTGTTGCGGTGCACCCCGACCTGGCGGGCGCTTGCCCGCACCGACTTCGATTCGAGCATGGCGCCCAGGTAATCCAGCCATTTGTCGCGCAGCCGCAGCCGTGCCAGCGGCGTACCGCTTAAGTCGTTGAACGTGCGGCCGCAGGCGCGGCAGCGGTAGCGCTGCAGGCCGTTGGCCTGGCCGTGCCGGTGGTATCGGTCACAGGCGCAACTTGGGCAGCGCCGCGCTGCCGCGCCGATTTCGGTGATGAGCGAGACTACCTGGTCGAGCCCGGCGGCCGGTTGCAGGGCCGCGAGCGTCTTGAGGCGCTGGGGGACATTCAGCGCAGGGAGGTTGGCAAACCACTTCGTGAACTGAGGCGATCGCATGCTCGTTTCCCGTCTGTCGTGACTGGTGTTCGACAGCGGATTGGCTCAGCAGTTCCTCTCTCATCCATACATAGCGTTGACAGCGCCAATAAAAATGCCGGCCAGCGTCGCTGGCCGGCATCCGCCTGGGGGAGGCTTGTACGGCGCTTATTTCGGCATGATCACCGAATCGATAACATGGATGACGCCGTTGTCGGCTGCCACGTCGGTCTTGACGACCTTGGCCTTGTCCACGGAGACCGTACCGCCCTTGGCGCTGACCATCAGGCTGCTGCCTTCCACGGTCTTGACCGCGCCCGGCTTGACGTCGGCGGCCATGACCTTGCCAGGCACCACGTGGTAGGTCAGCACCTTGGTCAGGGCTGCCTTGTCCTTCAGCAGGGCGTCCAGCTTGGCCTTCGGGATCTTCGCGAAGGCTTCGTCCGTCGGGGCGAACACGGTGAACGGGCCCGGGCCCTTGAGCGTGTCGACCAGTCCAGCCGCCTGCACGGCCGCGATCAGGGTGTTGAAGCTGCCTGCCGATTTTGCCGTGTCCACGATGTCTGCGGCATGTGCTGCGGACAGGGAAAAGACCAGCGCTGCGCCAAGTACCATTTTTTTCATGTTGAGCTCCTTGAGTTGGGTGAACCGATGTTCAATGTTCAATTTAGGTGCTTTGAACAGGTTTGTCCATCGTTGAACCGTTTAATATTGCACAACAGCGGTTCATATATGCTTCGGCTGTGGAGTTGAACCGACTGTTGAGATTTGGTGAACCGCATTTGATGCAGCAGCGTCTGCTCCGGGACATGGAATTTACTGTCGAGCTGCTGTGCTACTCTTGAGCTTTGTTTCACTGGTGATCGTCATGACGAAGTCCATGTTTTCCACGCTCGCGCTTGCCGGCCTGCTTGCCGCTTGCGCCACCGCGCCGCCGCCGGACGCGCGCGACCAGTTCATGGCCACGCTCCAGGGCATGTGTGGCCAGCACTTCGAAGGAGGGCTGTCGTATGCGATCGACCCCAAGAGCGAATTCGCCAACAAGAAGATATCGACCGAAGTCGTCTGTACGGCAGACGGCGTGCGCATGCCGGTGCGGGTCGGCGAAGACCGCTCGCGCACCTGGATCTTCACCCGTCCGGCTGCCGGACTGGAGCTGCGGCACGACCATCGCCACCCGGACGGCACGCCGGACAGGGTCACCATGTACGGCGGCATGGCAAAGGATGGCGGGTCGGCGCGCGCGCAGTCTTTCCTTGCGGATGACTACACCGCCAGGCTCGTGCCCGGCGCCGAGACCAATGTCTGGACCGTCAGCCTCAGCGAGGATGGCAAGGTGCTGACTTACCGCCTGAACCGGCATGACAAGCCGCGCGCGGAGTTCGTGCTCCGGCGCGTCGCCGGCTGAAGTTTCTACAACATCATTCACATCGTTGAACACAAGGGTAAGCAATGCCTGAACAAACGCAAACTCCTGCCGTGAAAACCGGCGCACTCAACCGCATCCTGAACGTGATCGAAGTGGTCGGCAACAAACTGCCCGACCCCGCGATCCTGTTCGCCCTGCTGCTGGCCGTGGTCGGGCTCGTGTCCTGGGCCATGTCCGGCATGGTGTTCAATGAGGTCGACCCCAGGTCGGGCCAGGCGATCCAGGTCAAGAACCTGCTGGCGCCCACCGCCCTGACCGACTTCACCTCGCGCATGGTCAACACCTTCGTCACCTTTCCACCGCTGGGCGTGGTTCTGGTAGCGATGCTGGGACTGGGCGTGGCGGAGTACACCGGCTTCATCAACGCCGGCCTGCGCAAGATCCTGTCAATCACGCCGAAGCTGATGCTGACGCCGGTGCTGGTTGCTGTCGGCGTGCTGAGCCACATCGCCGTCGATGCGGGCTATGTGCTGGTGATCCCGCTGGGGGCCGTCATCTTCTATGCTGCAGGGCGCCATCCGCTGGCAGGCATCGCGGCCGCCTTCTTCGGCGTGTCCGGCGGCTTCTCGGCCACCTTCTTCCTGCCGTCCAGCCTCGACCCGCTGCTGTCCGGCCTGACCCAGGTCGCCGCGCGGCTCTCGTCCGACCCTGCCGCGGCCTCGATCGTCATCAATCCCCTCAATAATTTCTACTTCACGACGGCATCGCTGTTCCTGGTAGTGTCGGTCGGCTGGTTCTTGACCGACAAGCTCATCGAGCCGCGCCTGAAGAAAACGGCGGCCATCGACGCCGATCCGAAAGACTTGCCCAAGATGGATGCCTTGCAGCCCAATGAGCTGAAGGGATTGCGCTGGGCCGGCATCGCGATGGTCGCCAGCCTGGCCTTGCTGGTCCTGTCGATCGTGCCGGAAGGCTCGGCATGGCGGGCGCCGGACACGCGCCAGATCACGCACGCCTCGGCGCCCCTGATGCAATCCATCGTTCCGCTCATCTTCATCTTCTTCCTGATTCCGGGCGTGGTGTACGGCTACGTCGCCGGCACGGCGAAGAACCACCGCGACATCGTCAAGGGGATGAGCCATGCCATGAGCGGCATGGGTTACTACGTGGTCATGGCCTTTTTCTGCGCACAATTCATCTTTGCGTTCGGGCAGTCCAACCTGGGTGCGCTGCTGGCGATCAAGGGCGCCTTGTGGCTGAAGGAAATGGCGTTCCCAATGGGCGTCACCCTGGCAGGCATCGTTCTCCTGACGGCGACGGTCAACCTGTTCGTCGGCTCGGCGTCCGCGAAATGGGCGCTGATCGGCTCGGTCATGGTGCCGATGCTGATGGAGCTCGGCGTGTCGCCAGACTTCACCCAGGCCGCTTACCGGGTGGGCGATTCCTCGACCAACATCATCACGCCGCTGCTGCCTTACTTCCCACTGATTATCGTGTTCTGCCGCAAATACGTGCAGTCGACCGGCATCGGCACCCTGATCGCCCTGATGCTGCCATATTCGGTCGCGATGCTGGTGCTCTGGACCTCGTTCCTGCTCGGGTTCTGGGCGTTGGACATTCCGCTGGGGATCGGCTCGACCTATACCTATCCGGCCTCGTGACAGGCGGCAGCCTGTGCTACTGTTTTACCTGCTACACATTACACAATGGAGACCGTGTTGAAATACGCTACGTTTGTTCTGATGGGCCTGGCTGCAGCCGCCGCGCAGGCCGCCGAAGGTCCGCGTTTCGATCCCAAGCGCCTGGCGCAGGACGTCAAGGTATTGTCCTCGGACGAATTCGAAGGCCGTGCCCCGAATACGGCCGGCGAAACCAGGACCGTCGACTACCTGGTGCAGCAGTTCAAGGCTGCCGGCCTGCAGCCGGGCGGCGACCTGGTGGGCGGTAAGCGCGCCTGGACCCAGGACGTGCCGCTCGGCCGCTTCGAGATCAAGGGACCGGTGAAGCTGACCCTCACCGCAGGCGGCGCCAGCCGCGAGCTGAAGCAGGGGCCGGACATGGCCGTGCGCGCCTCGATGAGCGGGCTGAAGCAGGTGTCCTTCAAGGATGCGCCGCTGGTCTTCGTCGGCTACGGCGTAACCGCGCCGGAACGCAAATGGGATGACTTCAAGGGCATGGACCTGAAGGGCAAGCTGGCGGTGGTCCTGATCAACGACCCGGACTTCGAAACCGGGAAGGGCGACTTCGGCGGCAAGGCCATGACCTTGTACGGCCGCTGGACCTACAAGTACGAGGAAATGGCGCGCCGCGGCGCGCTCGGCACCATCATCGTGCACGAGACCGCGCCGGCTTCCTACGGTTGGCCGACGGTGCAGAACTCGAACACCAACGTCATGTACGACGTGGTGCGCAAGGACCCGCGCAAGTCGCATGCGCCGATGGAAGCCTGGATCCAGCGCGACCTGGCAGCTTCCCTGTTCAAGTCGGCCGGACTCGATTTCGAAGCGGCCAAGAAGCAGGCCCAGACGCGCGACTTCAAGCCGGTCGAGCTGAAAGGCGTCAAGCTGTCGGCCGACTACACGACCGAGTCCCAGGTCGTCACGTCGAAGAACGTGGTGGCGATCCGCGAAGGAAGCAAGCAGCCGAAGCAGGTCGTGATCTACAGCGGCCACTGGGACCACCTGGGCGTGGGCCAGCCGGACGCCAAGGGCGACAAGATCTATAACGGCGCCGTCGACAACGCGACCGGTATCGCCGCCATGCTGGAACTGGCCCGCGTCTACGGCAAGGGGCCGGCGCCGCAGCGTAGCGTCGTGTTCCTGGCGGTGACGGCGGAAGAGAAGGGCCTGCTCGGCTCGGAGTACTACGCGTCGAATCCGCTGTATCCGCTCGAATCGACCGTGGCCGTGATCAACATGGACGCCCTGAGCCCGCACGGTCCGGCGCGTGATTTCACGATCTCGGGCAGCGCAAAACTGGAGCTGCTCGACCAGCTGACGGCCAAGGCGAAGGGCTGGAACATGAGCTACTCCCCGGATCCGAAGCCGGAAGCTGGCTACTTCTTCCGTTCCGACCACTTCCCGTTCGCCAAACGCGGTGTGCCGGCGATTTCCTTCGGTTCGGGCAAGAACTGGGTCGAGGGCGGCACCCGGGCCGGCATGGCGGACGAAACGGCGTACACCGAGAAGCATTACCACCAGCCCGCCGACAACTTCGACCCACGCTGGCCCTTCACCGGCCTGGCCCGCGACCTGGAGCTGCTGTACGCACTGGGCGCCGACCTCGCCAACTCGGGCAGCTGGCCGAACTGGGCGCCGGAGTCGGAGTTCCGCGCCCCGCGCGACAAGTCCGCAGCGCAGCGTAAATAACATCGCTGTAAAGCAAAACGCCACCGCATGCGGTGGCGTTTTGATTGGGCACGCCCGGTTTTACGCCTTGCGCACGAATTCCGACTTCAGGCTCATGGCGCCGAAGCCGTCGATCTTGCAATCGATGTCGTGGTCGTCGTCCACCAGGCGGATGTTCTTGACCTTGGTACCTTGCTTGATCACGCCACCCGAGCCTTTCGGCTTCAGGTCCTTGATGACGGTGACCGTATCGCCGTCCTGCAGGATGTTGCCGGAGGCATCGCGCCAGATCCGTCCTGCTTCGGCCGCCGCCTGCACCGGCCACTCGTGGGCGCATTCCGGGCAGACGTACTGGCCGGTCCCGTCTTCGTAAGTCAGGATGGAGCGGCATTGCGGGCAGGGCGGCAGGCTGTGCATGGGAAACCTCTGGAAACAAAAACGCCACCCGGAGGTGGCGCTTTCCTGAATCTTGGTGGCCCGGGGCGGAATCGAACCACCGACACAAGGATTTTCAATCCTCTGCTCTACCAACTGAGCTACCAGGCCAAGAGAGGCATGATTATAGCCAGCGTTTTTCATCCGCGCAAGCCCCGAATGCGCCACGCAGGGCCGGGCGCGCTGTTGACATCTCGCTATAATGTATTTCATGAATACGACCACCGCCCAGTATCGCAGCGACGTCTGCATCGTCGGCAACGGCGCCATTGCCAAGACTGCCGCCCTCGGTTTTGCCCAGTCAGGCTACAGCGTCACCCTGCTGGTGCCGCCGGCCCGCCCGGCGCCGGAAGGGGAGCACGCCCCCATTTCGTCGGCGGCTGACCAACCCTGGGACGTGCGCGTCTACGCCCTGAACCACACGGCGCACGACCTGCTCGCCTCGCTCAAGGTCTGGGGCGCCCTCGACCTGGCGCGGGTGCAGGCGGTGGACGCCATGGACATCAAGGGAGATGGCCAGCAGGGCGGGCACCTCGGTTTCGACGCCTTCGGCGCGCATGTCGGCACGCTGGCCTGGATCGTCGAGGACAGCAACCTGAACGGCGCCCTGGACGCGGCGCTCAAGTTCGCCGCCAACGTCCAGATGGTATCCGGCGGCGCCTGCGAGCTCACTTGCAGCGAGCTCGGCGCAACAGTGCTGCTGGACGACGGCGCCAGGATCGCCTGCGAGCTGGTGGTCGGCGCGGACGGGCGCGAATCCTGGGTGCGCGGGCAGTGCGACATCGGCGTCGACTACCGCATGTACCACCAGCGCGCCATCGTCACCAATTTTGCCTGCGACAAGCCGCACCACGGCGTCGCCTATCAATGGTTTACCTGCGCAGACGGCATCATCGCGCTGCTGCCGCTGCCGGGCAAGCGCGTCTCGCTGGTCTGGTCGGCGCCGGAGACGCTGGCCGACACCCTGATGGACGAGTCGCTCGGCGAAATGGCGATCCGCCTCGCCGAATACGCCGAGGAGAAGCTCGGCGCCCTGCGTCCCCTGCAGCCGGAAGCCGTCAAGGCGGTGCCGCTGGCGCTGGTGCGTCCGCATTCCGTGGTGGCGCCGCGCGTGGCGCTGGTGGGCGATGCCGCCCACGCCGTGCACCCGCTGGCCGGCCACGGCATGAACCTGGGTTTCGGGGACATCGTCGACCTGCTCGAGGTGCTGCGCAAGCGCGAGGACCGGCGCGGCATCGCCGACGAGCGCGTGCTCGCCCGCTACGCCCGCAAGCGCAAGGAAGACGTCCTGCTCATGCAATGGGCAACCGACGGGCTCGAACGTTTGTTCGGCGCCAATCTCGAACCCCTGCGCGTGGTGCGTAATTTGGGATTAAACTTGCTCGATAAATTGCCTGCCGTTAAGCGCCGCCTGATGGCGCATGCAATGGGCAAGTAAACTTTGAAGGAATTGTCATGTTGAAAACCAAGGTCGCCGTTCTGCTGGCGACGGGCCTGCTCGCATCCTGCGTCGAGGCGCAGAACACCACCGAAGCAGGCATCCGCAAGGCGCTCGAACCGCGCCTGGGCGGCGCCAAGATCGAAGCAGTGCGCGAAACCCCATATTCCGGCCTGTACGAAGTGCGCGTCGCGGGCGACATCCTGTACACGGACAAGAAGGGCGAGTACCTGTTCATCGGCCACGTCTACGATACCAAGACCTCGACCAACCTGACCCGCGCCCGCGTCGACGAGATCAACAAGATCAAGTTCAGCGACCTGCCACTCGAGCTCGCGCTCAAGCAGGTGAAGGGCAACGGCAAGCGCGTCATCGCCGTGTTCGAGGACCCGAACTGCGGCTACTGCAAGCGCCTGCGCCAGACCACGCTCAAGGAAGTCGACAACATCACGATCTACACCTTCCTGTACAACATCCTGTCCGAGGATTCCTTCGTCAAGTCGAAGAACATCTGGTGCGCGCCTGACCGCGTCAAGGCCCTGGATGAGTGGATGATCAACAACAAGGTGCCCCCTAACACGCCGGCCGCCTGCGAGTCGCCGAACGACAAGGTGCTGGCGCTCGGCCAGAAACTGCGTATCCAGGGCACCCCGGCCGTTTTCTTCAGCGACGGTTCGCGTATTCCGGGCGCCATCGACCTGAAGGGCCTGGAAGCAAAACTGCAGTCGTTGAAGTAGCAGGGCAGGCGGGATAGTTTCGGGCAGCGCCTGGAATGACGCCCTCCCCCCCGCAGTGGTGGTAGCCGGTGATCGTATCGCGTGCGATGCTCGTCAACCGAGGCAAGATCGTTACAAACAAAAACAGGGTAGTTCAAACAGGGAGCAGTACATGGTCACATTGAATATCAATGGGCGCGACCTCCAGGTCGATGCCGACCCGAGCACGCCCATCCTCTGGGCGCTGCGCGACAACCTCAACATGACGGGCACCAAGTTCGGTTGCGGCGCAGCCTTGTGCGGCGCCTGCACCGTGCACCTGGACGGCAACCCGATCCGCTCCTGCGTCACGCCGATATCGAGCGCGCAGGGCTTGAAGATCACCACCATCGAGGCGATGGAAAACGACAAGGTCGGCAAGGCCGTGCAGGACGCCTGGGTCAAGCACGACGTGCCGCAGTGCGGCTACTGCCAGAGCGGCCAGGTGATGAGCGCCGCGGCGCTGCTGCGCACCAACAAGCGCCCGAGCGATGCCGACATCGACAATGCGATGAGCGGCAACATCTGCCGCTGCGGCACCTACCAACGGATCCGCGCGGCCATCAAGGATGCCGCCAAGACCCTCGCCTGAGGAGCGCGCCATGAAATTCGACTGGATCGACCGTGCCTCCCTCGCAGGCGCAGCCGGCGCCGGGCTGTCGCGCCGCGGCTTCCTGAAGACCGGCGCCGCCGCCACCGGCGGACTGGTGCTGGGATTTTTTCTGCCGGGTGGGGAGAGCTTCGCCCAGACCGGTGGCGCCAAGGTGTATGCGCCTGATGCTTTTCTTCGGATTGCGCCGGACAACACCGTTACCGTCATCGTCAACCGCCTCGAGTTCGGCCAGGGCGTGAACACCGCGCTGCCGATGCTGATCGCCGAGGAGCTCGATGCCGATTGGGCGCAGATGCGCGGGGAGCTGGCGCCGGCGGGCGAGCCCTACAAGGATCCGGCCATCGGCGTTCAGCTCACCGGCGGCTCGGCCAGCATCGCACGGGGCTTCAACCAGTACCGCGAGATCGGCGCGCGCGCCCGCGCCATGCTGATCGCCGCGGCGGCCGAACAGTGGAAGGTCGAACCGGGCCAGTGCAGCACCGCGAACGGGGTCGTGCTGGGGCCGAAGGGCGAGAAGGCCAGCTATGGTTCGCTGGCCGAGGCGGCGATGAAGCAGCCGGTGCCGGCCACCGTGACGCTGAAGGAGCCCAAGGCTTACCGCTATATCGGCAAGCCGATGCGCCGACTCGACGCGCGCGCCAAGTCGAATGGCCGCCAGCAGTTCGGCATCGACTTCGCGCCGGCGAACACGCTTACCGTGCTGGTGGCGCGCCCGCCGGTGTTCGGCGCAAAAGTGGCGAAGTTCGATGCGGCAGCCGCCCGCGCGGTCAAGGGCGTGGTCGCCGTGCTGGACGTGGACCTGGACCGTGGCGCCCGGGGCGTGGCCGTGTTCGCGAACGGCTACTGGCCGGCCAAGCAGGGCCGCGACGCATTGCAGGTCGAGTGGGATACGAGCGCGGTCGAGAAAGTCGGTAGTGCGCAGCAACTGGCGGAATACCGCAAACTGGCCAGCGCGCCGGGCGGCGCGGTTGCGCGCAAGGCCGACGTGTCGCAGCTGGCCGGCGCGGCCCACAAGATCTCCGCGGTCTACGAATTCCCCTACCTGGCGCACGCGCCGATGGAACCGCTCAATTGCGTTGTCGACCTGAAGACTGATTCCTGCGTCATCTGGGCCGGCACCCAGTTCCAGACCGTGGACCAGCAGGTCGCCGCAACGCTCCTCGGTTTCAAGCCGGAACAGGTGACGATCAACACGATGATGGCGGGCGGCGGCTTCGGCCGGCGCGCGGTGCCGACCTCGGACTGGATCGGCGACACGGTGCGCATCGCCAAGGCCTGGCGTACCGCCGGCAAGACCGGCCCGGTGAAGGTGGTGTGGAGCCGCGAGGACGACATCCGCGGCGGCTATTACCGCCCAGCCTATGTGCACCGCGCCGACATCGGCATCGATGCGAACGGCCAGATCGTCGCATGGGACCACAAGATCGTCGGCCAGTCGATCGCGGCCGGCACGCTGCTCGAGCCGATGATGGTCCGGAACGGCGTCGACGGCAGCACCATCGAAGGGATGGGCCGGCCGTATGCCGTGCCGCTGAACCTGGCGGTGGAGGGCGTCAAGCAGAACGTGCCTGTGTTGTGGTGGCGTTCGGTCGGCGCAACCCACACGGCGTATGTCATGGAAACGCTGATCGACGAAGCGGCGCATATCGCCAAGGTCGATCCCGTCGACTACCGCAAGAGGCTGATGGGAGAACAGCACGTGCGCCATCGCGCCGCGCTCGACCTGGCGGTGGCCAGGTCCGGCTACGGCACGAAGAAGCTGCCGAAGGGCCGCGCCTGGGGCGTGGCGATGCACGAATCCTTCGGCACGGTGGTTGCCTGGGTGGTCGAGGCCTCGGTGGTCGACGGCGTGCCCAAGCTGCACCGTGCGGTCGCCGGCGTCCACTGCAACCAGGCGGTCAACCCGCTGTCGATCGAGGCGCAGGTACAGGGCTGCGCACTGATGGGGCTGGGCATGACCCTGCCGGGCGCCGCCATCACGCTCAAGGACGGTGTGGTCGAGCAGCAGAACTTCGGCGACTACGTGGTGGCGCGCCATCACGAGATGCCGCAGGTCGAGGTGCACATCGTGCCGTCCAACGACAAACCCACCGGCGTCGGCGAGCCGGGCTTGCCGCCGCTGGCGCCGGCGTTTGCCAATGCCGTGTTCCAGCTGACCGGCAAGCGCCTGCGCAAGCTGCCGTTCGACCTGGCCTCGGCCTGATGACGAAGGCCCTGACCGGCATCCTGCTTGCCGCCGGCCGGGGCCGACGCTTCGATCCACTCGGCGCGCGCAACAAGCTGCTCCAGGCGCTGCCTGGCGGCGAGCCGGTGGTGGCCGCGAGTAGCCGCCTGCTCCTGTCCTGCTGTTCCCGCGTGATTGCGGTCGTGCCGCCCGATGACGGCGGCGTGGCTGGCATCCTGCGCGCGCTCGGCTGCGACGTGACCGTGTGTCTTGACGCCGACACCGGTATGGGCGCCTCGCTGACTCATGCCGTGCGCCACTCGCTGCCGGCCGACGGCTGGCTGGTAGGGCTGGGCGACATGCCTTGGGTCGACGCATCCACGCTGATGCTGCTGCGCGACGCGGTGTTGGCCGGTGCCGGCATTGCCGTACCCGTACACGCGGGAAGGCGCGGCAATCCGGTCGCCTTCAGCGCCCTTCATCGCGTCGCGCTGCTCGCCATGCACGGGGACCAGGGCGCGCGCCGGCTGCTGCTGGCGCATCCGGTACGGGAAGTCGCCGTGAACGATCCGGGCATCCTGCGCGACATCGACACGCCCGCGGACCTGCCGGCATGAGATAGGCATGTCATTCTTTCCAGACCTGATCGAATCCGATTACACTAGGGCGCATATTCCGGCCGCATGACCTTCATACCAACATGAAAAAATCTTCCCAAAAAAAGAAGCCCGAGCAGCCCGCCATCCTGTACACCATCGTTCCGAAAGACCTTGCCGGCCACCTGTTCAACGTCAGCGTGACGGTGGCCGCGCCCGATCCCGAAGGGCAGGTTTTCGCGCTGCCGGCCTGGATCCCGGGCAGCTACATGATCCGTGAATTCGCCCGCAACATCGTGCGCATCCGCGCCGAGAGCGGCGGGGCGGATGTCGGGCTCACGAAACTCGACAAGCATTCCTGGCGCGCCGCGCGGGCAAGCGGTCCGCTGACCCTGCACTACGAAGTGTACGCCTGGGACCTGTCGGTACGCGCCGCCCACCTCGACCAGACCCACGGCTTCTTCAACGGTACCAGCGTGTTCCTGCGCGTGGTGGGCCAGGAAGCCCTGGCCCACCAGGTCGACATCCAGCGCCCGGGCGACCCGGTCGCCAAAGGCTGGCGCGTCGCCACCGCGATGAAGGAGCTGGGCGCCAAGCGCTATGGCTTCGGCACCTACGTGGCGGGCGACTACGACGAACTGATCGACCACCCGGTGGAGATGGGCGACTTCGAGCTGGCCACGTTCAAGGCGCACGGCATCCCGCACGACATCGTCGTCACCGGCCGTGTACCGAACCTGGACCTGGCGCGCCTGCAGGCGGACCTGAAATCCATCTGCGAAACGCAGATCGCCTTCTTCGAGCCGCAAGCGAAGCGCGCGCCGATGGACCGCTACGTGTTCATGACGATGGCGGTCGGCGACGGCTACGGTGGCCTCGAGCACCGCGCCTCCACCGCCCTGATCTGCGCACGCGCCGACCTGCCGAGCCTGGCCACCCCGAAGAGCGCCGAACCGGGCGAAGGCTACCTGCGTTTCCTCGGCCTGTGCAGCCATGAGTACTTCCATACCTGGAACGTCAAGCGCATCAAGCCGGCCGCCTTCGCACCCTACGACCTGCAGGTGGAGAACTACACGCCGCTGCTGTGGCTGTTCGAGGGATTCACCAGCTATTACGACGACCTGATGCTGGTGCGCGCCGGGATCATCGGCGAAGCGACCTACTTCAAGCTGCTGTCCAAGACCGTCGGCGGCGTACTGCGCGGCAGCGGCCGCCTCAAGCAGAGCGTGGCCGATTCCAGCTTCGACGCCTGGAGCAAGTACTACCGCCAGGACGAGAACTCGCCGAACGCGATCATCAGCTACTACACCAAGGGCTCGCTGATCGGGCTGGCCTTCGACCTGACCATCCGCGCCAGGACGAACGGTGCGAAGTCGCTCGACGACGTGATGCGGGCGCTGTGGGAGCGCTTCGGACGCGACTTCTACCAGGGCGCCGGCCGCGGCGTGACGGAAGCGGAGGTCGAGGCGATCTTCGACGAAGTGGGCGGCGCGCGCCTGCGGTCCCTGTTCGAGCGCTGGGTGCGCGGCACCGAAGACCTGCCGCTGGCCAAGCTGTACGCCCCGTTCGGCGTCAAGCTGGTGGACGAGCGCAAGGGCGGCAAGCCGTCGCTGGACGCCGGCATCGGCCGCGACCCGCTGGGCGCCAAGCTGACCCAGGTGCACGAAGGCGGTGCCGCGCACCGCGCCGGCCTGTCGGCGCACGACGTCGTGATCGCCATCGACGGCCTGCGCGCTACCGGCAACCCGTCCAATGTGGACACGCTGCTGTGCCGCTACCGCGTCGGCGACAAAGTCACCGTGCACGCCTTCCGCCGCGACGAACTGATGGCCTTCGACCTCACCTTGCAAGGCGAGCGGGTGCCCTGCATCACGCTGTCGCAGGCCGTCGCCGGCAAGAAGTCGGCTGCCTTGACGCGACCGAGCAGCGTCTGACCAGATGCGGCGGTGTGGCTGCCGCTTCGCCTTCCGTAGGGTGGTCGGCTCCGCCGACCGCGCGTTCAACCAGAATCCGCCCTGAGGCTCATTTGAAAACCGCCCTGATCGCCGCTGTCCTTTCCCTGTGCACCGCACCCGCATCCGCCCAACTCCCCTCCGCACTGAAAACCGACATCAGCACCCGCGTCAACGCCATGTACCCCTGGCTCGACACGGTCTACAAGGACCTGCACGCCCATCCCGAGATCGCCTTCCAGGAAGTGCGCACGGCCGGCAAGCTGGCTGCTGAAATGCGCAAGCTCGGCTTCGAGGTGACGGAAAAGGTCGGCAAGACCGGCATCGTGGCGGTCTTGAAGAATGGCGCCGGCCCGACGGTGCTGGTGCGCACCGAGATGGACGGCCTGCCGATGGAAGAGAAGACCGGCCTGCCGTATGCGAGCCGCGCCAGGGCCGTGAGCGACGGGCGCGAAAGCTTCGTCACCCACAGCTGCGGCCACGACGTCCACATGGCGGGCTGGCTCGGTACGGCGCGCACGCTTGCCGAGATGAAGGCGAAGTGGAAGGGCACTCTGGTCTTCATCGCCCAGCCGGCCGAAGAGATCGTCTCCGGCGCCAAAGCCATGCTGGACGACGGCCTGTTCAAGCGCTTTCCCAAACCGGACTATGCGTTTGCCCTGCATTCCTGGCCGCTGGCACACGGCACCGTCGGCTTCAACGACGGCCCCGTCTCGTCCAACTCGGACGCGATCGAGATCGTGTTCAAGGGCCGCGGCGGCCACGGCTCGGCGCCGGACAAGTCGATCGACCCGATCACGATCGCCGCGCGCTTCGTCGTGGACGTGCAGACGGTAGTGAGCCGCGAGAAGGATCCCAAGGAGTTCGGCGTGGTGACCATCGGCGCGATCCAGGGCGGCACGGTCGGCAACATCATCCCCGACAGCGTGCAGGTGCGCGGCACCATCCGCTCGTACAGCCCGGCGGTGCGCGCCAAGCTGCTGGAGGGCGTGCGCCGCGTCGCCAACGCCTCCGCCGCCATGGCCGGGGCGCCGGCGCCCGACGTGCAGCTCATCAGCGGCGGCGCGGCCATCGTTAACAGCGCGGCGCTGGTGGCCAAGACCGAGGCCGTGTTCAAGGACGCCTTCGGCGCCGCCAATGCCCAACGCATGCCGGCCATGACTGCCAGCGAAGATTTCTCCTTGTTCGTCAACGAGGGCGTGCCCTCGATGTTCTTCTTTACCGGCGTTTACGACCCCAAGGCCGTGCTCGATGCCGAGCGTCCCGGGGGCAAGCCGATCGCATTCAACCATTCTCCCTTCTATGCACCGGTGCCGGAGCCGTCGATCAAGACGGCCGCGCAGGCGATGAGCCTGGCGGTGTTGAACGTTCTCGGCCGGTGAATCCCTTCTCGCGCCGGCACGCCCGGCGCCGGTAGGCTGAAGCAACAAGTATTTACCCGTGGTAAATATATATTGCTTCCGCAGTGCGCTTTCCTTATAAATGTCCTTCCTATAACAATCCGGCCGAGAGCCGGTATTCCTGACAGGGAAACGACATGTCCACCATTCTCCGCTCCATTTTTCCGCTTGCAATCGCCGGGGTCGCCGCCAGCCTGACCGGTTGTGCTTCCATCGTCAGCGGCACCAACCAGATCGTTTCGGTCGAAACCTTGCAAGCGACCGGCAAAGTGGATGGCGCCATGTGCAAGTTGGAGAACGACAAAGGGGTCTATTACGTGACGACGCCGGGTACGGTCACCGTGCGCCGCGCCTACGGCGACATGACGGTGCGCTGCGAGAAGCCGGGCATGGAAGCAGGCCTTGCTTCCGTCAAGTCGTCGACCAAGGGCATGGCCTTCGGCAACGTCCTCTTCGGTGGTGTCGTGGGCGCGGGCGTGGACATGGCCTCCGGCGCGGCCTATGACTATCCGAACGTGTTCCAGGTGATGATGGGCCAGACCACAACCATTGCAACGCCGGGTACGGGACAGGCAGGGGTGATTCCGCCGGCACCGTCTGCTGTCGGCGGATCGCACTAGACGCTTCGCGCGCTGGAACCGTTTCCGGCAGACCGGCAGGCATCGCGGGAAGAGACAGGCGCCGTTTACCTGCCTCTTCTTTTGCAGCTCTCCGACGCAAGCTTAGGCCGTCCGGAGTTCCGCTGAGTTGCAATGGCGATGGAATCAGCAGTGAAGACAGGTGCTGGCGTACAGTCAGCCGAACAGGCGCTGCAGTTCCACCCCGGGTTCCGGCGCGCGCATGAACGCTTCTCCCACCAGGAAGGCATGCACATCCGCCTCTCGCATGCGCTGCACATCCGCCGGGCCCATGATGCCCGACTCGGTCACCACCAGGCGCTCCGCCGGAATCCTGGGCAGCAGACCGAGCGTCGTCTCGAGCGACACTTCGAAGCTGCGCAGGTTGCGGTTGTTGATGCCTACCAGCGGCGTCTTCAGTTTCAGCGCCGCCGTCAGTTCTTCGCCGTCATGCACCTCGACCAGTACATCCATGCCCAGCTCGATCGCGCAGGCTTCCAGTTCCGCCATCAGACCGTGGTCGAGCGCCGATACGATCAGCAGGATCGCATCCGCGCCCATCGCGCGCGCCTCGTACACCTGGTAATGGTCGACGATGAAGTCCTTGCGGATGACGGGCAGGGTGCAGGCCGCGCGTGCCTGGCGCAGGTAGTCCACGGAGCCCTGGAAGAACTGCACGTCGGTCAGCACCGACAGGCAGGCGGCGCCGTGTTCGGCATAGCTTAGTGCGATGCTTGCTGGCTGGAAGTCCGGGCGCAGCACGCCCTTGGAAGGCGAGGCCTTCTTCACTTCCGCGATGATGCCGGCCCGGCCCGCAGCGATATGCTGGCGCAGGCTGTTCTCGAAGCCACGGATGGCGCGGCGTGCTTCCAGGTCGCTCTCCACCTCGCGGCGCAGGCTGGCCAGGTCGCGACGCTTCTTCGCTGCGGCAACTTCGTCGGCCTTGACGGCCAGGATCTTGTTCAGGATATCGGACATAAGAATTTTCAGTGTTGCCTGGACAGTGCGAGCTTCACGCCGAGCCAGACGAACAGGCCGCCGGTGACCCGGTTGAGCCACAGCGCGACAGTCGGGTTGAGCTTGAGGCGTTCGCTGGCCTTGGCCGTGCTCAAGGCCAGGAAGCAGCACCACAGCATGCCGTTGAAGTTAAAGATGGCGCCGAGGATGATGAAGGCGAGCGCCTTGTTCGGTGCGTCGAAACTGATGAACTGGGGGACGAAGGCCAGGAAGAACAGGGCGACCTTCGGGTTCAGCACATTCGTCAGGAAACCCTGCGCGAAGATCTTCCGGTAGGGAAGGGCAGCCAGCACCGGCGCCGCGACGGCCCCGTCGGACTTGCGGGCCCGCAGCAGGCCGACCGCCATGTAGAAGATATAGGCGGCGCCGGCCAGCTTCACCATCGTGAACGCGGTCGCCGATGTCGACAGCACCGCCGACAGGCCCAGCGCCGCGGCGAAGATGTGCACCAGCGTGCCGGCGCCGATGCCCAGCGAGGCCGCCACGCCGGCGCGCCAGCCCTGGGTGGCGCTGCGCGTCATGATCAGGAGCGAATCCGGCCCCGGCATGATGTTGAGCAGCAGTCCGGAGATCACGAAAAGGGGAAGGTCATGGATGCCGAACATGCTGCTCCCCTCAGGCCTGGCCGCCGAGCTGGCGCGTGACGCTGACGAATTGCTCGAGCTTGGCGACGGCCGCGCCGGACGCGATCGTCGCCCGCGCTTTCGCCAGGCCTTCCTCGATCGACCCGACGACACCGGCTGCATACAGCGCGGTGCCGGCGTTGAGCGCCACGATGTCGGTGGCCGGGCCAGGCTCGCCGCGCAGCGCTTCCATCACACGCTCCTTCGATTCGAGGGTATTCGCCACCTTGAGGTTGCGGCTCGAGATCATCGCCATGCCGAAGTCTTCCGGGTGGATCTCGTACTCGCGGATCTCGCCGCCCACCAGCTCACCTACCAGGGTGCCCGCGCCGAGCGAGACTTCGTCCATGTTGTCGCGGCCCCAGACCACCATCGCATGCTGGGCGCCGAGGCGCTGCAGCACGCGCACCTGGATGCCGACCAGGTCGGGGTGGAACACACCCATCAGGATGTTGGGTGCGCCGGCAGGATTGGTGAGCGGGCCCAGGATGTTGAAGATGCTGCGCACGCCCAGCTCGCGGCGCACCGGCGCCACGTGCTTCATGGCGGCATGGTGGTTCGGCGCGAACATGAAGCCGATGCCGGTCTGCGCGATCGACTGGGCGATCTGCTCCGGCTTCAGGTCGATCTGGGCGCCCAGCGACTCGATCAGGTCGGCGCTGCCCGAGGACGAAGACACGCTGCGTCCGCCGTGCTTGGCCACGCGCGCGCCGGCGGCTGCCGCCACGAACATCGCGGCGCTCGAGATGTTGAAGGTGTGGGCGCCGTCGCCGCCGGTGCCGACGATGTCGAGCAGGTTGGTGGTATCGGCCATCGGCACCTTGGTCGAGAACTCGCGCATCACCTGGGCGGCGGCGGTGATCTCGCCGATGGTTTCCTTCTTCACGCGCAGGCCCATGGTCAGGGCCGCGACCATGGTTGGCGACATCTCGCCCGACATGATCTGGCGGAACAGATGCAGCATCTCGTCGTGGAAGATCTCGCGGTGTTCGATACAGCGCAGCAGGGCTTCTTGTGGGGTAATCGGCATGGCAGTTCCAGTCAACTAGACGTAATGTGGCCGTAATGCATGGGCGCAGCGCCGCCTTGCGGCGGATGCGCCGGGCGCATCAGCGCGCGAGGAAATTCTTGAACAGGGCGTGGCCGTGCTCCGACAGGATCGACTCGGGATGGAACTGCACTCCCTCGATGTCGTATTCCTTATGGCGCACGCCCATGATCTCGCCGTCGTCGGTCCATGCAGTCACTTCCAGGCAGTCCGGCAGCGAAGCGCGCTCGATTGCCAGCGAGTGGTAGCGGATCACGGTGAATGGGCTGGGCAAATCCTTGAACACGCCTTCGCCGGTGTGGGCGATGAGCGAGGTCTTGCCATGCATGACCTGCCTGGCGCGGATGACCTTGCCGCCAAAGGCTTCGCCGATCGCCTGGTGGCCGAGGCACACGCCCAGGACCGGCAGCTTGCCCTTGAATTCGCGCAAGATGTCGAGCGAGATGCCGGCATCCTGCGGCGCCTTTGGGCCCGGCGAGATGCAGATGCGCTCGGGCGCCATCTTCTCGATCTCGGCCAGCGTGATTTCGTCATTGCGCACGGTGCGCACGTCCTCGCCCAGTTCGCCCAGGTACTGGACGATGTTGTAGGTGAACGAGTCGTAGTTGTCGATCATGAGCAGCATGTCAGAACTCCCCATCCAGGCCGTCTTGCACCTGTTCGGCCGCGCGCAGCACGGCGCGCGCCTTGTTTTCCGTTTCCTGCCATTCCATCTCGGGGATGGAATCGGCCACGATGCCGGCCGCCGCCTGCACGTACAGGTTGCCGTCCTTGATCACACCGGTGCGGATCGCGATCGCCACGTCCATCTCGCCGCCGAAACTCAGGTAGCCGCACGCGCCGCCGTAAATCCCGCGCTTCACTGGCTCCAGCTCATCAATGACTTCCATCGCGCGCACCTTCGGTGCACCAGTCAGGGTGCCGGCCGGGAAGGTGGCGCGCAGCACGTCGAGGTTCGACATGCCGTCCTTCAGCTTGCCTTCCACGTTGGAGACGATGTGCTGCACGTGCGAGTATTTTTCGATGACCATGCGGTCGGTCACCTTGACGCTGCCGGTTTCCGCGATGCGGCCGATGTCGTTGCGCGCCAGGTCGATCAGCATCACGTGCTCGGCGATCTCCTTCGGGTCCGACAGCAGTTCGGCCGCCAGTTCGGTGTCGCGTTCCGGCGTGGCGCCGCGCGGACGGGTGCCGGCGATCGGCCGCAAGGTCACCTTTTTGCCGCCGTCGGGAAGGGCTTCGTTACGCACCAAAATCTCCGGCGAGGCGCCGACGATCTGCATGTCGCCGAAGTTGTAGTAGTACATGTAGGGCGACGGGTTCAGCGAACGCAGCGAGCGGTACAGCGACAGCGGCGAATCGACATAGGGCTTGCGGATGCGCTGGCCGATCTGCACCTGCATCAGGTCGCCCGCCATCACGTATTCGTGGGCCCTGGCCACCGCTTTCAAATAATCTTCCTTGCTGAAGTCGCGCACCGCCTCGGTACGCACCGAGCTGGAAGTGACCGGCGCATCGACGCTCCGGCGCAGCATCACGCGCAGGTCTTTCAGGCGCTGGCGCGCACGGCCAAAGGCTTCCGGATGGGACGGGTCAGCGTAGACGATCAGGTAGAGCTTGCCCGACAGGTTGTCGATCACCGCCAGTTCTTCGGTCAGCATCAGCTGGATGTCCGGCAGTCCCAGTTCGTCCGGCGGGCAGCTGTGTTCCAGCTTGCGTTCGATGTGGCGCACCGTGTCGTAGCCGAAGTAGCCGGCCAGGCCGCCGCAGAAGCGCGGCATGCCAGGGCGCAGCGCCACCTTGAAGCGCGCTTGGTAGGCCTCGATGAATTCGAGCGGATTGCCCTCGTAGGTCTCGATCACTTCGCCATTCCTGACGACGTCCAGATGCTTGCCGGTGCTGCGGATCAGGGTCGAGGCGGGCAGGCCGATGAAGGAATAGCGGCCGAAGCGTTCGCCGCCGACCACCGACTCGAGCAGGAAGGTGTTCTTGCCGGTCTGCTGGGACTGGGCCAGCTTGAGGTAGAGCGTGAGCGGGGTTTCGAGGTCGGCAAAAGCTTCCGCGATGAGGGGGATGCGGTTGTAGCCCTGGTTGGCCAGCGATTTGAATTCGAGTTCGGTCATGCTTTTCTCCAGACCGCCCAGGGGAAGGGAGGGGCGGCGGTTCACTTCAAAAAACCTGCAGGTCGACGCACATCGCGAGCACGACCGGCAGCAATCGGGACGGGTCAGTTAGCCCAGGATTGCCAGCGTCGCCACAGCCAGGCCTCAAGGGCGCCGGTCTGGTTGACAGTGTGTTTTTTGGTGAAAAACATGTATAGATGACTTAAGTTGAGGTCTGGTTATGCGCAGATACGAGCGCGGCTGCTTCGAACAGCGAACCCACTATACCATCAGAATTAATTTCTTGTACAGGCCGTCCGTGGTTATAACCATATGGCACCGCGAGCACAAAACAACCGGCGGCGCGCGCGCTTTCCGCGTCGTTAACTGAATCGCCGATGGCCACGACCGTCGAGGGCGGCAGGTCGAGTGCGGCGCAGGCGCCCAGCATCGGCATCGGGTCCGGTTTCTTTTTCGCGAAGGAATCGCCGCCGAACACGCGCTCGAAATACGGCGCCAGGCCTTTCTGGTCCAGCAGGGGAAGCGTGAACGCGATCGGCTTGTTGGTCACGCAGACCAGGCGCAGGCCCATGTCGCGCATGGCCTGCAGGCCTTCGATCACGCCCTCGTACAGCGTGCTGCGCTGACCGTTGATGGCGAGGTAGTGGCGCTGGTAGCCCGCCAATGCCTCGTCGAAAACTTCATCCACGCGCGCCGCGTCCCAGTCGAGCAGCAGCGCGTCGCGCACCAGTTTTTCGGAACCCTTGCCGACCAGCGGCTTGATGGTGTCCTGCGTGATGGGCGCAAGGCCAAGGTCGGCGCGCATGCCGTTCAGGGCCGCCTCGAAGTCGGGCACCGTGTCGAGCATGGTGCCGTCCAGGTCGATGATGGCGGCCTTGATTGCCGCGGCGCCGTTCCGCATTATTTTCCGACCTTGGCCAGTTCGCCGCGCATGGCGTCGATCACGGCCTTGTAGTCCGGCTTGCCGAAGATCGCCGAGCCGGCCACGAAGGTGTCGGCGCCGGCGGCGGCCGCCGCCGCGATGTTGTCGGCCTTGATGCCGCCATCGACTTCCAGCATGATGTCGCGGCCCGATTCGTCGATCATGCGCCGCGCGATCGCGATCTTCTTCAACGCTTCCGGAATGAAGGACTGGCCGCCGAAGCCGGGGTTGACCGACATGATCAGGATCATGTCGATCTTGTCCATCACATGCTCGAGGTAGTGCATTGGCGTGCCCGGATTGAACACCAGGCCGGCCTTGCAGCCGTTGTCGCGGATCAGCTGCAGGGTACGGTCGATGTGTTCCGAGGCTTCCGGGTGGAAGGTGATGATGTCGGCGCCGGCCTTGGCGAAGTCCGGGATGATACGGTCGACCGGCTTGACCATCAGGTGCACGTCGATCGGCACCTGCACGTGCGGGCGGATCGCCTGGCATACCAGCGGGCCGATGGTCAGGTTCGGGACGTAGTGGTTGTCCATCACGTCGAAGTGGATGATGTCGGCGCCGGCGGCGACGACGTTGCGCACTTCCTCGCCCAGGCGGGCGAAATCGGCGGACAGGATGCTGGGAGCGATGCGGTAGGTGGTCATGGCGTCGTGCTGGTAAGAAGAATCCGCTATTTTACGCTGAGGAAGCGCATGCCCGCTGCGCCCCGGGGCGACCGGGAATAGCGCCGCGCGGTATGATTGTCGTTTGCGCCACACGTGGCGCTTTCACCAATGTTGACGATCACGCAAGGAATCACCATGCCCGCCTATGAATTCGCTGTCAAGGTCAGGACCCAGTACCTGGCCGAGCAGTCCAGCCCGGAACGGGACCAGTACGCGTTCAGCTACACCATCACGATCACGAACACCGGCAGCGTCGCCGCCCAGCTGATCTCGCGTCACTGGGTGATCACGGACGCCAACAACGCGGTACAGGAAGTCAACGGCCTGGGCGTTGTCGGCCACCAGCCGCTGCTGCAGCCTGGCCAGCAGTTCGAGTACACCAGCGGCACCCAGGCGGCAACGCCACAAGGCTCGATGAAGGGCGAATACTTTTGCGTGGCCGAGGACGGACACCGCTTCGAGGTGCCGATTCCCGAGTTCGTGCTGGCCCAGCCGGGCGCGCTGCACTGATTACTGTTCGCCGGCGTCGCCATCCTTTTGCGCCGGCTGCTGCGCCGGCTCATCGTGCGGCACGTCCTTGCGGCCCGCGAACATCGTCCACCAGACGATAAAGACAAGCAGGAACAGCGCCACCCCGGCTTCCACCATCAAGATCCACATATCGGTCCTTCAGTCCTCAGGTTCTTATGCCATCAACACGCCGCAGTGTAACCGCTTCGCTTGCCCTCGTCGCCTTTTTGGCGGCCTGCTCGACCACGCCGCAGCCACAGCAGCCGGCCAGGCCCGCCGAACCGGTGCGGATGCCGCCGCCGGTCGGCCCGGTCTATGTTCCGGAGCAGCCGGCGCCGCCCGTCCAGCCAATCCCGCCGACGCCGCCTGCCCAGCCTCCGGCGCCTCCCGCTCCCCTGATGACGCCGGCGAGCTTCAGCGCCTTGCCGGGCTGGGAGCAGGACGACCTGCGCCAGGCGTGGCCGGCCCTGTTGCAGTCCTGCCGCGGCCTCGCCGCCAAGCCCGAGTGGAAAGCGGTCTGCGCGGCGGCCCGCGCTACCGATGCCCGCGATGGCGCCGTCGTGCGCCGCTTCTTCGAGAGCTGGTTCGTACCGAACCTGGTGCGCGCCGCCGACGGCGCCGACACCGGCCTGATCACCGGTTACTACGAGGCGATGCTGTACGGCTCGCGCAAGCGCGGCGGCGCCTACCAGACCCCGCTCTATCGCGTGCCCGACGACCTGCTCACGGTCGACCTGGGCGGCTTGTATCCGCAACTGAAGGGCATGCGCCTGCGCGGCCGCCTGTCCGGCAAAACCGTGGTGCCCTACAGCAGCCGCGCCGAGATCGCGCGCGCAGCGTTCGCCGGCAAGGAACTGCTGTGGGTGAACGATCCGGTCGAGGCCTTCTTCCTCGAGGTGCAGGGTTCGGGCCGGGTGCAGCTCGACAGCGGGGAAACCGTGCGCGTGTCCTATGCCGACCAGAACGGCCATCCGTACAAGGCGATCGGACGCTGGCTGGTGGAGCAGGGCGAACTCACCGCCGAGCAGGCCACGGCCCAGGGCATCCGGGCCTGGATCGCGGCCAATCCGGGGCGCCGCCAGGAGCTGTTCAACGTGAACCCCAGCACGATCTTCTTCCGTGAAGAGAAGCTGCCCGACCCTTCGCTCGGCCCGAAGGGCGCGTTGGGCGTGCCCCTTACGCCGGGCCGGTCGGTGGCGATCGATCCGTCCTTCGTGCCGCTCGGCGCCCCCTTGTTCCTGGCGACCACGGAAGCTGGCAGCGAGGTGCCGATGCAGCGCTTGATGATGGCGCAGGACACCGGCGGCGCCATCCGCGGCGCGGTGCGGGCCGACTTCTTCTACGGTTTCGGGCCGGAGGCCATGGACCGGGCAGGCAAGATGAAGCAGCGCGGCACGATCTGGGTGCTGTTGCCGCGCCCGCCGCAGTAGGCCGTTTACGCTTTCGCCTCCTTCAGGCGTGTGCCGAACACGCCGCCGGCCGCCAGCAGCACGGCGCCGGCGGCAATACAGCCCATGCCTTCGCGTACGCCGAAGCCTTCGCCCAGGGCGCCCGCCAGCAGGGCGCCAAGCGGCGCGGCGGCCACCGTGAGGGCGCGCATCGTCGCCACCATCCGGCCCAGTACGGCGTCCGGCGTCACGCGCTGGCGCAGCGCAATGTAGGGAACGAAGAACAGCGTCGCCCCGCAATCGATCCAGAACACCACGATGGCGTAGGCCGCCACGGTCCATCCCGCGCTGCCGAACAGCGCCGGCGGGATGGCCGGCACCAGCGCGAAGCCGAACGCCGACACGCACAGGCCGACCAGGATGCCGCCCCCGGTTCCGAAACGCTGCGACAGCGGCTTGACCAGCAGCGAGGCGGCCAGCACGCCCAGGCCGCCGAGCATGTTCGCCATTCCCATGGTTCCCGGCGTCATGCCGAGCACGCGGGTGGCGAAAAGTACGTGCAAGGCCGTGTAGCCATAGAAGAGCAGGTGCCAGCAGGCCGACACCCAGGCGAGGGTGCGCAGCAGGGGCTGGTTCCACACGAAAGCCAGGCCTTCCTGGATGTCGCGCAGCGGATGGGAGGTCGAAGGCGGCGGTTGCGGTTCGCGCGCGCGGATGCGGCGCAGGTTGAGCAGCGAGACGATGAAACCGGCCACATTGCACAGGATGGCGATCGGCGCGCCGAGCAGCTGCACCAGTCCGCCGGCCATGCCCGGGCCGACGACGCGGGCAGCCGATTCGGTGGTCGCGAACTTCGATTGGGCGTCGACCAGGCCGTTGCGTCCGACCAGGAAGGTGAGGAACACCTGTTCCGCGCTGCCGCCCACCACGTGGCCGGCGCCGATCACGAAGCCGACCGCGTACAGCCAGGGGATCGTCAGCATGTCGAGCCACCAGGCCAGCGGCACGCTGGCCAGTGCGATCGCCACTACCGCATCGCTGGCCATCATCACCGGCAGGCGCCGGCTGCGGTCGAGCAGCACGCCGGAGGGCAGGCCGAACAAGAGAAAAGGCAGGGATTCGAAGGCGGCCAGGGTCCCCATCTGCGCCGGCGTCGCATGCAGCATCAGGACCGCGCAGATCGGCAGGGCCAGCAGCGTGATCTGGGCGCCGAAGTGGGCCAGGATGCTGCTGAACCAGAAGCGGCGGAAGTCGGGGTTGCGCATCACCGAGTCGGCGCGTATGCGCGTTTGCAGCCAGTGGTTGAGGCGATGCGTGAACCAATGCGTGAGGGATGACAGGATGGTGATCTCGCACAGGATATTGCTGAACAAATAATCATACCGTGTTCCGCGCCGCGCGAGACGTTACAATCCCGGCAATCCGTCCAACCTCAAAAGGGATTCACATGGAATATGCAGATCTGCTGATCGAAAACCACGGCAAGGTCGTCGTGATCCGACTGAACCGTCCTAAGGCGATGAACGCGCTGAACGACAACATGATGAACGAGCTGGGCGAGGCCCTGCACAAGTTCGATGCCGATCCGGCCGTGAACGTCATCGTCCTGACGGGCAGCGAAAAGGTCTTCGCCGCGGGCGCCGATATCGCGGCCATGGCGAACTACACCTACGCGGCGGATACCTATCCGGGCAACTATATCGGCCGCAACTGGGAACACATCCTGAACATCCGCAAGCCCGTGGTCGGCGTGGTGTCGGGTTACTGCCTGGGCGGCGGCTGCGAGCTGGCCATGATGTGCGACTTCCTCATCGCAGCGGACACTGCCAAGTTTGGCCAGCCGGAAATCAAGGTTGGCGTGACCCCAGGCGCCGGCGGTACCCAGCGCCTGCCGCGCGCGATCTCGAAGTCGAAGGCGATGGACATGCTCCTGACCACCCGCATGATCGACGCGGCCGAAGCGGAACGCACCGGGCTGGTGTCGCGCGTGTACCCCGTGGATACCGTGATGGAAGAAGCGATCAAGATCGCCCAGGGCATCGCCGAGATGCCGGTATCGGTCGCCATGCAGATCAAGGATTGCGTCAACCAGGCCTACCAGATGCCGCTGACCGAAGGCGTGCGCTACGAGCGCCGTTACTTCCATGCCGGCTTCGGCACGCCGGCACAGAAAGAAGGCATGTCGGCCTTCCTCGAAAAACGCAAGCCGAACTTCGAAGGGATGTAAGCGATGTCGGCGGCCGGCGCTCACGCAGCGGCCTGGCGGTGGGGAGCGGCGGCGCTCGTCATTCTTGCTGTCGCTGTTCCCGGCTGCACTTCGCTGCCGCCCCTTGGCGTGCGTACCGCCACCGTGGCGCTGGAAAACACCGGCGCCACGCGCCTGGGCCTCGCCATCGCACCGCTGGCGGCGGCCCACCCCGGCCGCTCCGGCATCCATTCCCTCATCGATGGGCGCGACGCATTTGCTGCCCGCATCCTGCTCGCCCGCAGCGCGGAGCGCAGCCTCGACGTCCAGTACTACATATGGCGCAAGGACCTGACCGGCACCCTGTTGGCGGACGCGCTGCGCAGTGCCGCGGCGCGCGGCGTGCGCGTGCGCCTGCTCCTGGACGATAACAATACGGCCGGACTCGACCCAGTACTCGCCGGCCTCGACCGCGAGCCGAACGTCGAGGTGCGTCTGTTCAATCCGTTCGCGTTACGCCGCTGGCGCATGCTGGGCTACCTTACCGATTTCAGCCGGCTCAACCGGCGCATGCATAACAAGTCCTTCACCGCCGATAACCAGGCCAGCATCGTCGGCGGTCGCAATGTCGGCGACGAATACTTCGGGGCGGCAGGCGAGATGCTGTTCGTCGACCTCGACGTGCTCGCAGTCGGCCCGGTGGTGCGCGACGTGTCCCGCGACTTCGACCGCTACTGGAATAGCGCATCGGCCTACCCCGTCGCGGCGCTGGTCGATCCGGCCAAGGCGGAGGACTCCGCCGCACTGGCCGCAGGCGCCGCCCGGTTGGGCGCGCAGCCCGAGGCGCAGCGCTACATGGAGGCGATCAGGACCTCGCCTTTTCTCGAACAACTGGTGCAGGGCCGGCTGCCCCTGGAGTGGAGCACTGCCCGCCTCGTCAGCGATTCTCCCGGCAAAGTGCTTGGTAAGGCGGCGCCGGAGGAGCGGATGGCCGTCGGCATGCGCAAGCTGCTCGGTGAGCCGACGCGGCAGCTCGACATCGTGTCGCCATATTTCGTGCCAGGGAAGGAGGGGGCACAGGCGCTCTGCGACATCGCCCGCGGCGGCGTGCGGGTGCGTATCCTGACCAATTCGCTCGAGGCGACCGACGTGGCGGCAGTGCACGCAGGCTATGCGAAGTGGCGGCGCGACCTGCTCGCGGCCGGGGTGTCGCTGTTCGAGCTGCGCCGCCGATGGGGACCGGAACTTCCAGCCGCAGGGAGGCGGCGTTTCGGCAGCTCCGCGTCGAGCCTGCATGCCAAGACCAGCGGCGTGGACGGTCGCAGTGTGTATGTCGGCTCGTTCAATATGGACAGGCGGTCGATCGACCTGAATACCGAGATGGGGCTCGTCATCGACAGTCCTGCCCTGGCGGGGCAACTGGCCCGGACGCTGGACGACAGCATGCCCGGCACCGCTTACGAGGTGCGACTCGATGAACAGGGCAAGCTGTACTGGCTGGAGCGTTCCGAGGGCAAGCTTGTGCGCCACGACCAGGAGCCGGGCGCCACGATCTGGCTGCGGACCGGCGTCCGGGTCCTGTCATGGCTGCCGATCGACTGGCTGCTGTGACCGCGTTCCCCTCATGGTGCCTCGTGGCATGGCGCCGCGTCCTACCCCATGTGTAGGGCTGTCGAGCGCGAGGTCGGCTATCCAGGGCCCCTGATGCGTTCACGCATCAGGGGCTTGCGGACGCCCTTTCGGTTTGCTATAGTTCGCCTCCGCTTCGGGAGTTGCCGAAAAAGATCAACGAAATCAGATGGTTAAGTTGATAAGCCCAGCAAGATGTTTTTGCGACGAAGTGGAAGAGGGGGTTGACGAGAAGCGCGAAACACTGCATAATCTCGTTCCTCTGCTGCTGACGAACACAACGCTTCGTCGAACACGGCAAGGTAGTACAGAATACAGTTCTTTAACAATCAACAGTCGATAAGTGTGGGCGTTTGATGAAGGTGCCAACTGACTCCGGTCAGTTGAATACTTAAATTATCAAATGTTCACAAAAGTATTAAGCGTTGTCTCAGCAATGGGATAACGGTCAGTATCTTGAGTGAGCGACCCCTTAGAAATAAGGGTGACACGAAAGTGTCAACAAACAGAGATTGAACTGAAGAGTTTGATCCTGGCTCAGATTGAACGCTGGCGGCATGC
>NZ_JCASIF010000009.1:0-193959 GCF_059686055.1 Telluria sp. ZB4P34 | reverse complement strand
GTGCGGTAACCCATCGAGCCTTCAAGATACCGTTGCACGACAATCAGCTTGAAGGCAGGTGTGTACTTCCCCATAAAACCCCAGAAAGTTAGTGTCCAACTTTCTGGGGTCAGTTCAGAGCCGACCACCCTACAGTATCGTCCCGCATCAGCCAGCCAGGAACATCTCCTGCAGGTCGTTCAGGAAACGCTGCCCAAGCCCGGTCGGCTTGATCAGCTTGTGGTCGCGGTACAGCAAGCCCTTGTTTTCCGCCTCGTTCAGCGCCTTGGCAATGGCGCTGATGCCCAGGCCAGTGCGTTCGCCGAACAGGTTGGGGTCGAAGCCGTCGACCAGGCGCAGTGCGTTGAGCATGAACTCGAAGCCCAGGTCGCCGCGCGCGATCTCGTGCTCTTCCTGCACCGGGTTGCCCCGTTTTGCCGCCTCGATGAAGGAGCCCGGCTGCTTGTAGCGCGCCTGGCGCAGCACGCGGTGCGGGAAGGAGATCTTCGAGTGGGCGCCGGCGCCGATGCCGAGGTAGTCGCCGAACTGCCAGTAGTTCAGGTTGTGCTTCGCCTGGCGGCCGCGCTGCGCATAGGCCGACACCTCGTAGTGCTGGTAACCCGCCGCGGCGCTCGCTTCCAGGATCATGTCCTGCATGTCGGCGCTGGCGTCGTCGTCCGGCAGGGCCGGCGGATACTTGGCGAACACCGTGTTCGGCTCCATTGTCAGGTGGTACATCGACAGGTGCGGCGGGGCGAAGGAGAGCGCCGTGCGCAGGTCCTGGCGGGCCTGCTCGAGGGTCTGCCCCGGCAGTGCGAACATCAGGTCGAGGTTGAAATTCTCGAAAGTGGAGCGGGCGATCTCCACCGCGCGCAGGGCTTCGGCTTCGTCATGGATGCGGCCCAGCGCCTTCAGGTGCGCGCCATTGAAGCTCTGAATGCCGATCGACAGGCGGTTGATGCCGCTGTCGCGGTAGGACCTGAAGCGCTCGGCTTCGAAGGTGCCGGGATTGGCTTCCATCGTGATCTCGGCGTCCATCGCCAGAGGCAGCAGGGTGCGCACGTCGGACATCAGGCGATCCAGGCCGGCCGCCGACATCAGGCTGGGCGTGCCGCCGCCGATGAAGATGGTGTGGATCTTGCGGCCCCAGATCATCGGGAGCGACTGCTCCAGGTCGAGGCGCACCGCGTCCAGATACTCCTTCTCCGGCAGCTCGCCCTTGGCCTCGTGCGAATTGAAGTCACAATAGGGGCACTTGCGCACGCACCAGGGGAAGTGGATGTACAGCGACAGCGGCGGCAGTACCGTGAGGTTCAGTGCGCCCGGCTGCAGGTACTGCAATGCCGTTGCCGCGGGAGAGCGGGATTCGCCCGGCATTGGCCCAGCGACTTTAATCGGGATCATTTCAGTTTTTCTACCAGTGCGCGCAGGGCCTGGCCGCGGTGCGAGTGGGCGTTCTTCACGGCCGGGTCAAGTTCCGCGGTGGTCTTGCCGAGCGCGGGAATCAGGAAGTGCGGGTCGTAGCCGAAGCCGTTGGCGCCGCGCGGCGTATCGATGATCTCGCCATGCCACTGGCCGTCGGCGATCACCGGCTGCGGGTCGTCGGCGTGGCGCACGTAGACCAGCACGCAGTAGTAATAGGCCGACTTGTCGGCGTGTCCAGCGAGGTCGGCGACCAGCTTTTCATTGTTGCGGGCGTCGGATTTCGGTTCGCCGGCGAAGCGAGCCGAATACACGCCCGGGGCGCCGCCGAGCGCATTGACGCACACGCCCGAGTCGTCCGCCAGGGCCGGCAGGCCGGTCAGGCGCGCGGCATGGCGCGCCTTGGCCAGCGCATTTTCCACGAAGGTGCCGAAGGGCTCTTCCGCTTCCGGGACATCGAATTCACCCTGCGGATGCAGGTCGAAGCCGATCGGCGTGAGAAGCTGGGCAAATTCCTTCAGTTTGCCGGCATTGTTGGAGGCGAGGATCAGGCGTTGGGTCATGGCGCTGGATGTGGTGTACGGAAGGGTGGATATTCTACCGCTTCGCACCATGGCGCGCTTGTGCAGCCGATCCTCTATGCGGCCAGTCCCAGCGACTGTTTCTGCAGCCTGATCAATTCCGTAATCCCCAGCTGCCCCAGGTCCAGCAGCCGGTTCATCCCCACCCGATCGAAGGCCGCGCCTTCCGCCGTCCCCTGCACCTCGATGAAATGCCCCTGCTCGTTCATCACGATGTTCATGTCGGTATCGCAGGCCGAATCCTCGACATAATCCAGGTCCAGCACCGGGGTGCCCTGGTACACGCCGACCGAGATCGCGGCCACGAAGTGCTTGACCGGGGGCGCAGGCAATACACCCTGGCCCACCAGCGCCCCGAAGGCGTCGTAGGCCGCCACCATGGCGCCGGTGATCGACGCGGTGCGGGTGCCGCCGTCGGCCTGGATCACGTCGCAGTCCAGGTGCAGGGTGCGCTCCCCGAAGGCTTCCAGGTCGAAAGCGGCGCGCAGAGAGCGGCCGATCAGGCGCTGGATTTCCTGGGTGCGGCCGGTCTGCTTGCCGCGCGCGGCTTCGCGGTCCATGCGCGTATGGGTCGAGCGCGGCAGCATGCCGTACTCCGCTGTCAGCCAGCCCTGCCCCCTCCCCTTCAGGAAGCCCGGCACCTTCTCCTCGATGCTGGCGGTGCAGATCACCTTGGTGTCGCCGCACTCGATCAGCACCGATCCTTCGGCGTGCCGGGTGTACTGGCGGGTGATGCGGATCGAGCGCAGCTGGTCGACCGCGCGCCCGCTCGGGCGTTGTGCAAACGTCATGGAATGGCCTTTTTATTTGAGTAGTTGGGAAGATTTCTCGATCGCCTCGCGAATTTCGGCGATCGCCTTGTCGATCTCGTCTTCGTCGAACACATCTGGAGCGGTGCCCGCATTGGCACCGGAATGCAAGGGCTGGCCGGCCATGATCGTCGAGCTCACCGCGTCTTCGGCGAGCATCTGGGTCGAGATCATGTCCGGCGAGCCGGCGCCCTCGGCGTCGGCGCCCTGCCAGGTGATGGCCAGCGCCGTGGTGTTGTCGGCGCGCGCGCCGCCGATGCTTGCCGCCATCGCCACCAGGTCGGGCACCGCCTGTACGATGGTGGAGGTGGACAGGCGGTGCAGGATTTCGGTTTCCGGCAGCATCGACCACAGGCCATCGGAGCACAGCAGCAGCGTATCGCCCGGCTCCAGGCTTGCCTGGCGCGAGAGTTCGATCTTCGGCGCCTGGCCGGCGCCCAGGCAGTTGTACAGCTTGTTGCGGTCCGGGTGGGTGTTGCGGTCGGCCTCGCGCGCCCGGCCGCGTTCGATCAGGTATTCGAGGTGGGAATGGTCGCGGGTGCGCGCCAGCACCTGGTTGCGGCGCACCCAGTACAGGCGCGAGTCGCCGCAATGTGCCCACACGGCGCAGTTATGCTGCACCAGGCAGGCCACCACCGTGGTGCGCGGCGTCTCCGGCAGCTTGTTGGCCTCGGCATAGGCCAGGATGTCCCAGTGCGCCTGCTGCAGCGCGTCGTCGAGGAAGCGCTCGGGCTTCTTCACGTAGGGCCGCGCCTGCATGCGAAACATCATCGACAGGGTCTGCAGCGCGATGGTCGCGGCGACTTCCCCCGCCAGGTGCCCGCCCATGCCGTCGGCCAGCACCAGCAGCAGCGCATCGCGCGTAAAGCTGTAGCCCATGCGGTCCTGGTTGACCTTGCGCCCGCCGATGTGGGTCTGCTGGTAGACGGAAAACTGCATGCCCGGTCCTCGCGAATTGTTAAGTACGCAGCTTGCGCCCGATGCCGCCGAAGCGCCCGACCAGTCCGCGCCAGCCGGCCGTGCGCGGCGGGCCGGCTTCGTGCGGCTGCGGGGCCAGCGTCGGCGGCGCCTGCAGCACCTTCTGCAGCGCGAACACGCTCTGCGGCCGGGCCAGCGGATCGAGCGCCATGCAGGCGCGCACCATGGCGACCAGCTCGGGCGAATAGCTGCCGTCGAGCTTCGCGAACTGGGCCTCGCTCCTGTCCTCGAGCTTGCGGGCCTCGACTGCGGGCGGCATGCTGCGCGTCATGCAGGCATACATGGCCGCGCCGATGCTGTAGATGTCGGTCCAGGGGCCAAGGGCAGCCGCCTTGCTGTACAACTCGGGCGCCGCGAAGCCCGGCGTGTACATCGGCGCCAGCATCGGCGCGTCGATGTTGATGGTCTGGCGCGCGGCGCCGAAATCGAGCAGCAGCGGCGAGCCGTCGCTGCGCAGGTAGATGTTGGCGGGCTTGAGGTCCAGGTGCAGCAGCTTGTTGGCGTGGACTTCGCGCACGCCCGCGCACACGCCGTTGAACAGCTGGCGGATCGAGGCTTCGCCCATGCGGCTGTCCCTGGCGTGCAGGCGCGCGATATGGTCCTGCAGCGTGTGCCCGGATTCGTAGGCCATCACCATGTACACGGTCTCGTGGGCCCGGAAGAAGTTCACCACCCGCACCACGTTCGGATGGACGATGCGCGCCAGGGCCCGGCCCTCCTCGAAAAAGCACTTCAGCCCGATGCGGAACACCGGCAGGTTCGGCTTCGAGACGCTGGGGGCGAGTTCGCCGGGCGCGCGCAGGGCAAGTTGGCTGGGCAGGTACTCCTTGATGGCGACCGCATTGCCTTCGCCGTCATATGCCAGATAAACAATACTGAACCCACCGGACGCAATTTTCTTTACAATGCGATATCCGGCAATTTCCAGGCCATCAGGCAGGGGGGCGTTATTCTGTGCGGCCATTCGGGAATCCTTGCTTAACAGGACGATTGTGTGGATAAATGTCGGCTTTGTAAAGAATAAAAACCGGGGACCCCATTGAGCATTTCTAGCATGACAGGATATGCGGTAGCCACCAGCGAAGGCGCTGCCGGCACCCTCACGATCGAGATCAAGAGCGTGAATTCACGCTTCCTCGATCTCCAGTTCCGGATCAACGACGATCTGCGCGCCCTGGAACCTGAGCTGCGCGCCGCCATCATGGCGGCGATCACGCGCGGCAAGGTGGAGGTGCGCCTGTCCTTCGGCCGCAAGGCGGCTGGCGGCTCGCAAGCGCTCAACCAGGAACTGCTGTCCGACCTGGCGCGCCTGCAGGCCGAAGTGAGCAAGCATTTCGCGCAGGCGCCGCAGATGACGGTGGCCGAACTGCTGCGCTGGCCCGGCGTTATCGAAGAATCGACCGTGGGCCAGGAATCGCTGCAGACCGACGTCGCCGCCCTCACCGCCACTACCGTCGCGGCTTTTGTCGACAGCCGCAAGCGCGAAGGCGCGGCGCTGGAAGCGATGCTGTTGTCGCGCATCGTTGCGATGGAAGCCATCGTCAAGCGCATCACCCCGCTCATCCCCCAAGTCATCAACGGCTTCCAGCAGAAGGCGGTCGAGCGCATGCAGGACGCCCTCGGCCTGGCCGGCCACGGCAACCCGTCGGTCCTGAGCCGCCAGGAAGTGCTCGAGCGTATTCGCCAGGAAGTGACCCTGTACGGCATCCGCATCGACGTGTCGGAAGAGCTGTCGCGCCTGTCGGCCCACCTGAACGAAACGCGCCACATCCTGAAGAAGGGCGGCCAGGTCGGCAAGCGCCTCGACTTCATGATGCAGGAGCTGAACCGCGAAGCGAATACGCTGGGCGCCAAGGCGTCGGTGAAGGAGCTGGCGGATGCGTCGATGGAGCTGAAGCTGCTGATCGAGCAGATGCGCGAGCAGGTGCAGAACCTGGAATAATTCGACTGGATTGTTGTCGTTGCGCAACAGCGCGACGGTAATTTGAACGCGCGGACGGGGGACCCGTCCACCCTACAAGGGCGATTTCGTAGGGTGGGCGGGTTTCCCGCCCGCGCGTTCAAACTTATGATGAATACCACGCGACCCACGTCGCCAAGAACAAACGTAAGAAGGAACCAAGCATGATCACTCCCGCCCTGTCCGGCAGCCTGTTCGTCGTCGCCGCCCCGAGCGGCGCCGGCAAATCGACCCTGGTCAACGCCCTGCTGAAGCTGGAGCCGGGCATCAAGCTGTCGATCTCGACCACGACCCGCCCGCCCCGTCCGGGTGAGCAGGACGGCCGCGAATACCACTTCACCACGGCGGAAGACTTCGTCTCGCGCGCCGACCGCGGCGAATTCCTGGAATGGGCGGAAGTGCACGGCAACTACTACGGCACCAGCCGCCTGAGCGTGGAACAGGAAATGAAGCTGGGCACCGACATCCTGCTGGAAATCGACTGGCAGGGCGCGCGCCAGGTCAAGAAGCAGTTCCCCGACGCGGCCGGCATCTTCATCCTGCCGCCGTCGATCGAAGCCCTGGAGGAGCGCCTGCACAAGCGCGGCACCGACGAGCCCCACATCATTACCCGCCGCCTGCTGGCCGCCGGGGGGGAGATCGCTCACGCACCGGAGTTCGAGTATGCTATCATCAACGAAGAGTTCAACGTCGCGCTTGCAGAGCTGCAGGCGATTGTCAAAGCGACACGTTGCCGATTCGCCCAGCAGGCGGCGCGCAACGCCGACTTGTTTGCCCAGCTGGGAATCCACGCGCAACAACCTACGTAAGCGCGGCGCCGCAAGGTACGCCGCAACATTGTCCATTCAGGAGTGACCATGGCCCGTATTACTATCGAAGATTGCCTCAAGAACATCCCGAACCGTTTCCAGCTGACCCTGGCCGCGACCTATCGCGCGCGCCAGCTGCTGCAGGGCCACACCCCGAAGGTCGAAGCCAAGGACAAGCCGACCGTCGTCGCGCTGCGCGAAATCGCCGCCGGTAAAGTTGGCCTGGAAATGCTGAAAAAGGTGCCGATGTAATACCCCGCGGGGACGGGTCCTTCCGCAGACGAATCTGTTATGCTGTTCTTCATACTGGCTGATCGATATAACGTATGAAATTGTCTTCCCCGGATTCGACCCATCCAGTCCCCGCTCCTGCCCGGAACAAGCGTCCGGGCAAACCGCAAGACGCCGAGGCGCCGGCGCCCGCCCCGGGCGTTGCTTCGGTTACGCAGCTGATCAACAAGCTTTCCGACTACCTTACCCCCGCCGAGCTCAAGAAAGTCAAGGAAGCCTACCGCTTCTCCGACGAGATGCACCTCGGCCAGGTCCGCAAGTCGGGCGAGCCCTATATTTCCCATCCGATCGCCGTCGCGGAAATCTGCGCCGAGTGGAAGCTCGACGCCCAGGCCATCATGGCCGCGCTGCTGCACGACGTGATCGAAGACCAGGACGTCAAGAAGGACGAGCTGATCGAGCGCTTCGGCGCCCAGGTCGCCAACATGGTCGACGGCCTGTCGAAGCTGGAAAAGATCGAGTTCCAGAGCCAGATCGAAGCGCAGGCGGAGAACTTCCGCAAGATGCTGCTGGCCATGGCCTCGGACGTGCGCGTCATCCTGATCAAGCTGGCCGACCGCCTGCACAACATGCGCACCCTGGGCGTGATGGTGGCGGCCAAGAAGCGCCGCATCGCCCGCGAGACCATGGAAGTCTACGTGCCGATCGCGCACCGCCTCGGCCTGAACAACATCTACCGCGAGCTGCAGGACCTGTCCTTCTCGCACCTGTACCCGCTGCGCTACCACACGCTGGCCAAGGCCATCAAGGCGGCGCGCGGCAACCGCCGCGAAGTGGTCAAGAAGATCCTCGAATCGGTCAAGAACCAGCTGGGCACGGGCGGCATCGAGGCCGAGGTCTACGGCCGCGAAAAGACCCTGTACGGCATCTACAAGAAGATGCGCAACAAGCACCTGTCGTTCTCGCAGGTGCTCGACGTGTATGGCTTCCGCGTGGTGGTCGATACGGTCCCGAACTGTTATGTGGCGCTCGGCACCCTGCACGCCCTGTACAAGCCGATGCCCGGCAAGTTCAAGGACTACATCGCGATCCGCAAGATCAACGGGTATCAGTCGCTGCATACCACCCTGATCGGCCCCTACGGCACTCCGGTCGAATTCCAGATCCGCACCCAGGACATGCACCGCACCGCCGAGAGCGGCGTGGCGGCGCACTGGCTGTACAAGACCGGCGACTCCAACATGTCCGACCTGCAGCAGCGCACCCATGCCTGGCTGCAGTCGCTGCTCGACATCCAGCAGCAGACCGGCGACTCGGCCGAATTCCTCGAACACGTCAAGGTCGACCTGTTCCCGGATTCGGTCTACGTGTTCACGCCGAAATCGAAAATCATCGCCCTGCCGCGCGGCGCCACGGCGCTCGACTTCGCCTACTCGATCCACACCGGCATCGGCGACCACACGGTGGCGGTCAAGATCAACAACGAGACCCAGCCGCTGCGCACCGAGCTGCACAACGGCGACATCGTCGAGATCGTGACCGATCCGGAGTCGCGCCCGAGCCCCACCTGGCTGTCCTACGTCCGCACCGGCAAGGCGCGCTCGGCGATCCGCCACTACCTGCGCACGGTGAACGTGAACGAGTCGGTGGAGCTCGGCCAGGAACTGCTGGCCGGCGCCCTTGCCGCCCGCAACATCAATCCGGACCTGCCGCCTGCGACCATCGACAAGCTGCTGGCGGAATCCTCGGCCAAGTCGATGGAAGAGCTGTATGCCGACATCGGCATCGGCAAGCGCATGCCGCAGCTGGTGGCGCGCCACATCTTCGGCCTGATGGACGCCGACCCCGAGCACAAGCCCTCCAGCCTGCCGGTACCAGGCACCGACATCGACCCGGTCACGATCTACGGCAGCGAAGGCGTGTCGGTACAGCTGGCGCCCTGCTGCCTGCCGATCCCCGGCGACCAGATCCTCGGCCAGCTGCGCCGCGACCAGGGCCTGGTGGTGCACACCTGCGAGTGCATGCCGGCCAAGCGCGTGCGCGCCAAGGAACCGGACCGCTGGATTGCCGTGCAGTGGGGCGAGGAACTGAACCGCCGCTTCGACTGCCGCATCCGCCTCTTGATCAACAACGAAAAGGGCATCCTGGCGCGCGTCGCGGCCGAGATTGGCGAGTCCGACGCCAACATCACCTATGTCGGCATGGACGAGGACGACGAACACCTGATGACGCAGCTGCGCTTCACCATCCAGGTGAAAGACCGGGTGCACCTGGCCCAGCTGATCCGCAACCTGCGCAGGGTGGCGGGCGTGAACCGGGTCGAGCGCGAGCGCTCGTAGGCGAGCCTCAGCGCCGGCGAGCGCCCGAGGCTGGAACGAGTTCGGTAAAGCCGAGCGTGTCGCCGGACAGCAGCGCCGCCTCGTCGTGGCGGTAGCCGCAGAGTGCAGTTGCCATCATGATCGGCACCTCGAACAGGCAATCCACGTCTGCCTCGAGGCCGCCCTCCTCGTCCTGGGTCGCCTTCATTTCGGCATGGATGGCCTCGAGCAGCGCGGGCGGCGTGCCCTCCACCGCCAGGTGATACACACCTTGCTCCGCCAGGTGCGCCACATCCCAGAGCTTCGCCCCATCCTTGTACTCGAAAGCCGCGCTGGCCATGACGTGTTCCTCGACCTGGCAGCCGAGCGCCTCCCCGCCTTCGGACAGGCGGGCCATGCTCGCCGCCCGCGTGGCCGGGTGCCCCATGTCCTGGAAGACCACCAGGTAGCCGCCTCCCGGCAGCGCGGCGCCGGAGACCGGGGTTTCGTTCTCCTCGTCGGCCTCGCCCGTATCGACGAGTGACAGCTGGGCGAGTATCTCGTCCTTCGGTTTTCCGCGTATCGCGATCCAGGCAAGGGAAAATCCCATGGCGTGCGTCCTTTCCAGGTGTTGAACTGCGGTCAGGCGCCAGTGTGAGGCAATCCACGAGACCTGGCAAATCCGCGGCCTGCAATCGTCCCGCCCATGGCCACCCTGTCCCATCCGCGCGGATCGGCCATGTTTCTCCAGCAGGAAACTGTATGATGAGGCCATCATCTCTCATTGGCGTTCGGACCTATGCTTTCGCTGGAACACATCCAAGCCGTCTTCAACAGCTCGACCATCCCTACCGCCCTGTTCTCGCCATCGGACGACCCTGTCTTTGTCGCGGTCAACGATGCCTTCCTGCAGACCAGCACGCGTACGCGCGACGAGCTGCTGGGGACGCGCCTGTTCGGCGCCTTCGCGGATCCGGGAGAAGACCCGGACAACCCTACCGCCATGGCCCTGAAGGAATCGATCGCCCTGGCCATCGCCAGCGGCAAGCCCCAGACCATGGCAGAGCAGCATTACCCCATCAAGGTTCGGCATGGGGACGGCAGCGAGTCTGTCGAAGAGCGCTACTGGAACGCGGTGAATGCGCCGGTGTTCGATGCGTCCGGACAGCTGATCTTCGTCCTGCACTACACCCTCGACATCACCAGCCAGGTGAAGGCCCAGCAGGAGCAGCGCGCGGCAAGCGAGCTCTACAGCACTCTGATCGCCTCGATGGACGACGGCTTCTGTATCGTGCAAGTGCTGTATGACGAGGCGGGCAAGCCGGTCGACTACCGTTTCCTCGACATCAATCCCGCCTTCGAGGCCCAGACCGGCCTGAAGGACGCGCGCGGCAAGACCGTGCGCGAACTGGTGCCGCACTCGACCGACACCCACTGGGCCGAGATGTACAGCAGCGTGGCATTGACAGGAAGGCCGCTGCGGCTAGTCGAGGAGGGTTCGCCGATCGGCCGCTGGTTCAATATCTATGCGACGCGCGTCGGCGACCCGCAGCAGGGCAAGGTGGCGGTGCTGTTCAGCGATGTCACCGACGACCGGCGCGCACGCGACGACCTGCGCAGCCTGGCGAACGACCTGGCCACCGAGAACCGGCGCAAGACCGAATTCCTGGCGACGCTGGCGCATGAATTGCGCAATCCGCTCGCCCCGCTCCGTACCGGCCTGGAACTCATCCAGCTGGCGGGAGGCAAGCCGCAGGCCAGGGTCTTCGAGATGATGGACCGCCAGCTGAACCAGCTGGTGCACCTGATCGACGATCTGCTGGATATCGCCAGGATCAACAGCGGCAAGGTGCAGCTGAAACGGGAGCGGATCGCCCTGCGCGAAGCCATCGCGAATGCGGTCGACACGGCAGCGCCCGTGATCGAGGCGGCGGGGCACCAGCTCGAGGTCGCCCTGCCGGACCTGCCGCTGGTACTGCATGCCGACCCGGTCCGCCTGGCGCAGGTGTTCAGCAACCTGCTGACCAATGCAGCCAAGTACACGCCCGGCGGCGGCAGGATCGGCATCACGGCGCAGCATGACGAACGCAGCGTGCGCGTCGCCGTGAGCGACAGCGGCATCGGCATCCCCGCGGACGCCCTGCCCGGCGTGTTCGACATGTTCAGCCAGGTATCGCGCAACATGGGCCGTGCCCAGGGCGGCCTGGGCATCGGCCTGTCCCTCGTGCGCAGCCTGGTCGAGATGCATGGAGGCGTCGTGCGGGCCGAGAGTCCCGGCGAGGGCCAAGGCAGCATCTTTGTCGTGGAACTGCCGCTCGCCACCGGCGGTGAGGATGCGCCCCCGGTCGACGACGCCCTGGTGGCTGCCCGGGTCGCGAACGGGGACAGGGACAGGCTGAAGATCCTCGTTGCCGACGACAACGTCGACGCCGCCAACACCTTCATGGCGCTGCTGGAAATGGGCGGTCACGAGGTGGACGTCGTCCATGACGGGCGCCAGGCGCTGCAGCAGGCGCAAGGCGGCGACTACGACCTGGCCATCCTCGACATCGGCATGCCGGGCCTGAGCGGCTACGAGGTGGCGGCCGCACTACGCAACATGCCCGGCTGCGCGCATACCTACCTTGCCGCGCTGACCGGGTGGGGATCAAGCGAGGACCGGGCACGGGCCAGGGCCGCGGGCTTCGATGCCCACCTGACCAAGCCTGCGGGTCTCGCCGACCTCGACCTCCTGCTGCAGTCATTACAGGACAAGCGAGCGCGCTAGACGCCGGAAGCAGGGCATTCACTTGCCTGTTAGAATCGCCGTGTCGACAAGCCGCCCCTGATATCGCCGGGTCCGATCCGCCTGCCTGCCTGGATGCGGCACGGGCATGGAACACCAAGATCAACAAGATGAAGACGCGTACCTATCTTGCCCTGATCGTCCTGACCGTCCTGGTGCCGCTGGTGGCCTTGTCAGGCTGGGGCCTGCACTTGCTTCTGGAGGAGGAAAAAGAATCGCGGCTGCAGATGGTCGAGGCGAAAGTCGGGTCGATCGCCCTGTCGATCGACAAGGAACTGGTCCGTGCCGAGGGCGCCTTGCGCGTGATCGGCCAGACCGAGCTGATGGCGCAGGAAGATTTTGCCGCCCTGTATGCCCTCATGCGCAAGACCATCACCTCGGCCGATTCCTGGGCAGTGCTCTACGACGCCAAGGGGCGCATGCTGATGCATACGCACCATCCCTACGGCACGAGCTTCGACGACGGACCGAACACCTGGATTCCACAGGCGATCCGGCTGCAGAAACCGAGCGTGTCGAACCTGCGCGATGGGCGCGCCGGCAAGTGGAAGGTCGTCTCGGTGAATCTGCCGGTCACAGGCGCCGCCGGGCGCCGCTTCCTGCTGTCGCTTACTTTCCATGTCAGCCACATCACGGCCCTGCTGCATCGCGGCGGGCTGCCGCCAACCTGGGTGGTCGGCGTGTTCGGCGAGGACGGCATCACGATCGCCCGCAACCTGCGCGAAAAGGAGTTCGTCGGCAAACCGGTGAAACCCGAGCTGTTCGACGCCGCGCGCCGGCGCGCCAGCGGCAGGATCATGAACATGACGCGCGACGGCTTCATGGCGTACAACACCTTCACGCATACGACGCGCGCGAACTGGACCGTTGCCATCGCCGCCCCGGAAGAAGAAATCGACAGTCCGGCGCGCACCGCCACGCTGATCGCGGCAGGCGTGCTGCTGCTGGCCCTGGGCAGCGCGATTCTCGGTATCGTCCTGTTCGCCAGGCGGCTGACCGGCTCCTTCGACCTGGCCCTGGAAGCAGCGCGCGCGCTGGAACTCGGCAAGATTCCCGCCATCGAGCCCTCGCGCGTCGTCGAGGCCGACGTGCTGCAGCGCGCGCTGCACGAAGCCGGCGTCAAGCTGGAGGCGGAAAACCAGGCCAGGCAGCGGCTCGAACGGGAGCGCGAACAGCTCTTGCGCAGCGAACGCGAGGCAAGGCGTACCGCCGAGAACCAGAACAATGCCAAGGATGAATTCCTTGCCATGCTGGCCCACGAACTGCGCAACCCGCTCGCGCCCATCGTCGCCGCAGCGCACATGCTGAAGCTGCCTGGACGGGACGAAGCCAGCCTGCAGCGCACCGGCGACATCATCATCCGCCAGGCCGACCACCTCAAATCCCTCATCCACGACCTGCTGGACGTGTCGCGCGTGACGCGCGGACTGGTGTCGATCGACAAGCAGGCGGTCCAACTCGGCGCCGTCGTCGCCAGCGCCGTCGAGCAGGCGCAACCATTGATCGACACATGCGGGCATGCACTCGTGGTGGACCTGCGCACGCCCGAGGCGCTTGTCCTCGGGGACAAGAAACGCCTGGTCCAGGTGCTCGCCAACCTGCTCAATAATGCCGCCAAGTACACGCCACGCGGCGGGAAGATCGCCTTGTCGGCCGACGTGCACGACGGGCAGCTGGTCCTTGCCGTGTCCGACAACGGCATCGGCATCGGCCCTGAACTCTTGCCCCATGTATTCGACCTCTTCAAGCAGGCGCGGCGCACCGCCGACCGCTCGCAGGGCGGCCTCGGGCTGGGACTGGCGCTGGTGCGCAGCATCATGGCGCTGCATGGCGGCCAGGTGAGCGCGCACAGCGAAGGTATCGGCAAGGGCGCGCACTTCACCCTCACGCTCCCCCTGCTGGCCGAGCACACGTCGCCAGCCAGCGCGCCGCCCGAGGCGGCCGGGACGCGCGCGGCGCCGGTTCACCTGATGATCGTCGACGACAATGTCGATGCGGCGCGCACCCTGGCCAACCTGCTGGAGGCCAAGGGCCATGTGGTCACGGTGATGGCCGACGCCCGCAGCGCCCTCGACTACAGCGGCGCAAGTCCGCTGCCGCTCTACATCCTCGATATCGGCCTTCCGGATATCGACGGCTACGAGCTTGCACGCCGCCTGCGCGCCTTGCCCGGCACGGCCGGCGCAGTCCTGGTCGCGCTGACCGGGTACGGACAAATGCACGACCAGGACATGGCCGTCGCAGCCGGATTCGACCACCACTTCGTCAAGCCGATCGATGTCACGGCGCTCGATCGCGTGCTGGCGGCCGTGGCGCACGGGGCGGCAAAAGAGTGCGCCGCCAACTGATCGCCGACTGCGCGCGACGCGGGGTTTGCCAAGCCGAAGCCGCCGGTGGTAATGTTGACATCTTTCAACAAGCGCAACGGCGGCCACCGGCTCGGCCGGCACGCGCAGCGTCCACATCGGAGATCACATGAAACGGGTGACTGGCATCGGCGGCATCTTCTTCCACGCGCAGGACCCGGTGGCGCTGCGCGCCTGGTACCAGCGGCACCTGGGCGTCGACGTCCAGGACTGGGGCGGCGCGGTGTTCGCCTGGAACGACGAGGCCCGCAAGCCGGATGGCGGCATGACCGTCTGGTCGATCGGCCAGGCCGGCAACGAGCATTTCGCTCCGGGCAAGGCTTCCTTCATGATCAACTACCGCGTCGCCGACCTGCACGCCCTGCTGCAAGCCTTGCGCGACGAAGGCTGCAATGTGATGGACAAGACGGACGATTCCGAATTCGGCAAGTTCGGCTGGGTGATCGACCCCGAAGGTAACAAGGTCGAGCTCTGGGAGCCGCCCGCCGGGCAGTAGCGCGCCCGCAGCGGCGCAGGCCGGCGGCAGTCGGCATGACGGGTCCGATGAACGAGTCGAGGCAATACGCCCTCAGCCGGCCAGCGCGGCCCGCTGGCGCTCTTCCTGCTCGCGCAGTTCCGGCGTCATGGCGTCGCCAAAGTCGTCCATGTCGAAGATCTGGCGGATCTCGATCTCGGCTTCGCCGCTGAGCATCGGCATCGGCACTCGCTTGACCCATTCGATCGCTTCTTCCTTCGACGCCACGCGCCAGATCCAGAAGCCGGCCAGCAGCTCCTTGGTCTCGGTGAAGGGGCCATCGACCACACGCACATTGCCGTCCTTGCTGAAGTGCACCCGCGCGCCGCGCGAGGACGGATGCAGGCCTTCACCCGACACCATCACGCCCGCCTTGATCAGCTCATCGTTAAACTGGCCCATCTCCGTCAGCAATTGTTCGTCCGGCATCTCGCCGGCTTCGCTGTGCTTGTCCGCCTTCAGCAGAATCATGAATCGCATCGCATCCTCCGTTTAGTGATTGAACATGGGCGCCTTGTCGATCTCAGCCGCCTTTGATGATACGACGAGCGGGGCGGTGCGGAATCGACATCGGCCGCCGATTCTTTCCATATCATTTCTTCGGAGGCGCCAGAGCCAGGATGGCGTCGAAGGCGGCGCAGGCGCCGGCGCAGGCCTCGGCGATCGCCTGCGGGGTGCTTACCCGTTTGCGCAGCGCCAGCAGGAAGGTCCGCCAGCGCGGGCCGGGACCATCCTCGCTGCCGCGCAGGTAGCGCAGCGGATGCGGGGCAAGGCGTGCGGCCAGCTCCTTGTACAGCACGGCGCCGCCCAGTTGCGAGCCTTCGATTACATAGGCCACGCCCCAGCGCCAGGCGGCGCTGGCGTCCCGGGGCCAATCGGGCGCGGGAAGCTTGGGCCCCAGGGGCGGCGCCTCGGGCATGGCGGCTTCGGCCAGGTCGGCCTGGATCAGCCCAAGGCGCGGTAGCGGCGCCAGGCCCGGCTCGGCGTGGGGACCGTCGGCAAAGCCGGCCAGCCAGCTGTCGAGGGGCGCCAGCCAGTCGCGCACCATGCGCAGGTGGGCGGCGTAGTCGTCGAGGGAGGCACCAGGAGCGGAAAGGGGCAAGCCGCTGTCGAGCCGCTCGTGCCGGGAGGCGGTCGCGCTCCGCAGCGCGGCCAGGACGTCGGTGCCGCGTGCGGTATCGTCGGGACGGTTCATGAAGGCAGGAGCATGCTCGCCGGGCGAGCAGTAAGCGGCGGATCGCCCATCTTACCAGCCGCCACCGGTTCAGTCAGCGATCGGCTCCGGATAGTCGACCGTCAGGATTTCGAGCTCGTCCGTGCCAAGCGGCGTCTGCAAGGTGATGAGGTCTCCTTCTCGCGCCTTGGTCAGCGCCCGCGCCACCGGCGAGACCCAACTGATCTTGCCGCGCAGCGGATCGAGCTCGTCGACGCCGACGATGGTCACGGTATGCTCTTCGCCCGCCTTGTTCAGGTAGGTGACGGTGGCCCCGAAGAAGACCTGGTCGTTGCCGTGATGCACGCTCGGATCCACGACGAAGGCCGAATCCATGCGCTTGGTGAGGAAGCGGATGCGGCGGTCGATTTCGCGCAGGCGCCGCTTGCCGTAGATATAGTCGCCGTTCTCCGAGCGGTCGCCGTTCGAGGCCGCCCAGTGCACGACCTTCACCACCTCGGGGCGCGCGACGTCGATCAGCTGCAGCAGCTCGTCCTTGATGGCCTGGTAGCCGGCCGGGGTAATGTAATTCTTGGCCCCGGCAGGAATGGCCTGGGCCAGCGCCAACGCTTCCGCGTCGTCGTCATCGTTGTCGGTCTCTTTTACGAATGCCTTGTTCATGCCCTTATTGTAATGGCAAGCGGCGCCCGGTCGCTCGCGCTTGCCGTATCATGCACACATGAGACGCACACCCCCGCTTTCCCGGCTCGCCACGCTCCAGGTCCACTGGCGCCGGCTGCGCGCCGCCGTCTCGGGCGCGCGTCGCCGGCTGCGCGGGCTGCTGCGCCAGGCCGGCCGGCAGCCGGGGCACCTGACGCGGGTGCTGCGCCGTCTCGGCTCGCGCATCAAGGCGCGCCGCCAGGACAATGCCGGAACCGAACAATGATGAGTCCTTCCCCTGCTCCATCTCCCACTTCAGCGCCAGGGGCGACGCCGGCCCTGGCCGCCGAGATGCAATCGGCCGCCTCGGAAATCTACCTGCTCGACGCCGCCACCTTGCGCGTGGTGGACGCCAACCAGGCGGCCCGCCTGAACCTGGGCAGGGATGCCGGCGCCTTGCGCGAAATGGACGTCCACGCCCTGGCCCCGGCCCTCGACCGGAACGCACTGGCCGCGCTGCTGGCCGGACTGGGCGAGGACATCGGCGCCCAGGCGAGCCTGCGCGCCCGGCTGCTGCGCGCCGACGGCAGCTGCTATCCGGTGCGTCTGTGCTTCCTGCGCATCGTACGAGATGGCCATGCGCTCTTGCTGGCGATCGCCGACGACCTGACGCTCGAGCAGGCCGCCGCGCGCGCGCTGGCCGAATCGCAGGCGCGCTTCGACGCCATCGTGCGGCATACCCCGGGCCTGGTGTTCCAGTGCGTGCTGCGTGCCGACGGATGCTTCGATTTCCCCTGGCTGAGCGAGGGCTGCTCGGCCCTGCTCGGCCTGTCGGTGCTGGAACTGCAGCATGACGCCAGGCTGTTCGAAGGCCTGATCCTGCCGGAAGACCGCCCCGGCTGGCGCGATTCCATGGAGGCTTCGCGCGCCCTGCTCTCGGCCTGGAACTGGGAAGGCCGGATCTGGATCGACGCCTGGAACGACGTCAAGTGGATCAACCTGCGCGCCACCCCGCACCCCATCGACGGCGGCGCGGTGCAGTGGGACGGCATCATGACCAACATCAGCGCCAGCAAGCAGGAGCAGCAGGACACCCTGCGCTCGCGCGCCCGCCTGGCCGAACTTACCGACCACATCGAGCAGGTCAAGGAACAGGAACGGGCACGCATCGCGCGCGAGATCCACGACGACCTGGGCGGCAACCTCACGGCCATCAAGATGGCCCTAGCCATGCTGGCCGCGCGCCTGCCCGACGAGCAGCCGGCCCTGCTGGAAAAAGCGAACTACCTCGACGACCTGGTCGACCGCACGATCGAGGCGGTGCACCGCATCTCGCTCGACCTGCGCCCCACCATGCTCGACCTCGGCATCGTCGCCGCGCTCGAGTGGCAGGCCAGGGAATTCGAGAAGCAGATGGGCATCGCCTGCATCTTCCGCTGCGCGCCTGGCGGCGGCGACGACATCTGCCTCGACGACGACCATGCCACCGCCCTGTTCCGCATCTTCCAGGAAGCCTTGACCAACATCGCCAAGCATGCCGGCGCCAGCCGGGTCACCGTGACCCTGCGGCGCCAGCGCGCCCACCTGACGCTGGAAATCTGCGACAACGGGCGCGGGGTCCAGCCCGCCGACCGCCTCAAGCCCCATTCCTTCGGCCTGCGCGGCATGAGCGAGCGGGCCAAGGCCTTCGGTGGCACGTTGGCCTTGTCGCCCGCGCCCGGAGGTGGCACGATGGTGACTATCAAGACCAGGCTGGCGACAGCGGGCGAATCACGGCCATCAAGAAGCAAAGAATGAGACAGCAGCGGAAACAACAGCGCGGGCAAGAATGAATGACAAGGCAACCATCCGGGTATTCATCGCCGACGACCATGCGATCGTCCGCGAGGGCCTGAAGCAGATCCTGGCCGAACAGCGCGACATCATCGTCGCGGGCGAGGCCGAGACCGGGCTCGACGCCGTCAAGCTGGTCGGCAAGGCGCGTCTGCACGTCATGCTGCTCGACATCTCCCTGCCCGACCGCAACGGCATCGAGGTGCTCAAGCAGATCAAGAAGGACAAGCCGGAGCTGGCGGTGCTGATGCTGTCGATGCACCGCGAAGACCAGTATGCGATCCGCTCGCTGAAGGCGGGCGCGGCCGGCTACCTGACCAAGCAGAGCGCCCCGCGCGAACTGGTGACGGCGATCCGCCAGGTGGCGGCCGGCCAGAAGTACGTCAGCGCCGCGCTGGCCCAGACCCTGGCGGCCCAGGTGGGCGAAGACCACGAGGCGCCGCCCCACGACGCCCTGTCCGACCGCGAATACCAGACCCTGACCATGATCGCCTCCGGCATGTCGGTCAGCGACATCGCGCGCGAACTGTCGCTGTCGGTCAAGACGGTGAGCGAATACCGGGCCCGATTATTAGCAAAAATGAAACTCAAGAACAGCGCGGAACTGACGCATTACGCGATCCGCAACCAGTTGGTGGGCTGAGGAAGCACGCAAAGCGTGACGCAGCAGGAGCGTCAATGTTGCCATTTGTTGTTGAACGGCAGGATTAAACACCTACTTGACCGCTTTTTAATTGATGATAGGCAAAGAACTTGCTTATCATTACGCTAAACCGCATTCCGTCATTACAGCCATGTCCATCTCGTCCCCGCCTGCCGGCACCGGCCAGAATCCCGCCGATATCGCCCGCGAAGCCTTTCGCCGCCTGGCAACGCGCCGTATCGCGCCGACGCCGGACGCCTACAAGGCCATCTATGACGAGATCGCCGGCGTGCCGCCTGCGCCACCTGCCGCGGCCGGCAGCGCCGCAGCCGAGGTGCTGGAGAACTTCGCGCGCCGCCTGGCCGATACGCCAGGCGAGGTGTCCGAGCTCGGGCGCCGCCTGGTGCGCGCCGCCAAGGCCGCCGACTGGACCGCCTACGCCCAGGCCCTGGGCCAGCTGGCCGAGCGCCACCTGCGCCGCAGCACGCCGCTGATGGCGCTGGGCGACGAGGACCCGGACGCCCGTCACCTGCGCGAGATGCTGGGCCGAACGCTGGCCTATGCGCTGGCCACCCTGCTGGCCGGCAGCCCGCCCCTGGTGGCGGAAGCCGAGTCGCTGGGCGGCGCCGTCCGCCAGGCGCGCGGCGAGACAGAGCTGACCGAACTGTCCGGCCGGCTGAAGCAGCTGTGCTACCAGATCGAACTGCGCAGCGGCGACGACGCCGAGCAGCAGGAACTGCTGCTGCGCCTGTTCCGCCTGCTGTTGGACAACGTCACCGAACTGCTCGACGACGACAGCTGGATGCGCGGCCAGATCGCCGCCGTACAGGACCTGATCGCCGGCCCGCTGGACGTGCGCAGCCTGGAAGACGCCACCCGCAGCCTGAAGGATGTGATCCTCAAGCAGGGCCAGCTACGCCACAGCATTTCTGACGTGCGCGCCACCGTCAAGAACATGATGATGACCTTCATCGACCGGCTCGGCTCGGTGGCGACCTCGACCGGCGACTACCACGCGCGCCTGGCCGGCTACTCGGACCGAATCGGCCGTGCCGCCAACATCGACGAGTTGAACGAAGTCATGAAAGAGGTGCTGCGCGAGATGCGCAGCGCCCAGGACGAGGCGCTGGCCTCGCGCGACCGCATGGTGGCCGTGCACCGCGAGGTGCAGGAAGCCGAGGAGCGCATCCGCCTGCTCGAAGCCGAGCTGCAATACATGAGCGAACTGGTGCGCGAAGACCAGCTGACGGGCAGCCTGAACCGCCGTGGCCTGGACGACGTGTTCGAGCGCGAGAGCGCGCGCGCCGACCGCCGCAGCACACCGCTGTGCGTGGCCATCCTCGACCTGGACAATTTCAAGAAACTCAACGACACCTACGGCCACCAGGCCGGCGACGGCGCGCTGAAGCACCTGGTGAAGGTGGTGCGCGACACGCTACGCTCGATGGACGTGATCGCGCGCTTCGGCGGCGAGGAATTCGTGATCCTGCTGCCCGAGACCACCGTGGACGCGGCGGCCGCGGCCATGGTGCGCGTGCAGCGCGAGCTGACCCGCCATTTCTTCCTGCACGATAACGAGAAGATGCTGATCACCTTCTCGTGCGGGGTCGCCCTGCGCCTGCCCAACGAAGACCAGGCCAGCCTGCTGGAGCGGGCCGACCGGGCCATGTACCAGGCCAAGAACAGCGGCAAGAACCGGGTGGTGGTGGCCGAGTAAGGCCTATCCGGCTCATTCAGACAGTAGGGTGGTCGGCTTCACCGACCGCGCGTTCAACAGGCGCAAGTGCAGTCGTATCGCATGCTGGAGCTGAACGCGCGGTCGGCATAGCGACTACCCTACATACATCTATCAGCCTTGCGCCAACTGCCGATATTGCGCAGCGCGCTCGGCATCGCCCAGCTCTGCATACAGTACCGCCAGGTTGTGCGCCGCCAACCAGGAGCCGCGGCCGCGCACCGCACCGTCCAGGTCCGACTGCTCGCCGATTTCCAGGCAGCGCAGGAAGCTCGCCTCGACCATCGGCAACAGCTGGTCGGCCGCGCCAGGGTTGAGCGCGGCCCAGTCCAGCAGTAGGTCACCCAATGCGAAATAGTAATCCGGCGACTGCTGCCAGTTCGGCATTTCCTGGTCGGCCAGCCCGATCCCTTCCTCGTGCTGCCCCACCTTTTTCATCGTGTAGATCGTGCGCACCACCAGGTCGTGGCGGTAGGGCGCGTCATTGCCCGCGTGCGCGAGCGCTTCGCGATAGTAAGGCAGGGCCTGCTCGAACTCGAAGCCGACCTCGTGATTCTTGCCGAGTTGATATAACAAATAAGGATCGCCCGGCGCATCCTCGAGCGCGCGCTGCAGCAAGGCAGCGTTGCGATCGCGCTTGTGCGCCATGCCCGCCTGGCGGTAGCCATCGTGACGCACTTCCAGGGCGACGCGCGTGCGCGGCAGCGCCGACACCGGCTGTTCATGGACCCGACCCGCGTAGCGCACCTCGCGCGGCAGCAGCCGGGCTATCCAGGACACGGCGCTTTCCACCCTGCCCTGCAGCTCGAATTCGCTGGCCACCGGCAGCAGGCCGATCGCAGGCGGCCCTTCCAGGTGCCCGGCGATCGCCTCGCGGGTGGCGCCGGCCAGCCATTCGTCGGCGTCCAGCACCAGGTTCCAGGCCGCCGACGACTTCTCCAGCGCGGCGTTGCGGGCGGCGGCGAAGTCGTCGCACCAGCTGAAGTGATGGACCTGCGCGCCGAAGCCGCGTGCGATCTCGACGGTCGTATCGCTCGAACCGGTGTCGAGCACGACGATCTCGTCGACCAGGCCGCGCGCGGATTCCAGGCAGCGCGCCAGCGTAGCGGCCTCGTCGCGCACGATCATGACCAGCGCCAGTTGTTTCATTTTCATCTCCTTGTCAGGCCGACATGCAGCCATGCGCGGGCATTATACGCGCGCGCCCGCGCCGTCTTTCGTTGAGCAAACCGCTATAAGAGCAGCATTTCTTTACAGAATGTCACGGATCGCGCTGGCCTGGCAACAGCGGGGAAAAATATTTTCAAAAATTTTCGCCTCCCGCTATCAACTTTTTCCTGAGAGCACCGTTACCAGCTTCAACAGCGGTTTGATTGTCTCGGAAGATAGAGACAGACCCATGTGATACGCGGCAGGTCGCCCACCCCTATCAGCAAGTTTGGAGAATCAACATGTCCAACGTCATCAATACCAACATCTCGTCGCTCAACGCTCAACGCAACCTGTCGGCTTCGCAATCGTCGCTGGCGACTTCGCTGCAGCGCCTGTCGACCGGCCTGCGCATCAACAGCGCCAAGGACGATGCCGCCGGCCAGGCGATCTCGACCCGCATGACCGCCCAGATCAACGGTATGCAACAAGCCAGCCGCAACGCCAACGACGGTATCTCGATGTCGCAGACCGCTGAAGGCGGAATGGGTTCGATCAACGACATCCTGCTGCGTATGCGCGACCTATCGGTGCAGGCATCGAACGGCACCAACGGCACCAACGAACGCGCCACCATCCAGAACGAAGTCGACCAGCTGTACCAGGAAATCGACCGTATCTCGGGCAGCACCGAATTCAACGGCCTCAAGCTGCTGGACGGCTCGGCCAAGAACAACAGCTTCCAGGTCGGCGCCAATGCGGGCCAGACCATCTCGTTCGGCATCAAGGAAGTCTCGACCAAGACCATGTCGCTGAACAGCACCTCGGCGCTGGGCGACCTGAACGGCGGCCGTATTACCGCCAGCGGCGCGAACGACGGCGACCTGGTACTGAATGGCAAGGTAGTCGACTTCGCTGCCGCTGGCGCCGATGACACGATCGCCGAATTCAAGAACGCGATCAACGCCAGCGCCGGCACCACCGGTGTGACTGCATCGGCCTACAACGCTGTCAGCGGCCTGGGCGGCGCCAGCGGCGTGACTACCGGCCTGCAAATCCAGGTCGGAGCCACAAACGTGACTATCGACAGCAGCTCGGGCATGTCCGACCTGGTCGACAAGATCAACAAACAGGTGGGTGGCGTGACCGCGTCGATCGGCAAGGACGGCGGTCTGCTGCTGGCCAACGAAACGGGTGACACCATCACCGTCGGCGGCAACGTCGCCGGCTCGGGCCTGACCCTCGGCGCCAACACCGGTTTCCTTTCGCTGTCGAGCGCTAACGGCGAGCCAATCACCGTGAGCACTAACAATGCCGCCGGTTCCATGAACAAGTTCGGGCTGAACGCCAGCACTGGCGCGGATAAAGTGACCGCCAGCGGCGCGATCTCGGCTTCGAGTGCGGATGCAACCGCAGCGAGCACTGCACTCAATAGCACCCGGGGCGCAGTCCTGGCAACCGATACGGTTAAGGTGAATGGTGTCGCGATCGGCGCTGCTGGCCCGAGCGCTGGCGAGAAAGCTGCCGCCATCAATGCCGTCTCGGAGCAGACCGGTGTGACGGCGAACGCTACTACCACCGCTTATCTGAAAGTCGCCTTCAACGCCCCTGGCAACCTGACGATCAACGGCGCAGCAGTGGGTGTCGTTGCTACCGACGACACGGCGAGCCTGGTCAAGAAGATCAACGATGCAGGCATCTCGGGCATTAGCGCCGCGACCGATGAAAAAACTGGCGCACTGAAGCTGACCTCGGCTGCGGGCAGCGACATCGTGATCGGCAACTCGACTGCCATTGTCCTGGACGTCAGCAGCGATCCGAAAGGCAATGCAGCCGCAACGCCAATTACTGCGGGCCAAGTCATGGCAGTGCGCGGCGAACTGAAGCTGGAAGGCAAGGACGGTACTGCAGTGCGCGTCGAAGGCGCAGCAGCCAGCGTCGCCAAGCTCGGCCTGGTCGCCCAGGGCGGCAGCGACGAATCGATCGGCGGCAAGCTGAGCGTGACCACCCAGGCCAACGCCCAGGCAGCCATCGCCCGCATCGACAAGGCGATCAGCTACGTGGCAGAGCAGCGCGCCACCATGGGTGCGGTGCAGAACCGCCTGAGCACCACGATCTCGAACCTGGCCACCGCCAGCGAGAACACCAGCTCGGCACGTAGCCGCATCCAGGATACCGACTTCGCAACGGAAACGGCCAAGATGACCCGCGGCCAGATCCTGCAGCAGGCCGGTACCGCGATGCTCGCCCAGGCGAACTCGCTCCCGAACGGTGTCCTGTCGCTGCTGCGCGGTTAATTTCCCGCTAGCGGCCTGACGCCTGATGCCCGGCCGGAAGCTTCCGGCCGGGTTTTTTCATTAAAGGAACGACATGGAAATCCGATCAGTTCCAGGCAACATGAAATCGCCCCAAGGCGGTATCGAACGGGAACAGCCAGCGACACCGCCAACCGCCCCTGCCCCTGCTGCATCCGCTCCGGCCCGCACCGAGGCCGTAGGCGGCGCCAAGCAGGCCGACAAGGCCGAGGACGGCCTGCGTCAGGCGGTCGAACGCATCAACAAGTCGCTGCCGCCGTCGACCCAGGGCATCGAGTTCTCCATCGACGAAGACAGCGAGCGCGTGATCGTCAAGGTGATCGACCGCGAAACCCGCGAAGTGCTGCGCCAGATGCCGAGCAAGGAAGCCCTCGACATCGCCAAGGCGCTCGACCGTACCCAGGGCATGCTGATCAAGCTCGAGGCCTGAGCCGGCGCCTGCCGGAACGCGACCGGCGCATTGGCCCACGAATTGGCCTAGAAAAGCGCGTCTGTCAGACAGTTTGAATCGGCTGCCCGCCCGGTATATTGCTCATCCATTGGAGGAACACATGCCAACCATTACATCCGCAGGCGTCGGGTCCAACCTGGACGTGATCGGCCTGGTCACCCAGTTGATGGCGATCGAACGCCAGCCGCTGACCAAGCTGGCGGCCAAGGAAGCCGGCTTGCAGGCCAAGCTGTCGGCGTTCGGCACGCTCAAGTCGGCGCTGTCCGAGTTCCAGAACGCCGCCCGCGCGCTGGGCTCGGCAGAGAAGCTGTCGCCGCTGAAGTCGAACGTGGCGGACACCGCCATCATGACCGCCAGCGCCTCCGGCAGCGCGGTGGCGGGGGGCTACGACATCGAGGTCAAGCAGCTGGCGCAGGCCCAAAAGCTGGTCAGCAACGGCTCGTATGCCGCCACCACCTCGGCGGTCGGCACCGGCAAGTTGACGATCACCTTGGGCAGCTATGCCGGCGACGGCACCTTCACCGCTGACTCCGCCAAGACCGCCGTGGACGTCACGATCGACGCCACCAATAATACGCTGGGCGGCCTGCGCGACGCGATCAACAAGGCCAATGCGGGCGTCACCGCCAGCATCATCAACGACGGCAGCGGCAACTACCTGTCCCTGACCTCGAAGACCACCGGCGCCAAGAGCGCGATGAAGATCGACGCTACGCCGACCGATCCGCTCGCCTCGCCCTCGCTGGCCACGCTGGCCTACAACGGACCGACCAGCACAGATGTGCGCCAGACCGCCGCGGCGGCCGACGCCCTCATCGTCGTCGACTCGGTCCCGATCACCAAGCCGAGCAACACCATCACCGACGCGATCCAGGGCGTCACGCTGAACCTCGCCAAGACCACGGCCCTTGGTGTGACCACCAAGCTCACGCTGGAACGCGACACCTCGTCGGTCCGCACCGCCATCGAAGCGTTCGTGAAGGCCTACAATGGCGCGGCCAAGAACATGGCCGACGCCACCGCCTTCGACGCCTCCACCGGCAAGGCCGCCGTCCTCAACGGCGACAGCACGGTGCGCAGCATCCAGGGCCAGCTGCGCAGCATCATGGGCGGCATGGTCACGGGTGCGCCGACCGGCGCGGCCAGCCTGCCCGACATCGGCATCACCAGCCAGCGCGACGGCAGCCTGGCCATCGATTCGGCCAAGCTGAGCGCCGCGCTGAACGATCCCAACAAGGACATGGCCGCGCTGTTCGCCGGCGTCGGCACCAACAAGGGCGTCGCCGCCAAGATCGACTTCGAGGTCGGCCGCATCCTGAGTCCGGTCGGCACCCTGCCCAGCCATGCGAAGAGCTTTACCGATTCGATCAAGGACATCGACAAGCAGCGCGTTGCGCTGAACGTGCGCCTGGCCGCCACCGAGAAGCGCTACCGCGACCAGTTTTCCGCACTCGACACGACCATCGCCAGCATGACCAGTACCAGCAACTACCTGATGCAGCAGCTGGCCAGCCTGGCAAACCTCTAATCCAAGAAGGACATCGACATGTTTGGATCCAAGCACAAGGGCGCCAACGCCTACGCCAACGTGGGCGTCGAGACCGGCGTCATGGCCGCCAGCCCCCACAAGCTCATCGTCATGCTGTTCGAGGGAGCGCTGGTCGCGCTGTCCTCGGCACTGGTACACATGGAAGCGAAGAACATCGCCGCCAAGGGCAAGTCCATCTCGAAGGCGATCAGCATCATCGACAACGGCCTGCGCGCCAGCCTCGACAAGAACGTGGGCGGCGAGATCGCCCTCAACCTCGACGCGCTCTATACCTACATGAGCGACCGCCTGCTGCAGGCGAACCTGAACAACTCGTCCGAGATGGTCCAGGAAGTGATCAAGCTGCTGGGCGAACTGAAGGAGGCATGGGAATCGATAGCCCCTGCCGCCACGACTGCAGCGGCTCCGGCCGCCGCGCCGGAACGCCCGCAGGCCGCCGGCTACGATACCCTGTCGCCCCGCACCGGCGCCTTTGCGAGCGCATGATGATGAACGGTGACGACGTGATCTCGCTGTACGAATCGGTGAGCGACCTGACCGGCAGGATGCTGGCGGCGGCGCAGTCCGGAGACTGGGATGGCCTGGTGGAACTGGAATCGGATTGCGCCAGCCGCGTGCAGGTGCTGCGCGACGGCGAAGCGGTGGCGGCCCTGAGCGCCGAGCGGCGCTCGCGCAAGGTGGCCATCATCCAGAAGATCCTGGCCGACGACCGCGCGATCCGCGACCTGACCACGCCCTGGATGGCCAAGCTCGGCGCAATGATGCAGAGCACCGGCACCGAGCGCAGGCTGGCCAGTGCCTACGGCGCAGGGGCGTATTAAGTACATGGCGCTGCCGCCGCGGTGCGGCCTTGCCGCTGCAAACGATGTCTCGCACTGACAGCACCGGCCTGGCCCAGGTCGCCCGGATCGCTCCGACCTGGAGCGCCGCCGACCCGCGCCAGCAAGCCTTCCAGCGCGCCCTCGCCCCCCAGCTGGGCAAGGCGCTGCACGGGGAAGTCCTCGCCAAACTCACCGACGGCAGCTTCGTCGTCAAGGTCGCCAACATCCCCGCCCGCATGCAGCTGCCCGCCGGCAGCAAGGTGGGCGCCGACGTGCCCCTCACCCTCGTTTCGCTCCACCCGCGGCCCACCTTCCAGGTCGGCGCCGGGGGCCAGCCCGTGTTCAGCGAAGCCGGTCCGCCGCTGCCGGAAGGCGCCGATCCGGGCAAGGCGCCGCTCGCGATGCGCGAGGGCGGCGCCGCCCAGGCCGGCACTGCAGTGGGCCGCGCCGCCGCGGCCCTGCTCCAGGCCACTGCGGCGGGGACAAGCGCCCAGACCCTGGGCGCCGACGCCAACAACACCACGCTCAGCCCGGCCGCCAGGACCATCGGCAGCGTGCTGGCAGCGGCCCAGAAGGCCGACAGCCCCATGACGGCCGCCCTCGGCCGCGCCCCGGTGGTGGCCAGCGCCGGGGCGGATGCGTCCAGCATCGCCGCCGGCCTGCAGCAGGCGGTCGGCAGGAGCGGCCTGTTCTACGAGGCGCACGTGGCCGAATGGGCACAGGGCGCGCGCCAGCTCGCCGAACTGAACGCGGAACCGCAGCAGCAGCTGGCGCGCGAAGGCGTGCGCCAGCTGCCCACCGATCCGGCCACCGCCCAGTTCATCAACCTGCAGCTGGCCACCCAGGAACAGGCCCAGGTCGTCTGGCAGGGCAACCTGTGGCCCGGCCAGGCGATGCACCTGGAAGTGCGGCGCGAGCTGCACGAGGGCCATGAGGACCACGATGGCCAGGCCGGCGACGACGAGGAAGCAGCGCCCTGGCACAGCCACCTGCGCCTGCACTTTCCAGAGCTCGGCGAGGTCGAGGCGCGCCTGAGCCTGGCCGGCGGGCGCCTGCAGGTGCAGTTCGCGGCCGGCAGCGAGGCCACCGCCACGCTGCTGCGCCGGCACATGGGCAGCCTGGCCGGCGCGCTGGAAGCGGCCGGCACGGAACTCACCGGCTTCGAGGTGCGCGCACCCGGAAACGGCGACTGAGATGGATGACGCGAAGAAGCGGCCGGGGCGGCGCCAGAGCGCCGTCGCCCTCGCCTACGGCAGCGGCGACCCGGCGCCGAAGGTGGTGGCCAAGGGCCAGGGCCTGGTGGCCGAGCAGATCATGCGGCGCGCCCGCGAAGCCGGGGTGTTCGTCCATGAATCGAAGGAGCTGGTCCAGCTCCTGATGGGCGTCGACCTCGACCGCGAAATTCCGCCGGCCCTGTATCGGGCGATTGCGGAACTGTTGGCATGGCTATATCATATCGAGTCGGCTCAGAAGCAAGGGGCGCCATTGCCGCCTGCACCCGATCCGACGCCCTACCTCACCAAGGACGACACGGCCAACGCCGGTACAAGCAATGAATAATCAGGAACTCGAGAACTGGCACGACTACGAGGTGGAGTCGCGCCGTGAGATCGTCGCGCTGCTGCGCCAGATCGGCGAAAAGCACCAGCTGGTGCGCATGCTGGTCAAGGGCGAGGCCGACGTCTGCGTCACGACCGTGCTCGAAGTCGATCCCGACACCAACAGCTTCGTGCTCGACCGCTCGATCGACCGCGAGCAGAACGAGCGCATCCTTGCCAGCGGCCAGGTGCGCTGCGAAACCTCGCTCGACAAGATCCGCATCCTGTTCACGGCCGAGAACCTGCGTCCCACCCTGTTCAAGGACGGCGCGGCCGTGCGCGCCGACATCCCGCCGAGCCTGATCCGCCTGCAGCGCCGCGAGTACTACCGGATGGAGACGCCGGTATCGAACCCGGTGCGCGCGATCATCCCGCTGCCGCCGGAAGCCGCGGCCGAGGCCGGCGCCGCCACCGGCGTATTCCCCTTGCACGACATCAGCTGCGGCGGCATCGCCGTCCTCGACAACAAGCTGCAGCTCGCCACGGCAATCGGCGAAACCCTTCCCAACTGCCGCATCGAACTGCCCGAAGTCGGCCCGGTCACCGTGTCGCTGCAGGTGCGCAACGTACTGGACCTGACCCTGCTGAACAACAAGACCAACCGCCGCATCGGCCTGGAGTTCGTCGACATCTCGCGCGGCGGCATGGCCGGCGTGCAGCGCTACATCACCAAGCTCGAACGCGAGCGCAACGCCCGCCTGGCCGGCCTGGCCTGATTCCCCCCGTTTCAGGGTCCGGACCGGCGCCCGCGGACGCACGGCGCCGGCATCGGCCAGCGCGTGAAAAACGAGGGAATTGAGCTGCGCCGGCCGGCGCGAAGCGCAAGGCTTCGCCGGCAGGCCTCAGATATGGATGCCGGCCGAGGAATCGGCGCCGGCGCCGGGACGGATCAGGCCGCGCTGGGCCGCGACCACCACGGCATGGGTGCGCGCGGTGGCGTCGAGCTTGCTCATCACGCCCTTCACGTGGGTCTTGACGGTGCCCACGCCGATACCGAGCTTGCGTGCGATCGATTTATTGCAGCAGCCCTGCGCCAGCAGCTGCAGCACGTCGGTTTCGCGCCCGGTGAGCGATTCGCGGGTCAGGCTTTCGGCGACGCTGCGCGTCATCGATTCGCTCAGGTAGCGCTGGCCGCGCGCCAGCTGGCCGACCGCATGGGCCAGTTCGTCGGCGCCGCAGGACTGCGGCAGGTAACCGGCCACGCCGGCGTCCATCGCCAGGCGCACTTCCCATTCCTTGTCGAACGGGGTCACGACCAGCACGCCGGGCGGCATGCCGCCGGGGCAGGGCTGGCGCGCCAGTGCGACGCCGGTGTCGTAATCGGTGACCAGCACGCGCGCGACACGCTGCGCCTCCGGCTGGCGCAGGTGGGTAGTGACGCGCAGGCCCGGCTGGTCGGCCAGGATGGCATGCAGCCCGACGGTCATGATTGGGTCGGCATGCATGATGTGAACGGCGGATGAGATCGGTTGCATGTGCTTGCTCCGGCAAACGTCGGCGGAAGATGAAGGCCAATGTATTTATAGGCAGGCCCGACTTTCGACATATTGAAAGGACAAGAACAGTAAGGCAAGTAATGGTTTGTAATAACTAGTCGATATGCATGTCGAACGCCAGCCCCTCCACGCGCGCCGGCGGGAGGGATACGCTATACTGCCCCGATCATGCGCCTGACCTCTTTCACCGATTACACCCTGCGTACCCTGCTTCACCTGGGCAGCAATCCGGGCCGCCTGGTGACCATCCAGGAGATCGCGGACCTGCACAGCATCTCGAAGAACCACCTGATGAAAGTGGTGCACGAGCTGGGCCGCAACGGCGTCATCGAGACCATCCGCGGCCGCAACGGCGGTTTCCGCCTGGCCCACAAGCCGCAAGACATCAACATCGGCGCAATCGTGCGCCAGAGCGAGAGCGACTTCTACATGGCCGAGTGCTTCGACCCGGCCGGCAACCCCTGCGGGCTGGTCAAGGCCTGCTCCCTGAAAGGGGTGCTGTCCAACGCCACCGCGGCCTACCTTGCCGAACTCGACCGCCATACCCTGGCCTCGCTGCTGCCGGAACCAAGCCCGCGCGACGCCAGTATTCCCGTCACCTTCCACCGCAAGGATGCGCAGGCCGCCTGAGCCACGCATCTACCGTTCCAGTAAAAAACCGGCCATTCGGCCGGTTCGGTAATGCTTCCTGCAATACATTTCGCCTTTACCTGCGGCTTACACCTGCATGTTCATGATGTCGTGGTAAGCCGACACCAGCTTATTACGTACCTGTACCGTTCCCTGGAAGACCAGGCTGGATTTCTGCATGGCGATCATGGTATCGGACAGGCTCACCGTGTCGTCCCCCATCGCAAAACGCTTGCCCAGGTCGGACGCGTGCTTCTGGGTATCGCTGACCTGCTGCAGCGAGCTCTTGAGGGCATCGGCGAAATCGAGCTTGGCAACGCCGCCCTGCGGAGCGAGCCCGCCCGGACCGGCCACGCCGGCGGTCGCGGCAGGACCGGCCGCGGGCTTGGTCGCCGCGGCCTTGAGCTGTTCCATCATCGCCTGGATGCGGCTGCTGTCGATGCCGCCGATTCCGCCAATACTCATCGTTTTCTCCTGCCCTTATAGGCAATCCACTTTGTTCAGGCTGTCAGATTACCAGCAGGGGAACAGCTTCCTCGTCCGAAGAAGCGGGGATTTCCACCCCTATTTCAGGATATGAATGTTGCTCGGTGGCTTCATAATACGGATTACTTCCCCTATTCCGGACGAATTACCCACCATGGCAGCAGTTGCTGAAGAACTGATCGACTCCCCGGCGCCCGAGCAAGAGGCGAAACAGGGCTTTTTGCAGACCACCATGGGCAAGCGCGTGGCCCTCGGCGGCGGCATCGCGCTGGTGACCGCCATCATGATCGCCCTGTGGATGTGGAGCCAGGCCCCGGATTACCGCGTGCTGTTCTCGAATTACAGCGACCGCGACGGCGGCGCCATCACCGCCTCGCTCGACCAGATGGGGGTGAAGTACAAGTTCTCCGAAGGCGGCAATGCGATCCTCGTTCCCAGCGAGCAGATCCACGACCTGCGCCTGAAGCTGGCCGCGCAAGGCCTGCCGAAGGGCGGCAACGTCGGCTTCGAGCTGATGGAAAACCAGAAATTGGGCGTGTCGCAATTCCTGGAGCAGGTGAATTACCAGCGCTCGCTGGAAGGCGAGCTGGCCCGTTCGATCCAGTCGCTCGGCCCGGTCAGCGGCGCCCGCGTGCACCTGGCCATGCCGAAACCCTCGGTCTTCGTGCGCGACCAGCAGAAGCCCACCGCGTCCGTGGTGCTGACCCTGCAGGCAGGCCGCGCCCTCGATCCGGGCCAGGTCAGCGCGATCGTCCACCTGGTTGCTTCGAGCGTGCCGGAACTCACGATCGGCAACGTCACCGTGGTCGACCAGAGCGGTAACCTGCTGTCCGACACTTCCAGCAAGGGAACCGGCAACAAGGGCCTGGACGCGACCCAGCTGAAGTACGTCGAGCAGGTCCAGCAGAACATCATCAAGCAGGTCGAATCGATCATCGCCCCGCTGGTCGGCAAGGAAAACGTGCGCGCCGAGGCGACTGCCGAGGTCGACTTCGCCCAGGTCGACACCGCCGCCGAAATGTACAAGCCGAACTCGCCGCCGGAACCGCAGGCGATCCGCAGCCAGCAGACCTCGGAATCGACCCAGCCGGGCGCCGGCGCCTCGGGCGTGCCGGGCGCGCTGTCGAACCAGCCGCCGGGCGTGGCCACCGCGCCGATCGACGGCCAGGTCCCACCGGCGGCGGGGCCCGCAGTTGGCCCCACTCGCAAGGACGCCACCACCAACTACGAAGTCGACAAGACCATCCGCTACGAACAGCGTCCGATGGGCGGCATCAAGCGCCTGACCGTGGGCGTGGTGGTGAACTACCGCCGCTCGGTCGACCCGAAGACCGGCAAGATCGTCGTCAAGCCCCTCAGCGCCAACGAAGTGGCCCAGATCAACGAACTGGTGAAGCAGGCAATGGGCTACTCGCAGAACCGCGGCGACACCCTGAACGTCACCAACGCCCCGTTCGACGGCGTCGACCGGCCGGACGACACGGCGCCGCAGCTGGAATGGTGGCGCGACCCGGCCAACCTGCCGCTGGCCAAGGAGATCGGCAAGTACCTGCTGCTGTTCGCGGTGCTGGCCTTCCTCTACTACCGGATCCTGCTGCCGCTGATGCGCCCGGCGATCAAGAAGTTCGACGAAGTCACCGCCCTGCCGCCGGAACCGGAACCGGAAGAGGAAATCCCTGAAGATGTGGCGGCCGAAATCGCCGAAGAAGAACTGGAAGAACAGGAAGTCGAACGCAGGAACCAGGGCTACCGGGCGAACCTGGCGATGGCGCAGGAACTGGCGCGCAAGGACCCGCGTATCGTGGCTAACGTTGTGAAAGCATGGTTGGGATCAAATGAGTGACAAGGACAAGGAAGGCGTACAGCAGGCAGCGATCCTGATGCTGGCCCTGGGTGAAGCGGAAGCGGCTGAAGTGATGAAATTCCTCGGGCCGCGCGAAGTGCTGAAACTCGGCGGTGCGATGGCGCAGATGAAGGCAGTCCAGCACGGTGAAGTCGTCAAGGTGCTGGAAGCCTTCGTCGAAGAGACCAACCTGCATTCGACCGTGGGCCTGGATTCGGACGAGTACATCCGCCAGGTCCTGACCAAGGCGCTGGGCGACGACAAGGCCGCCGTGCTGCTCAACCGCATCCTGGGAGGCAAGGACGCCTCCGGCATCGAGAGCCTGAAGTGGATGGACTCGCCGTCGGTGGCGGAACTGATCCGCAACGAGCACCCGCAGATCATCGCCACCATCCTGGTGCACCTCGAGCGCGACCAGGCCTGCGAGATCCTGGCCAACTTCACCGAGCGCCTGCGCAACGACGTGGTGCTGCGCATCGCCACGCTGGATGGCGTGCAGCCGGCCGCCCTGCGCGAGCTGAACGACGTGCTGACCAAGCTCTTGTCGGGTAACGAGAACATCAAGAAGTCTTCGCTGGGCGGCGTGCGTACCGCGGCCGAGATCCTGAACTTCATGAGCGGCGAGCAGGAATCGGCCGTCATGGACAACATCAAGAACTACGACAACGACATGGCGCAGAAGATCATGGACGAGATGTTCGTGTTCGACAACATCATCGACATCGATGACCGCGGCATCCAGCTGCTGCTGCGCGAAGTGCAGTCCGAGATGTTGATCATCGCCCTGAAAGGCGCTTCGCAAGACCTGCGCGAGAAGATCTTCAAGAACATGTCGCAGCGTGCGGGCGAAATGATGCGCGAAGACCTGGACTCGAAAGGTCCGGTGCGCCTGTCGGAAGTGGAAACCCAGCAGAAGCAGATCCTGCAGATCGTGCGCCGCCTGGCGGACGAAGGCCAGATCGTGCTGGGCGGTAAAGGCGAGGACTCGTTCATCTGATGATACCGAAGGAACAGCAAAGCGCCTACCAGCGCTGGGAAATGACCTCGTTCGGCGACGAGCGCCCTTCCACCCAGGCGCGCCGTGCGCCGATGGCGCCGCAGCCCCTCGCGGCGCCGGAACCGGTGCAGGTCGTGCCGCACATGGCGCTGCCGACGCTCGAGGAGATCGAAGCGATCCGCGAGGGGGCGCGCGCCGAGGGCTATGCAGAAGGCCTGGAAGAAGGCCGGGCCGCAGGCCATGCCGCCGGCCACGCCCAAGGGTATGCCGACGGCGCCAGGGCCGGCCAGATCGAGGCCGAGGGCGAGCTGGAACACCTGCGTTCGATCGCCGCGACCTTCAGCGAGGCCGTGGTGCAGGCCGACGAGACCATCGCCCACGACGTGCTGGAACTGGCCCTGCGCCTGGCGCGCGGGATGGTGCGCACGGCCTTCGACGTGCGTCCGGAACTGATCCTGCCGGTGGTGCAGGAAGCGATCGGCTACCTGCCGGTGCTGAGCCAGCCGGCCACGCTCGCCCTCAACCCGCTCGATGCCGACATCGTGCGCCAGGCCATGGGCCAGGAACTGGTCAAGGGTGGCTGGCGCATCGTGGAAGACGCGGCGATCGCGCGCGGCGGCTGCAAGGTGGATACGGCCAGCAACCAGATCGATGCGCAGGCGCAGGCGCGCTGGGGGCGGCTGACGCATGCATTGCAGTCCAACGTGGATTGGCTCGGCCAGTGACCGTAGGGTGGTCGGCTCTGCCGACCGCGCGTTCAACGAACGTGCACTAACCACTGCGCCGATTGTTAACGAGATTTGAACGCGCGGTCGGCGAAGCCGACCACCCTACAAAATGACAACGACAAGCACCGACCGCCACACCGCCCGCTGGAAAGCCTTCATCAAGGACTGCGATTCCCTGGTCGGCTTCGCCGAACCGATGCAGGTCTCCGGCCGCGTCACGCGCGTGGCCGGCCTGGTGATGGAATGCGTGGGCCTCAAGCTCGCGGTGGGCAGCGCCTGCACCATCCCGGTGGCCAACGGCCAGCGGATCGAAGCCGAAGTGGTCGGCTTCGAAGGCGAGCGCCTGTTCCTGATGCCGCAGAGCGACGTCGAAGGCGTGGTGCCCGGATCGCGCGTGTTCCCCGTCGAATCCGCCCTGCCGAAACCGGGCACCGTGCCGCATCCGCGCCGCCGCCCGAGCGACCGCGCGCGCCACCTGCCGGTCGGCATGCAGCTGCTGGGCCGCGTGGTGGACGGCGCCGGCCGCCCGCTGGACGGCAAGGGTCCGCTCGGCACCGACGAAGTAGGTCCGCTCAACGCCCGCCCGATCAACCCGCTCGACCGCGCCCCGATCTCGGAAACCCTGGACGTGGGCGTGCGCGCCATCAACGCCATGCTGACGGTCGGCCGCGGCCAGCGCCTCGGCCTGTTCGCCGGCACCGGCGTCGGCAAGTCCGTCCTGCTGGGGATGATCGCGCGCTACACCACGGCCGACGTGATCGTGGTCGGCCTGATCGGCGAACGGGGCCGCGAAGTCAAGGAATTCATCGAACAGATCCTGGGTCCGGAAGGCCGCGCCCGCTCGGCCGTGGTGGCCGCGCCGGCCGACTCCCCGCCCCTGATGCGCCTGCAGGGCGCCGCCTACGCCACGGCGATCGCCGAGCACTTCCGCGAACAGGGCAAGAACGTCCTCCTGATCATGGATTCGCTCACCCGCTACGCGATGGCGCAGCGCGAGATCGCGCTGGCGATCGGCGAGCCGCCCGCCACCAAGGGCTATCCGCCCTCGGTGTTCGCCAAGCTGCCGGTGCTGGTGGAGCGCGCCGGCAACGGCGTCGAGGGCGGCGGCTCGATCACCGCCTTCTACACCGTACTGTCCGAAGGCGATGACCAGCAAGACCCGATCGCCGATGCGGCGCGCGGCATCCTGGACGGTCACATCGTGCTGAACCGCCACCTGGCCGAAGCCGGCCACTATCCGGCGATCGACATCGAGCAATCGATCTCGCGGGCCATGCACGGCATCACCACGCACGAGCACCAGCTGGCCGCGCGCAAGCTCAAGCAGCTGTACTCGCGCTACCAGCGTTCGCGCGACCTGATCAGCGTCGGGGCGTATGCCGCCGGCAGCGACCCGGTGCTGGACCAGGCGATCGCCAAGCACGAGCAGATCGAACAGTTCCTGTGCCAGGAAATCCACGACAACGCGGGCATGCTGGAGAGCTTGGGGCAATTGACCTCTCTATTCAACTGATAGAAAAATTCCGGGCGGAACTATACTTTGCTCATTAGCGTGACCCTTATATGGCCTATCCGTCTGCCCTAGAAACCCTGATCGACCTTGCGCAGCGCGATTCCGACGCGATCGCCAAGCGCCTGGGCGCCGCCCTGGCGGCGGTCGAGGAAGCCGAGCAGAAGCTGGTCATGCTGGATGGTTATCGCGACGAGTACGTCCGCAAGCTGGACGCGGCCCAGATGGCCGGCATCACGCCCTTCGCGTACCACAACTTCGTGGCCTTCATCGGCAAGCTGGACAACGCCATCATCGGCCAGCGCGAAGTGATCAAGCACGCGCAGTACAAGGCGGACACGGAAAGGAAGGCATGGCAGGAGAGCGAGCGCAAGCGCCTGTCCTACCGCACCCTGAACGAACGCGCAGCAAGCGAGGCCCTGGCGCTCGAGAACAAGCGCGACCAGAAACTGATGGACGACCACGCAGCCCGTGGCGCCCGCTACAAACGCTGACCAGACAACGCTGATACAGGCTGAGCTACTCCCATGACGATGCAGACGACACCCCTTCCGTTCCAGGTATCCGGCGCCAGCGCGCTGGCCCAGCCGCAACGCAATGCCGCCGCCGGCGTGCAGGCGTCGGAGGCCGCCAGCGGCGGCTTCGGCGCCACCCTGTCGCGCGAGATCGCCCAGCGCCAGTCCTTGGCCCCGACAGGCGCGCCGGCGCCGACGCCCGCTCCCGCAGGCAAGCCGGCCGCAGCGGCGAAGCCGGGGGCGGCCGACAAGGCGCCGGTCCAGGGCCCGAAGACCGTCGCGCGCGAGCCGGCGAAGCAGAAGGACGCGGCCCCCGACGCAGCCGCGACGGCGCCGACCGGCGCTGCCGCCGGCGCCTCCGCCGATGGCGCCGAGGAGACGACAGGCACTGCCGGAGCGGCCGAAGCAGCCAACGTAGCGGCACAAGCAGCAGCGGCCCCGGTCACCGACATGCTGGCCTTCATGGCCAGCCTGATGCAGGCAGCGCCGGCCCTCGCAAGCGCGCCGGCCGCGCCGGCGGCCACCGCCGTGGCTGTCGCCACCGATGCCGCCGGTGCGGAACTGCAGCTCGCCGCGCTGCAGGCGGCCTTTGCCAAGCTCGAACCTGCCGACGCCGCGGCGGCGCGCGATCCGGCCCTGGCAGCGGGCGCCGACGGCGACGCGGCCGCAGCCGGCTTCTCGCTGGCGGCCGGCGTGCAGCCGGCAGAGCCGGGCGCCGCCGACCTGCGCACGCTGCAGCAGCCGGCGCAGCCGGTCGCCCAAGGCGCCGCCCAGGACAGTCAGGGCAAATTCCAGCTCCAGGCGGGCGACGCCGCGGCGCAAGCCGCCGCCGCTGTCGAGGCGCCGGCGCCGGCCCTTACCCAGATGCAGGTCCAGGCCGCCAAGCTGGAAACCATGGCGAACCCGGCCGTGCCAGGCGACCGCATCCCGGCGCGTGTCGGCACCCAGGCCTGGGACAACCAGGTCAGCCAGCGCATCGTGTACATGATAGGCAAGGAACAGGCCGCCACGCTGACATTGAACCCGCCCGACCTCGGTCCGGTGCAGGTGGTCCTGAACGTGAGCAACGAGGGCGCCAGCGTGACCTTCTCCTCCAGCCAGCTGGAAGTGCGCCAGGCCCTGGAAAACGCCCTGCCCCGCCTGCGCGAGATGATGGGCGAGAGCGGCATCGCGCTCGGTAACGCGACCGTCGATGCCGGCATGCCGGACGGACGCCAGGCGCAGCAGGATGGCGAGCGCGGTCATGGCCGCGGCGCTGGCGGCTCCGGCGTCACGACCGGCGTCACGACCGGGCCGGACGAGGGCGCGGTCCGGCCGGCCACGCGCACCGTGGCGCTGGGTGACAGCGGCATGGTCGACACCTTCGCGTAAGCTGCTTTACGTAGGGTGGTCGGCTATGCCGACCGCGCGGCGATCGTTAGCTGATGAATTCACGCACGGGCTGATCTTGCTCGTCTTGAACGCGCGGTCGGCAGTAATTCAGGCCAGTGGCCTGAATTACAAACCGACCACCCTACTTGACAACCCGCCAGCACGCGGGCGCAACAATCGGCAGGATTGCCGTCCCTTATTCCCTCTTTTCGGGGCTTGGCGATCATTGCTTCCCCGCGATAATGCATAATGACGGACACATTCTTTTAAGCAGTAAAAGAGAAGAGGCATCTTGAAAGCGAACCCCAAAACGAAGGCCGACCCGAAGGCGGACGCAGCGGCGCCTGCCCCGGCCGGCTCCAAGAAGAAGCTGATCGCGATCGCCGCGGCGGCCGTGCTGCTGCTCGCCGGCGCCGGCGGCGCCGCCTGGTATTTCATGCAAGGCGGCGACGCCACGGCCCAGGAAAGCACCAAGGACTCCAAGAAAAACAGCAAGAAGAAGGAGAGCGGCGAAAAGCCGGAATACGTGCAGGTTGAAGCCTTCACGGTGAACCTGCAGCCGGAGAACGGCGAGCAGTACCTGCAGGTGCAGTTCACGCTGCAGGTCGACGGCGCCGAACAGGCGACCCTGGTCAAGGACAACATGGCGATCGTGCGCAACCGCGTGCTGCTGCTCCTGTCGGGCAAGCGGGCGTCCGAGATCAGCACGGTGCAGGGGAAGCAGCAGCTCGCCGCCGAGATCCAGGCGATCATCAGGGAGCCTTTCGAGAAGGACGGCGACGAGCAGGAGATCACCGACGTCCTGTTCACCTCGTTCATCATCCAGTAAGCTCGACGTACCATGGCCGATAATTTCCTCTCCCAGGAAGAAGTCGATGCCCTCCTGAAGGGGGTCAACGGCGACCAGGACGACATTGCGGCGCCTGAAGACACCTCGGGGGTTCGCACCTACAACCTGGCGACGCAGGAGCGGATCGTCCGCGGCCGCATGCCGACGCTCGAGATCATCAACGAGCGTTTCGCCAGGTATCTGCGGGTGGGCCTGTTCAACTTCCTGCGCCGCAGCGCCGAAGTTTCCGTAGGATCGGTACGGGTCTCGAAGTACAGCGAATTCATCCGCAACCTGGTGGTGCCGACCAACCTCAACCTGATCCACATGAAGCCGCTGCGCGGCACGGCGCTGATGGTGTTCGACCCGGGCCTCGTGTTCCTGCTGGTGGACAACCTGTTCGGCGGCGACGGCCGCTTCCACACCCGCGTGGAAGGCCGCGACTTCACCCAGACCGAGCAGCGCATCATCATGCGCATCCTCGACATCGTGTTCGAGGCCTATGCCAAGTCGTGGGAACCGGTGTACCCGATCGAGTTCGAGTACATCCGCTCCGAGATGAACACGCAGTTCGCCAACATCGCGACCCCGAACGAGGTCGTGGTGTCGTGCACCTTCACCATCGAACTTGGGTCGGTGTCGGGCCAGATCCACTTCTGCATGCCCTACTCGATGATCGAACCGATCCGCGACGCGCTGACCTCGAGCATCCAGGGCGAGGCGCTGGAAGTCGACAAGCGCTGGGTGCGCCTGATGACCCAGCAGATCCAGGTGGCCGAAGTGGAGTTGGTGGCGGTGCTGGGCGAAGGCCGCGCCAACTTCGACGAGATCCTTAACATGAAGATCGGCGACATCATCCCGATCACGGTGCCGGAACTGCTGCAGGCCACGGTCGACGGGGTGCCGGTGATGGACTGCACCTACGGCGTCTTCAACGGCCAGTACGCACTGAAGGTCGAGAAGCTGCTCGCCAACAGCGACAACTTCAACAAGTAAGCGAACAAGTAAGCGAACAAGTAAGCGAACAAGTAAGCGAACAAGCAAGCGAACAAGCAAGCGAACCAACAAGCATGAATCTGCCTGCGGGACGCAGGCGACACAGGAGAGCACCATGTCTGATACCCAGGACGACCAGAGCAGCCTCGACGACGATTGGGGCGCGGCGATTGCCGAGCAGGCCGCAGCCGAAGCGGCGGCGCTCGAACGCCAGCAAGAGCAGCAGTCGACCGCCACCGCGGCCGTGTTCAAGGATTTCTCGAACAAGGGCGCGCGCAACGACACGCCGAACGACATCGACTTCATCCTCGACATCCCGGTCCAGCTGACCGTGGAACTCGGCCGCACCAAGATCGCGATCAAGAACCTGCTGCAGCTGGCGCAAGGCTCGGTGGTGGAACTCGACGGCCTGGCCGGCGAGCCAATGGACGTGCTCGTCAACGGCTGCCTGATCGCCCAGGGCGAGGTCGTGGTCGTGAACGACAAGTTCGGTATCCGCCTGACTGATATCATTACACCGTCGGAACGGATCAGAAAACTGAATAAATGACTTCGAACAACGTAGGGTGGTCGGCTCTGCCGACCGCGCGTTCAAACAGGGCGAGAGCTGCCTGCGCGGCATTTCAACTGCTAACTATCGCCGCGCGGTCGGCAAAGCCGACCACCCTACAGTTCGCTGCAGCGCTGCTGTTCGCGCCACTTGCCGCCTGCGCTGCACCACTTGGTGCTGATCAGGCGCCCACTGTCCAGCAACAACAGGCCGCGCCAGCTGCCCAGCAAGCCGCTCCCCGCACCGAACCTGCTGCTTCCGTAGCTACCGCACCGATCCCGATCCCGCCAACGGCATCCCAGGACACCCAGGCCCTGTCCCGCGGCGCCACCACGGCCGGGCGCCCGGCCACACCGGCCCGTCCCGCGCCTTCCGGCCCGGTCTCGACGCCCGTGCAGGCGCCCGGCGCCATGCCGGCCGACACCGCGCCCGCCGCCGCACAGCCGGCCGTTACCATGTCGCCTCCGGCAGCGGCCACGCCAGCCCCGGCCGCACGACCGCCCCAGGTCGTGATGCCGGGCGCCCCGGCGCCGGCCGCGGGCAGCCTGCTGCAGACCATCCTGGCCCTGCTGCTGGTGCTCGGCCTGCTGCTCGGCCTGGCCTGGGTCATGAAGCGCTACGGCCCGCGCGCCATGGGCGCCAGCGCCAACATCAGGCTGGTCGGTGCGCTCAACATCGGCGGACGCGAACGCATCATGGTGGTCGAGGTGGGCGACCAGTGGATCGTTGTCGGCGCATCGCCCGGACGGGTCAATGCACTGGCGACCATGCCGCGCCAGGAAGGCACCACGGCCCAGCCCGGCCAGGCCGCACTGGCGCCGCACACCGCGCCCGCCGGCAACTTCGGCGACTGGCTCAAGAAAACGATCGACAACCGTAATGCTAAATAAGAAATTCCTGCTGGCGGCGGGGCTGGCAGGCCTGGCCCTGCTTCCCCTCGCCGCCCTGGCCCAGCCCGGCATCCCCGCCTTCACCACCAGCCCGGCCCCGGGCGGGGGGACCGCGTATTCGCTGCCGGTCCAGACCCTGATCCTGCTCACCGCCCTGACTTTCCTGCCGGCCGCGCTGCTGATGATGACGGCATTCACCCGCATCATCATCGTGCTGTCCCTGCTGCGCCAGGCGATCGGCACCCAGACCGCGCCGCCCAACCAGGTGATGGTCGGGCTGGCGCTGTTCCTGACCTTCTTCGTGATGGGCCCGACGTTCGACCGCATGTACACCGAGGCCTACCTGCCGCTGCAGGAAAACCGGATCCAGATGGGCGAGGCGCTCGACCGCGGCGTGGTGCCGCTCAAGGAATTCATGATCAAGCAGACCCGCGAGTCGGACCTGGCCCTGTTCGTCAAGATCTCGCGCTCGCCCGCACTGCAGGGCCCGGAAGACGTACCGCTGCGGGTCCTGATCCCGGCCTTCGTCACGAGCGAGCTCAAGACGGCGTTCCAGATCGGCTTCGCCATCTTCATCCCCTTCCTCATCATCGACATGGTGGTGGCCTCGGTGCTGATGGCGATGGGTATGATGATGATGTCGCCCGCCGTGATCTCGCTGCCGTTCAAGCTGATGCTGTTCGTGCTGGTCGACGGCTGGCAACTGCTGCTGGGCTCCTTGTCCCAGAGCTTCTACTAGTAAACATGAAAGAACCGCGAGCATGACACCCGAATCCGTCATGACCATGGGCCGCACCGCGATGGAGATCACCCTGATGGTGTCCGCCCCGCTGCTGCTGGTGGCGCTGATCATCGGCCTGATCATCAGCATCTTCCAGGCCGCCACCCAGATCAACGAAGCGACCCTGTCCTTCATTCCGAAGCTGGTCGGCATCTTCATCGCGCTGGTCCTGGCCGGGCCCTGGATGCTGTCGACCATGCTCGACTACATGCGCCAGGTCTTCACCAGCATTCCCGGCCTGATCGGCTGACGCAGGACGGCGCGTGCTGAGTCTTACAACGGGCGAGATGAACGCCTGGATCGCGGGGCTGCTGTGGCCGCTCACGCGCATCCTCGGCCTGGTCGCCAGCGCGCCGCTGTTCGGCAACGCCGGCGTGCCGATGTCGGTCAAGGTGGCGCTCGGCGTGCTGCTGGCCTCGGTCATCGCCCCGACCGTGCCCGACATCCCCGCCGTCGATCCCACCTCGTGGGCGGGCATCCTCATCCTGGTGAAGGAACTGCTGATCGGCGTCGCCATGGGCTTCGCGATGCGCATCGTGTTTGCCGCCATCGAATATGCGGGCGAGGTTGCCAGCATGACCATGGGCCTGGGCTTCGCGGTGTTCTTCGATCCCAACTCGCGCGGGCGCTCGTCGGCGGTGAGCCAGTTCCTGGCGCTGGTCGCCACCATGGCCTTCCTGGCGGTAAACGCCCACCTGGTCCTGCTGGCGGCGCTGGCCGAGAGCTTCCATGCGCTGCCGATTTCCGCCACCCCGTTCTCGGGCAACGCGCCGCTGGAACTGGCGCGCTGGGGCGGCCGCATTTTTTCAAGCGGGCTGCAGCTGTCGCTGCCGATCGTGGCCGCCCTCCTGCTCACCAACGTGGCGCTCGGCATCCTGACGCGCGCGGCGCCCCAGCTGAACATCTTCGGTATCGGCTTCCCGGTGACGCTGGGCGTGGGCTTCCTCACCCTGAGCCTGGCCATGCCCTATCTTGGCATGCCGATCGTGAACCTGTTCAACCAGGGCATCGAGGCCGGGCGCGCGGTGCCGCGCGCGGGCCTGCAGCGCAATGCCGCGCCGGCGCCGGCGCCGGCGCCGGCAGGCGTCCCGCCACGGCCCGCGCCGGGCTGAGCCGGACGAGCGGGCAGCCGCTTTTCGGTTAAGCTTGCCTATATGACGATCCGCCTCCCGCGCGCCTTGCGCCCACTTGCCGCGAGCCTCCTTGCCACGGCCTGCTTCGGCGCGCACGCCGCACCTGCTGCACCCGCCATCCGGGCCGAGATCGACGGCCTGATGGCGCGGATGACGGCATCCGGCTGCCAGTTCGAACGCAACGGCAGCTGGCACGGCGCCGCCGATGCGCAAGCCCACCTGCTGCGCAAACTGGCTTACATCGAGAAACGCCGCGAGACGCTCGCGAGCACCGAGCAGTTCATCGAGGTGGCCGCCTCGAAGAGCAGCTTCTCGGGCCGGCCCTACCGGGTCAGGTGTGGCGCTGCCGAGGCGCTGCCCAGCCGCGACTGGCTGAACCGCGAACTCAAGGCCCTGCGGGCGGCAGGCCGGCAGGGCAAGACCTAGCGGGGGGGGGGCAACGGCGCCCGTTGCCGTTCATCCCGCCGCCGTCACCTGCGGTTCCGGCCGTGCGCCGTGGCTGCGCAAGCGGCCGGCCGCGCCGTCGAATTCGTAGCCGCCCGCTTCGTGCAGCTCCCATTCGCCCTCCCCCGCCAGGTGCAGCACATGGGTATGGTGGCGCAGCACGGCGGCGCGGTGGGCGATGCTGACCAGGGTGGCGCCGCTGTCGCGCAGGCGCGCATACAGCGAGGCCTCGTTGCCGCTGTCGAGCGCGCTGGTCGCTTCGTCGAGGATGACGATCTTCGGACGATGCACCAGCACGCGGCCGAAGGCCAGGCGCTGCTGCTCGCCCACCGACAGCAGCTTTTCCCAGTCCTGCACGGCATCCAGGCCGCCGACGCGCTCGGCCAGGCGCGGCAGGTGCACCTGTTCCAGGATCTCCAGCAGCTGCGCGTCGCCCAGCTGGGTATGGACGCCAGGATAGATGAGCTGGCTGCGCAGGCTGCCCGGCTGCAGGTAGGGCTGCTGGGGCAGGAAGAAGAAATCCTCCATCGGCGGATGCTGGATAGCGCCGCTGCCTCGCTGCCACAGGCCGGCGATCGCGCGCAGCAGCGAACTCTTGCCGCAGCCACTGTCGCCCGTGATCAGTAAGGCATCACCCGGCTTCAGGGCCAGGCTCAGTTCCTTGATCAGCACCCGGTCCGATTGCGGCGGACTGAGCGTCAGGGATTCCAGCGCCAGCTGCGGGCCCGGACGCCGCTGGATGCGCGGGTGCCTGTCGGCGCCGGCGTTCACTCCGTCGGCGGCGGGCAGCACCAGCCGCGACAAGGCCTCCAGGCGGCCGATGCCGGCCACGAAGCGGCTCAGGCTCTCGAAATTGTCGACGATCACGCCTACCGCCCCGAGCACGGCGGTGAATGCCCCGGCCGCCTGGATCGCCCGCCCCACTTCCAGCTCGCCCGACAGCACGCCGTCGGCCAGGATCACTCCCGGCAGGACCAGGGTCAGCTGGCTGAAGCTGCGCTGGAACAGGTTGAGCGAGCGCTGCTTTCGGATCAGCCTGGCGAAATTGTCGATCACCATGCCGAAGCTGCCGTCGATGTGCGCGCGCTCCTGCGCTTCGCCGCGGTAGAAGGCGATCGATTCGGCGTTTTCGCGCAGGCGCATCAGGCTGAAACGGAAGTCCGCCTCGCGCCGCAACTGCCAGAAATTCAGCCGGATCAGCGGATTGCCGAAGACAAGCAGGGCGATCACGGTGCCCAGCAGCGCGTACGCCACCAGCACGCCGACCAGCACCTGCGAGATCGACCACAGCACGGCGCTGAAGGCGACCAGCTGCATGATCGAGCCCAGGAAGATCAGCAGGAAGTGGATCGACCTGCCGGTGAAGGTGTTGATGTCCTCGCTGATGCGCTGGTCGGGGTTGTCGATCTCGCCCGCCGAGCCCAGTTCGTAATACTTGCGCCCGTTCAGGTAGCCGTCGAGGAAGCGGCCGGTGAGCCAGCGCCGCCAGTGGTTGGCGAACAGGTCGCGCATGTAGTAATAGAAAGCGTAGACCGGCACTGCGAACGCCAAGGTCAGCAGGCAGGCCCGCACCGCGCTCCAGAAGCGCGCGCCGTCCTTGCCGGCCAGCGCCGAGGTCATCTCGCCGGCCTGGTTGTTCAGCATCACCGCCAGCTTGGTTTCGACCAGCATCAGGGCGATCAGGAGCAGCAGCAGGCCCCAGGCGCCCTTCTTTTCCTCCCCCATCCAATAAGGCTTGGCCACACTGAGGAATTGCTTCCAGGCGGCCAGCGACAGGGGCGCGGCCCGGGGTGTCGTTTCCGGTGCCTCCGGGGCCTGGTCGGTCGCGGCGCTGGTGCTGGCGGCGGTCGGCGTTGTCATGTTGTGCTCGTCTGTGCCTGTGTCAGGTCGAGCATACGGCCAGGGAGAAAGCTGTTCGGTGCGGAAACAGACATAGCGCCAGGCCACCATCGGCGGATGGTCCAGCTTCGCACCCCAAAAAAAAAAGACCAGGCCGAAGCCTGGTCTCTTGCTAGGTCCTACCGATCAGGCGATCAGAAGGTGTAGCTTGCCGCGAGGCCGAAGCGGCGGAACTGCTGGGACCAGCCGCCACGCCAGTCGATCGGGGTGTCGCGGTTGAACACATTGTCGACGTAGGCGTTGATCCGCACCTTCGGGATACCGATGAAGGCCACGCTGTAGTTCCAGGTGGTGTTGCTGCCGACGCGGGCGCAGGTATCCAGGTACTCGGCCTTGACGTTGTTCGTCACGCAGTAGGTCGGCGAGGCGATGCTGTTGGTGCCGTAGCCGCTCGAGTAGTTCGCCGAGATGCTGTGGTCGAAGGCGCCGGTCTTGACGTAGGCGCGCCCGACGACGGTCATGCGCGAGCCGTAGTCATAGGTGCCGGTCTGGTTCGGACCGTAGGCGTCGTCGGTGACGCTGAACTCCTGGTATTTCCAGATGTAGGAACCGTCGAGCGACAGGCGCACCGGGAGGCCCATCACGTTGACACGGCCCTTGGCGTCGAAGTCGAAGCCCTGGACGCGGGTCTGGCCGCTGTTCACGTACGGGTTGTAGATCATGCCCAGCTGGCCCACGTTACCGTAGTTCAGCGTGGTGCTCGGCGCGTACTTCTTCACCAGGGCCAGGAACTGGTTGTCGCTGGCGCTGCTGTCGATACGGATCAGCTGGCCGGCCGGCAGGCTGGCTTCGCCACGCAGGATGTCGACGACCGAACGCGAACCGATTTCGTTACGGCGCTCGATGAAGAAGTAATCCAGGCCCACGCTCCAGTTCTTGACCGGCTCGAACACGACGCCGGCGGTCAGGGAACGCGAGGTTTCCGGTTCCAGGTCCGGGTTCGACGACACGAAGCTCGGCAGGCCGCCCGAGCATTCCGCGTTGCGGAAGCTGTTGGCCTGCGCCTTGTCGGCGGTGGTTGCGCCCGGAGCATTCTGCACCAGCGCGTTCAGCTGGTTGGCGGTCGGGCAGCGGCGCGGGTCGTTGACGGCGGTCGCGACCGAGGAACGGCCCAGGCCGTTACCCGATTCGACGATGTTCGGGGCGCGGAAGCCGCCCGATGCGGTCGCGCGCATCAGGAGGTTGTCGGCCGCACGGTAGCGCAGGGTCAGCTTCGGCGACAGGTGGGTGTCGAAGCCGTCGGTCTTGTCGGCGCGCACGGCGGCATTCAGCTCGAGCTTCCTGGTCAGCGGCGCGTTCACTTCGGTGAACAGGGCGTACTGGCTCACTTCGTCGTCGACCTGCAGGCCGAAGATGCCGACCAGTTCGCCGCCCAGCACGTTGTCCGAGCTCTTCATCATGTACTTGTTGCTGCGGATGTCAGCGCCGACCGCGAAGCCGAGCGGACCTGCCGGCAACTGCATCAGGCTGCCCGAGATGCGCGCGTCGGCGAACTTCACGACCGCTTCGCCGTCGGTGGTACGGATCGGGAACATCGTATTCAGCAGGGCCGGGTCGTTCTTCTGGCCGAACTTGTAGGTCTTGTTGACGATCGCGTCGGTGTAGCCCTTCTGGCTGACCGCACGGGTGGCCTTGGACGCGCTCGACTTGGCCCAGCCGCCGGACGCTTTCCAGTCGTAGCCCATGAAGTCGCCGGTGAGGGTCAGCATGGCGCGCGACTGTTCGGAATCGGTGGTGTTGAAGTTGAAGCCGTCACCGGTGTCCATCAGGCGGGCACGGTATTCGACCGGGAAGTTGTAGGGATTGTTCGGGTGGCCGACCGGCAGCTTCGGGTACGAGAACGGACCGACCATCTTGCCACCCAGCACGTTGTACCAGATCGAGCTCGAGGTGGTGGTGCTGCCGTTGCTCATGTTGAACGGCGTGACGATGTAATCACTTTCCGCAGAGGCGTAGGTGATCTCGAAGTTCGCATCGATGTTCTGGCCGATGCGGAAATTGGTGTTGCTGACGACTGCGTCGCGCTTGTTGTCGGTGGTCAGGCCGCTGAACGGCAGGATGTCCATCTTGCACAGCTTGTCGGCCGGATCGATGTTGGCGGCCGGGCAGCCTGGCGCCGCAACGATGTTGGTGCTGCTGACGAAATAGTTACCGGTCGGAGAGAACGTGCTCTTCGCGTCCCAGGTCGAGCGGCCCGGGGTCAGGCGGTGCCATGCCGGATAGTAGGGCTGCAGGTCGGCGGTGGTGTAGCCGTTGCGCTTGTAGGCTTCCGCGGTGATGTAGGTGTTGAAGCCGTTGGTATCGATGTCGCCCCAGCCCACGATCGCCGACACGTGGCTGTTGCGGTTCTGCGCCAGGCGCTCCGATTGACGGTGGCTGGCGCGTACGCGCGCGCCGGTGAACTGCTTGCGCAGGATGATGTTGACCACGCCTGCGACCGCGTCGGAGCCGTAGATCGCCGATGCGCCGTCTTTCAGCACTTCGATGCGCTCGATGGCATCGCTGGCGATGGCGTCGAGGTTGGTGAAGTTCTGCTGTGCGCCGTCGGACAGGCCGTACGGGGCGATCCGCTGGCCGTTGACCAGGATCAGGGTATTGACCTTGCCCAGGCCGCGCATCGACACGCCGGAGGAACCGGTCGCGAAGCTGCCCGAGCTCGCGGTCGCGACGTTGATGTCGGTGCTGATCGAGGCGGTGGAGGTGAGGATGCCCAGGGCCGTCGTTTCACCGGTCTTCTCGATGTCGTCGCGGGTCAGGATCTGGACTGCAGCGGCCGCTTCGGTCTCGGTGCGCTTGATGCTCGAACCCGTGACTTCGACGCGCTGGATCTTTTGCGGTGCAACCGGGACTTCCTGCGCGCCGACGAAGGCCGGGAAGGCCATGCTCAGAGCGACAGCAAGTGCGCTCTTGTTAAACGTAATCTTGTGCTTCACAACGACTCCTGGACGATGAATTTTTTCTAGATGTTTCGTGCTAAAAACCGGGAACTTTTTGAGCTCTTTCAGGGAACACGAATAAATACTTTCACACAACATTGAGCCACGGCAAAGGCATACCGACGTTTTGACGATAGGAATCATCAAATTCGAACAATGCTGTAGCGCAATTGATACATTCCGTTACTGTGGTAACAAGCTTGTTACGTGCGCTTCATGCCTTTGTCATAAAGATATGCATCTTTCAATGAGAGAAATATGAGGTCAGCATTTGCAAAAGTGCATCTGCAAGGATCATTTCAATCGTGCCAAGCCCCAAAATGGGAGAAGACAAAGCAGGAAGGATGAGGCGCATGCGGCAATCGCACCGCAATCGGGCGCGCTGATGCGAAAAAGCCGGCATCGGGCCGGCTCGTGGGGAATACCTGGAGCGCTGGCGCTTACAGGTAATTGAAGAGCGACAGTCCCGACATTGTCTTGAACGACATCTGGGCCGCCTGCAGCGTGGTCTGCTGCATCGAGAAATCGGAGATCGCCTTGACGATGTCCAGGTCCTGCAGGCCGCTGAGCGTGGCAGCGTACTGGACGTCGAGGTCGTCGCCCGCGCTGTCGAGGTAGTCGAGCTCCTTCATGTGCGCGCCGACCGAGGCCTGCACGGTCAGCACGTTGTCGTGGGCCGACTGCAGGTTGTCCGTGGCCGTGGCGAGCCGGTTCGCCAGCGCCGCCTTGTCCTTCGGGTTGTCGACCGGCGCGCGCAGTGCGGAAATCAGGTCGGTCACGGTCGTGAACACCGACTGCCTTTCGCTCGGTTTCACGGTGAAGGCGTCGCCATTGGCCGGCTCGCCCTTGATGTCGAAGCTCATCCCGTTGAAGCTGATCTTCTCGCCCGAGCGGTAGGGCTGGTCGGGGGCAAACGGCACGTCCACCCCGGTCGTGGTATCGAAGACGCTGAAGGTGGTGATGGGCGGCGTGTCCTCGGTGACCGTGAAGCTCAGCTTGAAGTCGCGGCCGTCCTGGGCCAGCGTACGGTCGGTAACGGAACCGCTCGAGACGACGCCGGTGCCGCGGTTGTCCGTCCCCGCCAAAGTCTGGAAGGTGCCGTTGCCGGTCTTGCCGCCTTCGAACACGGCGCTGCCCGAGGCCGACAGCGGCATGCGGCGCGAAGCCGCGACCTGCAGCTGCCGCTGGCCCTGGTCGCCCTGGTAGACGGCGCCTTCGTCGGATCGGGCAAAGGGTTCGGTGGTGGCCTTGTAGCCGGAAAACAGATAGCCGCCGGCGCCGTCGGTGCTGTTGGCCACGCCCAGCAGGTCTTCGAAGCGCCCCTCGAGTTCGACGGCGAGCGCCTCGCGGTCGCTCGGCAGCATGGAGCCGTTGCCGGCCTTGACCACCAGCTCCTGCATGTCCATCAGCAGCGTGCCGGCATTCTGCAGGGCGCCTTCCACGGTCGCCAGCGCCGAATGCGCGCTGGTGCGGTTGGTGGCCATCTGGGTGTTCATCTCTTTCGACTGGCTGACCTCGAGGGCTCGGGCCGAGGCCACCGGATCGTCGGAGGGCGTGAGCAGGCGGGTATTGGCCGCCAGCTGCGCCTGGGTGCGCGCGATCGCGCCCTGCAGCGAATTGAGCTGGCTGGTGGCGTTGCCGTAGATGGAAAGCGTACTGATGCGCATGGAAACCTCGTCCGGTGGTGCGTGTGGTGATGTGCTTAACGGCCGATCGACAGCAGGGTGTCGAAGATCGTGCCCGCAATCTGCATGACCTTGCCTGCGGCCTGGTAGGCCTGCTGGTACTTGATCAGGTTGGTCGCTTCCTCGTCCAGGTTCACACCCGACACGTCGGCGGCGCTGGCCTTGGCCTGGGTGAGCAGCGCCTCGGCCGCGTTGCCGTTGACCTGCACTTCGCGGGTCTTGTTGCCGACATTGCTGACCAGCTGGGCATAGGAAGACTGGATCGTGGCGCTGCCGTTGTTGAAGATGTTCTTGCTTTGCAGGTCGGCCAGCCGGCCGATGTTGCGGGTGTCGCCGATCCCCCCGTTGTTGCTCTCGATCTTGAACTCGTCGCCCTCGCCCGGCACGCCGCTGAAGCTCACGCTGATGCCGCCGAAGCTGTAGGTGGCGCCGGCAGTGAACGCGACATTGGTCGCCGGCGGCGGATACGGCGGCGGCTTGGTCCCGTCGCTATGGGTGACCTGCACTTCGACGCCTGCGGGGAAACCGCTCAGCATGCCGGTCTCGAACGTCAGCGTCAGGGGCAGCGCCGGCGCGCCGGTGAGGAAATCCCCGTCGACCCGGCTTTCGCGGATCTTGGCGGTGCCGGTATTGCTCAAGGGTTCGCTGGTCAGGATCGGCGCGGCGGCGGCGATGTCAGACACGTGATTGACGAGCAGCTTGAAGTTGGCGGCGCCGCCGATGGTCGGACGCACCAGGAAATTGTCGCCCGCGGCCGCCGCACCGGCGATCATGAAGTCGATGCCGTCCACGCTCACCGGGTTGCCGTCCGGGACGTAGTTCGAGACGACCGGCTGGTTGTCGGTCAGGCGGATCACGTCGTAGCCGGCGCCGTTGTACTGGACCTTGTAGTCGCTGTCGACCAGCTTGGCCGGATCGCGCACCACCGCGTCGACCGTGGTGGTGCTGGTGGTCGCGTTGTTGATGTTCTTGCCGACGAAGGCGCGCGCCACGTTGAAGAATTCCTTGCCGGGATCGCCGTTCTGGTCTAGCCCCAGCTGGTGCTGGGCATTGAACTCGACCGCCAGGCCGATCGCCACCTTGCCCAGCGCGCTCTGGGCCGGGTCGAGGGTGCGGCTGCGGAAGTCCAGCACGCCGCCCAGCTGGCCGCCGGACAGCGCGTTATCCGCCAGCACGCTCACCCGGTTGCCGGTGACGTAGCCCACTTCCACCCGCGTCAGGTCGGTCGCCGACTTGGTGGCCGCCAGCTGGAAAGTGCGCGCGCCCACGACCAGCGGCTGGCCGCTGCCGATCGAGATCGTCAGGCTGCTGTTGTCGCCCGGCGTCACGGTGGCCTTGACCTGGCCGTTCAGTTCCATCACCAGCTGGTCGCGCTTGTCGAGCAGGTCGTTCGGTGCGCGCTGCTGGGCTGCGGAGAAGCTGCCGATCTTGTCGTTCAGGTCGGCGATCTGGCCGGCGTAGGAATTGATCAGGGTGACGCTCGCCGCGATGGTGCCGTTCACGCCCTCGCGGATCTCGCCCAGGCGGCTGTCGAGCGCCTGGAAACGCGTGGCCAGGGTGTCGGCGGCCGACAGCATCGCTTCGCGCGAGGGCACCGAGGCGCGGTTGGCGGCCATGTCCTGCACGCCCTTGAAGAAGCCCTGCAGCGACGGCGACAGTCCGGATGTCTTGTCGGCCAGCATGTTGTCGATCTGGCTGATCTGCGCGTGATAGGCGTCCAGCCCGCTCTTGCTGGCATTGGCATTGCGCACCTGCAGGTTGAGGAATTCGTCGCTGTAGCGTTTGATCTGGCTGATCTGGGTGCCCGTGCCCACGAAACCGACGCCGGTGTCGAGCATCGGAGCGGTGGCCTGCTGCACCACCTGGCGGTTGTAGCCGGGTACGCTGGCGTTGGTGATGTTGTGGCCGGTCGTGGACAGGCCTGCCTGCGCCGCAAACAAGCCACTCTTGCCAATGCTGAGGAGGTTACCGGACATATGCTTGTTCTTTCTCTGACTGATCCATCAACGGCACATTTTTCTAAAACTTGACTAGTCGTTTAGACAACATCCCCGTTTGCGTTTATGCCAGCGAGTGCTTGATGATGCGGGTCAGCTTGGCCGCATACAGCGGATCGGTGGCGTAGCCGGCGCGCTGCAGGCCCTGGGCAAAGGCGCTCGGGTCGCCGCCGCTGGCCAGGACTTTCTCGTAGCGCGGATTCTTGGCCAGCATGTTGGCGTAGTCCTTGAACGAGTCGGCCGGGGTATCGTAGGCGCGGAACTTCTCGACGCGGGTCTGCGGGCGGCCATTGACGTACTCGGTGGTCACGGCGGTAGCGACCTTCCCTTTCCAGCCGGGGCCGGCCTTGATGCCGAACAGGTTATTGCTGTTGCTGCCGTCGGCGTTGCGGATCATGCGCTTGCCCCAGCCGCTTTCCAGCGCCGCCTGGCCCAGCATGAACTTGGCCGGCACCCCGGTGGCGCGCTCCGCCTCGGCCGCGTGGGCATGCAGCTTTTCCTGGAAGGCGCGCACGTGCGGCGCCTGGACGCGGCCGCTGGCGGTGGTCAGGGGCAGCACCGGCGCGCCCGGCTGGACGGCGCCGGTCTTGATCATGGTCGCGGCATCCATGCCCGGACGCATGCTGCCGTCCGGCGGTGCGATTGCCGCCGCCGCGGCGGCCGCCTTGCCTGCCGCACTCACGTAGCCGGCGCCGTCGGCGCCGTCCGCACCAACGGCCAGCGCCTGGGCGCCCATGCCGTTCGCGCTCAGCTGGCGGGTCAGCACGTCGGCCAGGCCCATGCCGCGCTTGGCCAGGTTCTGGCTGGTCTGCTGGTCGAGCATGCCGGTAAACATCTTGGTCTGCTGGTTGTCCATCAACCCGTCCTGCGGGGTGGCGTCGCGCATGCTCTTCATCATCATGTTGATGAACATGGCTTCGAACTGGGTAGCAGCCTCCTTCAGCGCGGCGGGCGAGCCGGCCTTGGCCGATTGCTTGAGTTCGCCCAGGCCCTTGGTGTCGAGGGCGAACTTGCTGGTCAGGTCAGTGGAGGGAGAGCCGATCATGATGTCATGCCTCTTAGATGATCTCGAGTTCGGCGCGCAGCGAGCCCGCGGCCTTGAGTGCCTGCAGGATGGCCAGCAGGTCTTGCGGGGTAGTGCCGATCGCGTTCATCGCCTTCACCACTTCGGACAGCGAGGCGCCGCCGGGAATCAGGAGCACGCGGCCCGGTTCCTTCTTGACGTCCACCGTGTTGGTCTGGGTGATGGCGGTGGCGCCGCGCGTACCGGGAAGCGGCTGGCTGACGCTGGTCTCGGCGCCCACCGTCACGGTCAGGTTGCCATGCGAGATCGCGCAATTGTCCAGCATCACGGCCTGGTTCATCACGACCGAGCCGGTGCGGGCATTCATGATCACCTTGGCGGCGTCCTTGGCGCGGGCGACGTCGATGCTTTCCAGCTGGCCGATGAAAGCCACCCGCTGGTCGCTCGAGGACGGGGTGCGCACGCGGATCACGCGGCCATCCAGGGCGGTGGCGATGCCGGCGCCGAACTGGTCGTTGATGGCTTCCACCACGCGCGCGGCGGTCGAGAAATCGGTCTGGTTCAGCTCGAGCCGGATCTGGTTGTCCGCACCCAGGTTGGAGGCGACGGCGCGCTCGACGGTGGCGCCGCCCGATACCTTGCCGACCGACAGGTGGTTGACCTGGACTTGCGCCCCGCCCGCCTGGGCGCCGACGCCGCCGACCAGCACGTTGCCCTGGGCCATGGCGTACACCTGGCCGTCCGCGCCGTGCAGCGGGGTCATGAGCAGGGTGCCGCCGCGCAGGCTTTTCGCATTGCCGATCGAGGACACGGTGACGTCGAGGGTCTGGCCCGGCTGCGCAAAGGCCGGCAGCGAACCCGTGACCATCACGGCCGCGACGTTCTTCAGCTGCAGCTGGGTGCCCGGCGGCAGGTTGATGCCCTTCTGCTGCAGCATCGCCTGGATCGACTGCACCGTAAACGGGGTCTGGCTGGTCTGGTCGCCGGTGCCGTCCAGGCCCACCACGATGCCGTAGCCGGACAGCTGGTTCTGGCGCACGCCGGCGATGCTGGCGAGGTCCTTGATGCGTTCGGCGTGGGCCGGGGAGACCGCGCCCAGCAGGGCAGCGACGGACAAGGCGATGGAAGCGAATTTCATGGTCAGGTCTCGTGAATCAGAACGGCAGCATCGACTGGAAGAAGCGCGACAGCATATTGCTCATCTCGGCCTTGTCGACGCGGCTGTTGGTGCGGTATTCGACGCGCGCATCGGCGATCACGGTCGAGGACACGATGTTGCCCGCCTGGATAGTGTCCGGCGCAACCATGCCCGAGAAGCGGATGAACTCGACCCCCTTGTTCATCGCCACCTGCTTTTCGCCGGCCACGATCAGGTTGCCGTTGGCGAGCACTTCGGTGACGGTCACGCCGATGGTGCCGCTGAAGTTGTTCGAGGCGCTCTGGGTGTCGGCATCGGCAAACTTGTTCGCGGCTTCCAGCCCGACGCCGGCGCCGAGGCGCGCCTGCAGCGGACCGGGCACCGTGAAGCTGGCGCTGCCCGACTTGCTGCCGGTACTGGCGCCGGACTTGCCGGCCGAGGTGCGCTCGGTGATGTTCACCGTCAGCAGGTCGCCGATGTGGCGCGCGCGGCGGTCTTCGAACATCGGGCGGTAGCTGTTCGCACTGTAGATGGCGCCGTCGAGCGGCGCCGGCGCCTGCACCAGCATCGGGCGGGACGACATCGGGCCCTGCACGATGCTGCTGGGGGTGGTCGAGCACCCGGCAATGGCGGTCAAGGCAACTGCGGCGGCCGCGGCGAAGAGGGATTTCATGCTCATGTTCTCCTCATGTTCCCGTTTACAGCTGCGACAGCTTCTGCAGCATCTGGTCGGACGTGGTGATCGCCTTGCTGTTGATCTCGTAGGCGCGCTGGGTCTGGATCATGTTGACCATTTCCTCGACCACGTTGACGTTCGAGGATTCGACATAGCCCTGCATCAGCACGCCGGCGCCGTTGGTGCCGGGCACGTTCAGGTTCGGGTTGCCCGACGCGCCAGTCTCGATGTACAGGTTCTCGCCGCGCGACTCGAGGCCGGCCGGGTTGATGAAGGTGGCCAGCTGCAGCGCACCCACCTGGGTCGGGGCGGTCGTGCCCGGCAGCTTGACCGACACCGTGCCGTCGCGGCCGACGGTGATCGATTCGGCATTCGCCGGGATGGTGATGGTGGGCTGGACGACAAAGCCGCTCGAGGTGACCAGCTGGCCGTTGGCGTCGGTCTGGAAGGAGCCGTCGCGGGTATAGGCCTGGGTGCCGTCCGGCAGCAGCACCGGGAAGAAACCCGAGCCGTTGACCATGGCGTCCTTCGAATTGCCGGTCAGCTGGGGATTACCCTGGGTGAAGATGCGCTCGGTGGCGACGGCGCGCACGCCGGTGCCGATCTGCAGGCCCGACGGCAGGTTGCTCTGCTGCGAGGACTGGGCGCCGGGCTGGCGCACGTTCTGGTACAGCAGGTCCTCGAACACGGCGCGCGAGCGCTTGAAACCGCTCGTGCTGACGTTGGCGAGGTTGTTGGTGATGACGTCGAGGTTGGTCTGCTGCGCTTCGAGGCCGGTCTTGGCGATAAACAGCGAACGGATCATGGGATTCTCCTATTGGCAACGGACGAAGTCCGCCACGTACAGGAGAATTATGCTGCAGCAACTATCAATTCAAAGCGAGGATCTGGGTGGCTTTCGCGGCGTTATTCTCGGCGTTCTTCAGCAGGCTCATTTGGGTGTCGAAGGAACGCGCCAGGCTGATCATGCTGACCATCGAGTCGATGGCGCTCACGTTGCTGCCCTCCAGCGCCCCGCCGGTCACACGCACGGCCGGGTCCGGCTGGGCGGGAGCCCCATCGCGCTGGCGGAACAGGCCATCGTCGCCGCGCACCATGTTGTCCGCCGGCGGATTCACCAGCTTCAGGCGGCCGAGGATGATCGGGACGGCCGGCTGCTCCATCGTGGACATGGTCGAGATGGTGCCGTCGCCGCCCACGGTGACGGTGACGTCCGGAGGAATCGTGATCGGACCGTTCTCCCCTGCGATGGTGGCGCCGCCTGCGGTGGTAAGCAGGCCGTTCTGGCTGGTCTGCAGGGAGCCGTTGCGGGTAAAGGCTTCGGTCCCGTCGGGCATCTGCACCGTGAGCCAGCCCTCGCCCTTGACGGCGACGTCGAGGTCGCGCCCGGTCACCTGCAGCGCGCCCGGCCGGAAGTCGGCGGCCGGGGTCGAATTGACCACGAAGGCGCGCGTCGGCAAGCCCTCGCCCTGCACCGGCACGGCGCGGAACACGTCCAGCTGGGCGCGGAAACCCGTCGTGTTCACATTGGCCAGGTTGTTCGAGGTCGTGGCCTGCTGTTCCAGGATGTGCTTGGCGCCGCTGGCGGCGGTGTAGATCAGGCGGTCCATCTTGTTCTCTCCATGTTACGACGGCTTTTGAGCCGGCTGAACGCGTGGGCGGGAGACCCGCCCACCCTACGGATCGCGATCTACGTAGGGTGGGCGGCTTTGCCGCCCACGCACTCAACCATCGTTTGCTATGTCGATTAACGCAGGTTCACCAGCGTCTGCAGCACCGAGTCCTGGGTCTTGATGGTCTGCGCATTCGCCTGGTACACGCGCTGCGCGGTGATCATGTTGACCAGCTCGGCGGTCAGGTCGACGTTCGAGCTTTCCACCGCCGACTGCTGCAGCACGCCCATGCTGCCCGAGTTCGGGGTGCCGAGCAGCGGTACGCCCGAGCTGGCCGATTCGGCCCAGGCATTGTTGCCCAGCGGCTCCAGCCCGTTCGGGTTGGTGAAGTTCGCCAGGATCACCTGGCCCAGCGGCTTGGTCTGGCCGTTGCTGTACTGACCAAGGATGACGCCATCCTGGCCGGTGGTGAAGCGCTGCAGGTTGCCGGCCGCATAGCCGTCCTGTACCAGGCGTTTCTCGCTGGTGGCGGTGCCGTACTGGGTGCTGCCGTCGTAGTCGATGCTGAGCGGCAGGGTCAGTTCGGCGCCGGTCGACGGGAACACCGGCAGGGACATCGTGAACTTGCCGTTCTCGCTCGAGCTCACCTTGTTCAGGCCGCCATTCGTGTCGAAGGCCAGCGTGCCGACCTTGACGGGCGGGACCTTGACGGCCTTGGCCATGGCAGCATCGATCTCTTCCGGCGTGGTGCCCGGCACGGCCGCGGCATTGGTAGCGGCGTTGCCGATCTCGGTCTGGTTGGCGGCCGTGGCGCCGTTGCCGTTCGCCGACGCCACCACCATCGCCGAGGCGGCGGCGGCATACGTGTTCAGGGCGGCGGCGATGGTCGCGGGGACCGGCGGCACGGCCTTGGTCGCGGCTTCCCACGCGGCGCGGGCATCGTTCACGGCGGTAAAGGCGGCGCCGGTGCCGGTGGCCGCGGCAGCCACCTTCTGGGCGGTGATTTCGACGCCGTCGGCGGCGGCATAGACATCCCAGGTGCCGGGCAGCGCACCCTTGACGTAGAAGGTCGACATGACGTGCGCGTTACCGAGCGTGTCATACACGCTCATCGGGGTCTGCTTGTTGTAGGTGGTCGGGTCGTTCGCATCGAACGGGGAGTTGATCGGGGACGCGCTGCGCGAGTCCAGGTTCAGCTCCATCTGCACCTTGGTGGTGGTCACCGGCGCCAGGTCGGCGGTGTCGATCCGCAGCGGGGTCGGGGCGCCCGCCACCAGCTGGCCCATGTCGTTCAGGCCGAAGCCGGTCAGCTTGGCGCCTTGCGCATTGATCAGGAAGCCATTCTTGTCCATCGAGAACTGGCCGTTGCGGCTGTACTGCACGATGCCGGAGGCTTCGGTGCGGAAGAAGCCGGCGCCGTTGATGGCGATGTCGAGCGGATTGTTCGAGGATTCGATATTGCCCTGGGTGAACTGCTGGGCAATGTTCGCCACTTTCGCGCCGATACCGGCCGAGATGCCGCCCGCGCCATTGAGCGAGTTCGCGTAGACATCGGCGAACTGGGTGGTCGAACCCTTGAAGCCGACCGTGCTCGCGTTGGCGATGTTGTTACCGATGACGTCGAGGGATTTGGCTGCGCCGTTCAAGCCGCTCAGGCCTTGTTGGAAAGACATGGTGTACTCCTGATCAGAGAGATGAGGTTGCGAAGTAAGCGGCTCGGCTTACAGGACTTGTTTGATATCGGCCATCGTGACGGCGCCCCGGACCGGCAGGTTCAGCTTGATGCCGTCCTTGCCGCCCGTGGTCACGCTGGCGACGCTGTCGAAGGACAGGGGCTTGACATCCTTCAGCTCCTCGCCGCCGCGCATCGCCACCACCTTGTAGGTGTAGGAGCCGTTGGGCAGGGTTACCGGCTTGCCGTCGGCATCGAACTTGGTCGGGTCGGGCACGCCGTCCCAGGCGATCGGCACCACGCCGGCTTCCTGTGCGCCGAGCTCGATGGTGGCGACTTCCTTGCCGGTGGTGGTGCTGGTGATCACCACCTGTACCTTGTCGGCTGCGCTGGCGAGCTCGACGCCGAGGATGGCCTTGCCCTCGTTCAGGCCCAGCTTGTTGCCTTCGACCAGTACGCCATGGCCGATCAGGTTGGTGGCCTGCATCGCTTCGGTCGACTGGTAGCTCGACTTGAGCGACTCCAGGGTGGCGTTGAGCTTGTTGACGCCGGTGACGGTCGAGAGCTGGGCCAACTGGCTGGTGACCTGGGCGTTGTCGAGCGGATTGAGCGGATCCTGGTTCTTCAGCTGGGTGACCAGCAGGGTCATGAACTTGTCGGTATCGGCCTGGACGCTGTCGACCTCGGCCTTCTTGGCGTTCATGGCCGACATCAGGTCGGGAATATTGTTTGCGGCGCCGGTGGTGTTGTTTACGGTGGTCATGGCTTTGGCAATCCCTGATTATTGGCCGAGGGTGAGGGTCTTGAGCAGCATGGTCTTGGCCGCGTTCATGGTCTCGACGTTGGTCTGGTAGGAGCGCGAGGCCGACAGCATGTTGACCATCTCGTCCACCACGTTCACGTTCGGCATCGACACATAGCCTTTCTCGTCGGCCATCGGGTGCTTGGGGTCGTAGACCTGCTTGAGCGGCGATGGATCCTCGACCACTTCGCGCACCCGCACGCCGGTGGCGCCGGACTGCTGGGGCACGGCTTCGAACACGACCGCCTTGGCGCGGTAGGCTTCGCCGGTGGGGCTGGTGGCGCTGTCGGCATTGGCCAGGTTGGACGCGACGGTGTTCAGGCGCTGCGCCTGGGCGCTCATGGCCGAACCGGAGACGTTGAAGATATTAAAGAGCGACATAGTCTGTTAGCCTCGTTATTGTCCCTGGATGGCCGCCATCAGGCCCTTGACCTGGGCGTTGATCATCGTGATCCCCGCTTCGTAACGCAGCGCGTTGTCGGCAAACTGGTTGCGTTCCACGTCCATGTCGACCGTGTTGCCATCCACGCTGCCCTGCACTTCGCCGCGGTACAGTACCGGAGTGCCATTGGACAGCAGGTCGCCGGTCGGCTTGCCGCGCCCGATGTGGTGCTGGGCGGTGGTGGCCAGCGGGCTGGACGCGCCCTTGCCGGCCAGGGCGTTCTGCAGCGCGCTGGTGAAGTCGATGTCGCGCGCCTTGTAGTTCGGCGTGTCGGCATTGGCGATGTTCGACGCCAGCAGTTCCTGGCGCTGGGCGCGCAGGGACAGCGCCGTTTCATTGAAACTCAGGTACTGGTCGATCTTGCCGATCATGCCGCCTCCTGCTGGATGCTTGTTGGGACAGCATCGATCATACGGATAGTTGAAGACGGGCAATCGGTGGAGAAAGGACGGCAAACCACGGCTATTCAAAGTTTCACTACAGAATCACGCTACCTAGAATGGCAGCATTCCCTCTTTCCATTCCGGATCGCTCCATGAAACGCACCATTGCCCTGCTGCTCGCCGCCGGCGTCTTGAACATTCCCTGCGCGGCCGCACAACAGCCGTTGCAGCGCCAGAACCTGCCGGCCCTGCGCACGGTCGTCGACCAGTACCTGCAGGCACAGACCGCGGGCCTGCCGGGCCAGGTGACGATCAAGGTGGGCGGAATCGACCCGCGCACCAGTCTGGCGGCCTGCCCGGCGCCGGAAGCCTTCCAGCAGCCGGGCGCGCGCGCGTGGGGGAAAACAACGGTCGGGGTGCGCTGCACTGCCCCCAGCCCATGGACGGTGTATATTCAGGCCACCGTGAGCGTGGTCGCCGACTACGTGGCGGCGGCCGTACCGCTGGCCCAGGGGCAGCCGGTCGATGCCGGCCAGCTCGTGCTGATGAAAGGCGACATTGCCGCCATGCCGAACGGTATCATGACCGACATGGCCCAGGCCATCGGGCGCACGCCCACCGCGTCGCTGCCCGCCGGCACACCCTTGCGGCTCGATACCCTGAAGGCGCGCCCGGTGGTCCAGCAGGGCCAGGCGGTGCGCCTGGTGTCGAAAGGATCGAATTTCTCCGTCTCCAGCGAGGCGCGGGCGATCAGCAACGCCGCCGAAGGCCAGGTGGCGCAGGCGCGCACCGGGTCGGGCACCGTGGTGAGCGGTACCGCGCGCGCCGGCGGCATCATCGAAGTGGCGATCTGAACCGGCTTCGAGCAAGCCTGGTTATTTTCATTCACCCCCTTTTCTGCGCTAAAGTTTGTGAAATCCTTGCCGATACACGAAGCAGATCCCGGAGTTTCCGCTCCGAACAGAGAAGGATGATGCTGTGAAAATCAACGATACGCTCAAAAGCAACCCAGGCCTTCAGCCGACCAACACCAACGGCGCTGCGAACGCGCGCGGCGCCGACAAGGCGGCCACGGCCGCAACGACCGCCCCTACCCCGGCCCAGACCGACAGCGTGCGCCTGTCCTCGGCCGGCCAGGCCATGGCCAGTGCGGTAGGCGGCAACAACCAGGTGTTCGACACCAAGAAAGTCGAACGCATCAAGATGGCCATCGCCGATGGCCAATTCCAGGTCAACTCCGAGAAAGTCGCCGACGGCCTGCTCGATACCGTGCGCGACCTGCTCCATTCCCGCAAGCGATAAACCTTCATGTCCACCAGCCCCGTCCTGACTCCAAACGATACCGTCCTTCAAGAACAGCATCAGTTCAGCTCCCTGATCGGGCTGATGAAACAGGAACAACAGCTGCTCGTCGCAGCTGACGCCGATGGGCTGGCGCAACTCACTCCCCGCAAGAACACCCTGCTGCAGGCGCTTGCCGGGCTGTCGGCCCAGCGCCACGCGGCGCTTGCCGCCGCCGGCTGCGAAGCCTCGGAAGCGGGCATGGAACCCTGGCTGGCCGCGGCCGGCAGCGTCGATGCGCGCGCCCAGTGGGAAGCCCTGCTCGGGCTGGCCCGGGAAGCCAAGGAGCTCAACCGCGTCAACGGCATGCTGATCAACAAGCAGCTGGCGCACAACCAGGGCGTGCTCAACGCCCTGCGCATGCCGGCCGGCGCCAGTGCCGGCGGCATCTATGGGGCCAGCGGCCAGGCCGTGGGCGCCGGGCCGTCGAAGCGCTTCGTGGTCGGCTGAAGTAACTCACTCGCATTTCCTTGGGAGCGCGAGTCATCCGACAGTCCGTAAGCGTAACTAGCGCCCCTCGCGGGAACGGATTTTTGTACGTTGAGATGCAACAACTAGCCAAAAGTCATCTTGTCGAATAGACTGTTGGTTGTCTAGAACTTGTTGAAAAAAAACTATGAGTATTCCAACACTGCAAGCGCCAGTGTTTTTCTATTTGCCTCACGACCTTCAGATAAGCCAGATTCTCGAGGCGGATCCTGACAAGGATTGGGAGCTCTTCAATAATGGTGTGCGGGTCTGGGTAGGACAGACGTATTTACGCCTGCGAAAGGCGGGCTTTCCTGTCGAGCTGACCTCGCGCGTTCCTGCCAGTGGCATCGTCTTCACGCATGCGGATTACGTCCCGTATGTAATGGCGAAAAAGCCAATCTTTTCTTCCGTGTGTATTGTAGCCGCCGTGGCGGACCGTCCATACCAGCCGTATGCTGATTTCGAAGTCGTCCAGAATGGTCATTCCAGCGACGGCGTCAGAAGATTTCACGTCCACCATTGGCCGCAACCAGGGCTGGTTGGGCGTAATCCGTCCCGCAACACGACTGTCGCCAATATCGTGTACAAAGGCATGGCGGGTGAAATGGCAGACGAATTCCGTACCCTGCAATGGTGCGATTTCATTGCCCAGCACGATCTGGCCTGGCACTGCGACGCGACTACCTGGAAGGGAAATGAAAGCGGAGCTTACAGGGATGTGAGATGGAATGACTATTCCGATTCGGATGTCATCGTGGCGATCCGGAAAAATGCTAATTCGCTCTATCCAAAAAAGCCGGCAAGCAAACTGATCAATGCTTGGGCTGCAGGCACTCCAGCCATTCTTGGTGCAGAACATGCATACCGCGAGCTGCGTAAATCCGAACTCGACTATATTGAGGCATCCAACGTTGCCGAGACGCAGAAGGCGATTCTTTCCTTGCGCGAAAAACCACTCCTGTACCGTGCCATGGTAGAGAACGGTTTGAAGCGCAGTGAAGAATTTACGGCCGATCAAATCACGCAACATTGGAACAATGCCGTTTTCTCTGAGATCTCCCGCCTGGCTTCGGCGCGCAGCCGTTTCGCGCTGGGCAAGTGTTCTGCCATGACACTGAAATTCCGTACCAGACAATTTCTAAACAGGCTGCGCTTCCAACAGGGTGACGCCTATGCCCTGCAGTTCGACGTGGACGGGTATATGGCAGCAGGTGATGCTCACGGCAAGTGAACCGTGGCGTTGTAGGAAGTCGGGACCAGGCTGGCACCGGCTCAAGGTACTGCCATTTTCAACTCATCGAAGAAACGCGCTTATGTCGGTCCTGCGCAGCAGCGCCACGTTGGCGCGCTGCTCCTTCGTGAACGAGGCCAGCATGTCGGCGGCCTGCTTCTTGTACATGGTCGGCTCCAGCCCGACGAACATCCGGGCGTGCAGCATGGCGTGCAGCATGGCGTAGGTGCCGAATGCAAACTCGCGGGTGCTCAGACCGTGCTAGTCAAGGATCGCCTTGGCGCGCGGCTTCTTGTCGAGCACGCGCGTAAATGCCTCGGCCGACAGGTTCCTGCTCTTGCCCTCGTCCTGTTCCTGTTCCTCTTCCTCGTCGTCCCCGAGTTTCTTGATGTCCGGGTGAACTGACCCCCAAAAGTTGGACACAACTTTTGGGGGTTTTTCTATGGCGAAGTACGACGAGCAGTTCAAGCTCGCGGTTGTTCAAGAGTATCTGTCGGACGAATCAGCTGGCTATCATGCAATGGCGAAGCGGCACGGGCTTTCGAGCCATGCCATGCTGGAGAGATGGGTCATGGCCTATCGCCTGCATGGGAGCGCAGGGCTTAGCAAGAAGTCCAGTACCTACAGCGCCGAGTTCAAACTGTCGGTACTGCGGCACATGTGGGAAAATCAAGCTTCAAGGATTCAGACTGCCGCCAGGTTCGACATTCGTCACCACGCAATGGTTGGCATCTGGGAGCGCGCATACCGGGATGGAGGCCTTGAGGCATTGATCCCACGCCCACGTGGACGACCCAAAACAGTGACAACGCCTGAACCCGCATCAGCACCAGATAGTGCGCAGGACGATGACAAACTCAGTCGCGAGCAATTGCTGGCCGAGGTGAAGCAGTTGCGCATGAGCTCGCTTACACAAAAAAATTGCAAGCCTTAGTTCAAGCCCGGCAGAAGCAAGTGCCGCAGAAAAGGCGCAAGTAGTGCATGAACCAAGGCAGCTGTTTCCATTGGCTTGCCTACTCAAACTGGCCAACCTGGCGCGCAGCACTTTCTATTATCAGCAAAAAATTCTTCAGGGCGCCGACAAGTACGAGCAGCTCAAGGAGCAGATTCGTACGCTCTTCAATCGCCACAAGGGACGCTATGGCTACCGGCGCATCGCGGCCGGGCTACGCCAGTCGGGGCAGCAGGTCAATCACAAGACGGTCCAACGGTTGATGGGCATGCTGGGCTTGAAATCGCTGGTGCGACCGAAGAAGTATCGTTCATTCAAGGGCGAGGTAGGCCAAGCCGCGCCCAATGAGCTGCGGCGCCGATTCAAGGCAGCAGCCCCTCATCAGAAGTGGGTAACCGATGTGACCGAATTTCACGTGGCCGGAGAAAAGCTGTATCTCTCGCCAATGCTGGACCTGTACAACGGCGAGATCGTCGCTTTCGAAACCAGCAAACGTCCCGCATTCGCACTTGTAGACTCGATGCTCAAGAAAGCACTGGCCAAGCTCGGACCAAGTGACAGGCCATTAGTGCACTCCGACCAGGGCTGGCAATACAGGATGCCCGCCTACCAACGTCAGTTGCGTGAACGCCAGCTTGTGCAGAGCATGTCGCGAAAGGGTAACTGTTTCGACAACGCAGCCATGGAGAGTTTCTTCGCAGTCCTCAAGTCGGAGTTCTTCTACGTGAACCAGTTTTCCACCGTCGATGAGTTGCGCGATGGCTTGACTGACTACATTCGCTATTACAATCACGACCGCATCAAGCTCAAACTAAAAGGCCTGAGTCCCGTTCAGTATAGGACTCAGGCCTTGGCCGCTTAGCAAACTAACCGTCCAATTTTATGGGGTCAGTTCACGGGGCGGCGGATTTCGTTTTCGCCAGCAGTGCGGGCGTGAGCAGGAAACGCTCTTCCGGATCGGCCGCCCTGGCGTGGCTGGCGCACAGCAGCAGTACGACGAAGGCGGCGGCAAACAGCGTGGTCAATCTCATTGGTATACCCTTTAATATTGCGATTAAGCAATAATTGTAGGGCTTGTCCGTTTCCCGAACGCTCCCCCACCGGTGGTGTATTCCGCCGTGCTGCCCGCTTCCCGAGGGGGACGGGATCAGTTGCGCAGCAGCGCCTCGATCGCCTGCGCCTCGATCGGCCGGCTGAAGCAGTAACCCTGCATCTGGTCGCAGCCGCGCTCCTGCAGGAAGGCCAGCTGCTCGGTGGTCTCGACGCCCTCGGCGATCACGTTCAGCTTCATCGAGTGGGCCAGCGCGATGACCGCGTTGACGATGGCGGCGTCGTCGGCGTCCTGGGTCAGGTCCATGACGAAGGAGCGGTCGATCTTCAGGCTGTGGATCGGGAAGCGCTTCAGGCTGGCCAGGCTGGAGTAGCCAGTGCCGAAGTCGTCGATCGCCAGCTGCACGCCCATAGTGGCCAGCCGGCCCATGGTCTCGGTGGCCGCCGCCGGGTTCTCCATCAGCACGCTTTCCGTGATTTCCAGGGTCAGGCAGCCCGGATCGCAGCCGGTTTCCTCCAGCAGCGCGGCCACGCGCTGGGCCACGTCCTGGCCCAGGAACTGGCGCGCCGACAGGTTCACGCTGACGCGCACCGGGGCCAGGCCGGCGTCGCGCCACGCGACCTGCTGGCGCATGGCGGTGGCCAGCACCCAGTCGCCGATCGGCACGATCAGGCCGGTTTCCTCGGCCAGCGGAATGAATTCCGCGGGCGACACCATCGGGCGCCCGGCCGGCTGCCAGCGCAGCAGGGCTTCGACCCCGGTGACCTGGCCGCTGCCGATGTCCACCACCGGCTGGTAGTGCAGCAGGAACTCTTCGCGCTGCAGGGCGCGCTGCAGCGCGCCTTCCATGCGCAGGTGCAGCGAGGCCTGCTCGCCCATCTCGGCCGTGTAGAAGGAATAATGGTTGCCGCCCTGCCCCTTGGAGCCGTACATGGCGCTGTCGGCGCACTTGAGCAGGGTGGCGCTGTCCTCGCCGTCGCGCGGATACATGGCGATGCCAATGCTACCGGACGGGAACACCTCCTGGCCGCACAGGGCCAGCGGCTGGAACAGGTTGTCGAGCAGCTTGCGCGCGACCTTGGCCGCATCTTCCTGCCCGGCCAGGTCGGGCAGCACCACGACGAATTCGTCGCCCCCCTGGCGCGCCACGGTGTCGCTCTCGCGCAGGCTGTTCGACAGGCGGCGCGCGATCTCGACGATCAGGGTGTCGCCGGCGTCGTGGCCGAGGCTGTCGTTGACGTGCTTGAAGCGGTCCAGGTCGATGAACATCACCGCCACCTGGCGCCTGGTGCGGTGGGCCTGCATGATGGCCTGGCCGAGGCGGTCCTGCATCAGGACCCGGTTCGGCAGGCCGGTCAGGGCGTCGTGGTTGGCCATGCGCAGCAGCGCTTCCTCAGCCTGCTTCTGGCGCTGGATGTCGCGGACCACGCAGATGAAGCGCTGGTTGCCGTTGGCGTCGCGCATCGCCGACACGTTGACGCTGACCCAGACCTGGGCGCCGTCGCGCCGCAGCAGGCGCATTTCGCGCTGGTAGTCGCCGATCTCGCCGCTCTTCAGCCGCGCCAGCAGGGTTTCTTCCTCGGCCAGGTCGGACTCGCAGATGAACTGCTGGAAGAAGCGCTGCAGCAGCTCGATCTCGGAATAGCCGAGGATGTGCGACATCTTGCTGTTGGTGCGCAGCACGCGGCCGTCGGCGCCCAGCAGCGCGATGCCGACCGCGGCCTGGTTGAAGGTCAGGCGGAAGAACTCCTCGCTTTCCTGCAGGCGCATGCGCGCCCGGCGGCGGAAAGTGATGTCCTGCCCGATCAGGAGCAGCATGTAGCTGCCGTCCTTGCGGGCGCGGCGGATGTTGAAGTCGACGTAGCGCACGCCGTCGGCGCGGTCGTCGAGCGTGACCAGCACGTTGTCGTGCGGGGCGCCGGAGGCCAGCGCCTCGGCGGCGCGGTTCGCCAGTTCCTCGCAGGGGATCAGCTCTTCCAGCGCAATGCGCTGCTCGAGCAGCAGGCCGTCCGGCACGCCCAGCAGGTCGGCCATCATGCGGTTCATCGAATGGGCGCGCAGCTCCGCGTCGACCACGACCAGGCCGGCCGGCATGCCGTCGATGACCTGTTCCAGGTAGTTCTGGTTCTGCAGGCTGCTGCGCTGGCCGGCGTGCGCATAGGTGTCGAGGGCCAGGCCCATGTCGAAGCAGACGATCTTGAGCACGGCGTCGACGGCCGCATGGAAGCGGTCCGGCTGCCCCTCCAGGCGGCGCCACAACATGCCGATCATCTCGGACAGGTACTTGCGGTAGGCGCCGATGTACCACTTCGGGTCGAGCCCGATGCGCTGGTGGGTGGCGCCCACGCGCAGGCGCTCGCGGATGTACTCCTCGTCGTAGTCGCCGGCCGTCAGGCTGCTGAAATACGTGGCCTGCACCTGGCGCAGGCGCGCCTCGACGCCGTCGCCCAGCAGCGCGCGCAGGTGGGGAAAGGACAGCAGGTGCGCATAGAAGCGGTCCGAGAAGGCGTCGCGGTGGCAGTCGAGCAGTTCGTGCACGTCGCGCAGCGCGGCGACGTCGGCCTCGCCCAGCTCCAGGAAGCCCTTGCGCGCATCCACCTCGTCGCGGTCGAGCCCGATCTCGCGGGCCAGATCGTCGACGAAATCGTGGAAACCGTTCATGGCAGGTCTCCCGCGCGCCCTGGGCGGGATCGGTGCTGGGTAATCATGGAGAAACCTGCGGAAGAAGGAGAATATTTACACGAGGATAAACGAATTGCATGATAGCAATGCTCAGCGGATGAATCGAGCAAATGTTGATGCCGAATGAATGATTGTTGTTAATTAGCCATATCATTTGTGTGGTTCAGTTGCCCTAAGTAAATAAATTTCTGCCCCCGCGCAATGTGAGGGGTCGGTATCGGTGCACAGTAGGCCGATCACCATTCCGAGGAGCCTGCCATGCACCGTCGCCCATCCGCCTCCCTGCCCTGTTCGATCCTGCTGGCCCTGTCTGCGCTACCAGCCCTGCCCGCCGTGGCGCAGGAAGTCAGCGTGGCGATCGCACCCGTGCGCGAGAAGTTCGCGCGCAGCGACGACGTGCTGGTGCGGGTGACCCTGCAGAACACGGGGAGGACGCCGCAGCGTCTGCTCAAGTGGCACACCCCGGTGGACGGGGTGCAGGCCCCGCTGTTCGAGGTGCTGCGCGAAGGCCAGCCGGTACGCTACCTCGGCATGAAGGTGAAGCGCCCGGCCCCGGGCCCGGACGATTACCTGCGGCTGGAAGCGGGCGCATCGGTCAGCAGCACGGTCGAGCTGTCGGCCCTGTATGACATGAGCGTGACCGGCCCCTACCAGCTGCGCTACCGCACCGCCTCGGGCGGCCTGTTCGCGGCGGCCGGGAGCGGTACGGGGGTGCGCCAGCTGCCCGGCGCACTGGCCTCGAACCTGGTCGGCATCTGGATCGACGGCCGCCTGCCGCGCGGGGCCCGGCCGCCTGCGAGACAGGCGGCCGGCGGCGGACTGGAATTCAGCAAGTGCTCGAACGCCCAGCAGGAACAGCTGGCGGCGGCAGTGGACGCGGGCCGGTCGATGACGGTCGACGCCCAGAACTACCTGGCGGCCGGCGCCGGCGGCCCCGGGTACGGCGCCCGCTATGGCACCTGGTTCGGCGTCCAGGATGCCGGTCGCGCCGCGACCGTGAGCGCCAGCTTCGCTGCCATCCGCGATGCATTCGACACCAAGCCCCTGAAAATCGACTGCGGCTGCAACGAGGACTATTTCGCCTATGTGTACCCGGCCCAGCCGTATGCGATCTATGTCTGCAAGGCCTTCTGGGCCGCCCCGCTCACGGGCACCGACTCGCGCGGCGGCACGCTGGTGCACGAGCTGAGCCACTTCGACATTGTCGCCGCCACCGACGACCATGTGTACGGCCAGCAGGGCGCGGCCGAGCTGGCCCGCACCGACCCGGCGCGGGCGGTACGCAACGCCGACTCGCACGAGTATTTCGGGGAGAATTCGCCGCCCCTGCAGTGATACTGCTGCGCCCTGCGGGATCGCAGGGTTGCCTAGCACTTGCGCACGGAAATTTCCAGCGCACGATTGTTGATTTTTGCATTTTGTTGACACTTCGCAAAAATTGTCACGTCCACGCTGATTGCACTTTACACATACACATCTTTCCGTAAATATGAAATTGAGTTAACTCAATGTCATCTGGGTAATTCAATAAGGCTATCAAGCCATATAACTATTTTTCATACGGAGAATGAACATGAGCTCGAAAGGCATCTGGAAGTCGGCTTTGGGAATCGCTGTGCTCGCGGCAGCATGCAATGCGGCGGCGGCGCCGAAAGGCGTGGCGGTCACCGTTGTCCCTGAGAAGCACGCGCTGGGCCAGGACGACGACGTGGTGGTACGCGTCACCATCACCAACAATTCGAACGCGCCCCAATACATCCTGAAGTCGCGCACGCCCTTCAACGGCATGGAAGAAGCGCTGTTCGACGTCAAGCGCGACGGCGAGCCGGTGCCCTACCTCGGCGCCCACATCAAGCGCGCCGCCCCGACCGCGGCCGACTACTTCCTGCTCAAGCCGGGCGCTTCGCACAGCGTGAAGGTCGAGCTCTCGGCCCTGTACGACATGAGCGTGAGCGGCGACTACCAGATCAGCTACAGGCAGGTGTCGCCGCAGCTGTTCCTGGCCACGCCGGCGGCGGCCGGCCGCAGCGGCGCAGCCGCGGCCTTCGACGCCGACAGCGAGCTCGCCAGCCTGGTGTCGGCGCCGGCCTCGGTGTGGATCGACGGCCGCGTGGCGCGCGGCCAGAAGTCGCAGACCATGCTCGACATCGAGGCGATGAAGCAGGCCGCGGCGGGCCCGTCTGCCGCCAGCCTGAGCTTCAGCAAGTGCACCACCACGCAGCAGGGCACGATCGTCCAGGCCATGTCGGCCGGTTCCAGCATGGCCAGCAACAGCGACGCCTACATGCAGAACGGGACGATCGGCGCCCGCTACACCAGGTGGTTCGGCGCCAACGACGCCGGCCGCGTGGCGGCCGTGAAGGCGAACTTCGCCGCCATCAAGGATGCCTTCGCCAACAAGCCGGTCACGGTCGACTGCGGCTGCAAGAAGACCTATTACGCCTACGTCTACCCGACCCAGCCGTACAAGATCTACGTCTGCAAGGCCTTCTGGAGCGCGCCGATGACCGGCACCGACTCGAAAGGCGGCACCCTGGTGCACGAGATGAGCCACTTCAACGTGGTGGCGGGCACCGACGACCACGTGTACGGCCAGTCGGGCGCGGCCAACCTGGCCATCAGCAACCCGGCGCTGGCAGTGCAGAACGCCGACTCGCACGAGTACTTCGCCGAGAATACCCCGGCGCTGAACTGAATCGATCCCTGGGTGAGCGGGCCGGCATTCCGGCCCGCTTTTTCATTGGCTGAAGCTGAACCTCACCGGCTCCGCCGGGCTCTGCCTGACGGCGTCGAGCTGGCCTGCGTCGGTCAGGTAGGGACCGTCGTAACGGATTTCGTAGCGATGCCTGCCCTTCCTGAAGGCATAGGCCTGTGTGATGTCGATGGTGTTCAGGTGCATGGTTTTCGGCGCCACCGCATGGTAGTCGGCGGCCGTGAGCGCACCACGCTTGACCATCATGCCGGTGTAGTCGAGCGGTTTTCCCGCTTTTCCGCTTTCTACCTCACGCAGGTCGAAGCGCCGGCCGGTGAGTTCGTCGCCGACAGCGACTTCGCGCGGCACGTAGATGGTCGTGTCGCCATTGTTCTGGACGATCAACTGCACCCGCAGCCTGCCTTCCCTGGTCTCGACTTCCAGCAGGTGGCGCACCTGCGGGTCCTTCTCGACCGCGCCCACGGTGCTCACCAGGCCTCCGAGAACAAAGGACAGCAGTGGCAGGATTCGTTTGGCATGCATGGAAGCTCCTGAAATTTTATTTCACCAAAAGCAGAAAAATGACATTTTATTGCATGGCAGCGGGAAGCGGCTCCGGCGCCGAAGCAAGGATCATCACGGCCACGCGCCGGTTGCGGGCCTGGTTCTGCGGCGTGTCGTTCGGCGCCACCGGGCGCGTTGCGCCGTATCCGATCGCCGACAGGCGCGCATCCTGTATGCCGTTCTCGATGAACAGGCGCACCACGCTGGCCGCGCGCACCCCCGACAGTTCCCAGTTCGACGCGAACTTCTCGTTGGTGATCGGCAGCTTGTCCGTATGGCCTTCGACCTCGATGCGTTGCGGCGCGTTCCTGAGCAGCCCGGCCACCGCGCCCAGCACATCGCGCGCATCGCGCTGCAGCACGGCCTCGCCCTGCTCGAACAGCACGCTGGCATTGAGCTCGATGGCGATGCCGCGCGCGTTCTGCGTCACCCGCACCTGCCCCGATTTCACCAGCGGCATCAGGGTGGCGGTGAGGTCCTTCGCCAGCACGTCCATGCGCTGGCGCTCGCGCCGCGCCGCCTCCTGGCGCTTGCGGTTGACGATGTGCGACAGCGGCAGCACCGGCTCGACGCTGGTGTGCGCCTGCGGTGCGATGCTGCGCCCGCCGAAGGCGTCGCCCAGCGCTTCGGACAGCACCGCGTACTTGCCTTCGTTGACGATCGAGATCGCGTACATCACCACGAAGAAGGCGAACAGCAGCGTGATGAAGTCCGCGTAGGAGATCAGCCAGCGTTCATGGTTTTCCTGAGCGCCGTCGTCGTAGCGTTTGCGCGCCATTCCAGGCCTTCCTAGTGGCGTGCGAGCAGGCTCGCCACCCGTTCGTCGACCACGCGGGTGTGGTCGCCGGTGGCGAGGTCGTGGAAGACTTCGGCGAGGATCTCGTACTGGGCCACCTTGTCGCTGACGATGGCCTTGAGTTTATTCCCGACCGGGTAAAAGAACAGGTTGGCCAGCCCCACGCCGTACACGGTGGAGACAAAGGCGACCGCGATGCCGGAACCGAGGCGCGATGGGTCGGACAGGTTTTCCATCACGTGGATCAGGCCCAGCACGGCGCCCAGGATGCCGATGGTCGGCGCATAGCCGGCCGCCGACTCCCAGATGCGGGCCGCCTGGCGCTGCGAGAATTCATAGGCCGTGATCTCGCTTTCGAGCAGGCTGCGCAGCTTGTCGGGCTGGATACCGTCCACTACCAGGCGCAGGCCTTTCTGGATGAACCTGTCGGGCGTGCCCAGGTACTGCTCGAGCGAGAGCAGGCCATCGCGGCGCGCCGTGAGGCTCCACAATGCAATCTCGCGCGACAGCAGCTCGCGCCCGGACTTCGGCGGGAAGAACACCCAGCGCAGCATGCGCAGGCCCAGCACGAAGCTGCGCCGCTCGCTCTGCAGCAGGGTAGCCCCGAAGGTGCCGATCACCACGATGGCAAAGGCGGACGGATGGATCAGCGACGCGAACTTGCCGCCGTCCAGGGTATGGCCGATGAAGATGCCCGCGATCGCGAGCACCAGGCCGGCTACGCTGGCCCAGTCCACAATTGCTCCCGCAGCGCCGCGCGCAGGCGCGACACTGCCTGGGTGTGCAGCTGCGACACCCGCGATTCGCTCACGCCCATGACGGCACCGATTTCCTTCAGGTTGAGTTCTTCCTCGTAGTAGAGGCCCATCAGCATCTTTTCGCGCGGCGGCAGCTCGTCGATGGCGTCGATGACGGCCTGGCGAAAGCCCGTATCGAGCAGACTGCGCAGCGGATCGCTGTCGTCCACCGCATAGCGGTCGAGGAAGCCGTCGCTCCCTTCTTCATTGTCGTGGAAGTCTTCGTAGTACAGCAGCTGGTGGCCGCCGCCGTCGCCCAACATGTCCTGGTATTCGGCAAGCGACATCTTGAGCGACTTGGCGATTTCGGATTCGCTGGCCGGGCGGCCCAGACGCTGCTGCAGCGCCTCCATCGCGGCCTCGACCTTGCGCATGTTCTGGCGCGTGCTGCGCGGCATCCAGTCGCTGCTGCGCAGCTCGTCCAGCATGGCGCCGCGGATGCGCAGCACCGCATAGGTCTCGAACTGGGCGCCGTGGTTGTCCTCGTAGCGGTTGATCGCGTCCAGCAGGCCGATCATGCCGGCCTGCACCAGGTCATCGACTTCCACCGAAGGCGGCAACTTGGCCTTCATGTGGTGGGCAAGACGCTTCACCAACGGCATGTGCTCCGTCAGCAAATGGTTCTTGTCCGCTTTCCCTTTGACCGTGTACATGCGTTGTGCTTTTCTTTTCCGCTATCTCTTTTATCGTAGGGTGGTCGGCTCCGTCGACCGCGCGTTCAACTGACAGACGCGTTACCACAACGCTGGCACTGGTCGGACGCGCGGTCGGCGGTCATTCAGTCCAGTGGACTGAATGACGACCACCCTCCGATCATCCCCTGCCCAGCCCGGGCATCGCGTGCAGCGCGAACTTGCCCGCCAGGCGCCGGAACGCGACCGAGGCCCCCGCCAGCGGAAACGCATCGACCACCGCGCGGCCCAGGCGCGCGGCCCGGTGCAGGTACTCGTCGGCCGGCACCGACCCCATCGAACCCAGGCTCACCGCCAGGTAACGTGTTGCCGCAGTAGACATATTATCGTATACGAGGCGTGCCTCGGCCTCCGTCGCGCCGGTCACCAGGATGCCGAAAGGACGGCGGCCCAGCTGCTGCGCGAGGCGCTTGACCAGCGCATAGGCGTTGGTGATCGAGGCCGCGCTCGTGCCGACCTGCACCACGATTTCGGAACTGGCCATCAGGGGCAGCGGGAACTCGCCGTCGGGGCCGAGTTCGCCGTCGACGATCACGATGCCGGCCTGCTTGACCAGCACGTCGAAGGTCTTGGCGAGGCGCCTTGCATCTTCGGCGCCCTGCGGCGTGCCGAGCGACACCACCGAAAAGCCCTGCGGCACCGCGTGCAGCACCTGGTTCAGGCCGCACTCCTGGCGCGCCACGCTCGCCAGGGTGGCGGCGCGGTTCAGGCCGAGGCGGCGCGCGACGCCGTACTCGCGCTCGCATGCATCGACGATCAGGACTTCGTTGCCGAGCTGGGCCAGCGAGGCGCCGAGGTTGACCAGCATCGCGCCCTTGTCGTCTTCAGGCGTGGCGGACAGAAACGTGACGATGCGCGGGCGCGGGCCCTGCAGCATCCGGCGCAGGCCTTCTGCCTGGTCGAAGTCGAAACTAGCCAAGTTGCACCTCGCGCAGGCTGCGGTCACCATGCTGTCCACCTGCAGCAGCCATCATCATGGGCAGGTCGGCGTCGCTGAACTGGCTCGATGCGTTGCGGTTGTTGCGGAAGGCGCGGTCGATCAGCATGGCGCGGTCGGCCAGGTGCAGGTCTTCCGGCACGCGCTGGCCGTTCGAGATGTAGTGCAGGTTCAGCTTCTGCCGGATCACCACGTCGAGCACGTTGCCGATCGAGGCGGCTTCGTCGAGCTTGGTCATGATGCAGCCGGCCAGGCCGGTGCCTTGATAAGCGCGCACCACTTCGTTCAGGGTTTCGCCCGTCGCGGTGGCGTTCAGGCACAGCAGGCGTTTCACGTCGGCGCCCGATTCGCCCAGCATGGCCACCTGCTCCGTCACCATCTGGTCGCGCTGCGACATGCCGATGGTGTCGATCAGCACGGTGTGCTTGTTCTTGAGTTCCTTCAGTGCGATGCGCAGGTCGGCTTCGTCCTTCACCGAGTGCACCATCACGCCGAGGATCTTGCCGTAGATGCGCAGCTGCTCGTGGCCGCCGATACGGTAGGCGTCGGTGGTGATCAGGGCCAGCTTGTCCGGGCCGTGGCGCATCACGCAGCGCGCGGCCAGCTTGGCGGTGGTGGTGGTCTTGCCGACGCCGGTCGGGCCGACCAGGGCGAACACGCCGCCGCGGTTCAGGAGATCGTCTTCGTTGGCAATCGTCGTCAGGTTGCGCGCCAGGACGGTCTTGATCCAGCGCAGCGCTTCGCCCGCATCCTTCGTCGCCGGCATCTTGTCGATCAGGTAGCGCGCCAGGGTCGCGGAGAAGCCGGCGGCCAGCATCTCGCGCAGCACGGCGGGCTTCTGCGGCTCGCGCTGGGCGGTCGTGTTCCAGGACAGCTCGGCCAACTGGGTTTCCATCAGGCCGCGCATGGCGCGGATCTCGCTCATCATGCCGCTCATTTCGAGCGCGGCCGATTCCTTGGCCTGGGCGATGGCGGCGCTCATCATCTGGGTCATGGCGGCCATGTCGATGCCCGCCTCCTGGCCCGGGGCGCGGCGGTTGGCATAGGTCGGCGGGATTTCTGCTTCGAGGGCTGCGGGCGCGGCTGCGCGGCGCTCCACATAGGGCTGGCCGGCGAAGGGCTCGATCGCCGCTTGCGGCCCAGCGGCGCGTGCAGCAGGCTGGCGCGCTTCAGCGGCTGCAGCGAAGGTGGCGGCGCGGCTGAACACCGGCTCGGGGTCGAAGTCCCTGTCGAAGGCCTGGAAAGGCGGCACTGGCGGCTCCTCGATGGCCGGTGCGGCCAGCGCGGCGACATCGTCGTTGTCCAGCGCCAGGATCTCGACCACGCCGTCCACCGGGCGGTTGGAGAGGATGACCGCGTCCGGGCCGAGCGCCTCGCGCACCTTGCGCAAGGCGTCACGGGATGTAGCCGCAGTAAATTTCTTCACGTTCATCTTTTTTCTCCGCACTTCAACTGTCTGTTCTGTGTCTGATTGACGGGCGCAACTGCCCTTCCATAGCCAGCATTATTGGCGATGCCATCAGGAAACCATCGTTGGAATAGGACGGGGAAAGAGGCTTATTTCAGGAACGCGCGGCACGGAGTTTTTCCGTCATTGGCTCTTGTGGCAACGCAGGAACGTCTGCGAGCACCCGTCTAAGATCAGAACCTTGTGACACTGTGCCTGGAGGACGTCAATGCTAGAGTGCTCGTTTGAACTCAACGGTAAACCGATGAGCCTGCTAATGGTGAACAAGAAGCAGTTCCCTGCCTTCTCAGGATTAGGCAGCCACGCAAACCGACGGGAGTTCGCCTGCCATGCAAGCGTGGGACCAATTCCTCCCGGCGTTTACTATGTTCTTGACCGTCAGTCAGGAGGCTTGCTCGGTCCCTTGCGCGACCTTTTTAGTGACAAATCGGATTGGTTTGCTCTCTACGCAGCTGATGGAAAAATTGATGATCAAACCTTCTGCAACAAGGTAAAAAGAGGAAACTTTCGGCTTCATCCGAAAGGCAGCTTGGGGATTAGCCAAGGATGCATCACTATCGAAAAACGGAGCGACTTCGATGTGTTGCGCACTACTCTCAAGACGAGCAGCCAGATCCCAATTCCCGGCACATCGTTGAAAGCGTATGGGCGGGTGACAGTCAAGTGAAGACAGCCAGCGCACGCTTTTCCCTGTTTATCTGGGTTCTTGTCGCTACTGCGGCACTAGCGCACTTGTGGCTCGCGCGTCCGGACCTTGGGCCACAGATACCGTCCGCACTTTCGCTCTGGCTGATCGAGCTATACGGCTCAACCAATGGCGAAGAGTTACGGGATTTGGAAACGGTGATTGCCCTTGCCGGCGCATTCACTGTCGTGCTCCTTGTTACCTTTTCAGGTTTGCTGATCTGGCGGCGGCTTGGAAACAGGCTGACCCAGGGTTAGCATCTGAATGATTTGCCGATGGGCGAGCGCTACCGGACTCGTCAAGCTGAAGTGCCCTTTGCTTCGTCCCCTCTTACATCGGCACGCCCACCAGGCTGGTCACCCGAATAGTCTTGGTCTCGGGTATCTCGTTATGCGACAGCACCTTCAGCTGCGGCACCGCGCGCCGCAGGAAGCGCGACAGCAGCACGCGCAGCGGGGCCGGCACCAGCAGCACTGCGTTGTGGCCCATCTGCTCCTGCTGGGCGGCCGCGTTAGCTGCTTGCTGGGCGATGGTGTCGGCCAGGCCCGGCTCGATGCCGGTGCCGTCGCCGCCTGCCCCCATCGCCTGCATCAGCAAACGCTCGAGGCGGTTGTCGAGGGTCATCACCGACAGCTCGTTGGTGCCCGGGAACAGCTGCTGGACGATCGCCCGGCCCAGCGCCACCCGCACCATGGCGGTCAACTCGCCCGGATCCTGGGTTTGGCCGGCGAATTCCGACAGCGCTTCGATAATGGTGCGCATGTCGCGGATGTGCACGCCTTCCATCAGCAGGTTCTGCAGCACTTTCTGCAGCGTCGACAGCGACACGACCTTCGGCACCAGGTCTTCGACCAGTTTCGGCGCCGCCTTGCCTAGGTGATCGAGCAGGTCCTGCACTTCCAGGCGGCCCAGCAGTTCCGAGGCGTGGGTCGTGATCAGGTGGTTCAGGTGGGTCGCCACCACGGTGCCGGCGTCGACCACGGTGTAGCCCATGCTCTGCGCTTCGTCGCGCAGGCCGGCGTCGATCCAGGTGGCCGGCAGGCCGAAGGCCGGATCGGTGGTCGGCTGGCCGGGCAGCGTGCCGCTCGCCATGCCCGGGTTGATCGCCAGGAACTGGCCGTTCATCGCTTCGCCGGTGCCCACTTCCACGCCCTTGAGGGTGATGCGGTAGGCCGAGGGTTTCAGCTCCAGGTTGTCGCGGATGTGCACTGGCGGCGCCAGGAAGCCGACCTCCTGGGCGAACTTCTTGCGGATGCCCTTGATGCGCTTGAGCAGTTCGCCGCCCTGGGTCTTGTCCACCAGCGGAATCAGGCGGTAGCCTACTTCCAGGCCGAGGGTATCGACCGCCATCACGTCCTGCCAGGTCGCCTCTTCCGATTCGGCCGGGGCGGCCTGGCCGCCGGCGCCGGCGCCCGTCGCGGCGGCTTCCGCGGCGGCTGCCGCTTCCTTGGCCGGCTGCTCGCGCTTGCGCTTGGCAATCATGTAGCCGCCGCCGCACAGCGCGCCGCCCAGCAGCAGGAACACCAGGTTCGGCATGCCCGGAATCAGGCCCAGCGCGAAGATGATGCCGCCGGTGATGTACAGGGCTTCCGGACGGGCGAACAGCTGGTTCGTCACCTGGCTGCTGATGTCGTCCTCGTTGGCCACGCGCGACACCACCATACCGGCAGCGATCGAGATGATCAGCGAAGGGATCTGCGCCACCAGGCCGTCACCGATGGCCAGCAGCGTGTACACCTCGGCAGCCTGGCCGAAACTCAGGTCGTGCTGGACCACACCGATGATCAGGCCGCCGATGACGTTGATCAGGGTGATCATGATGCCGGCGACAGCGTCGCCCTTGACGTACTTGGACGCACCGTCCATCGCACCGTAGAACTCGGCTTCCTGAGCCACTTCGTTGCGGCGCTTGCGCGCATCCGCTTCGCCGATCAGGCCGGCGTTCAGGTCGGCGTCGATCGCCATCTGCTTGCCCGGCATCGCGTCCAGAGCGAAGCGTGCGCCGACTTCGGCGATACGGCCGGCGCCCTTGGTCACCACCGAGAAGTTGATGATGGTGAGGATGATGAAGACCACGATACCGACGGTGAAATTGCCGCCGATGAGGAAGTGGCCGAAAGCTTCGACCACCTTGCCGGCCGCTCCGGCGCCGGTGTGGCCTTCGGTCAGGACGATACGGGTGGAGGCGACGTTGAGCGCCAGGCGCAGCATGGTCGACACCAGCAGGATAGCCGGGAAAGCCATGAAATCGAGCGGCTTGACCGTGTACAGCGCGGTCAAGAGCACGATGACCGACAGGGCGATGTTAAAGCTGAAAAAGACGTCCAGCACGAAGGCCGGCAGCGGCAGGATCATCATCGCCAGCAGGATGATGATGAAGAGCGGTGCGGCGAGCGCGCTGGCCCCGCGTGCGCCCAGGCCGTTCATCCATGCCGGCAGTTTGATGCTGTTCATTAGTGCAATGCTCCGTCGTTTCCGCTGCTATTCGTTGCTGTGCTACCCGGTCCCTTGTAGGCCGGATCGTTCGGGTCCATCTCGGCCGGCACCGTTAGCCTGGTCGGACGATCCGGATACTGGCCTTCGCCCTTGCGGTAGGCGCGCAGCTGGTAGACATAGGCCAGCACTTCCGCCACGGCCGAGAACAGCTTCTCGGGAATCTCTTCGTCGATGTCGGTGTGCTTGTAGAGCGCACGGGCCAGGGCCGGGGCTTCCAGCATGGTGACTTTGTGCTCGACGCCCAGTTCGCGGATCTTGGCAGCGACGTCGTCGACACCCTTGGCCACCACCCGCGGCGCGCCCTTCTGTCCGTCGCTGTACTTCAGCGCCACCGCATAGTGCGTCGGGTTGGTGACGATCACATCCGCATCAGGAACATTCTGCATCATGCGACCCCGTGCCATTTCGCGCTGCATCTGGCGAATCTTCCCCTTAATCTGCGGATTGCCGTCCGACTCCTTCGACTCCTGGATCATTTCCTGGCGCGTCATCTTCATCTTGTCGTGGTAGTGCCAGAGCTGCCAGGGGCCGTCGATGGCGGCGATCACGCCCAGGGCGCCGACGATGAACAGGAAAGCCTTGGCCACCATCTCGCCCACGTGGGCGCTGCCGGCATTGAGCGGCTCGAGCGCCAGGCCGAGCATCGCTTCCTTCTGCCCCATGATGACGACCCAGGCCACGGCGCCCACCACCAGGGTCTTGGCGATGGCCTTCAGCAGTTCGATCATGGCATTGGTGGAGAACATGTTGCCGATGCCCTTGATCGGGTCCAGCTTCATGAAGTTCGGCAGGAAAGCCTTCGAGGAGAAGTTCCAGCCGCCGATCAGGAGCGGCGAGGCCAGTGCGACCAGCATGATGAGGCCGGCCAGCGGCAGGCAGGCAATCAACACCGCGACCAGGTCGGCCGTGATGCGTTCGATCAGGATGTTCGGGTTGTAGACCTGGTCGCGGCTGAGGCTCAAGCCGGACTGCAGGGCCTGTTCCAGCTTGCCGATCAGCGGGCCGCCGGTCATCCACAGGCCGGCGCCGGCCGTCATCAGGACCGTGAAGGTGGCGAGCTCGCGCGATCGGGGAACGTCGCCTTCTTCCCGGGCTTTCTCGAGCCTTCGGGGTGACGCTGGTTCCGTCTTTTCTGCGTCGCTGTCGTCCGCCATCTTTCGTTCCCGTTGTTTTCTTCGTGACTAGTCCAAGTCAGCATTGTCGCTGATATTGCCGCATGGCTATATCAAAAATAGAGTGGGAAAGTGCCCCGTATTTGCAGCACTGGCTTGCATGGTGCTTGGCCGAGGAGCTCCTGTTCTTCGAACAAGCTATTCCCTTGGCATGAATAGCGGCACTAGATCCTTGTTCCAAGGCAGGCTGTGCCAGAATGTAACGATCAGTACCTTTTTTTGGTGTAAAGAAATCTTTTAGTACTATAATGTGCTTGCAATTGATGCACTTTGCACCTCTGTAATCTGAACAATCAAGGACCCCACATGAAAAAGCTTCTCGTCGCTAGCGCGATCCTGAGCCTGCTGTCGGCCCAAGTGCTGGCCCAGACCGGCGCACCTGCTGCTGCAACCCAAACCACTGGCGCCGCTACCGGCACCTCGGCTGGCACTGCCGGCACCGCTGGCACTGCCGGCGCCGCAGGCACCGGCACCGCCGGTGCTGCGGGTGCTGCAGGTACCGCAGGCGCAGCCGGCGCCGCAGGCGCAGCCGGTTCCGCTGGCCTGCTTGGCGGCACCGCGCTGGCTGGCCTGTCGACCACCGCCCTGGTTGGCATCGGCGCTGCCGTTGCTGCAGTCGGCGTTGCTGCCTCGAACAACGATTCGAGCACTACCCACTCGGCCACAACTCACCACTGATCCAGTGAACGCTCGCCGTCAGGCAGCAAAAAAATTGGCCGCTTGAAGCGGCCAATTTTTTTTTCTGAAATGCGGGCAGCCTGCACAGCGCTAGCCATCTTAGTAGGTGCTACTCCAGGAAAAGCCGATTTCCTTGGTGCCCGGGACGACGGCAAAGCTCGACTTTGAATCATCCCGCTGGGTCTGCCACAACCAGCTGCCGATCGCGTACCCTACTACCCCGCCAGCAACGACGTCCGACACCCAGTGCTTGCGGTCCGCTACCCGCCCGAGTGAACCGACCGCAGCCAGGCCGTACAGCCATGGCGCGTCATACTCCTGCGCGAAGGGCGTGACTGCGGCGAAGGCGACCGACGCATGGTTGGATGGGAACGAAGCATCCGAACGCCTGCCGCTGCGACTGCTCGCGCCCAGCTCCTCATCCGGGCGCGCCCGGCCGATGACCCGTTTGCTCACCATTGACACGCCCGCCGCGCCGGCGATCGACTGCAGCGAAATGATGCCCATGTTCTGCATGCGCCTGTCGCCAAAGGCGACGGCGCCACCGGCAGCGCCGGCTAGTACGATGGGCATTGACTTGCCGAGCTTGCCCCATGCATCAAGAACGCGTGTGTCCTGCCGCGGCCGCACGAGACGATCCACCGGCTTGTCGAGCAGGGCACCAACCACGATCGCGCCGCCCGCCAGCATGCTACCCTTCGCCCACTCCGGCAGCGTCGGCGTGGTCGACACGGCCTGCTCCAGGCGCCAGCGGAATGCCGGCCATGCGCTCGGCAGCGGCCGTACCGGCTGGGTGATCACGTCGAGCTGCTGCTCGTCCTTGCGCTCCGCAAAGTTTCCAAGGCCGTCGTAGGCGCTCAGGTCGCGGCGAGGATCCTCGAACAGGTCGTACAGGTCGCCCGGGCTTCCCACCATCTGGCCAACGTCGCGCGTCCATGGTGACAGTGCGAATCCCGCGAATGCCTGGCTGTCGGAAGGCAGCATGATATTCAAGGGAATGGACAGGAAGATGCCTTTGTCGTTGTACGGATCCGACGGAGTGCCAGGACTCGTGATGTCCTTGCCATTGGTCTTGGTGTACCAGGCCCCTATCTCCATGCCGGAGCGGAAACGGCGCTTGAATTCCAGACGCACGCCCTGGTCCTTGGCCAGAAAGCGCCCGGCGCGGCCAGTGACGGTGATGTCGTAGGGCAGACGGTAATGGAGCGCGCCAATGGCGGTCACCGTATTGTAGTCGCGCTTGCCCAACCATCCCTTGTAGTCGCGCTGCTGGAGCGCGTCGACGCTCAAGTCGGCGGCCCAGCGCCTGTCCTGCGGCAGGTACAGGACCTGGCCGCCGGCGCCGCGGAACATCTCTTCGTACAGGCCGACGGAAGCGCGTGCATACCAGTGCTCGTCCAGGATCATGTACTTGTTGAGCAAGGCACGGTTGAGCTTGAAGCGGCTGCCACGCTTGTACTCGGCGATATCGGTACGCACGTGCGGCAGCACGCTGTTTGACGGCTGGGTCACGCCCGACACGTTCTCGAGCAGGTTCAGCTTGAGGGCGCTGTTGAAATACAGACCTTCGCCGAGGCGCTTGTCATAGTTCGCGGTCACCGCAGTTTCGTAACGCAGCGCGCCGCTCGGATCGTTGAAGAAGAACGATAGCTTGGGCTGGAGTTTGAAGCGGTTTGCCTCGCGGTCCTCGGAGCTGACCTGCACCATGGTGCCCTCGTGACCGACGCGTACGCCCAGGGCGGCCCCTTCGTCGCGGATCGAGGCAAGCAGGCCCTGCTGATCATCGCCGACCTTGTCCGCCGGGCTCGAATAACGCACCACTACGGTTTGCAGGAAGGATTCGCGATCGCCCAGTCCGGCCAGGTAATCCGACAGGCGTTGCATGTCGACGAATTCGTACGTGGCAATCGGCTGCTCGAGCCTGGTATACGTGACATGGATGGTCCGTGTTCCCTCGGGCGCGAAGGCCAGCGCGGTACGGCTGGCCCGTCCGATCGCCCGTCCCAGGTTGGAAATACGGTTGTTGGTTAAGGTCAGCCTGAGGACGCCGTCATCGAGCTCGACACGCACGTTCTTGTAGTCCTGCCGGACTAGCGCCTGTACCAGCGCCGCCGCGCGGCCGCTGCTGTACCATTCGCCTGCGCCGACGCGGGAGGGCGCGTTCTTCGCCTGAAAATAAGCCGGCTCGTACAGCTTCGGTATGAATTCCCGCTCGAAGAACGGAACACTCATGAAGACGTTGGCGCTGAAATGGTCACGGTGGCGCGCCAGCTGGGCGCCAAGCCAGCCCCAGCGGTACTCCACGCCGACGGCCGGTCCCTTGCTGCGCCGGGCGGCGCCGCTCTCCTCCCCCCTAAAATCGTTCTTGTAGTCGGTCGCGTCGTATTCGGCCACCAGCGCCCAGCCGGGCGCGGCCCGTGGTGCCCAGCGCATGCCAGCAAAGGCGCCGCTGCGACGCTGCCTGCCGTAGCCGATACTGGCTTCGATTTCCCTCGCCTCCCCCAGGATCTTGGACGCCACGACATAACGCCCCTTGAACAATCCGGTGCCCAGCAGGTCATCGAAACCTACGGAGACAGCTGGCATCCACGGCGATTCCTTCACCAAGTTGAGCTTGGCGCTGAATACCTTGTCCTTGAAACGGCCATACTCACTGCCGTATTCGCCTTCGGCATCCGTAAAGCCGGCAATGCCGTTGATCGAGACATAGCGTCCGGTTACCTGCAGCATCGGCAGCACTGTCGCGGTTGCCCAGAAGCTGCCGTAGGGACGGTCGTAACTGTAGCCGGCGCTGAACGTGCCGTCGAGTTCGATCCATGCGCTCGGCATGTTGACGTAACCCGACTGCCCCTGCACGTTCGGCGCGGCGGCAAACGCACTGCCCGCTCCCAGCAGGAGACAACCATAGAACGAGTATCTGAACGAATTTTTGAAGACGATTTTCAAGATTGGAAACGCAAAAAAGGCGGGATATCTGTTAAACGGAAAAGCCGTCTTCTAAATCAACGGATAAACCCGGGAGTTTATCAGTTTGAATATCATGAGCCAACATCCGGGAGGACGTCCGACCTTGAACAAAGATAGGTGGGGGCACGCCGATACCGAAAAAAACAGGCTGCTCAGGTGAATTCAAGAGAGTAGGCGCAAGCGGATTGGCCATGTCATGCCGCCTGTCGCAGTGTACCCGTTTTACAACAAGTTGTAGGAAAATGCTTACAGTCCCTTACCACACGCGTCTTTGCGCTCGACCTGGACTCTCCCTCTACGGAACGATAGCGGCAGTCACTTTCGCTCCTTCCAAACGCTTATTTTCTGCGCAGCTCCCGGCAGGAATTTTCTTACAGTAGGTGACTTTTTTTTCAGCAATAAAGTATCATGGCGGTCTAGTCGACATCATCTCGACCTTTCTGTCCTTCTTTCGTCCGCTTCGTGACAAATGGTGACAATCTCCCTTAATCAATTAAGGGAAAATCGCATGTTTGTTCTATGCGGCGAGCCCGCGCCACCAACTGCAGTCAAGTGCGGTTTTATGCCAGAAAAATTCGCTGTTATATGAAGAATACATTCCTCGACCTACCACGTCGTCAGAAACAGGCAATCGCCGCCGCAACCGATTTCATTTTCGTGTCGCTGGCTTTTGTCATCGCATTGATACTGCATTTCGACACGCTGGCGCCGGCCGCGTTGAGCGATTATGGCTGGCTGGTCATGGCGGCGCCGCTGGTGTCGATCCCAGTGTATGCACGCATCGGCTTGTATCGCGCGATCATCCGTTATATCGACCACAAGATCGTCATCATTGCGCTGACAGGTTCGGCCTTCACCGTGCTGGCGCTTGGCCTGCTGGCCCGGCTGTCCCTTGGCGAACGCTTCTCGCTGGCTCCAATCGTGATTTTCGGCGCGATCCTGGTGGTGTACCTGTTGGCGAGCCGCTTCAGCGCCCGAGGCTTCTTTATTGGCGACCGACGCGCCAGCCCGCGTACGCGCGTCGTCATCTATGGCGCCGGCGATGCCGGCATGCAGCTGGCCAATGCGCTGTTGCCGGGGCAGGAATACCTGCCGGTCGCGTTCGTCGACGACAATCCGCAGCTGCAGCGCGTGACCATTTCCGGCATCAAGGTACACTCCCCCCGCTTCCTGTCCACCTTGGTCGAACGCGAAGCGATCGGCGCGATCCTGCTGGCCATGCCATCGTTGAGCAGTGCCGAACAGCGCCGATTGATCGAGTCGCTCACCCCACTGACGGTCAAGATCAAGGTCATTCCTCCGATGAAGGAAGTGATCCGGGGGATGTCGCGGGTCAACGATGTACGTGAGATTCAGATCGAAGACCTGCTCAGCCGCGATCCGGTGGCGCCAGACAACGAACTGCTGTCCCAATGCATTGCCGGGAAGACGGTGCTGGTCACCGGCGCCGGAGGCTCGATCGGCTCCGAACTGTGCCGCCAGATCGTGAAGCTGGCGCCGCGGCGCCTGGTCCTGCTCGAACTGACGGAATTCGCGCTGTACAGCATCGACCAGGAGTTGCGCGGCTATGTGGCCGCCAATGAACTGGCAACCGACATTGTGCCCTTCATGGGCTCCGTGCTCGACTTCCAGAAATCGAAGGACATCCTGGAAACCTATGCCGTCGATACGGTCTACCATGCAGCCGCCTACAAGCACGTCCCGCTGGTCGAGCAGAATCCGGTCGAAGGCATTCGCAACAACGTTTTCGGCACCCTCAGCTTCGCCCGCGCAGCAGTGGCGGCAAAGGTAAAATGCTTCGTGCTGGTGTCCACCGACAAGGCCGTGCGCCCGACCAATGTCATGGGCTCGACCAAGCGTCTTGCCGAGCTGATCCTCCAAGCTTTCGCTCGCCAGCACCCACAAACCCGCTTCTGCATGGTCCGTTTCGGAAACGTCCTGGGCTCCTCGGGTTCGGTGGTGCCGCTGTTCCGCCGCCAGATCGCGGCCGGTGGTCCAATCACCCTGACCCACCCGGAGATCACGCGTTATTTCATGACGATCCCGGAAGCGGCTCAGCTGGTCATCCAGGCCGGTTCCATGGGCCAGGGCGGCGACGTCTTTGTGCTCGACATGGGCAATCCGGTCAAGATCGCCGACCTGGCCAAGAAGATGGTCCACCTCAGCGGGCATGAGGTGCGTTCCCTGTCGGCGCCCAACGGCATCGAACTCCAGTATGTTGGCCTTCGCCCGGGCGAAAAGCTGTACGAGGAACTGCTCATCGGCGACAACGTCACCGGCACCGAGCACCCCCTCATCATGCGTGCGCAGGAAGCCGAGATCGCCTGGCCTTTCCTGGAAATCATGCTGAAGAATCTCGATGAGGCCTGCAGCCGTGCCGACCAGGATGCGATCCGTGCCCAGCTGCGCAAGATCGTGCCCGAGTTCGTGCCATCCTCCGAGATCAATGACCACCTCTGGAAACAGAACAAGATGCGCACTGGTGGCAGCGCAGAATTGCTGAACCTGGAAGAGGCACGCGCCTGAATTTTTTTGGTATCAATAGGTAAGCTTGAATGAAACGTGCAATTGACTTTATCCTGTCGCTGGTCGCCTGCGTCATCTTCCTCCCGCTGTTCCTCGTGCTCGCGCTGGTCGTGAAGTTCACCTCCAAGGGTCCGGTGCTGTACTGGTCGGACCGGGTGGGACGCGACAACCAGATCTTTTCGATGCCGAAGCTGCGTACCATGCGCGTGGATACCCCGGTGGTTGCCACGCACCTGCTGACGAACCCGGACCAGTACCTGACGCCGGTCGGTGCCTTCCTGCGCCGCAGCAGCCTGGACGAACTGCCGCAGCTGTGGTGCATCCTGCGCGGCGACATGAGCATTGTCGGCCCGCGCCCGGCCTTGTACAACCAGCAGAACCTGATCGAGATGCGTACTGAGCACGGCGTGCACGCGATCCGACCAGGCCTGACCGGCTGGGCCCAGATCAACGGGCGCGACGAACTGCCGCTGCAGGACAAGGTCCGCCTCGACGCGGATTACCTGCGCAAGCAATCAGTGAGCTTCGATGCGAAAGTCATGCTGCTCACCTTTATCAAGGTCGCACGCCGCGACGGTATTACGCACTGAGACGCACTAGTAAGCGCCGGCACGGCCGGCGCCGAGTGCACGCCATGCCGACCTTGTGATTCCCGCCCGGTTGGCAGGACTATCGTGCACTCGACAGAGCGCTGCCATTCACGTCCCTGAAACAGGTGTGCCTGTCACACTGAGCTGCGCAGAATATGTTGCCAGAGCCTGTCTGCCGAAATCTCGGCAGACAGGGTGCTGGTTCATCGGGTCTGCAAAAAATGGTGTACCGTCTTATCAATTGCCTGCTGGGGTGATATCACCGGCTTCCATTCCAGGCGCTCCATCGTTGCCCGCATATCTACCTGAAGGGAACCGAATAGGCGGTCGGTGACAGCCGACTTTCCTAGCAATCCCGCTGCATAACGCAGCAGGTTCGGCGGTACAGGGAGAAGGTAGACCTTCTTGTCCATCGCGTTGCCGATCATCCGCACCAGATCACCGATATTCACGTCCTGTCCATCAGAGACCATGAAGATCGACCCTGGCGCGTTCGGATGCATCGCACATCTGATAAGTAGATCGACCAGATTATCCAGTGCAACCATGCTGCGGTATCCATCCGCGCGTCCAAAGGGCAAAGGCATCCCCTTCCGCACCAACTTCACCAAGTTCAGGAAATTGGCTTTGACGCCGGGACCGTACACTAGCGGCGGGCGCACGATTACCACCTCGAGCCTGGTCTCGCGGCCCAGTGACAATAGCGCGGCCTCAGCTTCCATCTTTGACTGGCCATAGGGGTCGCAAGGAGCCGGGTGATCGCTTGCCGCGAACGGCTTGCCTCGGGTCGCTTCACCGTTAACCTTGACGCTGCTGACGAAGACGAATCGCCGGACCCCAGCCTCTACTGCCTGGCGCGCCAAGCGAAGGGTAGCTTCGACATTCACCTCGCGGTAAGCGGTGAGGGGGTCCTCGGAGGTATCGGACATCACATGGACGCGCGCCGCCAAATGAATCACCGTGGTGCAAGCTGCCAAGGCTTCGCGCCAATCGGTCGACCGATTCAAGTCTCCGACCGCCGCTTGTCCAGGTCCCGCGGCTTTGCGCACAGCTGCCCGAAATGGAAGTCCGCGAGCTGCAAGAACACTGCACAGTTCCCGCCCGACGAATCCGTTGCTTCCAGTGACTAGGATCATTGAGTCATCTTTATATTGGATGTGGTTCCACTTTTGCAATTAATCAGGTCGGCAAACATCGACTCCAATTGGCTGATCAGACGATCGCGGTCGAACTGGGCCTTGCTTGCCGCAATGGCTTCGTCGCCCATGTACTGCCGCTCCTGCGGGGTCATGGCTGCGAGACGCAATACCGCCTGCGCAAGACCGTGCGAGTCACCAGCATTGCAAGTCAGGCCTGCGCCAGCGCGATCGACAACGTCGGCACCTTCTCCGTTCAACATACAGAGCAAGGGAATGCCAGCCGCCAAATAGGACTGCAGCTTGCCCGGGATAGTCATTGAAAATATCGGCTGGTCCTTCAGCGACACCAGCAACGCCGATGCATGTTTGAAGAAGCTGGGCATGCGGTCCACCGGGTAGCGTCCCATCAACAGGAAACAATTCGAAAGACCGCGTTTTTCCACTTCTTTCTCCAGCCAGCCGCTCATTCTCCCGTCCCCGACGATGACCCAGCGAATCCGGCTATCGTGTTTCAACTCTTCGGCGGCGGCAAGGATCGCGGGGAAATCCTGTGCATCCCCCACGTTCCCCGCGAACATGACAGTGAAGGTGTGCGGCTCTGCTCGGAGTTCCGCTGCGGGGGTCACGCTGCTCATGTCGAACACAGCCTCCGCCCAGCTGGGAAAATATTCCACCCTGCTGTCCTGACCCGCGTATTTCTTAATCTGGGGGATGAAACTGCGTGACTGCGCCAGGATCAGGTCGCAACGCCGGTAGATGAACGATACGAGCTTTCCTACCATGTTGAGCAGCCGCTGTGACTTGAGGACACCGATCGCGTGCAAGGTTTCAGGCCACAAATCCAGTACCCAGAAACCGACTGGCGCTTTTTTCAGCGCGCGCAAGGCGGCCGCCGGCAGGCCCACTGTGATCGGCGAGGGTTCATAGCAGAAAATGGCGTCGAAGTGACGCCCACGGAGCTTCCATGCGCCCAGGATCGTCGCGCTCGCAGCGAACGTAAAATAGTTCAGCAGCAGTCGGGCTCCCCCCTTGCCGCGCGCGGTGTGAGGCACACGCACGACCGTCGCGCCAGCGAAACTATTGAACTTCGCAGGATCCGCCAGGAATTCGGGAAAGAATTCGCCTGCTGGATAATTAGGATGACCTGTCAGGACGGTGACCTCATGCCCCCGGGACACCAGTTCCGCAACCAGATCATTCACCCGAAAATTCTCCGGCCAAAAATACTGCGTCACCACGAGCAAACGCATCGCCGCCTCCTACGCCTTTTTCCACACCACGCGATTCACGTAGTCGGTGTAGCTGTGGACGATGCGCACCACCTTGTCGGATACGTTCGGCATGCTGTAGTCAGCCACCTGGCGCAGCAGGCGCTCCGCGCCGCGCGGCTGGCTGTCGAGCACCGCCAAGGCCTGCAGCACGCGCTCCACGCTCAGGCCGACCATCATGACCGAGGCTTCTTCCATGCCTTCCGGGCGCTCGTGCGCTTCGCGGATGTTCAGGGCCGGGAAGTTCAGGATCGAGGACTCTTCGGTAATGGTGCCGCTGTCCGACAGGACTGCTTTCGAGTCCAGTTGCAGCTTCACGTAGTCCATGAAGCCCATCGGCTTCATCAGCCTGACCAGCGGGTGGAAGTTGGCGCCGGAGGCGTCGATGCGCTTCTGGGTGCGCGGGTGGGTCGAGACGATGACCGGTAGGCCGAACTGTTCGGCGACGCCGTTCAGCACCTCGACCAGGCGGCCGAAGTTCTGATCCGATTCGATGTTCTCTTCACGGTGCGCGCTGACCACGAAGTAGCTCCCTTCCTGCAGGCCCAGGCGCGCCACCACGTCAGAGGCGTTGATGCCGACGCGGTAGTGCGTCAGCACCTCGAACATCGGGCTGCCGGTCTTGATGACGCGGTCTGGCGGCAGGCCTTCGCGCAGCAGGTACTCGCGCGCGATGTCGCTATAGGTCAGGTTGACGTCGGCGACATGGTCGACGATCTTGCGGTTGGTTTCTTCCGGCACGCGCTGGTCGAAGCAACGGTTGCCTGCTTCCATATGGAAAATAGGAATCTTGCGGCGTTTCGCTGGAATTGCGGCCAGACAGCTATTGGTATCACCAAGGATCAGTACTGCCTCCGGCTGGACGTCTGCAAGGACCGCATCGACCGCAATGATAATCTTCCCAATTGTTTCAGCTGCATTGCCTCCGGCAGCATTAAGGAAATGGTCCGGCTTGCGAACCCCGAGATCTTCGAAGAAGATCTGGTTCAGCTCGTAATCGTAGTTCTGACCCGTATGCGCCAGCACATGATCGCAGTGCTCATCAAGCCGAGCCATTACGCGAGAAAGACGAATGATTTCTGGTCGGGTACCGACCACAGTAAGCACTTTTAATTTTTTCATATCAAGGGAAAAGTAGGGGTAGTCCTGTAGTCACGCGATGCAAGCGGCAATGGCGCTACTCATCACAGCAGGCAAGCGAAAGTGTCTGGCCGCGACCGGTCGAATACTTCATTTGCCCACAGCATGACGACCATCTCGACGCTGCCCATATTGGTAATGTCGTGCGTCCATCCAGGTACGGTCTCGACGATGGTTGGATTATCACCGGTCGTAATCAATTCGTGCGTTTCCGCAGTTTGCATGTGACGGAACTTGAAGCGTGCCACCCCTTTGATGACGAGGAATTTTTCGGTCTTGGTATGGTGGTAATGTCCGCCGCGGGTAACGCCGGGATGCGCCGTGAAATATGAAAACTGGCCGCAGTCTGGCGTTTTTAACATCTCGACGAATACCCCGCGCGGGTCACCGTGTTGCTTAATCGAGTAAGCAAACAACTCTGTCGGCAGATAACTCAGGTAGGTCGAATACAGGGCGCGCAGCAGCCCGGTACCGACCCGTGCGGTCATCAAGGTCTCTCGACTCGCTTTGAACCCTGCGATCTGTTCGGCCAGCTCCCCGACCGTCGTCGAGTACTGCGGCGACACGGTCGCAAAGCCATTAGCGTCGAACGTGGCATCGGCCCCATCCATCAGCTGTAAGAAACGCGCAATGACGTCGTCAACGTATACCAGGGTCACCGATGCTGCAGCATCGTTCACCTGAATCGGCAGCCCGCGGGCGATGTTGTGGCAGAACGTTGCAACGGCCGAGTTGTAATTCGGTCGGCACCACTTTCCGAACACATTTGGAAGACGGAAAACGTGCACCGGGACCCCATGCTGCCGCGACAATTCGAGCAGAGTCTGCTCTGCGGCTCGCTTACTCGAGCCATAGTCGTTGTCGCGTTCGGCCTGAGTCGATGAGGTATAAACCACTGGAATTGTTTTACCAGTGGCTTGTACAGTTGCCCGCACTGCAGCGCACACTGCCTGGGTCAGGTCAGCGTTACCTGTAACAAACTCTGCCGGGTCCTGCGGACGATTTACGCCCGCAAGGTGGAAGATGAAGTCGCTATCCTGCACCAGTGAAGCTAGGGTTTCCATGTTGTCGGCACGAGTGAAGCACACGACTTCGACATCTTTTCGTTCAGCCAGGTGCAGCTGCAGGTTTTTGCCGATGAACCCGCCAGCGCCGGTAATCAGGATGCGCATAATTATTCCTCAGCGACAGCGCGTTCGCCGGCGGCAATCCGGCGCATGAAGTCAAGCTTTAACAACAGCTGCTTCATCCCCTCGACTTCCAACCGGGTTGTGTTGTGAGAATTGTAGTCCTCCCCGTGCGTGGTTTCCGTCAGCCTCGCTTCACCCTGGTCCACGAATTTAGAGTAGTTGAGATCGCGACCATCTGGAGGAATGCGGAAATAATCACCCATATCCTGGGCGCAAGCCATTTCCTCACGACCCATCAGGGCTTCATAGAGCTTTTCGCCATGGCGCGTACCCATGATCTCGACACGATGGTCCGGCTTCCCCATGATTTCGAGGATCGCACGCGTCAATACCTCGACCGTGGCGGCCGGTGCCTTTTGCACGAAAATGTCGCCATTATTACCGTGTTCGAACGCATAGAGGACGAGGTCAACTGCGTCGGCAAGCGTCATCATAAAGCGCGTCATGGTGGGGTCGGTAATCGTGATCGGCTTGCCGGAGAAAACCTGATCGACAAACAGTGGAATGACGGAACCACGCGATGCCATAACATTACCGTAGCGCGTGCCACAGATCACGGTACCGGTTCCTTCGAGGTTGCGGCTGGCGGCGACCATTACCTTTTCCATCATTGCCTTGCTGATGCCCATGGCGTTGATCGGATAGACGGCCTTGTCAGTGCTGAGGCAAATGACACGCTTGACACCAGCTGCGATGGCTGCGTCCAGCACGTTCTCCGTGCCCATCACGTTCGTGCGGACCGCCTGCATCGGGTGAAATTCGCATGATGGGACTTGTTTCAGCGCCGCGGCATGGAACACAAAGTCGACACCGCGCATCGCACCGGCAACACTTCGTGCATCGCGCACGTCGCCGATGTAGAACTTCAGCTTCGGGTTGTTATACCTCTTGCGCATGTCATCTTGCTTCTTCTCATCCCGGCTAAAAATGCGGATTTCTGCAATTCCCGTGTCGAGGAAACGTTTCAAAACTGCGTTACCGAAAGAGCCAGTCCCACCGGTAATTAAAAGTACTTTATTATCAAACACGAGATCCACCTAGTATGTTTATGCTCGACAGAGCAGGAATTTTTCAACAGCTATGATTAATGGGGACGTACAGCATTGACGCCCAACGACAACAATTCTCTGGCACGGCTCGCCGCAGAGGTAAAATCAGACAGTTTTCTCATCCCCTTCTCGACTTGGCGGTTGTAAAGTTCGCGGTCCCCCTGCACGGCCAAAATCTTGGCGGCGATGTCCTCGGGATTTTCAGGATCGAAATAAACAGCCGCGTCGCCCAATAACGATGTTGCAAAAGACAAATCGGAAGTCAGTACCGGCCGCCGCATGACGAATGCCTCCGGATAGCTCGCCGAAAAACATTCCATCAAAGTCGGCAAGAACATGACATCGGAATCGATATAGAGCCGGGGACAGTCTCTGGGCGCCACGGGTCCTAACGTTACAACATACTCTTTCTCCGAGTCGGAAAAAATTCTATCGAAATCCTCGACACGAATGGACAGAACAAACTGAAACCTGATCTTTCCGATCAAATATGGAATAACACGTTTTATAATTTCGAGGTTCTTGTGAGGATAGTATGCCGACACGGTGACCAACCTGAACACTTCATCCTTCCCCTGTCGATCCGGGACACCTTCGTCACGATATCTCGCGAAATGTTCGTTGTAGGTATTACCGACAACGGATATATTTTCCAATGGGAAATTGAAAGTCGAATTAATTCGTTTTCGAACATCGGCGGTTTCACACCACAGCGCATCACATTCAGAAGAAAAATGATGCCATTTATATTTCTTCAATAGCCAGTTCTTCAGTTTCTGGCGAATATCGAGTTGCGCATGCGCAGGACTCTCCGGCATGATAAACCAGGGAAGTGCATAACCACAGATATGATATGCCCTCGGTCGCCAATACGAAGGTCCAAAAATTGTCAGCACAAAGTCCGGAGCAAAACTGGCTTCCAATCGCCTCATTTGCTCGACTATCGCGCGCCGAGTCCGTAGTGGCGCCGGGGAATCCAGAACGTGGAAGGAGAAATTATCCGGGAAATCAATTCCAGCAATCGCCATGGCTACCGGATGTGACAGGAAAACGAGAAACCGGCAATCCAGTCTGCTTCGGAGCTCGCTGATGACAGATGCGGCCACTTGAACCCCGCCGCCGACCGTTAACGTACTAGCGTTTAGAATAATGTTCACGTCAATCCCTAACAACCTCATCAGCAATTGCGCGAATCTTCCCGCATTGCTTCTGCGCGTTCTTCTCTTTCAATATAAAATTGCGCGCCCGCGATGTTCTCTTAGCCAGGAAACCAGGATCGGATTCACACGCCGCCTCGATTGCGCGGCTCAGCCCGTAAGCGCCGGTCTCACTAACAACGAAACAGTGCTCATAATATTCGTCCGGAATCCCCTCCAGCTTGTACATCAAAACAGGCACACCCGATGCCAAATATTCCATCGTCTTCGACGGGAACGAATACCGGGTAAAGATTCCTTCTGGCGGCCTCGGATTGACAAGTAGGTTCGCCTTGCGCTGAAGTCCGAGAGCCGTAGGACGGGAAACTTGACCGTAATATCTTATCCGCGGGTCATCAATACAGGCCGATTTGATTTTCTCAACGGTGTTCCCCGCACCGCAAATGACCAAGCGATAGTTCGGCCGTTCGATTTTCCTGAAGGCTTCGACCAGTGTCAAAATTCCATTTCTTTCATCCAGGGAGCCAGAATAGAACACTGTCTTTTCAAGCGAGGGCTCTTCGGCACCAGCATCCGTTTTGCAAGAAGCTTCGTCAAAGATTCCTTCAAGAACCCGATACGGCCTCGATTCTAGGGGAAGGCGCTCTGTCATGTGTTCACTGAGCAGAATGTAGCCATCAATTTCGCGGTACAAGTCTGCAAGAAATCCAGCTTCTACGCGCTCGTAGATTCGATGGAGGAACGTTTTCTCTGTACCAGTAAATCCAGGCAAGTCAGGCACGATTACAACTATCTTTACACCTCGAATTGCCTTTTTCAGTTTCACTGCTGCAGCGAGGAATGGGACATGCAGGTCGTAGATCAGGAGGGTTCGAGCCCTGCTTGACGCCTGAAAAGCTCTCGTCAGCGCCTTGCGCGTGGCGAAGTATCGGCTCAAATGTTTCAAGCCGACAAGGTTCAAAAATCCAGCTGACTCGCCCGAAGCACCGTTGCGCTGCGAAATTGGACTGGCAGGAAAGAACAATTTTTTGTACCGATTCGGAAACGAGCCGACATTTGGCAGGTTCACTATGCGTACGTTTTCAAAATTCCGCACCAGGCCAGCGACGAGCGCCCACTGAAACGCATTATTGGCGTTAGCGACAGGCCCTTTGCTTTCCTCAGCAATGGTCGTGGTCAGCTCTTCAGGAAAAAGACTTGTCAGGAACAGGCAGTCCATCTCGTTCACACCCTCTTCCCAAGTTTCTGGTTCAAACCAAACAAACCGCACATAATCAGCACATTGAAAAATAACGAGAAACGCAGTTCCTGGCTGCTATACATCATGAACAGACCAATAAAAATCATCAGTCTTGCGATTCCCGCCCCGCCTAGCATGTTCGCTAGCCTGTACAAACCCGCCATCATCATCATCCCAAAGACGACGCCAAAAATAGCGAAGGTATTGATGATCGTATTTGTCGAGAACGAGTCCGGATTGATGGGAAAACCGAAAAGCTGCTCGGAATAAATTAAATAAAGATCAACAAACCGGCTCAGGCCGACACCTGCGACGGGATTATTAATAAAAATCATAAACGGGACGGTGAACGATGACATTCGCGCTAATGCGCTTACGAAATCGCTCGATTCCGCATTAAATTTTGACAAGAATTTCTCGGTAACGCCCGGCACGTAGATAAATGCCACCATTGCCGTAGCAATAGCGATGAAAAAAACCGCCAGCGCCTTGGTGCTTCGAGCACGGACGAAGAATGCGGTGACAAGCACTCCTAAAATCAGGATCCCCGTAGTCGAGACCGTTGTAAGCAATCCCGCGAGAAAAATCGAAAGTCGCCATCTGTTCACGACTGGATTATAGAACAGCTCGACAAGAATACCTACAAGCAAATACAGGGCAAATACCCCGGGTTCTCGGAAGACCCCTGTATTACGAACCACTTCGGTATCGCGAAAAACTACCGCAAAAACCAGATTGGTAAACTCCACCCCGCCGTAATTCGTGATTACTGGGAATATGTCAACAAGGGGCCGCGCAACGATCGAAGCGACGAAAGCAAAGAGGGAAAACGAAGTAATCCAAAACAAGACGCGCGAATATGCATGCAGGAATTCGGCAAGGACAATTCGTTTTGCAATCATCACGGACAACACGATGACGATCAACTCCAGGACGTAGCCGTTTCGAAAGTCGGCATTGAACACCATAGTAGCTAAAAATGACGCCAACAACGCAAATAAGGCCAGAAAGTTTTTATTATTGAAGCGTTCCGAATCGATATTATTCGCCATCAGCAGCCACACAATCAGCGACACATAAATCACGTACTTGGCGATAACGAAAAACTGGTTCGCATTCGTTCCGAAGATTACCGTATCGTCTGAAATGTAAAGCACCACCAACAGCAGCGGCAAATAGTTACGAACATTCATAAGACAGTTATCGCGTCCGAGATGCTAACATTTTTTGAATACAGACTCTGGAACTGTCGCACCCCTTGTTGCCCGAACGTTTCCAGCGTTGATTGTGGCATCTCTGCCATCTGGTTTATCGCGCGGGCCAGATCGGCTGCATTCCCGTTTTCGAAAATCAGGCCAGTTCCTCTTCCCGCCAGCTCCAGCGTGCCCTCGACGTCCGACGCGATAATCGGCTTGCCAATACTCATCGCTTCCAGGATCGGCAGAGAAGCATGCGGAACAGCAAATGGCGAAATCAATGCGATTGATCTCTGATAATACGAGAACACGTCGTTCGTAGACCCTACCATCAGGACATGTTTCGAACTGGCCAATTTAGCTGCCAGCCGAGGCAACTTGCGCGAGTATGTCGACAGAAGCTTACGGATGCGAAATGCTGGACGACCTGTTGCGGCGATCTCGTGCGTATGACCGAGGAAGAATATACGGACATTGTCGTTAAGATGCTCAAGCGCGTTGACCAGCTGCTCAAAACCCTTTATTCGCTGACTTCCCCCAACATAAACGAAATATTTCAAATTCTCGTCTACTTCGAGATCCTGTTCCATGCGTGTATTGGTTACGATCGGATCATATACGGTGTGCGAAAGACACGTGGGCGCCAAACGCGTCCTGTTATCTTCTGACACGGCAACGACCAAATCCGCGTTTCTATTGACAAACTTTCGTATCAAACCGGCACGCCATCCAAGCAGACCGGGCGAGAGTGGCTCCCTCACGTGAAGAATTACCTTCTTCCCAAGACTTTTAGCGGCGATAGCCCAATCGGAAATAAACAGCGAGTTGAGGTAAACCAGATCAAAATTCGTACCGTTTTCCTTTATCGCTCGCGGCGCAAATATGTACGCACTCAAGAAATACAAAACTATCGAGCGCAGGCTTCTAATCAAGTTCAGGAGCGTTGGAAACGACGCTGCCGAGTGAACGAACAAATCATAATGCTTCTGGTAGAACGAGCTACTGCAAACAAAGACAGGAATACCTTGCTGTTCCAGGTATTCGACTGCATCGCTACGATAGATGCAAAAAACGGTAATATCGTGATCGCGCCTCAGCTCCTCGATGAGTCCGACGAGGGCAACCAGACCGCCGCCCAGCCCTTGGCCGTGATGTATTATCAATACGTTTTTCATCGAACTACCTCGCCCATATGCCCGCGGCTTTGTGTTTCAAAAGGAGCTTTACCTGACGAGGCTGGTAGTAGAGTCCGACTGCATTCACAAGACAAGTGGCAAACATGACGCCAGCGCTCGACTCGAGAGCGTTTGTCAAAGAGAATGCAAGAGGGAAATACACGCAAATCGTGATCGCTACGATGACTGCGGTTAGCGATATCTTTCCAATCCCATTTATAAAACTTGTGTACGGCGACAGAACTACATTGATCACCGCAAAGACAGCCATAGAGAATGAGAGGATAAAAGGTATTTCTACCTGTTCTCCGAGCCAAATTTGGTATACCAGCGGACTTGCTAGGAGCATTCCAACAATTCCAACGCAAAATAAAATTGACAGACGATTCAATCTTTTAAGTGTAGTTTCAAGCCAATCGATCTCGTTGCGCGTATACGAATCAGTGACCGCACTCCATATAGGCGACATGACGATTGCGTAGCCGATCACTGGTAGTTGAAAGTAGGTTAGGGCCACATTGTAAGCAATCACTTCCTGCGGGTTTAGCGTGTGCGCGATGATCATCGGGGCGCTTGAAAACAAGACGAGCGCCCCTATTTGGATTAACAGGAACGTTCCTCCCAAGCTGGCCAGTTCTTGTACCTGTTCCTTCCTAAAACAATGTAGAGAAGGAATTAAGGAGCGATGCGTCGTGGTGAACGCAACGATCGTCGCAAGTATCAGAACAAGCAGCGGCGCCCCTACTAATATTCCGGCATACAAAGCCAAGCTCCCGATTGAGAGGAGATGCGCCGCCAGGATAGCGAGAAAACTTAACAGATTTCCTATCGCAGCGAGAATATTGCTGACAGCCGGTCTATGGATGACGGTGTACAGAATCCCGACCAGCTGAAAAACAAAACGAACTAGAAACAGAGTGACGACGAGGATTGCGACAGTCCGCAACTCATCTTCCGGCACCGAGGGAGCATTCAATATCGTTTGCCAGCTCAGGTGCGGGACCAGTAACAAGAAAAACAGGAGCAAGATGGCGACCAGAGCAGCTACACATGCATAAGTAGTGCTTACATATTCGCGCCCCAGGCTCGTGTCATTTCTGGCGAGCGCTTTTGCAAGTTTATTCCGCAGCCCGTTACCCAAACCAAAATCGAACAAGCTCAGCCATGCGAACAATGATGACAAAGTCAACCAGACCGCATATTTTTCCGGAGCTAGGGAGCCCATCATCAGCGGTATCAACAACAGGGTTGTTGCAACGCTAATGATTTTGACCAGGAAAGAATAAATTACCTGCTGTCTTAGCTGCGCATCGCGTTGCGACTGGTTTCCGGTTAGCTCCTTGACACTTGCAAGCTGTTGTGAACTCATCTTTCGCTTCCGAACATCGATATTTCTGTATTCGCTACGATATATTCGCCAGTTTGCTATAACGTCGAAGTCTAGCTCCAGCGGGGCTAGGTCAAACCGAAAGCTGTTTAATTTTCTCGGCATATTGAGGCATGCTCATGATCCTGCGCAGCACCTCCTTGCCTACTATCCAGAAGATCACTAATAACAGGGTAACAAAGCCGGTGACCAGGACGATAATGGCGCGTTTTGGTTTGTACTTTCGCTCCGGTTCGATTGCGGGATCAAGCACCTGGATAATCGATGGATCTTTTGCTTCCTCCAAGCGTGCGACTTCGTAATGCTTTGCAAGCAGTTCGTACAGCATCTGGTAGTACTTCACGTCACGAAGGATCTTCACATTCGCAAGGCCGGATTCACTCGTTTCGCTCGCCCGAGAAATGGAAGTGCCGCGGCCATTCTGGATTTTTGACAGCTCATTACGCAGACTGGCAAGCTCTTCTTGAGCTTGTTTATATCGTGGATTATCGCGCGTTACGAAAGCTTCCATAGCGCCTATTTCGATTTCTTTAGCCGAAATTTGGGCTTGCAAACGGCCTGATATTTCGATATTTGCCCGGCTTTCCATATCGACGCTTACTACACCCGTCGTCTGGATCGCTCTTTTCAGTGAAATTTCTGAGGCAGCAAGCTTGTCCTTTGCGGCTTCGAGTTGGCGCTCGAAAAACACCCGCTTTTTAGCTGCATCCGTAACAGCGAGTGTCTTGCTCAAATTGGTCAACTCGTCCACATATGCAGCGGCCATTTTGGCAGCCCGGCTTTTGTCAGCGTCTTCAACTTCGATCGTGATCAAGCCTTCTTTGCCAGTACTGATGGTCGTGCTCTTTGCAAGTTGCTCGCGAGCTTTCTCGCGTGATGTCATATCGTACACTCGCATTAAGTTGAACTGATCAATTACACGTTCAGCGATAGTTCGACTGCGCAGCATTCCCAAGTACAGGTCATTCGGATTTTTCAATGCGGAAGCCCCGGACGCGATTCCAGCAATGCCGCTAAATTGCGACATCAATGCAGCCGCCCCGGATTGGGCCTGTTGGGGTGGCATCAATTTTGTAGATGCCCGATAAATGTTCGGAACCAACAGACTAATTATTGCTGCGATGACTGCTGCGGCAAGTGGTAACAGGATAATCTGTTTTTTACGTTTCGAAAGAAGCAACAAGATTTCAAAAACGTTAAAGAAACTGCCGCCTTTGTCTAGGGCGACGGCTTCTCTGTTTGATTGTTCGATTCTCGTCATAGATAGTAAATTTATTTTTCCGTGCGGCCCTAAAACGCGGCTGTCACTTAATCTCGTAACGTCTTGATCGCCGCCGCGCCCAAACCGAAGTTAGCGAAGATCTGCGCCCATTCCCGAGTGCCGTTCATGAACTTGGTCCAGCGCGTTTCCTTGTCAAACTTTTCAGGAATAACGATGCTGTCGCCAGGCATAATTTCCAGGCCACCGATGCCAGTCGAGAACCAAGTCCCCGAGTTCGCGCCCACCACGGTGCCATCCATACGCATCACGAAGGCGTTGTCCACGTCCGCGTCAGCCGTCAAGCCAGCCAACTGCAAGTAATCTTTGACTCGGCTGTTGGGTTTCCACAGCGACGATGCTTCGACGTTCACGGCGCCAAAAACATTGACGAAGGCCGGACGCGCCGGGATGACCAGACGGTCGCCGTTTTCGAGCCTGACCTGCGGCAGTCGGGCAAACGAGCGCTCGTTTGGCGCCAAGCCGAAGGCGATGCGGCCCGTCGGCTTCAGGCGGCGGAAACGGGAAATCGCTTCCCTAGCCGCACGCATTTCAGTGTCGCGTTGAGCAAGCTCCGCCTGTGCCTCGGTAGGTGTGGCAGCGCGCACGTTAGCAAGGCCACGCGACTGCGCGTTCTGCAATTGCGACTCGAGGCGCTGAGCGGCCTTCTCTAGGTTCACTTCCTGCTCCTTGCGCACTACCTCGCGGTAGAAGCCGGTGCCGAACAGATAGGCGTTCGCAGTCGGACCTCCGGCCTTTGCCAGCAGCGACTGCACGGTCTCGCCGGCAGTCATCTGGTACACGCCCGGGACCCGGACTTCGCCTTCGACGCGCACGAAGATCCGGCGTTTGTCCATCGGCACAGCGACGTCCTCCTGCGAGAAGATCGTGACCGTGTCGCCCGGTTGGAGCTCGATATTGTCGGGGCTGGCAGGGTTGGCGAAGATATTGCCCAAGTTAAAAGGGATCAGGCTGACTGAAAGATCTTTTCGGTTGATACGCTCCACCACTGCGTAATCCCAGTTCACTTCGTCCACCAGCCCGCCGATGCGTGCCGCTATCGTATCCGCTTCTTCATTCGTGACCTGCTCGGCCTGGCCCGTGGCAACAACATTGTTCTGGCGCTTGACCGATGCCCGAGTGATCAGGTAATCGCGGCTCGGGATCAGGTCGCTAACGCGCATGCCGGCCTTGAACGGTGCACGCACAGGCTGGTCCACGTTGCCGCGCAGGATGACTGCGTTTGAGAACTCCGGCGTGATCGACGTAATGTTCAGCACGTCGCCGTCCTTCAGCGGGCGTTTCAAGCTCGCGGCGTCAAGGGCAAACTGCTCGACGCTGCGCGGGCGGCTCTTGCTGGGGTCGATACGCTCGAGGAAGGCCCGGCGCGGATCGGCAACTACCGGCATGCCGCCCGCAAAGTCGAGCATCGACTCGATGGTGTCGCTACCGGTCTTGAGTTCATATACCGCAGGGCTGTTCACCTTGCCCACCAGCGCCACATAGCCGGCGGCCGAAGGGATATAGATCGAGTCGCCGTCTTGCAGCTTGACGTCGGCAGACTTGTCGCCTTTCGCGATGAAGGCATACAGGTCGAGCTCGGTGACGACGCGGCCGGCGCGCTTCACCTGGACGCGGCGCATGCTGCCGTTGGCATTCGGACCGCCGCTGGCGAACAGCGCGGTCACCAGGGTCGACAGGCTCGATACCGTATAGGTGCCCGGACGGTTTGCTTGGCCGACCACGTACACGGTGATCGCGCGCAGCTGGCCAAAGTTCACGCTGATGGTCACGCCCTTGTACAGCTTTGCGACCGCGCTACGGATGATGTCATCGGCATCGCCGGCCTTCACGCCGGCCAGCACGACCGAGCCGATCGTCGGAATCGAGATGGTGCCGTTGCGGTCGATCGTGGCGCGAAAATCGATGTCGATGGTCCCCCATCCGCGGATCAGCAATTCGTCGCCCGGACCCAGCACATATTCCGAAGGAACAGGCGTATTCGAGACCGGGGCAAAGGTCGATGGGGCATTCGCGAAGAAGTTCGCGCCGAAAATGGGGAGGTCCTGTCCAACGCTGTCATGGATGAACTTCTGGAACTCGGTCTGCAGCTTTGGCTGGCCCGTGCCATTGGACGCGACGGGCAACGCAGAGGGAAGACCCGCATCGGTTGTCTGGCGGACCTGGGACGCGGTCTTGGAAGTGGTATTGGTAATCGCCATCCTGCGCGGCGCGGCTGGCGTAGCCGTAGGCGCTACCGCTTCAGGCAATTCCTGACCGAACATCTCGTCAGCGCGTGCAGGCGATTCTTGAGCAGAAGCAATGGTCGATGCGGCGCCGATGACCAGCGCCACGGCGCGAAGCAAAAACTTGGACATATGATACTCGGGAGAGATGGTAACAGTCGGATAACCTAGAATTATATCCGCCCCAGCAGCATCATGCACAGCAGGAATTTGCTGTCAGCACAGAAAATCTCCACCGCACAACACTTCCCTATCCAATGAGGGGATAGATTAACGTTCTAAGATATAGATCAAACAAGAACGTTAGGATTATTGACATTGTGCAATTTACTACCTTGTTACATTGCGTGAAAATCTGACAAACCCAGATTCCCCTATAACCTTAAGCTATATACCATTCGTTAAAGCAATTAAAGCCCCATGCATGGGGGAATACATCTATGCGAAGTGTTCGGCCTTTTGAAAAGGCAAACCTTCCTCGTCCTTGGGAGAGGTCTGCGGCGAACCATGCACGGGCCATGCAATAGCCAGGATCGGGTCGTTCCAGGCAATACAGCGCTCATGTTCGGGAGCGTAATAATCGGTCAGCTTGTAAACCACCTCGGCCGACTCCGACAGCACCAGGAAACCATGGGCGAAGCCTTCCGGCACCCATAGCTGGGCCTTGTTGTCGGCACTGAGGACATCGCTAGTCCACTGCCCAAAGGTCGGCGACGAACGCCGCAGGTCCACGGCCACGTCGAACACGCTCCCCGCTACGACCCGTACCAGCTTGCCCTGCGTCTGGCGCACTTGGTAATGCAGGCCGCGCAACACGTTCCGGACCGAGCTCGCATGGTTGTCCTGCACGAAGTCCACCTTGCGGCCGATGGCTTGCTCGAAGCGGTGCAGGTGGAAGCTCTCGTACACCGAACCGCGCTCATCGGCGAACACGCGCGGCTCGATTCGCACGACATCTGGAATGGACAGGCGGGTGATCCGCATCAGATAACCTTTTCGTTTAGAACCCGCAGCAGGTACTGCCCATAGCCATTGTTCTGCATCGGCGCGGCCAGTTCGGCGAGTTGCCCCGCGCTGATCCAGCCCATGCGGAAGGCAATTTCCTCCGGACAGGCCACTTTCAGGCCCTGCCGGCGCTCGATGGTGGCGATGAACTGGCTGGCGTCGAGCAGGGACTCGTGGGTGCCGGTATCGAGCCATGCATAGCCGCGCCGCAGGATCTCTACCTGCAGACGTCCGAGTTCCATGTAAATGCGGTTCATGTCCGTGATTTCGAGCTCGCCGCGCGCCGACGGCCTCAAGGAACGCGCTATCCCAACCGCGTCGCCATCGTAGAAATACAGGCCGGTTACCGCGTAGTTCGAGCGCGGCACGCGCGGCTTTTCTTCGAGGCCGATGGCGCGCCATGCAGCGTCGAACTCGACGACCCCATAGCGCTCTGGATCCTGCACGTGATAGGCAAAGACGCTGGCGTCACTGCGTGCAGAGGCCTGGCGCAACATGAGCGGCAGGTCGTGGCCGTAGAAGATATTGTCGCCCAAAACGAGTGCCGACGGACTGCCCGCCAGGAAGTCGGCGCCCACCAAATAGGCCTGGGCGATACCGCCGGGAGTCGGCTGAACCGCATACGAGACATTAAGGCCGAAGCGGCCGCCGTCACCGAGCAGTTGCTCGAAGCGCGGGGTATCCTGGGGCGTGGAAATGACGAGGATGTCCTGAATCCCGGCCAACATCAGCGTGCTGAGTGCGTAGTAAATCATCGGCTTGTCGAATACCGGCATCAGCTGCTTCGACACCGCCAGCGTCGCCGGGTACAGGCGTGTACCGCTGCCGCCCGCCAGGATGATGCCCTTGCGCCTTGGAGATTCGTTCATCGTTTTCCTCATGGATTGGCGCCTGCCGCGAGTTCTGCGACTAGGCGGTCGACGTGGTCATGCCAGTCCGGCAGCGCCAGACCGAATACGGTGCGGAACCGGGTGGTATCGAGCAGCGAATTGTCCGGGCGTGCCGCTTGCGCGCCCCACTCGGCGGCCGCGACCGGCAAGATCCGGTCGGGCGTCAGCGCCAGCCGGGCGCCGCGCGCCAGCGCCTGTCCGACCAGGTGGCGCGCATACGCATGCCAGGTGGTGCGGCCGGATGCCGCCACATGGTAGGTACCCGACAATGTTTCCGCCGCGCCGCGTTCCAGGGCGATGCGGTACAGGGCCAGTGCGGTCAGGTCGGCCAGCAGCTCGGCGCCGGTGGGTGCGCCGTGCTGGTCGGCGACGACCTCGAGCCGCGGAAGCTCCTGCGCCAGGCGCAGGATGGTCTTTGCGAAGTTCGCGCCGTGCCGTCCGAACACCCAGCCCGTGCGCAGGATCAGATGGCGCGCCCCGCTTGCGCGGATGCGTTCTTCGCCGTCGAACTTGGTGCGGCCATAGGCCGACAAGGGTTCGGCCGGATCGCTCTCGACCCAGGCGCCGTCCGTTCCGCTGCCCTTGCCGCGGCCGAACACGTAATCGGTCGAATAGTGCACGAGCCAGGCGCCGCAGGCCCGGGCTTCGTCGGCAAGCACGCCCGGCGCGCGCGCGTTGATGCGCTGCGCAGCAGCCTCGTCACCCTCGGCGCGGTCGACCGCGGTATAGGCAGCCGCATTGACGATGACATCGGGCCGATGCTTCCGCACGCAGGCGCGCAGGACGCCGGGGTCGGCGAAATCGGCCTCGGTGCGGCCGAGCGCATGCAGTTCTCCCAGGGGCGCGAGTGCACGCCTCAGCTCCCAGCCAAGCTGCCCATCCTTACCGAAAAGCAAAATCTTCATGGACCGAGACGTCCGCCGGTGTACTGCTGCGCGACCCAGTCGCGGTAGGCGCCGCTGGTCACGTCGCGCACCCAGTCCTGGTGCGCCAGGTACCATGCAACGGTCTTGCGGATGCCGGTTTCGAAGGTCTCCACCGGGCGCCAGCCGAGTTCGCGCTCGAGCTTGCCGGCGTCGACCGCGTAGCGGCGGTCATGGCCCGGGCGGTCCTTTACGAAGCTGATCTGCGCCGCATACGGCAGGCCGTCGGGGCGCGGGCGCAGCTCGTCCAGGATGGCGCACAACGTATGCACGACGTCAATGTTCGCCATCTCGTTCCAGCCGCCGACGTTGTAGGTCTCGCCCGGCGTCCCGGCGTCCAGCACGCGGCGGATCGCGCTGCAATGGTCGAGCACGTAGAGCCAGTCGCGCACCTGGCGGCCATTGCCGTAAACAGGCAGCGGCTTGCCCGCGAGTGCGTTGTGGATCACCAGCGGAATCAGCTTTTCGGGGAAATGGAAGGGGCCGTAGTTGTTGGAGCAGTTGGTGGTCAGCACCGGTAAGCCATAGGTGTGGTGCCAGGCCCGCACCAGGTGGTCCGAGGCTGCCTTGCTGGCCGAATAAGGACTGTTCGGCTCGTAGCGGTGCTGCTCGTCGAACGCCGGCGCGTCAGAAGGAAGCGAACCATACACTTCGTCTGTCGAGACATGCAGGAAGCGGAAGTCCGTGCGCCCGCGTTCGTCAAGCTCGCCCCAGTAGGCGCGCACCGTTTCCAGCAGGCGGAAGGTGCCGGCCACATTGGTCTCGATGAAGGCGGCCGGGCCGGCGATCGAGCGGTCGACGTGGCTCTCCGCCGCGAAGTTCAGCACCGCCCGCACCCGGTGTTCTCGTAGCAGGCGCGTCACCAACACGCTGTCGCCGATATCGCCCGCCACGAAATGGTGGCGCGGATCGCCGTGGAGGCTTGCAAGATTGCTCAGGTTGCCGGCATAGGTCAGCTTGTCGAGGTTGATGACGGGCTCGTCGCACTGCGCCATCCAGTCGAGCACGAAGTTGGAACCAATGAAGCCGGCGCCACCGGTCACAAGGATGCTCATACATTATCCGGGTTGGTTGATCTGGGCACGCGCCCGCTGACCTGAATTATGGCGTGTTTAGCAGTGCAGCGGGGAGCTCATAGTCCCCGCCGGATCAAGGAAGACTCGGACTCCGTCATCATACGGAACGCTTGTGGAGCGGCCTGCTTGATGCGGCGGCGGCGCGCCCACCAGGCAGAGACCACGAACGAATACACGGACAGGTACAGCAGGAAGCTCGCGAGCACGCCCTGCAGCAGGGCTTCCGGTACGGCGGCGAAGCGCACTGCCATCATCGCCGGGACCAATGCTACCGCCCAGGAGAATGGCGATACGCAGGCATTGCGCAGACGCGCCGGTAGCGCGCGGAAATAGTGAGCCACGATGGCCGTCTTGACCAGGCTGTGCAGATGCCAGCTGTCCGGGTGGCCCGGATGGCGCCGGCACCACAAGCGCCGCACGATGGTGAACACGGTCTCGAATACCGGATAGGCGCAGGCCAGCAGCGGGGCCCACGGCGATACCAATGGGTTGCGATGGACCAGCATCACCGACAGCCAGGCGAGCAGGAATCCGAGCAGGTAGGCACCGCCATCGCCGAGAAACAGCTTGCCGAAGGGGAAATTCACAACGAAGAAGCCGGCCGTCACGGCGCACACGATAAAGCACAGCTGGGCCAGGGTGCCATCACCGGCGTCCTGGGCAATGAAGCCGAGCGCCAACATGCCGATCAGTACGGTGCCGCTGGCCAGGCCATTGAAGCCGTCGATAATGTTGACTGCATTGGCCACGCCGCCCACGGCAAACGCGGTGAACAAGACGGAGGCCGGCAGCCAGCCCAGCAGCACGTCGATGGGCGCGACGCCGATGTGCAACAGGCTGACGCCGGTCAGACCCCAGCAGCAGACGCCGCTGGCAATCGTGGCGAGCAAACGCGCACGCACTGAAATGGAGCGAGTAAGGTCTTCGGCGAGACCGAACATGAAGGCCGGCATGGCCGACACCAGCACCGGCAGCAGCAATTCCTGCTGGTCGCGGGGCAGAACGCCGAGGGAGAGCCAGAGGCCGAGCATGATGGCGGCACCGCCGATGCGCGGTGTCGGAACAATGTGGAATTTCTGCACACCGCGCGTTGCGTCGAGCGAATACCGTCCGTGCCAGCGCGTCGTCAGGACGAGCAGCAGCGAACAGACGAGCGAGATGGCGAATCCAAGCTCGAGACCGGCAAATGGAAGATAAGTAATACTCATAGAACCACTTTGTTAACTCGTTAATTCTATCGCATTTCTGTTTGACCAAGGTCCAATCGTATTCGGAGTGCCTACGCGCTGGGAGATGCAAGTGATTGATTGTTCTAGAACAATTGCGCGATTCTAGAGATTTTGAGATCTAGCAATCAACCCTCCTGAAACATCTCCTAATATTCCTGACAATTCGTTACATCTTTATTTCAGGAATTTTTTCTTATTGGCAGTCGGGAGGCCACATGCTGTCAACATCGTGTCGCACTGCACCTTCCCTGCTCCGCTTCTTCTTTTTGTTTCCAGGTTTTGTCTTGCTGTTCGCGATGGCCGCCACGGCCTACGGCCAGGACTCCGTCGAGCTGGCCGAGCTGCGCGCCCGCCGGCTGGAAGCCGAAGCCCGCCAGGCCGTGGCCGAGGCCGAACGCGCCGAGCTGCTGGCGCGCCTGCCGCCGGCCCAGTCCAAGCCGCTGGCCGGCACGGTCGATACCCGCCAGTTCGGCGCCGCCGGCCTGGTGCGCGCCTTCGACCTGGCGCGCGAACTCGCGGTCTACCTATGCACGCGCCTGCCGCCGGACCGCAGCGCCGCCCTCTACGATGCGGCAGCAAGCCAGGGTATGGTTGCGGCGCGCACGGTGGACAGCGCCCTTGCCGGCCTGTCGGGCGACATGGCCGAGCGCAACAAGGCCCTGCAGCGCTTCCTCGACACCCATCGCCCGCCCGGCTCGGGCGCGGCCGCGCTGCCCTTGGCCATCCTGACCGTAGTGCCGGCCACGGTGCGCGCCGGCGCCGACGTCGCCGCCCTGCTGCGTAGCGACGTGAGCGCTACCGGCATCGGCTATGGCGAAGGCGCGCGCAGCCTGTTCGCCAGCGCCCTCGCCCAGTCCTGCCCCGAGCGCATCAGCGGACTGGGCGTCGGCTACCTGGGAGAACTCGACTGGGCGCGCTACGAGAAGTTGTTGGGGCGCGTGAAAGCCCTCGCCGTCCACCGGGCCGGCTACGCCCAGCGCATCGCCGAACTGCAAGGACTGGTGGAGAATGCCAGGGGCGAACAGAAGAAGGAACTCGCCGCCGTGGCCCAGGCCGCGCTGGCCCAGCTGAAGCTGGTGGACAGCTTCATCGAATCGCTCCAGGCCGGCGAAGCCAACGAAAAAAGTCCCCTGTATAACGCCGCGCGCTATCTCGGCTACGCCGAACGCACGGCGGGCAGCCTGGTGCTGGACGTCGACCTGCGGTTGGAAGGCATGAGCATCGTGAAGGAAAACCTGTTCAGCGGGCAGCACCTGCGCCTGTCGGGGGTGGCCTTTCTGTGGTTTCGCCTGCACGAGCCGGACGGCCGGCTGCTGCGGGCCGAGACCCTGCGCCGGATCAGCCGGCCGGTCGAGGTCGACCTGCGCGGTGAAGGCGCACCGGATGCGTTCTGGTCGGGGCCGTAGGGTGGGCGGCTTGACCTCGCAGCTCGATTATTCCCCAGCTTGCGCGCCGCCCACGCGGTGATAGTTAGCGGCAAGATTATCCGGCACGAGAGCGGAGCCGATAACAATCACCGCGTGGGCAAGGAACTTGCCCACCCTACTCCCATCGTTTCACGGTCTGGTCGATCGCCCCGAAGATCGACTTGCCCTTCTCGTCCAGCATCTCGATGCGGATGGTGTCGCCGAAGCGCATGAAGGGCGTGCTGGCGGCGCCGTCGGCGATCATCTCCAGGCAGCGCTGCTCGGCGATGCACGAGTAGCCCCGGCCAGCGTCCTTGTTCGAGACCGTGCCCGAGCCGACGATGCTGCCGGCCCGCACCTTGCGGCTCTTGGCTAGGTGCGCGATCAGCTGGGGGAAGTTGAACACCATGTCGACGCCGGCCTGCGGCTGGCCCACCAGGTGGCCGTTCCAGGTCGAGCGCAGGGGCAGGTGGACCTTGCCGCCGCGCCAAGCCTCGCCCAGTTCGTCTGGGGTGACCGCCACCGGAGAAAAACTGGTCGCCGGCTTCGATTGCAGGAAGCCGAAGCCCTTGGCCAGCTCGTCAGGGATCAGGTTGCGCAGCGACACGTCGTTGGCCAGCATCAAGAGCCGGATCCGGGAACCGGCGTCGTCGGGCGTCGCGCCCATCGGCACGTCGTCGGTGATCACCGCCACCTCGGCCTCGAAATCGATGCCCCACTCCTCGTGCGCGAGCACGATGTCGTCCATCGGCCCCAGCAGATCGTCGCTCCCGCCCTGGTACATCAATGGGTCTTCCCAGAACGAGGCCGGCATCTCGGCGCCGCGCGCCTTGCGCACCAGCTCGACGTGGTTGACGTAGGCCGAGCCGTCGGCCCACTGGTAGGCGCGCGGCAGGGGCGCCATGCAGGCGGACGGGTCGAAGTCGAAGGGACGGCGGGCGCGGCCCTCCGCGCGTCCTTCATTCAGCAGCAGCGAGAGCTCGGCCAGCTGCGGCGCGATGAAGCTCCAGTCGTCGAGCGCGGCCTGCAGCGTGGGCGCGATGCCGTCGGCCACGTGGGCCGTTTTCAGGTCGCGCGAAACGACGACCAGCATCCCGTCGCGGCTACCGTCCTTGAGCGTGGCAAGTTTCATGGTTGGTGGGTCGATGTTGGCAACCCGCCATTGTAGATCGCACGGGGCTTCCCGTCAGTACTGGACCACCACCCCGGCCCCGATCGTGCGCTGGAAGTAGTTGTAGTCGATCAGGCTCTGGCCATAGCCCGAAAACCAGTGCAGGTAACCCTTGAGCGGTCCGGCCAGCGGGAAGGCCCAGCCGAGCTGGGTCGCCCCTTTGTTCGTGTGGAAGTTATGGCGCAGCAGGGCCGAGAATTCGTGGCCGTCCTTGCGGTAGGTGCCGGCCAGCTCGGCGCGCCCCATGTAGTCGACAATGTCCGGGTTGTTGTCGTCCTCGATCGATTCGTTCAGGCGTTTCCACACGCGCGCCGTCATGGCCAGGCGCCCGCGCTCCAGGCCCACCTGGGCATAGATCCGGTTCCAGCTGCGCGACAGGGTCGAGGACTGGCCGTTCGACTGGTGGTTCAGGCCGAGGTTCAGGAATTTCAAGTTGGTGCCGAAGACGCTGAAGTTCAGCGGCGTCACCAGCATGACTTCAGGCTGGTAATTCGTTTCGCGGAAAGGGCTGGACGCTTCGCGGTTGCCCGCCTGCCAGAAGCTGTTCTGGGTGTAGCCGAACCAGACATCCACGGGCAGCTCGAAGGCGGTCTCGACCGCCTTCATCTTGAAGCCGAGCTGGTACTGCAGTTCGGCGTGGGACAGCTTGCCGGTGAAATCCGCCGCGCGGAAGGGCAAATAGGGCGCCTCGTTCGGGCGGTAGGTGCGCGCCGCGATCAGGTAGTTCGGATTGTGCGGGCGGAACACGAAGATGCCGCGGCGATGCTTCTCGTCGAGTTCCCAATGGCTGGCCATGGTGTACTCGGCGGCGGCCTCGACCACCGGATCGACCGAGGCGGACGGGTCCGGCTGCGGCTTGGCGGGGAAAGCGGTCGGCGCCTGGCCGGGCGTCATGCTTGCCACGGCAGGCGCGGCGGCCGGCGCCACTGCCGGTGCGGCAGCCGTGGCGCCATGGGCGGCGGCCAGTCGGTCGAAGCAAGCGAGGCGTTCGGCAGTGTCGCTTAGCCTGGTGCAATCTCCCAACTGCTGCGTGAGGGAGGGGGGCGATTGTTGGGCAATGGCGGGAATGGCAAGCAGCGCGGGCAGGATGGCTGCGGAAATCTTCTTCAAATGCATGGGCTTTTTTCAGAAACGGCTGTGCGGCCACCATGTCACAAGCAAGAGCTCGCATGACATGGCGGATTGTCAACAACAGTGTCGCGGAAAAGCCTGAACGATGTCGCACCGTTTGCCGCGGTGCGGCAATACCGATGACGCTTTACGGAACCAGCAGATCCAACTGTTCCTTCTCCAGGTAGCACCACTCCCCTTCCTTCAGCCCGAGCGACTCCAGCGTCAGGCCGCCGATCTGCGAGCGGTGCAGCGCGCTGCAATGGTTGCCTGCGGCAGCCAGCATGCGCTTGACCTGGTGGTACTTGCCCTGCTCCAGCACGATCTCGAGCAGGTGCTCGCCGCGCTGCACGCAAGAGAGCGCCTTGAGGGGCGCCGGTTCGTCGTGCAGCTGCACGCCGGACAGCATCTGCCCGACCAGCGCTTCAGTGACGGGCTCTGCGGTCGTGGCCTGGTAGACCTTGGGCACGTGGCGCTTGGGCGAGGACTGGGCGTGGATGAAGGGACCGTCGTCCGACATCAGGAGCAGCCCGGTGGTGTCGTGGTCGAGACGGCCGACCGGCTGGACGTCGCGCCATTCGAACTGCTCGGGCAGCAGGGTCAGCACGCCCGGATGGTGGCTCGGCTTGCGCGAGCACTCGTAGTTGGCCGGCTTGTACAGCGCAATATAGACGCGCTCGCGGTAGCGCCATTCCTCGTCGAAAACGCTCAGGACGAGGTTGGTCGTGTCGAAAGTGGCCTTGTAATTGTCTTCGACTGCGCCGTTGACCAACACGTCGCCGTCCTCGATCAGCGCGCGGCAGTATTTGCGGGTGCCGAATCCCTGCGATTGCAGGATGCGGTCCAGGGAAAGTTTGCTCATGGGGCGCCACTTTAACAGAAGCGACAGCCCCGACAAAGCACCGCAAACCTTGCTTTCGCGCCCTCCGCTACCCGCACGGGTAAGGAGCGCCCCCATCCCAGGGGTAATGTTTTCCGACAGGGTTCAGATGCATCCGTTCATTTGATGAGCGTCAAGCTTAGGAAGATTCTGATTGATAGACTTCAACGCGTTAGGAATCCGCCTAACGCCATGAGGACATCTTTAAGCAGAGTACCCCTCGCTAAAAACAAGGACAACACCGTGCACACCAACGCGCAACCGACCGATGGACCGCTTCCGCTTGCAGCCGATGCCGACGAACGTCGCCAGATCGCCCGACATCATGCTGCCCTGTTTCCCACGCGGCTCGCGCTGGCGCGCTGGCAGCACGGGGGACACATTCCCCACCTGCACCTGGGCGCTCCCGCCGTGCGCGCCGCCTGGTACGCCACGGCCCGGCGCGATTTCCAGGCATGGCTCGACCGTGGTGGTTTCAGCCAGCATGACGATGCTCCGCCAGCACTGCGCTCGTCCCCTGCCCTCGGCTACCAGCCGACGTGCGACGGCGATGCCCGGCAAATCGACAGCTGCACCTAGAAGCAGCCGCGCAACCATTGGCGGGAAATGAAAACGACGGCCGGAGCCGCCGTTTCCACTTCCTGGGAAGGAACACTACTGTGAGGAATTGAATTCTCTCGAAGCTGCACCGCTGGTGCAGTGGGGGAGCATCTTGCGGCTGAGGGTGATGCTACACCCAATATAGAACATGTTCCGCAGGATGCAAGCAAAATGTCATCGAAGCTGCGGCACAGCTCCTTTGTAGACCGCACTCACGGCCCCATTGCCGACTGCCGCGCCGAACTTCTTCAGGACGCGTTCCGGCAAGCCTTCGTGGGCCGTGTAGTCGACGATGTCCTCGGCCTTGACGATGTCGCGGGCCACCGTGTCGACCGTGCCGAAACCGTCGGCCAGGCCCATCTCCACCGCTTTCGCGCCGGTCCAGTACAGGCCGGAGAAGGTTTCCTCGGTTTCCTTCAGGCGCTTGCCGCGGCCGGCGCGCACCACCGAGATGAACTGCTGGTGGATTTCGTTGAGCATGGCCTGGGCACGGGCCTTGTGCTTGTCGGACTGCGGGCTGAACGGATCGAGGAAGCCCTTGTTCTCGCCGGCCGTCAGGAGGCGCCGCTCGACGCCCAGCTTTTCCATGGCGCCGGTGAAGCCGAAGCTGTCCATCAGCACGCCGACCGAGCCGACGATCGAGGCCTTGTTGACATAGATGCGGTCTGCCGCCGAGGCGATGTAGTAGCCGCCCGAGGCGCAGATTTCGTCCACCACCACGTAGAGCGGCTTGTCCGGGTAGCCGCGCTTGAGGCGCTGGATCTCGTCGACGATGATGCCGGCCTGCACCGGGCTGCCGCCGGGGCTGTCGATGCGCAGCACCACCGCGGCCGAACCGGCATCGGCAAAGGCCTTGTTCAGCGAGGGGATCACGGTATCGGCCGCGCCACTGCCTTCCGCTTCGATTTCACCGTTGATTTCGATGAGGGCCGTGTGGCGGCCCAGGTTCTCGTCGCCGCCGAAACCGATGCTGGAATCGTAATAGGTCAACAGGGCCAGGATGGCCACCGTCAGGAAGCTCAGCTTGAAGAAGATGCCCCAGCGGCGCGCCGCACGGCGCTCGCGCACGGTGGCGAATACCAGTTTCTCGAGCGTTTCGCGCTCCCAGTTGCCCGCGGTCGGGTTGGCGGCGAGCCGTTGTTCGGCCGGATATTCGCCTCGATGATCGTGACTCGTTTGCTCGCTCATAATTCCAGATTCTTAACGGGATCCCCGACGCCGGCTGGCGCTCGCACCATGTCGTCGGGCTGCCACCAGATGCCTCCGTCGCGTTCAAGCACGACGATCGGCCGCAGCCGGCCGCCGCGGCACGGTCCGCCGGCGCATTTGCCGGTGTCCGGCTCGTACACGGCGCCGTGCGTGGCGCACATCAGGTACAGGCCGCTCGATTCGAAAAAGTCGCCCTGCGACCAGTCGAGTTCGATCGGCACGTGCGCACAACGGTTCAGGTAAGCAAATGGTTTACCGTCATACCGTACCACAAAGCCAGTAGCAGGGTGCCCGAAAGCAATGACAGGGAAGCGCAGGCCCTTGCCGCCATCGAGCAGCTGGGCCGCTTCGCAGACGAACAGGCTGGTATCGTCAGCCATGCCTGGCCATCTCTACGCGTTCTCCATCAGCCAGGCATGCAGCTCGGGAATCGTGCGGGCCGAGAAGATTGGCCTGCAGGCTTGCAGCTGGTGCACCGGGTGGGCGCCGAACTCGACCGCAATGCCGGCCGCGCCGGCATTGTTCGCCATCATCAGGTCGTGGGTGGTGTCGCCGATCATGACGGTGCGGCGCAGGTCCTGGCCCAGTTCGCGCGTCAGTTCCTGCAGCATGGCCGGGTGCGGCTTGGAGAAGGTTTCGTCGGCGCAACGGGTAGCGTCGAAGGTGGCCAGCAGCCCGGCCGCGTTCATGGCGCGGTTCAGGCCAACCCGGCTCTTGCCCGTAGCCACCGCCAGGAAGTAACCTTGCTGTGCAAGATCGGTCAACATCTCGCGAACTCCCTTGAACAGCACGAGTTCGTGGTCCTTCGTCAGGAAGTGGTAGCGGTAGCGCTCGACCATGCGCGGATACAGCACCGGGTCGATGTCCGGCAGCACGGCCTGCATGGCCTCGGACAGGCCGAGGCCGATGACGTGCGAAGCCGAGGCATCGCTCGGCACCGGCAGGCCGAGGTCGCGCGCCGCCGACTGGATGCAGCGGACGATTGCCGCCGTGCTGTCCATCAGGGTCCCGTCCCAGTCGAAGACGATCAGGTCAAATTGCTTTCTTGGCATTGTCTATTCTTGTTCTTCGTAGGGTGGTCGGCTGTGCCGACCGCGCGTCCAACTCGTGCATGAATGGCGGTGCAGGTATTCATGCCAGTTTTGAACGCGCGGTCGGCAAGCCGACCACCCTACCTATTAAGTGAGTGGTTGCCCCAAGCTTACCAAGAATCGGTCGCACTCGGCCGGCAGGGACGCGCGCAAGGTCAGCGGCTGGCCAGTGTCGGGATGCGTGAAGGTAATCTGGTAAGCATGCAGGAACATGCGCTTGAGCGCGCCGCGCTCGTCATTTGCCTTCTGAAGCTGCTTGTTCAATGCAAAATCGCCGTATTTCTCGTCACCGAGGATCGGGAAGCCGCTTGATGCCAGGTGCACGCGGATCTGGTGCGTGCGTCCCGTCTTGAGCTCAGCCTCGAGCAGGGCGAAGTCCTTCCACTTGCGCTTCAGGTTGAACACCGTGTGCGCTTCCTGGCCGCCGGCCTGCACCACCACGCGGCGCTCGCCGTCCGGCGTCGTAAATTTATGTAAACGGAGCTTTACATGTTGGCGCTTGTTGGTCCAGTCTCCGACCACCGCGGTGAGGTAGCGCTTGTCGGTCACGCCGTCGCGCATCTGGTCGTGCAGGTTCGTCAGCGCCGAACGCTTCTTGGCGATGAGCAGCAGGCCAGAGGTTTCGCGGTCGAGGCGGTGCACCAGTTCCAGGAACTTGGCCTGCGGCCGGGCCGCGCGCAACTGTTCGATCACGCCATACGACACGCCCGAGCCGCCGTGGACGGCCACCCCGGCCGGCTTGTCGATGACGAGCAGGTGCGTGTCTTCGAACACGACCGGGAATTCGAGGCCCGGCGCCACTTCCTGGCTGGCCTTCTCGGCAATGCGGATCGGGGGGATGCGCACCAGGTCGCCTACCGCAAGTCGGTAGAGCTGGTCGATACGACCCTTGTTGACCCGCACCTCCCCGGAGCGCAAGATGCGGTAAATATGACTCTTGGGGACGCCTTTGCAGACGCGCAACAGGTAGTTATCGATGCGCTGGCCGGCTTCTTCCTCGGTGATTGTGACGAACTGCGCCTGGATCGTGGGCTGCGATGAAGGGGGAACAACCTTGTTCTGGTCCACTGTTCTCATTGTCTTCCCAGAAATTCTCTCTAAGTCCTTCATTTTGAATATATAATCGACAGGCGGCGGTCAAACCTCTGCTGGTGTAAGAATTAAAACGATATTTTACACAGGGGCGCGCTCCACCGGCCCCGCCATGAGCAAATTCGGTGGAAAAAACGTGTACGCACATTCAGGAGGACATCTCGAAAAACCGTCGCGAGCGGCAGCAGTTTTGGTTGAGAAGCGCAGCTGTACTTGAGTACAGCGAGCATCGCAGGCCGAAAATGCAACGCGCAGCAGGTTTTTGGAGGTGTCCGTGCGCTGATCAGGGTTGCACCTGCAGTTGCAATCGGGTTGCGTGGCTGAGTGCCGGATTGGATTGTCTGGATTTGTATGGATAAGTACCGGAAAGCCGCCCGTAGGCGGCTCGCCGGTTGATGGTGTCGATAACGCTTGTCGTTTTCGCCCGACCCGATGGTAGCCTCACCTGAAGGCTTGAGCGTTACCGAAGGCTGATTGATCGCCTCGGTATCGAAGTCTTGGTTGTTCGCTGGCTACGGTTTGGCTCGTTGTTGCACACCGCCCCGCTGGACCCGCCGTGCCCACCCCAACGTGGTGGCAGTCGGGCCAGTCGCTGGATGCGGCGTGCGTAGACAATGACGTTCGACTCCACCGCGCCCCGTGCGGCAGCGATGTCATGCATCGCCCTGCCCCGTCCCGGGTATTCCCCCCTCCAGCAATTCTTCTCCGCGTACATCCCTTGTACTTTCGCCGCGCCTGGCAAGCGCGGCATGACACGGCCTTCGGGTCGCGGAGTTAAGAAAAATGAAACGTATGTTGTTTAACGCTACGCAGCAAGAAGAGCTGCGCGTAGCGATTGTCGACGGTCAAAAACTGATCGACATCGATATCGAGACCGCTGGTCGCGAGCAACGCAAGTCCAATATCTACAAGGGTGTCATCACCCGCATCGAACCCTCCCTCGAAGCCTGCTTCGTCAGCTACGGCGAAGACCGCCACGGTTTCCTCCCCTTCAAAGAAGTTGCCCGTACCTATTTCCGCGATGGCGTCGACGTGCGTAACTGCACCATCAAGGAGGCCCTCAAGGAAGGCCAGGAAATCATGGTCCAGGTCGAGAAAGAGGAGCGCGGCAACAAAGGCGCCGCACTCACCTCCTTCATCTCGCTGGCCGGCCGTTACCTGGTCCTGATGCCGAACAACCCGCGCGGCGGCGGCGTGTCGCGCCGTGTGGAAGGTGAAGAGCGCCAGGAACTGCGCGAGACCATGGACAAGCTCGACCTGCCGCAAGGCATGTCGGTCATCGCCCGCACCGCCGGCATCGGCCGCAACGTCGAAGAACTGCAGTGGGACCTGAACTACCTGATGCAGCTGTGGCGCGCGATCGAAGGCGCCGGCAAGTCGGCCTCCGGCCCCTTCCTGATCTACCAGGAAAGCTCGCTCGTGATCCGCGCGATCCGCGACTACTTCCAGCCGGACATCGGCGAAGTCCTGATCGACACCGACGAGATTTTCGACCAGGCGCAGCAATTCATGTCGCACGTGATGCCCGACATGGCGCACCGCGTGAAGCGCTACAGCGATGACGTGCCGCTGTTCTCGCGCTTCCAGATCGAACACCAGATCGAGACCGCCTACGCGCGCACCGTACCGCTGCCCTCGGGCGGCGCGATCGTCATCGACCACACCGAAGCCCTGGTCTCCATCGACGTCAACTCGGCGCGCGCCACGCGCGGCTCGGACATCGAGACCACCGCCTTCAACACCAACTGCGAAGCGGCCGACGAAGTGGCCCGCCAGCTGCGCCTGCGCGACCTGGGCGGCCTGATCGTGATCGACTTCATCGACATGGAAGTGGCCAAGAACCAGCGCGAGGTGGAAAGCCGCCTGAAGGAAGCCCTGCACCATGACCGTGCACGCGTCCAGATGGGCAAGATTTCCCGCTTCGGCCTGATGGAACTGTCGCGCCAGCGCCTGCGTCCGTCGCTGTCGGAAGGCTCGCACGTGACCTGCCCGCGCTGCTCGGGCACCGGCCACATCCGCGATACCGAATCCTCTGCCCTGCAAGTCCTGCGCATCATCCAGGAAGAGGCGATGAAGGAGAACTCGGCCGCGATCCACGTGCAGGTGCCGGTCGACGTCGCCGCCTTCCTGCTGAACGAGAAGCGCGGCGAAGTGCTCAAGATCGAGAACCGCCACCGCATCACCGTGATCCTGATCCCGAACAAGCATCTGGATACCCCGCACTACAAGCTCGAGCGCATCAAGCACGACGACCCGCGCCTCGAAGACGCCGCCGCCAGCTACACCATGGCGGAATCGGCCGAGACCGACATGGGCTTCGCCAAGCGCCAGAAGGAAGAAGCCAAGCCGCGCCAGGAAGCCGTGGTCAAGACCATCACCCCGGCCCAGCCGGCGCCGATGGTGGACCGCAGCGAAGCGGCCAAGCCGGCCAGGTCCGCAGCCCCGGTCGCTCCGGCTCCGGCCCCGGTCGCAGCCGCGCCGGTCCCGAGCGAACTGGGCTTCTTCGCCCGCATCAAGGGCTTCTTCATGGGCGCCCCGGTCGCCCCGGCCCCTGCGCCAGCTCCCGTCACAGCCGAGAAGCCGGCAACCCTGGCCGCCGCCGAGCGTGGTGAGCGCAATGGCCGTAACGGCCAGCGCACCCGCAACGGCCGCGGCGCCAAGGGCGGCCGCGACCGTGACGAGCGCGACCTGACCGCCAAGACCGAGGACAACGCCAAGCCGGTGGAAGCCGAGGGCAAGCCGGCGCGTGCGCCGCGCCAGCCGCGTGAACAGCGCGAGCCGCGTACACCGCGCGAGCCGCGTGAGCAGCTCGACGCCGCCCAGGCCGCGCCAGCCGCACGTGCGGAACGCGAACCCGGCGAGCGCAAGGAGCGCGCACCACGCCAGCCACGCGAGCGCAGCGAACGCAGCGCCCAGCAGGTGGAGGCCAAGGCCGAAGAGCTGAAGATCCAGGCCATCCCGGCCCCGGCCGACGAAAGCGAACTGTCGACCACCACCCCGCACGGCGACGTGCTGGAAAACACGGTGAAGGTGGCGACGCTCGGCGCCAACGGCGAGGAAGCGGACGCGGATGGCGACGAGCCGCGCCGCCGCCGCCGCCGCGGTGGCCGCAACCGCAACCGCCGCGACCGCGACCAGGTCGACGGCATCGAGTCGGCCGAAGGTCTTGAGGGTGCACCGGCCTTCAACCCGGTCGCCGACGAGGAAGCCGCCAAGGTCGCGGCCGAAGCCAGGAGCGCGCCGAAGGGCCGTGCCGCCGCTTCGGCCGAGCCGGGTCCATGGCCCTTCCCTACCGCGGCACTGATGGCCGCCAAGGCGCAGGCCGCGGCGGCGGCAGCTGCTCCCGCTCCGGCGCCGGCTCCGGCCGCTCCTGCGGCGGTTGCCGAGGCTGCTCCAGCCGCGGCTGCAGCAGTCGAACGCGGCCCGTGGGTCTTCCCGACCGCGGCGTCGATGGCTGCCCTCAAGGCTGAAGCGACGCAGGCTGCCGAAGCGGCGGCAGCGCCTGCTCCGGTGGCGGAAGCACCGGCAGCGCCTGCTGCTCCTGCTGCTCCTGCTGCTCCTGCTGCTCCTGCTGCTCCTGCTGCTCCTGCTGCTCCTGCTGCTCCTGCTGCTCCTGCTGCTCCTGCTGCTCCTGCACCTGTCGAGGCAGCGCCTGCGCCGGTGGCTGCCGCTCCCGCAGTTGCTCCTGCTCCTGCTCCGGTAACGGACAGCGCACCGGTCGACATGAACGACCTGCTGTCCAAGGCCGGCCTGCAGCTCGCCGCGACCGATCCGGAAAAGCTGCGCGCCGCCCAGGAAGCCGCGGCCCAGGCCGCTTCCGCACCGCGCGTAGGCCGCGCCCGCAAGCCGGTGCAGGCGCCGGTGGACGAGCCGTTGATCCAGGTGGACACGCGCCAGTAAGCGCTAGCACGCTGGTGTAGCGAAAAGGGAAGCCTCGTCAGGCTTCCCTTTTTTTTGCCGGTGATGGCTGCTCGGAACCTAGGGTGGGCGGCTCCTCCCGGAATGCTAGATTCGCCCCGGCACCGGCGCCGCCCACGCGGTGATCGCTTGCAGCGAGATCATCCGGCACGGGAACGGAGCCCTCAACGATCACCGCGTGGGCGGCATCCCAGGTATCGGCAGAGCGTCTCTTCGAGTACAGCCGCCCACCCTACCTTGGTACTCGCCGACCAACATCGCCGTCATATTGCCGGGTTACCATAACAACATGCAATCCCCGCCCCCGATCCCCTTCCGCACAGCCCTGCTCTTCTGGCTCAAACTCGGCTTCATCAGCTTCGGCGGCCCTGCCGGCCAGATCGCCCTGATGCACGCCGAACTGGTCGAGCGCCACCGCTGGATTTCCGAGCAGCGCTTCCTGCACGCCCTGAACTACTGCATGCTGCTGCCCGGCCCCGAAGCGACCCAGCTGGCCGTCTACATCGGCTGGCTGCTGCACCGCACCTGGGGCGGGATCCTGGCCGGGCTGCTGTTCATCCTGCCTTCGCTGGCGCTGCTCATCGGCCTGTCCTGGATCTACCTGGCCTGGGGACACCTGCCCGCCATCGCCGGCCTCCTGGCCGGCATCAAGCCGGCCGTGGTGGCGATCGTCATCGCCGCGGCCTGGCGCATCGGCACGCGCACGCTGCGCAACGGCGCGCTGGCGGCAGTCGCCCTGCTGGCCTTCGTCGCCATTGCCGTGTTTGACATTCCCTTCCCGCTGATCGTCCTGGGGGCGGCGCTCGCGGGCGCGGTCGGCGGGCGAGCCTGGCCGCAGCGCTTCCAGCCCGGCGGCGGTCACCCGGCCGACCGCAAGCACGACGGCCCCGCCCTGATCGACGACGACGCCCACCCCGGCGCATGCGCGCTTCACGCTGCGCGGCCTGGCCAAGGCGTCCCTGGCCGGCGTCGGCCTGGCCCTGGGCGCCTGGCTCCTGCTTGCCGCCGCCTACGGCGTGGACGGCACGCTGTCCCGGATGGGCTGGTTCTTCACCAAGGCGGCCCTGATGAGCTTCGGCGGCGCCTACGCCGTGCTGCCCTACGTGGTGCAGGGCGCGGTCGAACAATACGGCTGGCTCAGCGCCACCCAGATGATCGACGGGCTGGCGCTGGGCGAGACGACCCCCGGCCCATTGATCATGATCGTGGCCTTCGTGGGTTTCGTGGGGGGCTGGACTGGGGCGCTGTTCGGACCGGGCACGCTGCCGCTCGCCGGTATTGCCGGCGCCCTGGTGGCGGCCCTGTTCACCTTCCTGCCCTCGTTCGTATTCATCCTGGCGGGCGGGCCGCTGGTCGAGTCGGGGCGGGGCAACGTCCGGCTCACCGCTCCCCTGACGGCGATCTCGGCGGCCGTCGTCGGCGTGGTCGCCAGCCTGGCCGTGTTCTTCGGGCAGCACGTGTTTTTTGCGGGAGGCCAGCTGCAGCCGGCCGCGATTGCGATCGGCGCGGCCGCCAGCCTGGCCCTGCTGCGCTACCGGGTCGGGCCGATCAAGCTGATCGCCGCCTGTGCGCTGGCGGGGCTCGTGCTATCGTATTGGCATGCCTGAAAAAATCATCCTGCTGAACGACCTGCGCTCGCCCGCCATGCCGGTCCCCAGCGTGCCGGAGGCGCCTACCGGCCTGCTGTCCGATGCACTGGGCAGGCCGCTGCACGACCTGCGCATCTCGGTCACCGACCGCTGCAATTTCCGCTGCGTCTACTGCATGCCGAAAGAGGTGTTCGACAAGGACTATGCCTACCTGCCGCACGGCGACCTGCTCTCCTTCGAAGAGATCACGCGCGTGGCGCGCCTGTTCATCGCCCACGGCGTCGAGAAGATCCGCCTGACCGGCGGCGAACCGCTGCTGCGCAAGAACCTCGAGCGCCTGGTCGGCATGCTGCGCGCCCTGGACACCCCGAGCGGCCGGCCGCTCGACCTGACCCTGACCACCAACGGTTCGCTGCTGGCGCGCAAGGCCGCGGCCCTGAAGGACGCCGGCCTGGACCGCGTGACGGTCTCGCTCGACGCGCTCGACGACGCCGTGTTCCGGCGCATGAACGACGTCGACTTCGCGGTTGCCGACGTGCTGCACGGGCTGGACGCCGCCCACGCGGCCGGGCTGGGACCGGTCAAGGTCAACATGGTGGTCAAGCGCGGCACCAACGAGGACCAGGTACTGCCGATGGCGCGCCACTTCAAGGGCTCGCCCTTCATCCTGCGCTTCATCGAATACATGGACGTGGGCGCCTCGAACGGCTGGAACATGCTGGACGTGATTCCTTCCGCCGAGCTGGCGAGGCGCATCGGCCTTGAGATGCCGCTGGCCCCCGTCGCCGCCAACTACAGCGGCGAGACCGCCGCCCGCTGGCGCTACCTCGACGGCAGCGGCGAAGTCGGCTTCATTTCCAGCGTCACGCAAGCCTTCTGCCACGACTGCTCGCGCCTGCGCCTGTCCACCGAAGGCAAGCTGTATACCTGCCTGTTCGCCACCCAGGGCCATGACCTGCGGGCCCTGCTCAGGGGCGGACGGGCGGACGCCGAGATCTCGGGCGCGGTGGCCCAGCTGTGGCGCGGCCGCGCCGACCGCTATTCGGAAACGCGCACGATCGACGCATCCAGGCTGGCGCGCGGCGGCAAGAAGGTCGAAATGTCGTACATCGGCGGCTAGTGCTATTGACTGAACATGGACAAGAAACTCATCACGGGACTCATCCTGGCGGGCGGCCGTGGCTCGCGCATGGGCAATGTCGACAAGGGCCTGCAGCCGTTCCGCGGCAAACCGATGGCGCAGCACGCGATCGAGCGCCTGCTGCCCCAGGTCGGCTCGGTCATGGTCAACGCCAACCGCAACATCGAGCGCTGGCTGGCGCTGGCCGCCCCGGTGTGGCCGGACGAGACGCCGGGTTTTGCGGGACCGCTGGCCGGACTGGAAGCCGGCCTGCGCCACTGCGCCACGCCCTGGCTGCTGGCGGTGCCCTGCGATTCGCCCTTCCTCCCGCCCGACCTGGCGGCGCGCCTCGCCGCCGCGGTCGAGGAGCACGAGGCCGACCTGGCCTTTGCCGTGACCCGCGAGCCGGGTATGCGTCCGCAGGCGCATCCGGTGTTCTGCCTGGTGAAGGCGAGCCGGCTGCCGGTGCTGTCGCAGTACCTGCTCGAAGGCGGCCGCCGCATGGACGGCTGGTACAAGGAGCTGAAAGCGGTCGAGGTGCCGTTCGACGATGCCGACGCCTTCCGCAACATCAACACGCTGGAAGAGCTGCAGGGATTTGACGACAGCGCGCCGCGCAGCCTGGAGCAAGTGACCAGCTGCCTGTCCGGCTACGATCCCGACGCCTTGGGCGTGCGCGACGCCCAGCGCATCATCCGCGAGTTCGTGCAGCCGGTGCGCGCCGTCGAGCAGGTGGCGCTGCGCTCCGCGCTTGGGCGCGTGCTGGCGCGTGACGTGATCTCGCCGATCGACGTACCGGCGCACGACAACTCGGCGATGGACGGCTATGCATTGCGCGGCGCGGACCTGCGCGGCGACGGCCCGGTGTCCCTGCGCGTGATCGGCACGGCGCTGGCCGGCGCGCCGTCGGGACTGGTTCCGGCTGCCGGGGAATGCGTGCGGATCATGACGGGCGGCGTCATGCCCGCAGGCTGCGACAGCGTGGTCCCGCAGGAATTCGTCACGCAGGAAGGCGACACCATCCTCCTTCCCGCGGGCGTGATCCGTCCGGGCGACAACCGCCGCTTTGCCGGCGAAGACCTGAAGGCCGGCAGTCCGGCCTTGAAGGCGGGGCGCGTGCTGCGTCCGGCCGACCTCGGCCTCATCGCCTCGCTCGGGATCGCCGAAGTGGCGGTGCAGCGGCGCCTGCGCGTGGCCTTCTTCTCCACCGGCGACGAGCTGCGCTCGGTCGGCGAAACCCTTGACGAAGGCTGCGTCTACGACAGCAACCGCTACACCATCTACGGCATGCTGCAGCGGCTCGGCGTCGATGTCATCGACATGGGCGTCGTGCGCGACGACCCACAGGCGCTGGAAGAAGCGCTGCGCAGCGCCTGCGAGAACGCCGACGCCATCATCACCTCGGGCGGCGTGTCGGTGGGCGCGGCCGACTATACCAAGGGGATCATGGCGAAGCTCGGCGACGTGACGTTCTGGAAGATCGGCATGCGCCCGGGGCGCCCGCTGGCCTTCGGCCGCATCCGGTCGAACGGCCGCGGCGCCTTCCTGTTCGGGCTGCCGGGCAACCCGGTGGCGGTGATGGTCTCGTTCTACTTCTTCGCACGCGAAGCGCTGCTGCGCATGATGGGGGCCGAGGCTCCCCTGCCGCTGATGCGCGCACGCTCGGCCGGCGCGATCCGCAAGAAGCCGGGCCGCACCGAATACCAGCGCGGCATCCTGGCGCGCGGCGAGGATGGCGAGCCGGAAGTGCGCATCACCGGTTCGCAGGGTTCCGGCATCCTGCGCTCGATGTCGGAGGCGAACTGCATGGTGGTGCTGCACGACGAACAGGGCAATGTCGCGGCCGGGGACATGGTCGATGTATTGGTCTTCGAGGGGTTGATGTAGGGTGGTCGGCTCTGCCGACCGCGCGTCCAAATCACCTGTGAGCAGATGTAGCGGCTGATCGCAAGCCGGTTGAACGCGCGGTCGGCGAAGCCGACCACCCTACTTATTCATCGGAGTCCAGTCTATCGGGCCCGAGCATCAGCTGCGCCGCCTCGCTCGGCAGCGCTTCCACCGACTTCAGCTTGCGCGCCATCTGGCGGCTGCGCACTTCGGCGCTTTCGATGTTCTTGGCCGCCTTCTCCAGCGTAGCCTTGGTGGTGGCCAGCACGTCGCCGAACTTGGTGAATTCGGTCTTCACCGCGCCCAGCACCTGCCACACCTCGGACGAGCGCTTTTCCAGCGCCAGCGTGCGGAAGCCCATCTGCAGGCTGTTGAGCAGCGCGCTCAGGGTCGACGGTCCGGCAATGCTCACCCGCAGCGAGCGCTGCAGGTCGTCGGCCAGGCCGGGACGGCGCATCACTTCCGCATACAGGCCCTCGGTCGGCAGGAACAGAATCGCGAAATCCGTGGTCTGCGGCGGCGACACGTACTTCTCGCAAATCGTCTTGGCCTCCAGCCGCACCGCGCGTTCCAGCTCGGCGCCGGCGCGCGCCACGCCATCGGCATCGGCCATTTCCGCCGCCTCCAGCAGGCGTTCGTACTGCTCCTTCGGGAACTTGGCGTCGACCGGCAGCCACAGGGGCGGCCCGCCATCGACCACGCCCGGCAGCTTGATCGCGAACTCCACCCGCGCGCCGCTGCCGGCGATGGTCTCGACGTTCTTGGCGTACTGCTCGACCGTGAGCACCTGCTCGAGCAGCATCTCGAGCTGCACCTCGCCCCAGGTGCCGCGCGTCTTGACGTTGGTGAGCACGCGCTTGAGGTCGCCCACGCCGATGGCCAGGGCCTGCATCTCGCCCAGGCCCTGGTGCACCTTTTCCAGCCGTTCGCTGACCTGCCTGAAGCTCTCGGTCAAGCGCGTCTCCAATGTCGCATGCAGCTTCTCGTCGACGGTCTGGCGCATCTCTTCCAGGCGCCGCGCGTTGTCCGTCTGCAGGTCGCGGATTTTCGTCTCCAGGGTGCCGCGCACTTCCAGCATGCGCTGGGCGTTCGATTCGGTCAGGTTCGACAGGGTCAGTTGCAAGGTGTCGGCGAAGCGCTTCAGTGCGCGCGCCTGTTCTTCGCGGCCGCTGGCGGAATGCAGCTGCATCTGCTGGCGCATGCCGTCGAGCTGCTGCACGGTCGCGGCATGGTACTGGCCCATGTGCCCCGCCACTTCCTGGCGCGTGGCCTGGGCGGTGGACTGCATCTCGAGCCGCAGCTCGCGCTCCAGGCGTTCGATGTGGCGGCCGTCGCCGCTGGAGCGGGCCTTCATCAGCAACAGCAGCTGGAGGCCAAGCACGGCCAGCACGGCAAGCAGTATCAGGAGTTCGACGATGTCCATGTCTCAGTCGGCCTTGTTGCGCATCCAGTCGGCGGTCTGGTAGAAGGACTGCATCAGGCGCATGCGCAAGGCCTCGTCGTAGCCCAGGTCTTCCATCGCCCAGGCCATCGCGCGCAGCCACTGGTCGCGTTCCTTCGTGCCGATGGCGAATGGGAGATGGCGCGCGCGCAGGCGCGGATGGCCGTAGCGTTCGACGAAAAGGTCGGGCCCACCCGTCCAGCCGGACAGGAACATGAACAGCTTCTCGCGCGAGCTGTCGTTGGGCTTGGGGTGCATCGCGTGGATGCCGGCGAATTCCGGCTCCAGTTGCATCAGGTCGTAGAAGCGGTCGACCAGTTCGCGCAGTCGATCGGCGCCGCCCATCACCTCATAGAGGGTTTGTGCTTCGGGGTTGTTCGGTTGGGACATGGCGCCATGATAGCGTGCCGGGACAGCCACTGGCCACCCCGGCAATGCCTTGTTGCAAATGCGGCAGTCGCAAACGCAACAGTTCGGATCAGGCTTCGCGCAGCGTCTGCAGCGGCGGCTGGCGCAGCACGCTGCGCAGGCCCAGCCAGCCGCCGATCAGCGCGCAGACGGCGCCGACCACGACCCCGGCAAGCCACACCTGCGGCTCGAACTTCCACGGGAACTTGAACACGTTCTCGGCCAGCACCCAGCCCATGGCCGCGGCGCCGGTCGCCGCCAGCAGGCCCGACAGGCCGCCCACCAGCATGAACTCGATCCGCTGCGCCGTCGCCAGCTGGCCGCGGGTGGCGCCGAGTGCGCGCAGCAGGCCCGCTTCGCGGGTGCGTTCCGACTGCGATCCCATCAGGGCCGCGTACAGCACCAGCACGCCCGAGGCGAGCGTGAACATGAACAGGAACTCGACCGCCACCACCACCTGGTCGAGCACTTCCTGCAGCTGGCGGATGATGCCGGAGACGTCGATCACGCTCAGGTTGGGATAGGCCCGCGTCAGGCTATTGGTGAGATTGCCGGCTGCGCTGCCCTTGTCCCCGGGCAGGTGGAAGGCCGTCATGTAGCTCTTCGGCGCATTGGCCATCGCTTGCGGGTTGATGATGACGAAGAAGTTGGCGCGCATCGACCCCCATTCGAGCTTGCGCAGGCTGGTCACCCTGGCCTCCACCGGCAGGCCGGCCATGTCGAAACGCATCACGTCGCCGAGCTTCAGTCCCAGCGTCTTGGCGATGCCCTGCTCCACCGAGGCCTCGGCCACGCCCGGGGCATCCGTGTACCACTTGCCGGCGACGACTTCATTGGTCGCGGGCAGGTCGGCCACGGTGGACAGGTTGAACTCGCGCTCGGCCATGCGGCGCGCGTCGCCATTCTGGTAGGTGTTGCGGGTGAGCTGCTTGCCGTTGACGTGGGTCAGGCGGCCGCGGATCATCGGATACAGGAACACGTTCTGCACGCCCGCGCCGACCAGCTGTTGCTCGACACCTTTGGCCTGGTCCTGCTGGATGTTGATGATGAAACGGTTCGGCGCATCCGGCGGCGTAGCCGTGCGCCAGGCCGCCATCAGGTCGCCGCGCACGACGGTGAGCAGCAGCAGCGCCATCAGGCCCAGCGACAGCGACACCACCTGCACCACGGTGGCGCCGGGACGGCGCTGCAGCGAGGTGATGGCGAAGCGCCAGCTCTGGTTGGCGGACGCGCCGCGCAGGCGGCGCAGCAGGCGCAGGCCGAGCCAGGCGATCAGCGCAAACAGGGCCAGGCCGCCGAGGAAGCCGCCGGCCGTCATCATGGCCAGCTTGGTATCGCCGGCCTGCCACAGCAGCAGCGCGAAGAACACGCCGATGCCCAGCCCGTAGGTTGCCAGCGCCAGCGGCTGCGGGCTTGCTGCTTCGCGCCGGATCACCCGGTTGTGCGGCACGTTGCGCAATTGCAAGACCGGCGGCAGGGCGAAGCCGACCAGCAGCAGCATGCCGGTGGCGATGCCCTGCAGCGCGGGCAGCACGGACACCGGCGGCAGGTCCGGCGGCAGCAGGTTGCCGATCATCTGGATCAGGAGGTAGTGGGCGCCGAAGCCCACCGCCACGCCCAGCACGCTCCCGGCCAGACCCACGATGGCGAATTCGATCAGGTACATGGCGCCGACCTGGTTCTGCGTCATGCCCAGGCAGCGCAGCATGGCGCAGGCGTCGAGGTGGCGCTGCATGAAGCGGCGCGCGGCCATGGCGACCGCCACCGCGGCCAGCATCGCCGACAGCAGGCCGACCAGCGACAGGAAGCTGTCGGCGCGGTCCAGCGTGGCGCGCATCTCGGGGCGGCCGTTTTCCAGCGTCTCGATGCGCACTCCGCGTACGTTGCGCGCGGCGATGTCGGCGCGCAGCCACTTTTCGAAGGCGGCCACGCCGGCCAGCTCGTTGCGCTGTGTCGATGCCACCTGCAGCCGGTAGGTGACGCGCGAGAACGCATCCACCAGGCGCGTGGCCGGCAGGTCCTGCAGCGACAGCATCACGCGCGGCGCGAAGTTGGAGAACGAGGCGCCCTTGTCCGGTTCGGTGGCGATCAGCTGCGCGATGCGGAACTGCTTGTCGCCCAGCTGGATGGTGCCGCCCACCTGGGTGCGCAGGGCCGGCAGCAGGTTGGCATCCACCCAGACCGTGCCCGGCGCCGGGATGGCATTGGTCTTCTGCCCCATCGCGCGGCTGGCGTCGTCCGGATTCGTGCTGATGCTGAGCTGGCCGCGCAGCGGGTAGCCGGGAGAGACCGCCTTCACCGCAGACAGCTGGGCGGTCGAGGCCTCGCCCTCGCCCGCCTGCGCCATGCTCTGGAAGGCGACGGTCTCGGCCAGCAACAGGCCGCGGCGCGCGGCTTCGTCGCGCCAGGACTGCTGGATCGGGTCGTCGGCATTCACCAGCAGGTCGGCGCCCAGCAGCTGGTGCGCGTCGCGGTTCAGGCCGGAGCGCATGCGGTCGATGAAGAAGCCGACCGAGGACAGCGCCGACACGGCCACGATCAGGGCCACCAGCAGGAAGCGTAACTCGCCCGCGCGCCAATCGCGCGCGGTCATGCGGAAGGACTGGATGAGCATCTGGGTAGTTCCTCAGGCGGTGGCGGGGGTGACGGAATTGGGGGCGTGGGCGGCGAAGAACGCATCCACCTCGGAAAGAAACAGGCGCTTGCGTTCCGGGTCGAGGAAGGAGGCGGCGAAGCTGTTGCGCGCGAGCTGGCGCGCATGGCCGGCGTCGAGCGGCAGCGCCTCGAAAGCCGCGATGAAATTGTCGTTCATGTAGCCGCCGAAATAGGCGGGATCGTCCGAATTGACGGTGGCCGCCAGGCCCGCGTCGAGCAGTTCGCGCAGGTTATGGCTGCCCATCGCGTCGAAGACGCACAGCTTGATGTTCGACAGCGGGCAGACGGTGAGCGCCATGCCCTCGCGCGCCAGGCGCTGCACCAGTTCCGGGCTTTCCATGCTGCGCACGCCGTGGTCGATGCGCTCGACCTTGAGCACGTCGAGCGCGCTTTCGATGTAGGCCGGGGGGCCCTCCTCGCCCGCGTGCGCCACCAGGCGCAGGCCGAGCTGGCGGGCGCGCTCGAACACGCGCGCGAATTTTTCCGGCGGGTGGCCCCGTTCCGACGAATCGAGGCCGACGCCGATGAACTTGTCGCGGTAGGGCAGCGCTTCGTCCAGCGTGGCGAGCGCTTCTTCCTCGGACAGGTGGCGCAGGAAGCACATGATCAGGCCGGCGCTGATCGGGCCTTCCTGGCAGGCGCGCCAGATCCCGTTGATGACGGTGCCGAAAGGCACGCCGCGCGCCGTATGGGTCTGCGGGTCGAAGAAGATCTCGGCATGCCGGACCTGGTCGGCATGGGCGCGCGCCAGATAGGCGGCCGTCATGTCGTAGAAGTCCTGCTCGGTCAGCAGCACGCTCGCGCCGGCGTAATAGATATCGAGGAAAGACTGCAGGTCGGAGAAAGCATAGGCCTCGCGCAAGGTCTCGACCGAGGAATACGGCAGGGACACCCCGTTTCTTTGCGCCAGCGCAAAAATCAGCTCCGGTTCCAGCGAACCTTCGATATGGATGTGTAATTCTGCCTTGGGCATGTTCAGCAGGATGCTGCGCAGCTGTTCATTCAGCATGGTGGTCTCCGGCGCTTCAATAGTTCAGTATCGGTTCGACAGGGCGTGACCGACAAGTGTAACGCATGCGCACCCGACCCTTGCGTCATAGGCGAAATCGGCCCCGCGCGGGCCGGCGCAGGGGGGCTTGTATTGACCGTATGCGTGCGCCACAGCTTGAGCATATCGTGCAATATCGGTTCACAACTGTTGAATTTTAAACAGCCTCTGGCGCTAGAAAATGGCGGCTGCGGGGGCTGCCGGAAGGCGCCGAAACGGCATGTTCCGGCGCTCGCCAGGATGCCTTGAAAAACGCGCTTTTTTGTTCGATTTCTTATTCGATTCAGGTACTTGCACCACCGGCACCAGCATGCACGACACTGCTTTGACTTCGGGAACCATTAGGCACATAATAAATTTCACAAACGCAAAAAAAGACGCTCTCCGACCTGCGGGAGACCGGCACACCGTCCGGTACGACAACAAGAAAATCGCCAGCACTTCCGGCGCCGGCCAACCCGGCTCCGCGTGCGCGGCGCGAGATCAGGAGTACGCCAGAAAAGACCCGGGGGCCCCACGGCAGCTGCGTAGCACAGGCTGCCATGACAGTGATCGTTGTTCGCACACTAAAGGACATTCGAAATGAGCATCTTTGACAACTACACAGCCCGCTACGAGCGTACCCGGGAAGAGGAATACTCCATGTCGGAGTTCCTTCAATTGTGCAAGAAAGATCCACTGACCTATGCCAGCGCCCCCGAGCGCATGCTGGCGGCCATCGGCGACCCTACCCTGATCGATACCCGCCTTGACCCGCGCCTGTCGCGCATTTTCGCGAACAAGGTGATCAAGGTCTACCCTGCCTTCCGCGAGTTCTATGGCATGGAAGAAGTGATCGAGCAGGTCGTCTCCTACTTCCGCCACGCGGCCCAGGGCCTGGAAGAACGCAAGCAGATCCTCTACCTGCTGGGCCCGGTGGGCGGCGGCAAATCCTCGATCGCCGAGAAACTCAAGAGCCTGATGGAGCAGGTGCCCTTCTATGCGATCAAGGGTTCGCCGGTGAACGAATCGCCGCTCGGCCTGTTCAACGAAGCCGAGGACGGCACCATCCTCGAAGAAGACTACGGCATCCCGCGCCGCTATCTGCGCACCATCCCGAGTCCGTGGGCTGTCAAGCGCCTGCACGAGTTCGGCGGCGACATCAACAAGTTCCGCGTGGTCAAGCGCTATCCCTCGATCCTGAAGCAGATCGCCGTCTCCAAGACCGAACCGGGCGACGAGAATAACCAGGACATTTCCTCGCTGGTCGGCAAGGTCGATATCCGCAAGCTGGAAGACTATCCACAGGACGATCCGGACGCCTACAGCTATTCCGGCGGCCTGTGCCTGGCCAACCAGGGCCTGATGGAATTCGTCGAGATGTTCAAGGCGCCGATCAAGGTGCTGCACCCGCTGCTGACGGCCACCCAGGAAGGCAACTACAAGGGCACCGAGGGCTTCGGCGCGATTCCCTTCGAGGGCATCGTGCTGGCGCACTCGAACGAATCCGAGTGGAAGACCTTCCGCAACAACCGCAACAACGAGGCATTCCTCGACCGTATCTACATCGTCAAGGTACCTTACTGCCTGCGCGTGTCGGACGAGATCAAGATCTACGACAAGCTCCTGTACAACTCCTCGCTCGACAAGGCGCCCTGCGCGCCCGGCACGCTGCGCATGATGGCGCAGTTCGCGATCCTGTCGCGCCTGAAGGACCCGGAAAACTCGAGCGTCTATTCCAAGATGCTGGTGTACGACGGCGAGAACCTGAAGGACACCGACCCGAAGGCCAAGTCGCTGCACGAGTACGTCGACTATGCCGGCGTGGACGAAGGCATGAACGGTCTCTCGACCCGCTTCGCCTTCAAGATCCTGTCCAAAGTCTTCAACTTCGATAACACCGAAGTGGCGGCCAACCCGGTGCACCTGCTCTACGTGCTCGAGCAACAGATCGAACGCGAGCAGTTCCCGCCGGAGACCGAACAGCGCTACATGTCCTACATCAAGGAGCACCTGGCGCAGCGCTACGTCGATTTCATCGGCAAGGAAATCCAGACCGCCTACCTGGAAAGCTACTCGGAATACGGCCAGAACATCTTCGACCGCTACGTGACCTTCGCCGACTTCTGGATCCAGGACCAGGAATTCCGCGATCCGGACACCGGCGAGAGCTTCGACCGCGAATCGCTCAACGCCGAGCTCGAGAAGATCGAGAAGCCGGCCGGCATCTCGAATCCGAAGGATTTCCGCAACGAGATCGTCAACTTCAGCCTGCGTGCGCGGGCCACCAATGCCGGCAAGAACCCGGCCTGGACCAGCTACGAGAAATTCCGTAGCGTGATCGAGAAAAAGATGTTCTCGAACACCGAGGAACTCCTGCCTGTCATTTCGTTCAATGCAAAAGCGAACACCGAGGATGCCAACAAGCATGCCGACTTCGTCGCCCGCATGGTCGAAAAAGGCTATACGCCAAAGCAGGTGCGCCTGCTGTGCGAGTGGTACCTCCGCGTGAGGAAATCCTCCTGACAAGGGCGCCGGCGCGCGCTGCGAAATATGGGCGTGCGCCGTACGCGCGATTGCCGCGCGTATTAAGATAGACCTAACGAGATGCCGCTAATCTGCCTGCATCGCATCGGCGTCACGAAGAACCGCAAAGCAAGGTGCAACAGGTTTTTCGTGCCGCGCGCAACGTATCGGCGTGCTCGAAGAACCGTCGCGAGCGGCAGCAGTTGCGGTTGAGAAGCGCAACCGTACTAATGTACGGTGAGCATGGCAAGGCTCGGCGCCCCACCGCAAATGCAACGCGCAGCAGGTTCTTCAAGCCGCCACCACAGGAGGTATGTTTTGACTTACCTTATTGACCGTCGCTTGCAAGGCAAGAACAAGTCAGCGGTCAACCGCGAACGCTTCCTGCGCCGCTACAAGTCGCAGATCAAGGATGCGGTCGGCCGCGCGATCAAGGGCCGCTCGATCACCGACATCGAGAATGGCGAGAAAGTCACGATTCCCGTCAAGGACGTGAACGAACCCCATTTCGGCCACTCCCACGGGGGCGTCTGGGAAACCGTCAACCCGGGCAATACCGAATACCAGAAAGGCGACCAGTTCAACCGCCCGCGCAGCGGTGGCGGCGGCGCCGGGCGCGGCCGCGCCGGCAACAGCGACCAGACCGTCGAAGACGATTTCATCTTCGAGCTGTCGCGCGAAGAATTCATGAATTACTTCTTCGAGGATCTTGAGCTGCCGAACATGATCAAGACGCAGCTCTCCCAGACCATCGAATTCAAGAACCAGCGCGCCGGCTACAACGTGTCTGGCACGCCGTCCAATATCCATGTGCTGCGCTCCCTGCGCGGCGCACTGGGACGGCGCATCGCCGTCGGCGGACCGGCCAAGCGCCAGCTCAGGGAAGCCGAGGAAGCGCTGCAGGCCCTGCTCGACCGCGGCGCGCCGTCCGACGACGAGGAAGTGGTGGCGCTGAAGGACAGGATCCACCACCTGCACATCCGCCTCAACGCCATTCCCTTCATCGATCCTTTCGACCTGCGCTATTCGAACCGGATCAAGGTGCCCAAACCGAGCACCTCGGCCGTGATGTTCTGCATCATGGACGTGTCCGGCTCGATGGACGAAACCCGCAAGGACACGGCCAAGCGCTTCTTCATCCTGCTCTACCTGTTCCTCAAGCGCGTATACGAAAAGATCGAGGTCGTCTTCATCCGCCACCACACGGCCGCGGCCGAAGTCGACGAGAACGAGTTCTTCCATTCGCGCGAGTCGGGCGGCACGGTGGTGTCCTCGGCACTGCACCTGCTGCAGAAGGTGCTGGCCGAGCGCTACGGCAGCGCCGACTGGAACGCCTACGTGGCCCAGGCTTCGGACGGCGACAACTGGGACAACGACTCGGTGCTCTGCAAGCAGATCCTGACCCAGGCGATCATGCCGCGGGTGCAGTACTACACCTATGTCGAGATCACTGACGGCCCGCCGCAGAACCTGTGGGAACAGTACTGCGAGGTGGCCGATCATCACAAGAATTTCGCCATGCAGAAGATCGTCACTCCCGCCGACATCTATCCGGTCTTCCGCGAGCTGTTCAAGAAACAGCCGAGGTAGTCGAGCGTTTCAGACAAGACAGAGGCCAGCATGCCAAGAGACCCCAACAACCCACGCGCCCTGCCTGAACAGTCGGAGTGGACCTTCGACCTGATCGAGCAGGCGCACGAGGAGATCAAGCGGGTGGCCAAGCGCTACGGCCTGGACACCTATCCCAACCAGCTCGAAATCATCACTGCCGAGCAGATGATGGACGCCTACACCTCCGTCGGCATGCCGGTGTCGTACAACCATTGGTCGTTCGGCAAGCATTTCCTGTCGACGGAAAAGAGCTACAAGCGCGGCCAGATGGGCCTGGCCTACGAGATCGTCATCAACTCGAATCCCTGCATCGCCTACCTGATGGAGGAGAACAGCCTGACGATGCAGGCCCTGGTGATCGCGCACGCCGCCTATGGGCACAATTCTTTCTTCAAAGGCAACTATCTGTTCCGTACCTGGACCGATGCCGACGCGATCGTCGACTACATGGTCTTTGCGAAGAACTATATTGCCGAGTGCGAACAGCGTTACGGTATTGATGCGGTGGAGGAACTGCTCGACTCCTGCCACGCCCTGCAGAACTACGGGGTGGACCGCTACAAGCGGCCGGCCAAGCTCTCGGTGGCGCAGGAAACGGCGCGGCAGAAGGAGCGTGAGGAATACGCCCAGTCCCAGGTCAACGAGATCTGGCGCACCCTGCCGCTACGCGAAGAGCAGGTGACGGCCGCCACGCCGATGCGTTTCCCGCCCGAGCCCGAGGAGAACCTGCTCTACTTCATCGAGAAGTATGCGCCGCTGCTCGAACCCTGGCAGCGCGAGCTGGTGCGCATCACGCGCAAGATCTCGCAGTATTTCTATCCGCAGCGCCAGACCCAGGTGATGAACGAGGGCTGGGCCACGTTCTGGCACTACACGATCCTGCAAGACCTGTACAAGGAAGGCATCGTGGGCGACGGCTTCATGCTCGAGTTCCTGCAGAGCCATACGAACGTCGTGTACCAGCCGCCGGCCACCAGTCCTTATTACAGCGGAATCAACCCGTATGCGCTCGGTTTCGCGATGATGACCGACATCCGACGCATTTGCGAGGATCCAACCGACGAAGACCGGGCCTGGTTCCCGGACATCGCAGGCAGCGACTGGCTCAAGACCCTCGATTTCGCGATGCGCAATTTCAAGGACGAAAGCTTCATCGCGCAATATCTCTCGCCCAAGCTGATCCGCGATTTCCATTTCTTCGCCGTGCTCGACGACGATCGCAGCGACAAGCTGACCATCTCGGCGATCCACGACGAGCAGGGCTACCGCTACGTTCGCCACAAGCTGGCCGAGCAGTACAACATCGGCAGCCGCGAGCCGAACATCCAGGTATGGCAGGTGAATACCCGCGACGACCGGGCCCTGACCCTGCGCCATACCCAGTTCAACCGCCGCCCGCTGAACCAGCAGGCGCAGGAGGTGCTCAAGCACGTCGCACGCCTGTGGGGCTTCGATGTGCGTCTCGAGACGGTGGACCCGAGCGGACACGTCGTCAGCTTCCTCGAGTGCCGCCGCGAGAAGCGCGGCCGCTGACCGGACGCTGGCGCCGTTGACGCGGTTCCGGATAGTGCGGCGCCGGGACGACGGTGCGCTGGTCAGGCCGGTCACCGGCCGGCCTTGCCCCCCTGGGCAACGGCTATCTGCCGTACCAAACCGCGTCCCGCGCCGACCTCGTTTCTGTCGGCTTGAGACGCCGCCCTTTCCCGGCTGCCGGCTGCCCGCCTTCCGGCATGCCGAACCCGCCTGCTTGCGCGTTCCGCCGTGGCGTGGGCCCTGCAGCGCGGCTTACCCACCTTACCCATGCTTCGATTCCATGCCTGGACGCACGTTTTGCCACCCCTTCCCCCACCAAATCACCAGCGCGACGTAATTTTTTTACGCATCCGTGCGCGAACACACTGTTCAAATCGCTGATTTCCATGTAGTTTTGCCATGCATGAGAAGCAGATATGGCCTGTTAGCTTGCCAGAAGCACAACTGAAGCATGCCAAGACGCTACTTACCCATGACTTTCAGCTATGGGTTAGCAAGCTAAAACCGCCCCGTTTCGGGCTGCTCAACAGGACGCGCCGCTTCGACAAAACTAGCTATAGTTTGCAAAAAGATCAGCAAAGCATCATACGAAATTTGCTGTTGAGCCCTTTTGGCAATGAAAATTTGGCAAAACCGGCATCCATGCCTGATGAAACACACATGGAGGAGAACGACTACATAAAATTACAAATCATCCTTGCTTTCTGGACCACGAATACCCGGGCACCGCGCTTGTATAGATGAGCTCGTTTGCAGGCTTTTAGAGGCAAATAAGACCCCTTTCACGGGTGTAAAAATGTCTCCTCAAAAAAGAATTCGTAGGTATAATTCTTTGATGTCCCGGATGCGGCCCTAGCTTTTTGTCGTGTTTAGTGGGTTTAGTGGCAACAAAAAAGAGTTGGTATTGGAGAAAGATGGCATGAATTTTACGCATGATAAGAACCCGGGAAAGAATTACACCGGTCTCGCCATTGTTATCCTGTTGCACGTGGTGGTCGCTTGGGCATTCGTCAATGGCCTGGGCACCCGCATCGTCACCAAGGTAACCGAGGCTGTGGAAACAAAACTGATCGAAGAGGTGAAGCCGCCGCCACCGCCGGAAACGCCGCCGCCGCCGCCGCCGCCGGAAATGAAGGCACCGCCGCCGCCGTTCATCCCGCCGGTCGAAGTCCAGGTGCAGCAGCCGCCGCCGCCGCAAAACGTGATCGCCGCGGCGACGAATACGCCGCCGCCGACCACGCAACTGGCGCCGCCGGCACCGCCGGCTCCTCCGGCGCCCCCGGCACGTGGCCCAGCCGGCCCGAGCCGTACCGAAGCGGTGGCAGACTTTAACACTTGCGCACGTCCGGAATATCCGCGTTCGTCGCAGCGTAACGAAGAAACCGGTACCACGACCCTGCAGTTCCTGATCGGTGTCGATGGTCGAGTGATGGAATCCAAACTGCAGAAGTCGTCTGGCTTCCGCGACCTGGACCGGGCCGCGCAATCGGCCCTGAGCAAATGCCGATTCAAGCCGGCCACTGTTGATGGTCAGCCGCAACAGGCGTGGACAGCGGTGCAGTACGTCTGGACGCTGGAATAAAACCGAGACAGACCACCGTCTCAACTCTATGATTTTCGTTGTCAATAGTTCAGCGAACTGTCTATTTTTATATTTTTGGAGGAAGCATGTTTAAGAATACCCGTTTGTCCGCTATGCTGGCGGCTGTCCTGTTCTCGGTAACGGCGGCATCGGCCCTGGTCTCCGCACCGGCCTTCGCTGACGCACCTGCCGCAGGCGCTACCGCTCCGGCGGCTGACGCGGCTGCAGCACCGGCAGCTGACGCTGCTGCTGCACCGGCTGCCGACGCTGCAGCCGCCCCGGCTGGCGACGCAGCCGCTCCGGCCGCTGGCGGCGAGGCGACCGAAGAAGTGCACAACCCGTACGGCCCGGAAGCCATGTGGGAAGAAGGCGACTTCGTCAACAAGTCGACCATCATCATCCTGGCCATCATGTCGATCGGTTCGTGGTACATCATCATCACCAAGCTGATCGACCAGCAGAAGATCATGCGCCAGTCGAAGGACGCCCAGGCCAAGTTCTGGAAAGCGCCGTCGATCGCCGCCGGCTCGGCCCAGCTGAAAGAAGGCTCGCCGTTCCGTTTCATCGCTGAAACCGGCACCAAGGCAACCCAGCACCACGACGGCGCCCTGCTCGAGCAGATCGACCTGTCGACCTGGGTGACCATGCAGATCCAGCGCGCCGTGGACCGCGTCCAGTCGCGCCTGCAGGATGGCCTGTCGTTCCTGGCAACCGTCGGTTCGACCTCGCCGTTCATCGGTCTGTTCGGTACCGTCTGGGGCATCTACAACGCGCTGACCGCCATCGGTATGTCGGGTAACGCGTCGATCGACAAAGTGGCAGGCCCGGTGGGTGAAGCACTGATCATGACCGCATTCGGTCTGTTCGTTGCAGTCCCGGCGGTTCTGGGTTACAACTGGCTGGTTCGTCGTAACAAGACGGTCATGGAAGATGTCCGTTCGTTCTCGGCCGACGTGCACTCGGTCCTGATCTCGGGTGCCATGTCGACCTCGAGCGCTTCCGCTGGTGCTAAGAAGGCTGGCTAATCATGTCGATGAGTGTCGGCTCCGATTCCGGAGATGAAGATACCGTGATGTCGGAGATCAACACGACGCCCCTCGTGGACATCATGTTGGTTCTCCTGATCATCTTCCTGATCACCAGTCCGGTGGTTCTGAATCTGCAGAAAGTGAATCTGCCTACAGAGACGAACCAGGTCACCAAGTCCAAGCCGGAAGACGTCAACATCACCATCAACAAAGATGGCGAGATGTACTACAACCAGACGCGTCTCGCGAACACGGACGAGCTGTTCAAGTTCCTCGCGGAGCAGTCGGTGAAGCAGCCGCAGCCGGCAGTGAAGGTTCGTGGCGACCAATCGTCGCGCTACGAAGCGGTTGGCCGGGTGATCTACACGGCTCAGCGTGCTGGGATTCAGAAGGTCGGTTTCATCATCGAACCGCCTGACAAGGGGGGTTGATACCCTGTCCGCGATATCGGGGTTTTCTGCGGAAGACCTTGATATCGCGTCCGTGACCCCAACATTTGAAAAGGAAACACCATGGGCATGAACGTAGGTTCGGGCTCCGCTAAAGGAGCAGATCCGGAACCGATGATGGAAATGAACATGACGCCGCTGATCGACGTCCTGCTCGTTCTCATCATTATGATGATTATCACGATTCCGAAACAAGACCACTCGGTCAATCTGAACATGCCGGTCGGCACCCCGCCGCCGCAAACCACCCAGCCGGTGGTCGTGACGATTGACGTGGACTTCGACGGCACCATCCTCTGGGATGGCCAGGTGATCCCGGATCGTGCGACCCTGGAAGCCAAGATGAACGGCATCGCTGCGATGCCGGACCAGCCGGAAGTGCATTTGCGTCCGAACAAGCTGGTCGAGTACAAGGTGGTGGCCGGCGTCATGGCAACTGCACAGCGTCTCGGCGTCACCAAGATCGGCATGGTCGGTAACGAGCAGTTCCAGTAACCGATCCATGTATGACCAACACGGCAGGGTTTCCCTGCCGTGTCCATTTTGAAGAAGGATGTTTTCAGATGATTAAATTCCGTCTCGCACACCTTGGCCTCGCGCTGGCCGCTCTTGGTTTCACCGCAAGCCTGCCGGTTGTCGGCCTGGCTCCCGTGCACGCCGCGGTTACCCTGCGTCCGGAACTCGGCAAGCCGCTGCAACAGGCACAGGCGCAGATCAAGCAAGGCAATCCAAAGGGCGCCCTGGCTACCCTGCGCGATGCGGACAAGGCAGCGAAAACCGATGACGAACGCTTCCTGGTCGAGCAGGTGCGCGCCTCCGCTGCCTCGTCGGCCGGCGACTGGAACACCGCGGCCAACTCCTTCGAGAAGCTGCTTGATTCGGGCAAGCTGAGCGCCAGCCAGCGCTCGCAATATTCGGAAGGCCTGGTCGGCATCTATATGCGTGCCGGCGACCTGAACAAGGCAAACGCCACCATCAAGAAACTGCTGCAGAAGGGCAACGATCCCAAGCTGCGCGCTTACCTGCTCCAGAACTACTACAAGCAGGGTAACGTCGCCGCGCTCGAACAGGAACTGCGCGTCGCCGAAAAGAGCGGCCGCCTGAGCGAAGACGAGCTCGGCATGCTGGCCAACATCCAGCTCAAGAAGAACGACAGGGCCGGCTATGTCAACACCATCGAGAAGCTGGCCGCTGGCTATCCGAAGGCCCAGTACTGGAACGACCTGCTGAACCGCGTGCAGGGCAAGCCTGGCTTCTCGGGCCGCCTGTCCGTGGACGTGTACCGCCTGAAGCTCGCGAACAACCTGTTGAAGAAGCCGAGCGAGTTCATGGAAATGGCCCAGCTCGTGCTGCAGGCGAAGGCCCCGGCCGAAGCCCTGAAGGTCATCGACAAGGGCTACAAGGCGGGCGCGCTGGGCACCGGCGCCGATGCCGAACGCCACAAGCGCCTGAAAGACCTGGCCGAGAAGAGCATGGCCGACCAGAACAAGGGTGTTGCTGCCCTGGAAGCCGAATACACGGCCGCCAAGGACAATGATGCACTCGTGGGTCTCGGCTACGCGCTGGTCCAGGCTGGCCAGGCTGACAAGGGCCTGAAGATGATGGAATCCGCGATCAAGGCCGGTGGCCTGCGCTACCCGGACGAAGCCAAGCTGCGCCTGGGTGAAGCCTACGCCGCGGCCGGCAAGAAGCAGCAAGCCATCTCGACGCTCAGGACCGTCGGCGGCAAGGACGGCAGCGCCGACCTGGCCCGCTACTGGATCATGGCAATCAACCGTCCGATCGCCTGATTTCAAGGCTGATCGCACGATCAGGAAGCGCCGCCTGCTCGCAGGCGGCGTTTTTTTTCGACGCAGCCCTCGCAGTCCGCTTCGCGTAGGCTGGTCGGCTTGCCGACCGCGCGTTCAACGTCACGCTGCACTGCCAAGGCGCCGGCGCAAGCCAGTCAGGCGTCCAATATCTTGCCCCGCTGCCGCAGTGCTGGCTTCAGCTGAACGCGCGGTCGGCAAAGCCGACCACCCTACACCGACGTTGCTGTGCAACATCCCAGTTACCGTATAATCAGGTATTTCGCGCCGGACCGGCCGGCTGCGCAACTGGAATCATTGATGAAGGTATTTCGCGGACTTCCCAACGACAGGGCGCGCGCACCCTGCGCCCTCACGATCGGCAACTTTGACGGTGTCCACCGCGGCCACCAGGCATTGTTGGCGCACGTGCGCGGCGCCGCCGCTGACCTGGGGATCGAAGCGGCCGTGATGACCTTCGAGCCGCACCCGCGCGAATACTTCGCCCGCAAGATGGGCGACCTGTCCAAAGCCCCCGCACGCATCGCCAACCTGCGCGACAAGCTGGGCGACCTGTCCAATGCCGGCATCGACCGCGTCATCGTCGAGCACTTCAACGAACACTTCGCCGCTCAGTCGCCACAGGACTTCATCGAGCGCGTGCTGGTCGACGGCCTCCACGTCAAGTGGCTGATGGTGGGCGACGACTTCCGCTTCGGCGCACGCCGTGCGGGCGACATCGCCATGCTGCAGGAGGCCGGCCGGCGGTTCGGCTTCCAGGTCGAGACCCTGGAAGCGGTGATGCTGGGCCAGCGCCGCATCTCGTCCTCGGCCGTGCGCGAAGCGCTGGCCGCCGGCGACTTCGCCGCCACCCAGGGCTTGCTGGGCCATCCGTATGCCATGTCCGGCCACGTAGTCCACGGCCAGAAGCTGGGCCGCACGCTGGGCTTCCCGACCCTGAACCTGCGCGTCGCGCACCGCCCCGCCCTGTGCGGCATCTTCGTGGTGCAGGTGCACGGTTTGGCGGACCGGCCGCTGCCGGCGGTCGCCAGCCTCGGCGTACGTCCCACCGTCGAGGACAGCGGCCGCATGCTGCTCGAGGTCCATGTGTTCGACTACGACCAGAGCGCCTACGGCAAGCTGGTGCGGGTGGAATTCCTCGCCAAGCTGCGCGACGAGGAAAAATACGTCGACCTGCCCACCCTCGCCGCCGCCATCGAGCGCGACGCCGTCCAGGCGCGCGCCTTCTTCGCGAACCGCAACGGCGCCCTGACCGCGACCGACCGAATTTGACGTACCTCCATCGCCCGCCTCACCGAGGCGCGCCACCGAACACCGGCGCACGCGCTTGCCGCGACGCCAGACGAATCCCTTAGAGAAGAAGCTTATGTCCGATACAAAACCCGTCAATAGTAGCGCCGTCCAGAACCAGGCTGCCCAGAAAGGCGCCAAGAAGCCAGAGAGCAAATACCCGGTCAACATGACCGACACCCCTTTCCCGATGCGCGGCGACCTCGCCAAGCGCGAGCCGGGCTGGGTCAAGCAATGGCAGGACAAGAAGATCTACCAGCGCATCCGCAAGGCGGCGGCCGGCCGTCCGAAGTTCATCCTGCACGACGGCCCTCCGTACGCGAACGGCGACATCCACCTGGGCCACGCCGTCAACAAGATTCTGAAGGACATGGTCGTGAAATCGCGCACCATGGCCGGCTTCGATGCCCCCTACGTGCCGGGCTGGGACTGCCACGGCATGCCGATCGAGATCCAGATCGAAAAGCAGTTCGGCAAGAACCTCCCCACCGCCGAAGTGCTGCAGAAAGCGCGCGCCTACGCGCTCGAGCAGATCGACCGCCAACGCGCCGGCTTCATCCGCCTGGGCGTGCTCGGCGAATGGGAAAACCCCTACATGACCATGGCCTACGGTAACGAGGCCGACGAACTGCGCGCGCTCGGCAAGCTGTTGGAGAAGGGTTATGTCTATCGGGGCCTCAAGCCCGTCAACTGGTGCTTCGACTGCGGCTCGGCACTGGCCGAGGCCGAGGTGGAATACCAGGACAAGCGCGACCCGGCCATCGACGTCGGCTTCCCGTTCGCGGAACTGGAAAAGGTCGCGGCCGCTTTCGGCCTGCCGCAACTGCCGACCACCAACGGCTTCATCGTGATCTGGACCACCACGCCGTGGACCATCCCGTCGAACCAGGCCCTGAACGCCAACCCGGAAGTCACCTACGTGCTGGTGCAGGCCGAACGCGAGGGCGAGCCCCTGCTGCTGATCCTGGCCCAGGACCTGGCCGAATCCGTACTCCAGCGCTACAAGCTGGAAGGCACCGTCATCGCCACCACCCTGGGCGAAAAGCTCGGCGGTATCCGCTTCAGGCACCCGCTGCACGCGGCCGACCCGTTCTACGATCGCACCTCGCCGGTCTACCTGGCCGACTATGTGACGACCGACAGCGGCACCGGCGTGGTGCACTCGGCCCCGGCCTACGGCCAGGAAGACTTCCAGTCCTGCAAGGCGCACGGCATGAAGGACGACGAGATCCTGAAACCCGTGATGGGCGACGGCCGCTTCGCCTCGACCCTGCCGCTGTTCGGCGGATTGACTATCTGGGAAGCCAGCAAGCCGATCTGCGAAGCCCTGCGCGGCGCGGGCGCGCTGTTCGAACTGAAGATGTTCGACCACAGCTACATGCACTGCTGGCGCCACAAGACCCCGATCGTCTACCGCGCAACGAGCCAGTGGTTCGCCGGCATGGACCTCACCCCGAAAGACGGCGGCAAGACCCTGCGCGAGACCGCACTTGCCGGCATCGCCGAGACCCGGTTCTTCCCCGACTGGGGCCAGGCCCGCCTGCAGGGCATGATCGCCAACCGTCCGGACTGGACCCTGTCGCGCCAGCGCCAGTGGGGCGTGCCGATGGCCTTCTTCATCCACAAGGAAACCGGCGCGCTGCACCCGCGCACCCCGGAACTGCTGGAGCAGGTCGCCAGGCTGATCGAAGAACAAGGCATCGAAGCCTGGCAGCAGCTCGACCCAAGCACCTTGCTGGGCGAGGATGCAGCCGACTTTGAGAAGAACAAGGACACGCTGGACGTGTGGTTCGACTCCGGCTCGACCCACCAGACCGTGCTGCGCGGCTCCCACGCCGAGCAATCCGCCTTCCCCGCCGACCTCTACCTGGAAGGTTCGGACCAGCACCGCGGCTGGTTCCACTCCTCGCTCCTGACCTCCTCGATGCTCAACGGCCGCCCGCCCTACAAGGCGCTGCTGACCCACGGCTTCACGGTTGACGAGAACGGCAAGAAGATGTCCAAGTCGCTGGGCAACACGCTGGCCCCGCAAAAGATCTCGGATACGCTCGGCGCCGACATCCTGCGCCTGTGGGTGGCCTCGACCGACTACACGGGCGAGCTGTCGATCGGCGAAGAGATCCTCAAGCGCGTCACCGAGTCCTACCGCCGCATCCGCAACACCCTGCGCTTCCTGCTGGCTAACACCTCGGACTTCGACCCGGCCCGGCACGCCGTCCCGGTGGCCGAGCTGCTCGAGATCGACCGCTACGCGATCGCCGCGATGGCCGCGCTGCAGGACGACATCGCCGGCCACTTCGAGCGCTACGAGTTCCATCCGGTCGTCTCGCGCCTGCAGAACTACTGCTCGGAAGACCTGGGCGGCTTCTACCTCGACATTCTGAAGGACCGCCTGTACACCACCGGCGTGGACTCGATCGCACGGCGTTCGGCCCAGACCGCGCTGTGGCACATCGCCCATGCGCTGCTGCGCGTGATGGCGCCGATCCTGTCCTTCACGGCCGAGGAAGCCTGGGCCGTGTTCGCGGGCCAGCAAGACTATGCGGAGTCGGACGAGACCATCTTCACCCAGACCCTGTGGACCTTCCCGGAGCTGCCTGACGCGCCGGCGCTGCTGGCCAAGTACGCGGCCTTGCGCGAGGTGCGCGCCGACGTCACCAAGCAGCTGGAAGAAGTACGCGCCTCGGGCGCCATCGGTTCCTCGCTGCAGGCGGAGCTGGCGATCAAGGCGGCGGGCGACAAGTACGCGCTGCTGGCCAGCCTCGAGGATGACCTGAAGTTCGTGTTCATCACCTCGCAGGCCAGCGTCGAGCAGGTGGCGGACGCCGCCAACGAGGCAGTGAGCGTCGTGCCGGCGGAAGCGGAAAAGTGCGAGCGCTGCTGGCACTACCGCCGCGACGTCGGCCACGACCATGCACACGCCGGGCTGTGCGGCCGCTGCACGAGCAACCTGTTCGGCAGCGGCGAAGCGCGCCGCTTTGCCTGAAGCGGGCGCCTGACCGAAGCCCCTCGCGGGGTCCCAGCGCCGCGCCGCGCTCCTTCGCTGGGGGCGCGGCGTGGCGGACACTACTTCCTCTACCATGGCCACCAAAAAGAAAACCGCATCGCCGGGCGCCAAGCCCGTCTACAAGCCTAGCGCCAGCCTGTTCCCGTGGCTCGGCCTGTCCGCGATCATCGTCCTGTTCGACCAGGTCACCAAGCTCACCGTCGAACGCACTTTCGCCTATGCCGAGACGCTGCCGGTCACCGGCTTCTTCAACCTGATCAAGGTGTACAACCCGGGGGCGGCCTTCAGCTTCCTGGGCGACGCCAGCGGCTGGCAGCGCTGGTTCTTCCTCGCGATCGCCATCGGCGCAGTGGGCTTCTGCCTGGTCATGATGAAGAAGAACGCCAGCCAGCGCCTGTTCTGCTTCGCGCTGGCCCTGATCATGGCGGGCGCGATCGGCAATGGCATCGACCGCGTGGTGCACGGCCACGTGATCGACTTCCTCGATTTCTACTGGACCGGCATCGGCCACTTCCCGGCCTTTAACATCGCCGACATCGGCATCTCGGTCGGCGCCTTCCTGTTCATCGTGGACGAGCTGCGGCGCGTAAATAAGTCATCATGAGCAAGTCGTCATGAGCGAGTCGTGACCTGGATACTGGAGGCAACATGAGCATGGACCTGAAGGGCAAGAAGATCGTCCTCGGCCTGACCGGGGGCGTGGCCTGCTACAAGGCGGCCGAACTGTGCCGCTCGCTCGTCAAGCAGGGCGCCAGCGTGCAGGTGGTGATGACCGAAGCGGCCACCCATTTCATCGGCGCGGTTACCATGCAGGCCCTGTCCGGCCAGCCGGTCTATCTCGACCAGTGGGACGCGCGCATGGCCAACAACATGGCCCACATCGATCTCACGCGCGATGCCGACGCCGTGCTGGTCGCGCCCTGCTCGGCGGACTTCATCCGCAAGCTGGCGCACGGCGCCTGCGACGACCTGCTGTCGACGCTGTGCGTGGCGCGCCCGCGCCGCGCGCCGCTGCTGGTGGCGCCGGCCATGAACGTCGAGATGTGGGAGAACCCGGCGACGGTGCGCAACGTCGCCCAGATCCGTGAGGACGGCGTCCGGCTGTTCGGCCCCGCGGCCGGTTCCCAGGCCTGCGGCGAGACCGGCCTCGGCCGCATGCTCGAGCCGGAAGAACTGGTCGAGGAACTGATCGCCTCGTTCCAGCACAAGCTGCTGGCCGGGCGCCGCGTCCTGATCACGGCCGGCCCTACCTTCGAGCCGATCGATCCGGTGCGCGGCATCACCAACCTCTCCTCGGGCAAGATGGGTTATGCAGTGGCGCGCGCCGCGCGCGAAGCCGGCGCCGAGGTCACACTGGTGACCGGGCCGACCGCGCTGCCGACCCCGCACGGGGTGCGCCGCATCGACGTGCTCACCGCCCGGGAGATGCACGACGCCGTGATGGCGGGCGTGACGGGCCAGCACGTCTTCATCGGCGTGGCTGCGGTAGCCGACTGGCGCGTGGCCAATGCCAGCGAGCAGAAGATCAAGAAAGGGGCGGATGGCGCCGCGCCCCAGTTGGAATTCGTCCAGAACCCCGACATCCTGGCCCTGGTCGCCGCCACCACCTCGCTCTCCGGCTGGCCCTATTGCGTGGGCTTTGCCGCCGAATCCGACAACCTGGTGGAATTCGGCGCGGCCAAGCGCGAGAAAAAAGGTATTCCCCTGTTGGTGGGCAATATCGGACCGCAAACCTTCGGGCAGGATGAGAACACCATCGTGCTGTTCGACGAAACCGGCCATACCGTACTGCCCCGCGCCGACAAGCTGAGCCTGGCGCGCCAGCTGGTCTCCGAAATCGCGAAGCGCCTGGAACGGCGCTCGCTGCTCACCTGAATTGACAGAACAACATAAGAACAGCATGAAGAACATCGATCTAAAAATCCTCGACCCGCGCATGAAGGACCTGCTGCCGGCCTACGGCACGCCCGGCAGCGCCGGCCTCGACCTGCGCGCCTGCGTCGACGCGCCGCTCGTCATCGAAGCCGGCCAGACGGTGCTGGTGCCGACCGGCCTGGCCATCCACATCGGCGATCCCGGCTATGCCGCGATGATCCTGCCGCGCAGTGGACTCGGCCATAAGAACGGCATCGTTCTCGGCAATCTGGTAGGCTTGATCGACTCCGATTACCAGGGACAGTTGATGGTCTCGACCTGGAACCGCGGCCATGCCGCCTTCACGCTGCAGCCGATGGACCGGCTGGCCCAGCTCGTGATCGTGCCCGTGCTGCAGGTCGGCTTCAACGTGGTAGAGGAGTTCGCATCGAGCGAACGGGGCGCCGGCGGGTTCGGCAGCACCGGCAAACAATAACAACACCAAGCGCCTGGCAAAACGCCGAGGGCAAGCCATCGGAGGAATCGGCAGGCGCGTCAAAAGGAGGACCATGATCCGCATCCATCGCCTGAGCCGGCGCTTCAGCCGGACTGCGCTGGGATTCGCCACCGCAGCACTGCTCTCGGCCTGTGCCACGCAGGGACCAATTCAGCCGGGCCAGCCAGGCCCCCGCGGACCGGCCGTGCAAGCCGCGCCGCCGATCACACCGGAAATGGCGGCCGCAGCCGATACGCTTACCCGGATGGCCACGCTGCAGGACCGGCTGTACAAGGTCGCCGCGCCCCTTCTCATCGACAACGCGGAACTGTGCACGCGCCACGCGCGCAACCTGCTCGGTTTCACCGCCAAGAACCGGTATTCCTATACGGGCCAGTACAACGAGGCCGCGCACCTGGTGCTCGGCATGGGCGAACGGCTGCAAGTGACCAATGTGCTGGCCGGCAGCGGCGCCGCCAAGGCCGGGCTGCGCCAGGGCGACCTGCTGGTGGCCGCGGGCGGCAAGTCCCTGCCACCCGGGCCGGATGCCTTGAAGCAGGCCGGCGCCATTTTCTTCCCGATCGTGGCGAAACAGGCGACGCTGCCGCTGACCGTCGAGCGCCAGGGCCAGGAGCGCAGCCTGAGCATCCCGGTCACCCGCGCCTGCGCCTACGCCATCGAACTGGGCAACGCCGACAACGTCAACGCCTACGCCGATGGCCAGCGCATCCTGGTCACACGCGGCATGATGGGCTTTACCGAGAACGATACCGAGCTGGCTTATGTGCTGGCCCACACGATGGCGCACAACATGCTGAACCATGCGGCCAGCCAGCGCAACGCCGCCACCATCGGCAGCATCATCGACAACCTGGCCAGCATCGTGCCGGACACCTCGATGCTGATCGGCAGCGGCGGCATCAAGGCGATACCAGCTGCGCAGGACAGCGCGGCCGACCGCCTCGCGGTCTACCTGCTGGCGCGGGCCGACTACCGTGTCGACGGGGTTGCCGGGTTCTGGAAGCGTTTTGCCGAGACCTATCCGGCGACGGTGCTGAACGGGCACACCGCCAACCATCCGGCGCTGGCGCAGCGCACGGCCGCCATCGACAGGGCGGTGGCCGAGGTCAAGGCGAAGAAGTCGGCGAACCAGGCGCTCAAGCCCTGACGCAAGACTGCTGGCCCGTCAGATGCGGACGCCCTGGTGCGTCCGCGTTTATATCGCGGCCTGCGTATTCTCTGTAGGGTGGTCGGCTTGCCGACCGCGCGTTCAACTCCTGCATGCATGGTGGCTGCGCATCCGATAGTTGGACGCGCGGTCGGCATAGCCGACCACCCTACCAACCACCGTCCGGCAAGCCTGCCGCGTTGCTTGTATCATTGCCTATTCCGACCACCACGCCGCCGGCACCATGGACAGCATCGACCTCGACGTACTGAAGACCTGCGAGGCCTGGCTCGCCGCAGGCCACCGCTGCCAGCTGGTGACCGTCATCAAGACCTGGGGCTCGAGCCCGCGCCCGGTCGGCGCCACCCTCGGCATCTGCGAGGACGGCCGCGTGGTCGGCTCGGTGTCCGGCGGCTGCATCGAGGACGACCTGATCGACCGGGTGCGCGCGAACGGCATCGAACTGGCGCGCCCCGAGATCCTCAGCTACGGCATCAGCGCCGACGAGGCGCACCGCTTCGGCCTGCCCTGCGGCGGCACCATCGAGCTGGCCATCGAACCGCTGTCGCAGGACAGCCGCGTCGGCGAACTGCTGGCGCGCCTGCAGGAGGGTGAACTGGTGGAGCGCCGCGTGGACCTGGCCTCCGGCGCCGTCACCCTGGCGCGCGCCGCGGCCGGCGCCGTCCAGCGCCTCGAGGAGGGCGTGCTCGCCACCATCCACGGCCCCCGCTGGCGCCTGTTCATCATCGGCGCCGGCCCGCTGTCTCGCTTCCTGGCCCAGGTGGCGAGCGGCATGGACTACCGCGTCACGGTGTGCGACCCGCGCGAGGAATACCGCAGCGGCTGGAACCTGGCGGGTGTGGAGCTGGTCCATGTGATGCCGGACGACCTGGTGATCGAAGCGCGCCTGGATGCCCGCTGCGCGGTGGTCGCCCTCACCCACGATCCGAAGCTGGACGACCTGGCGCTGATGGAAGCCCTGAAGTCCGACGCATTCTACGTGGGCGCGATCGGCTCGCGCCTGAACAACGAGCGGCGGCGCGAGCGCCTCAAGCTGTTCGACCTCGACGACGCCCAGCTGGCGCGCCTGCACGGCCCGGTCGGCATCTACATCGGCAGCAAGACTCCGAGCGAGATCGCGATCTCGATCATGGCCGAGATGACGGCCGTGAAGAACGGCGTGCCGCCGGCGCTGCTGGTGCCCCACGCGACAGCCGCTGCCGCGCTGCAGCCTGCCGGCACGGCGGCCTGCGCCGCCGCGGGCGGGGCCGGCGCGTGAATTCGGGCGCAAGAACCGGCTGGCGCCAAGCCGCCCCTGCCGCCACCATGGCTTTTCTTTTTCTCGCGCTCTCCCGATGAATACCGTGAACATGCTGCGCCTCGTGGCGCTGGCCGCCATCTGGGGCGGCTCCTTTCTCTTCATGCGCATCGCCGCGCCGGTGCTCGGACCGGCCGTCCTGATCGAATACCGGGTGCTGTTCGCCGCCCTGTTCCTGCTTGCCGTCGCCTGGGTAATGGCAAGGCGCGGCAAGGCGGCGCCGCTCGACCTGCGCCGCAACTGGAAGCACTTCCTGATGCTGGGCTTTTTCAACTCGGCCCTGCCCTTCCTGCTGTTCGCCTTCGCTGCCCGCACGCTGTCGGCCTCGATGCTGTCTGTGCTGAACGCCACCGCACCCATGTTCGGCGCCCTGGTGGGTGCGGTCTGGGCGCGCCAGGCCGTATCGGGCCGCGCCGCGCTTGGGCTGGTGCTGGGCACGGTCGGCGTAGGCCTGCTGGTCGGCTTCGACCACGTGTCGGAGCGTCCCGGCGCCAGGCTTGCCATCGCCGCGGCGCTGGCGGCGGCCTTCTGCTACAGCATCGCCAGCCAGTACGCCAAGTCGGCCAGGGCGGTGGCACCCTTCGCCAACGCGCACGGCTCGATGTGGGCCGCCACCCTGTGCGTGATCCCGGCCCTGCCCTTCTTCCCCTCGCCCGGCGAAGCCACGCCGGGCATCATGGCCGCGGTGCTGGCGCTGGGCGTGGTCTGCAGTGGCATCGCCTATATCCTCTATTTCAAGCTGATCGAGGAAGTGGGCCCGACCTCGGCGCTCACGGTGACTTTTCTCAACCCGATGTTCGGCATCCTGTGGGGCGCGCTGTTCCTGCATGAAGTGATCGGCTGGCATACGCTGCTTGGATCAGCCATCGTGCTGGTCGGCACCGCGCTGGTCACGGGCTTCGTGCCGTCCTTCCTGCGCGGCCGGGCCGCGCAGGCCAAATAACGGATTCCATCTGCGATGGCAGTCCATTTCAGCCTTGACCTGCCGCCCGGCTACCGCCTGGACGACATCCTCGCCTTCCACGGCCGCGATACCGAAGGCCTGGCCGAACAGGCGACGGCGCAGCGCCTGCGCAAGGGCGTGCTGCTGGGCGGCGCTCCGGTGCTGCTGGAAGTCGCCTTCGAACCCGGCTCCGCCTGCTGCCTGGTCGATGTGGACGGCGAAGTCACGCCGGCGCGCCTGGCCCAGGCGCGCGAGGCCCTGCTCAACATCCTCGGCCTGCGCATCGACCCCGCCGCCTTTGCCGCCTTCGTGCGCGACGATCCGATACTGGGCCCGGTCGTGGCACGCCGGCCCGGCCTGCGCATCGTCCAGTCGGCGACGGTGTTCGAAGCGCTGACCTGGGCCATCATCGGCCAGCAGATCAACCTGCCCTTCGCCATCTCGCTGCGCCGAAGCTTCATCCAGCTCGCCGGATGCGCGCATTCAAGCGACCTGTGGTGTTATCCGGAAGCGCGGGATGTCGCGCGGCTCGCGCTGGAGGACCTGACTTCCCGCAAGTTTTCGCGTGCAAAAGCCGAGACCCTGCTGCGCCTGGCCAGCTTGGTGAGCGAGGGCAAGCTCGCGCTGGACCGCGAGCGTCCGGTTGCCGAGGCCGTGGAAGAACTGCTGGCGATCAAGGGCATCGGCCCCTGGACCGTCAACTATGCCTTGCTGCGCGGCTATGGCTACCCGGACTGTTCGCTGGAGGGCGACGTGGCGATACGCACCGCCCTGCATCGCCTGCTCGGCGGCGAGGCGCGGCCAGGCATCCCGGCGGCGCAGCGCTTGCTGGAGCGCTATGCGCCGCACCGCACGATGGCGGCGGCCTACCTGTGGGCAAGCCTCAGCGAGGACAAGCCATGAGCCGCCGCATGGCGCCGGCTCAGTTCCAGCGCGGCAGGTCGTCGAACTGCTGCGCGCCCTCGCCCGAGAAACGGATCAGTTCCGGCAGGGGCACCGTGGCGAGGTTGTCGCGCCCGTAGTGGCCGCCGAGCGCGCTCGGGATCTTGAGGCAATACTTGCGTCCCTCGGGCAGCGGGCCGAGCGTGGATTCCGCCAGGCGCACGACTTCCGGCATGTACCAGTCGTTCAGGAAATCCTGGTTGTAGGCGAGCGCGTCGAGCGCGGCCCGGCTGTCGGCGACGGGCTCGCAGCACAGGTCTTGCGGGCGCAGCCGCCAGTAGCGTCCTTCGTCGTCGCGGATGATGAGGTTGCCGAATGCGTTGGCGCCAAGGACCTCGACAGCGGTCAATCCGACCCAGCCCCAGGCGTCGTTGATGTCGTCTACGTTGATCATGTCTGCCCCGTCGGTTCGCAGGCCGGCGCAAGCTGCGGCGGCCGGCCGTTTCGCTTGTTGGACAAGGCTGGCTCGGCATCATTCCAGGCGGATGCATCCGGTTTGAGCTGTGTCGTGTAAAGCCCAGCGGGGAATAGAAAACGAAAAAGCCGTTGATCCTTGCGAATCAACGGCTCCGAATTCTGGTTGCGGGGACAGGATTTGAACCTGTGACCTTCGGGTTATGAGCCCGACGAGCTGCCAGACTGCTCCACCCCGCGTCTGATGAAATGAATTATACGCCGAAACGGTCTGTTAGGCAAATCCAATCCGCGCCGGATGAGCGATTGCGGAAGCTCATGCCTTGGCCTTGCCTCGTCCAGCCCGCGCCGGCCACGGCATAAGGCAGGCAAATCAGTGTAAAGTAAGCACAATCTCAACCTGCTGCTGACCTATGAAATTCTGTTCCGAGTGCGCCCATCCGGTCGCCCTGGCGATTCCCGAAGGCGACAACCGGCCGCGCTACGTCTGCCCGCACTGCCATACCATCCACTACCAGAATCCCAAGCTGGTCATCGGTTCGATTCCCGTATGGGAACAGGATGGCAAGCTGCAAGTGCTGCTGTGCAAGCGTGCGATCGAGCCGCGCTACGGCTACTGGACGCTGCCGGCCGGCTTCATGGAAAACGCGGAGACCACGGAACAGGCTGCCGTGCGCGAAACCGAGGAAGAAGCCGGCGCCGATGTCGAGCTCGGCAAACTGTTCACCCTGCTCAACGTGGCCCACGTCCACCAGGTCCACCTGTTCTACCTGGCGCGCCTGCGCAGCCTGGACTTCGCGCCGGGCGAGGAAAGCCTCGAGGTGGCGCTGTACACGCAGGACGAGATTCCCTGGGACGATCTGGCCTTCCCGACCGTGCGCACCACGCTGGAACTCTTCTTTGCCGACCGCGTCAAAGTGCGCGAGGGCGGCAGCTTCGGTTTCCACAGCCGGGACATCGACCGCCCGATGCTGGCTCCCCACGAACCCGACTGATCCTCAGCCGCCATGATCCCCTGGCTCGAGCCGACCTCGCCGTTTCCCGACGTGTCCGAGGCATTGACGGTGGATGCGCCCGGCCTGCTGGCGGCCGGCGCCGACCTGTCGCCCCAGCGCCTGCTGCTGGCCTACCAGAACGGCATCTTTCCCTGGTTCTCCGAAGGCCAGCCCATCCTGTGGTGGAGCACCGATCCGCGCATGGTGCTGCGCCCCGAGCATTTCAGGATCAGCGACAGCCTCAAGAAAACCCTGCGCCGTGTCGAACGCAGCAGGATCGAAGGCGGTCCCTGGCAGGTCCGCTTCGACAGCGCCTTCGAAGACGTGATGCGGGCCTGCGCCGCGCCGCGCAAGGACGGGCCGGGCACCTGGATTTCCGACGACATCATCGGCGGCTACACCGGCCTGCACGCGATGGGCCATGCCCACTCGTCCGAGGTCTGGCTCGACGGCGAACTGGTGGGTGGCGCCTATGGCGTCTGCATCGGCCGCATGTTCTACGGCGAATCGATGTTCGCGCGCGTGTCGGACGCGTCCAAGGTCGCGCTGGCCTACCTGGTCGCCTTCCTGCGCAGCCAGGGCGTGGGGCTGATCGACTGCCAGCAGGAGACCGGCCACCTGGCCTCGCTGGGGGCGGCGCCGATGTCGCGCAGCGCCTTCCTGGCGCACCTGCGCGGCGCCATCCGCGAGCCGGCCATCGGCAGGTGGGAACCGGTCGCTCCCGTTACTTGACTCCGTTGATTGGCTAACAGTGGCGCGGTCCTGTTTTCGCTAAAATAGGTGCATCACGTCGTCTCGAGAGTTTTGCATGACGCACTTAAATGACCTGCCCTTCGCAACCCTGCAGTTCTACACGACGGCGCCCTATCCCTGCAGCTACCTCGATGCGCGCCAGGCGCGTTCCCAGGTGGCGACGCCTTCGCACCTGATCAATGCCGACGTGTACTCCGAGCTGGTGCGCAATGGCTTCCGCCGCAGCGGCATCTTCACGTACCGGCCCTATTGCGACGGCTGCCAGGCCTGCATCCCGGTGCGGGTGAAGTGCGCGGATTTTACGCCCGGCCGCACCCAGCGCCGCGCCTGGAAGCGCCACGGCAAGCTGGTCGCGATGGTCGCCAACCTCGCTTTCTCGGACGAGCATTACGCGCTCTACCTGCGCTACCAGACCACCCGCCACGTCGGCGGCGGCATGGACCAGGACAGCCGCGACCAGTACGCCCAGTTCCTGCTGCAAAGCCGCGTCAACACCCGCCTCGTCGAGTTCCGCGAGCCGGACGGCACCTTGCGCATGGTGTCGATCATCGACGTGCTGTCCGACGGTCTGTCCTCGGTCTACACCTTCTTCGACCCGGATGTGGAGGGCGCCTCGTTCGGCACCTACAACGTGATGTGGCAGGTGAACCAGGCGCGCGAGCTGGGCCTGCAGTATGTCTATCTGGGCTACTGGATCGCGCAAAGTCCGAAGATGGCCTACAAGATCAACTTCCGCCCGCTGGAAGCGCGCATCAAGGGAGTCTGGAGCGTGCTGGAGGCTTGACCGGATCGCTGCTGTCAAGCACGGTAAAATGGCGGGAGTCACCCTAACGAGTCCCCCATGTCCGACAAGCTCCTGTACTCCCTCGCCCGCCCCCTGCTGTTCTCGCTCGACGCCGAGCGCGCCCACAACCTTGCCCTGCCGCTGCTGCGCCGCGCCGCCGCGCTCGGCTTGACCGGGCTGGCCAGCCGGCCGGCCCCGGATCCGCGCACGGTCATGGGCATCCGCTTCCCGAACCCGGTCGGCCTGGCCGCCGGCCTCGACAAGGATGGTGCCTACATCGACGGCCTGGCCGCGCTCGGCTTCGGCTCGATCGAGATCGGCACCGTGACGCCGCGTCCCCAGGGCGGCAACCCCAAGCCGCGCATCTTCCGGCTGCCCCAGGCGCAAGGCATCATCAACCGCATGGGCTTCAACAACGGCGGCGTGGATGCCTTCGTGGCCAATGTCCAGGCCTCCCGCTTCTACCAGGAAAAAGGCGTGCTCGGCCTGAACATCGGCAAGAACGCCGACACCCCGATCGAACGCGCGGCCGACGACTACCTGCACTGCCTGCGCAAGGTCTACCAGTATGCGAGCTATGTGACGGTGAACATCTCGTCGCCGAACACCAAGAACCTGCGCCAGCTGCAGGGCGAATCCGAGCTCGACGGTTTGTTGGGGCAGCTCAAGGCGGAACAGCTGCGCCTGGCCGACCAGCACAAGCGCTACGTGCCGGTGACGCTGAAGATCGCGCCGGACATCGACGGCGACCAGGTGCGCAACATCGCTGGCGCCCTGCTGCGCCACAAGATCGACGGCGTGATCGCCACCAACACGACGCTCAGCCGCACAGCCGTGCAGGGCATGCAGCACGGCGAGGAAGCCGGCGGCCTGTCGGGCGCGCCGGTGTTCGCGCTGTCGAACACGGTGATCCGCCTGCTCAAGGCCGAGCTGGGCGACGCGCTGCCGATCATCGGCGTGGGCGGCATCATGCGCGGCGAGGATGCGCGCGCCAAGATCGAGGCCGGCGCGCAGCTGGTGCAGCTCTACACGGGATTCATCTATGCCGGCCCGGCGCTGGTGCGCGACGCTGCCGCCGCGCTGCGCCGCTGAGCGACATGGAACGCAGGCAGCTCGGGCAAACCGACCTGATGGTGTCGAAGGCCTGCCTCGGCAGCATGACATTCGGCGAGCAGAACACCGAGCTTGAGGCGCACAGCCAGCTCGACTATGCGCTCGAGCGCGGCATCAACTTCATCGATACCGCCGAGATGTACCCGGTGATGGCGCGCCCCGCTACCCAGGGCGCGACCGAGCGCTACATCGGCAGCTGGCTGAAGAAATCCGGCCGGCGCGCCGACATCGTGCTGGCAACCAAGATCGCCGGTCCGAACAAGACCATGCCGTGGATCCGCGGTGCGGGTCACAACCTCGACGCCGCCAATATTCGCACTGCCGTCGAGGACAGCCTGCGCCGCCTGCAGACAGACTACATCGACCTGTACCAGATCCACTGGCCGAGCCGCAATTTGCCGATCTTCGGCGCCAACAGTTTCAGGCCCGAGGCCGAGCGGGCGGCGGTGCCGATCGAGGAAACCCTCGGGGCGCTGGCCGAACTGGTGCGGGCCGGGACCATCCGCCACATCGGCGTGTCGAACGAGAGCGCCTGGGGCGTGTGCGAGTACGTCAAGCAGGCGGAGATGCGCGGGCTGCCGCGCATCGCTACCGTGCAGAACCTGTACAACCTGACGGCGCGCGCTTTCGAGACCAGCCTGATGGACGAGGCCTGCTATCGCGAAGGCGTCAGCCTGCTGGCCTACAGCCCGCTTGCCTTCGGGCAGCTCACGGCGAAATACCTGGATGATCCGAACGCGCGCGGTCGCTTGACGGTCTTTCCGAAGAACTGGAGTCCGCGCTATGTACGCCCTGCCGTGCTGGCAGCCACGGCGGAGTATGCGGCGCTGGCGCGCGCCCATGGCATGCCGCCTTCGCAGATGGCGTTGGCGTGGTGCTATTCGCGCTGGTTCGTGGGCTCGACCATTATCGGCGCGACCAGTCTCACGCAACTGAAGGAGAACATCGATGCGGCGGAGCTGGTGCTGTCAGCCGAGGTCACAGCCGGCATCGATGCGATTCACGCAAAATTTACGAATCCCGGACAGTGAAGAGCACAGCGCGGCAGTTGCGGCGCCTGTCTCGGATACGCTAGCGCGCCGGTGCACCGCCGGCCGGCCCCAGGATCGCATCGGCAATCTTTGGCACCAGGCTCAGCATGGCCGTTCGCATCGCAGCGGTCGCGCCCGCCGAGTCCTCGACCAGCGCATCGTAGCGGCCGTAGCCATGCACGTCGTGGATGATGGGCGCATGGTAATAGAACGACTGGGAGCCGAGGAAAGCCTTCGTGCGGCCGTCATGCAGGACGACGCCCAGGTTGCCGTTTCGCTCAAAACTGTTCAGTACACTTGACGCGACCCAATGAGCTACCGGGCTCAACTGAAGCACCAGGTCGGCATCAACTGGCGGCGCGTCTGGAATGCCGACCTCTGCGAATCCTTCCAGTCCTGTCGCTGGCCAGCGAAGGCGCGGACCGGTGGTGCCGGTGTTGGGAATGAAAGTGACCTTCACCCCGCGACCACGCAATTCGGAGCCGAGTGACTGAACGATGTCGCGGCGCAGGTCATATTGAGGCATCCGCTTGCGCAGGTCTTCGTCGTACTGCATTGCGTGTTTCGCACTGCTGGCTGCGGCGACATCCAATAACGCCCCATGGCCAGACCGGCCCCTCCGGCCGCCAGGTTTTGAGCAGCTGGATTATAAAGAACCTGCTGCAATGCGGCTTCGGTCGCGCCTGTCTTCATGGTCGGATCTGACAGGCCGGAACGTGGCTGCGCCATGAAGTAGTGGTCCCACTTCGGTGAGAAATGCAAGGTAACCGCGGTATAGTTATCCAGCGGATGCATCCCGACCAAGGCCAAGTTACGCATCGGCGGTGGTTCCACGATGGCGACCGATGCGGGACGTACGAAGCGGGCTTTGTCGATCACGGGGAGCGGCGTACCGCAACCGGTCAGCAGGGTAATGGCCACCAGGACGGCTGCCATGAAACCTGTTTTGCTCATCATGCTTCCTCAAGTCATCGGTGGGGCCGTCGAGCAAATCAGGTAAAGAAATGCATTCAGGCAATGTCTCGAAGTATGGCAGAGCGCTTTACTCCCGGCTACGGCGACCAGTGTATTTACCCGTGAAGGGTAGGCTTCGGCCTGCAACGCATGGTGTCCAGTGCGCTCGCCCGTACGATCGCCCTTGCAAAGGGCGGCTTTGCTTCGCCGCGGCCAGCTCGTCCATCAAAGGCAGGCAATCACTCCACCGCCCGCAGCGCCTTCTCGATATCCGCCCGCGTATAGCCCTGCGCAAAGCGCTCGATGAAGTGATACGCATACGCCCGCAGGTAGGCGCCCTTGCGTACCGCGAGACGCGTCACGTTGGGCGCGAACAGGTGCGAGGCTTCGATGGCGCGCATCCCCTTGTCGCGGCCATGGTCGAAGGCCATCGAGGCCACGATCCCCACGCCCATCCCCAGCGACACGTACTGCTTGATCACGTCCGAGTCCATCGCCGTAAGCACGATGTCCGGCGCCAGCCCGGCTTCGGCAAAGGCCGCGTCGATGTGGCTGCGGCCCGTGAAGCCGACGTCGTAGGTGATGAGCGGGTACTCGGCCAGGTCTTCCAGGCGCAGCGGCTGGCTTGAAGCGAAGATCGGGTGCCCTTCCGGCGCCACGACCAGGTGGCTCCAGCGGTAGCACGGGAAGGACACCAGGTCGGGGAAGGCCGACAGGCCTTCGGTCGCAATGCCGATGTCGGCCTTGCCCGACAGGACCCATTCCGCGATGTGTTCCGGCGCGCTCTGCTGGAGGGCGATGCGCACGCCGGGGAAGGCGTTGCGGAAGGACTGCACCACCTGCGGCAGCGCATAGCGCGCCTGGGTGTGGGTCACGGCGACCGTGAGCGTGCCGCTGTCCTGGGCCGCGAACTCGCGGCTGGCCTGCTGCAGGTTCTCGGCTTCCACCAGCAGCTTCTCGACGATCTTGAGGATGCCCTTGCCCGGCGGCGTCAGGCCGGTCAGGCGCTTGCCGTTGCGCTCGAAGATCACGACCCCGAGCTCTTCCTCGAGCTCGCGGATCTGGCGCGAGACGCCGGGCTGCGAGGTGAACAGCGCATTGGCGACGTCGGTCAGGTTGAAGTCGCGGCGCGCGGCCTCGCGTACGGAACGCAGCTGCTGGAAGTTCATATACCTTCGCCTGCATCCACGAAGACTTCGATGCGGCGCGGCTTGACCACCAGGGTGTCGCCTTCCTTGAAGCCCTGGCGCGCGAACAGCTCGTTCGGGATCACGGCCTCGATCAGCTGCTGGTTGTCGGCGCGTTCGAGGTCGAGCTGGGCCAGCGGGCCGATCGCATGCGCGCGGCGCAGCCTGGCAACCACGCCCCCCTGGTCACCCTCGCCGGGCGTGTAGCGCGCGACGTCGAGCTCGTGCGGACGGACATAGCCGATGCCTTCGCCATTGCGCACGCCGGCATGCTCGGGCGCCTGGAACTGCACGTCGCCGCTGGCCAGCACGCCTTCGTGCACGCGGCCGTGGAACAGGTTGACGTTGCCGAGGAAGCCATACACGAAAGGCGAAGCCGGCTTGTTGTAGACCTCATCCGGCGCGCCGAGCTGCTCGACGCGGCCCTTGTTCATCAGGACCACCTGGTCGGCCACTTCCAGCGCTTCTTCCTGGTCGTGGGTGACGAAGATCGAGGTCACGTGCAGGTCGTCGTGCAGGCGGCGCAGCCAGCGGCGCAGTTCCTTGCGCACCTTGGCGTCCAGCGCGCCGAAAGGTTCGTCGAGCAGCAGCACGCGCGGCTCCACTGCCAGCGCGCGCGCCAGGGCGATGCGCTGGCGCTGTCCGCCCGACAGCTGCGGCGGATAGCGGTCGGCGATCCAGTCGAGCTGCACGAGTTCGAGCAGCTGGCGCACCTTGTCGCGGATCTGCTGTTCCGACGGGCGCTCCTTGCGCGGCTTGACACGCAGGCCGAAGGCGACGTTCTCGAACACGGTCATGTGCTTGAACAGCGCGTAGTGCTGGAACACGAAACCGACCTGGCGCTCGCGCACGTGGCGGCTCGATGCGTCCTGGCCGTCGAGCAGCACGGCGCCCGAATCGGGATGTTCCAGCCCGGCGATCACGCGCAGCAGGGTCGTCTTGCCGCAGCCGGAAGGGCCCAGCAAGGCGGTCAGCTGGCCGTCCGGGAACTGCAGCGACACGTCGTCGAGCGCGGTGAACTGGCCGAACTGTTTGCGGATGTGCTGGACTTCGATCGTCATGCTGCTTGCTCCATGTTGCGTTCGTCGGCGGCGGCCTTGCGGACTTGATGCAAACGCCATTCGATAAAGCTCTTCACCGCCAGCGTCACCAGCGCGAGCAGCGCCAGCAGCGATGCGATCGCGAATGCGGCCGTGAAGTTGTATTCGTTGTAGAGGATCTCGACCTGCAGCGGCATGGTGTTGGTCTCGCCGCGGATGTGGCCCGAGACCACCGACACCGCGCCGAACTCGCCCATGGCGCGGGCGTTACACAGGATCACGCCGTACAGCAGGCCCCATTTGATGTTTGGCAGGGTCACGCGCCGGAAGGTCGACCAGCCCGAGGCGCCCAGCACCAGCGCCGCCTCTTCCTCTTCGGTGCCCTGCTGCTGCATCAGCGGGATCAGCTCGCGCGCAACGAAGGGGAAGGTGATGAAGATGGTCGCCAGCACGATGCCCGGCACCGCGAACAGGATCTTGATGTCGTGCGCTGCCAGCCATTCGCCGAACCAGCCCTGGGCGCCGAACAGCAGCACGTAGATCAGGCCGGCGATCACGGGCGACACCGAGAACGGCAGGTCGATCAGCGTCAGCAGGATGCTCTTGCCCCTGAATTCGAACTTGGCGATGGCCCAGGCGGCGGCCACGCCGAACACCAGGTTCAGCGGCACCGAGATGCCGGCCGCGATGAGCGTGAGCTTGATGGCCGAGACCGCGTCCGGATCCGTGATCGATTCGAGGTAGACGCCCCAGCCTTTCTTGAGCGCCTCGAAGAAGACGGCGGCCAGCGGCACGAACAGGAACAGGGTCAGGAAAGCCAGCGCAACTGCGATCAGCAGGTAGCGCACCCAGTCCGGCTCGAGTACGTTGTTCTTCGAGCGGCGCGCCGGCGCGGCGGCCTGCGGCGCCACCTTGGCGTTGTCGAGGACTGCGCTCATCAGTTGCGTACCCCTTTCCCTGCCCGTTTGCGGGTCCATGCCTGCAGCAGATTAATCGTCAGCAGCAGGATGAACGAGATGACCAGCATGACCACCGCGATCGCCGTGGCGCCTGCGTAGTCGTACTGCTCGAGTTTGGTGATGATGAACAGCGGCGTGATCTCGGAGACCATCGGCAGGTTGCCCGCGATGAAGATCACCGAGCCGTATTCGCCGGTGGCGCGTGCAAACGCCAGCGCGAATCCGGTCAGCAGCGCCGGCACGATCGAGGGCAGCACCACGCGCCGGAAGGTCTGCAGGGGCGAGGCGCCCAGGCTGGCGGCGGCTTCTTCGAGTTCGCGCTCGGCTTCTTCCAGCACCGGCTGCACCGTGCGCACCACGAAGGGCAGGCCGATGAAGGTCAGCGCCACCAGCACGCCCAGCGGGGTGAAGGCGACCTTGATGCCGAACCTGGCCAATTGCTCGCCGATGAGGCCATTGTGCGAGTACAGGGCGGTGAGCGTGATGCCGGCCACCGCGGTGGGCAGCGCGAACGGCAGGTCGACCAGGGCGTCGATGATGCGCTTGCCGGGGAAACTGTAGCGCACCAGCACCCAGGCCACGATGCCGCCGAAGATGACGTTGATGAAGGCGGCCAGCAGCGATGCGCCGAACGTGAGGCGATACGAGGCCATCACGCGCTCCGAGGTCACGGCCGCCCAGAACGCTTCCCAGCTCATCGTGAAGGTGTTCAGGAAGACCGCCGACAGCGGAATGAGGACGATCAGCGCGAGGTAGAAAATCGTGAAGCCGAGCGAAATGCCGAAGCCGGGAATGACGCGGCCGGGAGATCGTCGCGCTGGCAGTGCGAGCGTGGTCATGGAATCCCTTATTACAAATTCTTCTAACGGGACACCATAATCTCACGTGATTCTTATATTACAAACGAAGCTTTCCTCATTTGCATAGACGCTTTCGACTATTAGGCGCCAGCAAAGAACTCAGAAAACCAGCTTGGCCGCGACGCCGGTCAGGGTCGTCGCCAACAGGGCGCGCAGGAAGCGTTCCGGCACCTTGCGCGCCGCCATCGAGCCTAGCGTAATGCCGGGCACCGAGCCTACCAGCAGGGTCAGCAGCAGCATCCAGTCGATCGAGCCCAGCCACCAGTGGCCGACGGCGGCAATCGCGGTCAGCGGCACGGCGTAGGCGATGTCGGTGCCGGCGACCTCGGCCGAGCTCAGGCGCGGATACAGCATGACCAGCAGCGTGGCGCCGATTGCGCCGGCGCCGATCGAAGAGACGGTGACGAGCACGCCCAGCACGGCGCCCGAGATAACGGTGGCGGTCGCAAGCGCCCTGCCCTGCAGCTGGCGCCCGGGCCGGGCATTGACCCAGGCCAGCATGCGCGCGCGGAACAGCAGCGCGACGACGGTCAGCATGACGGAAAATGCGATCGAATAACGGATGAGCTGGCCAATTTGCTCGCTGATACCGCCGACATACTTGAGCGCCAGCGTTGTCGCAAGTGCTGCCGGCAAGGCGCCCAGGCACAGGCGGCCGACGATGGGCCAGTGGACGGTGCGATTGAAGCGGTGGGTAATGGTGCCGACACCCTTGGTGATCGAGGCGAAGGCAAGATCGGTGCCGACGGCAACCGAGGGCGAGACCCCGAACAGCAGCGTGAGCAGCGGCGTCATGAGCGAACCTCCGCCCACACCGGTCATGCCGACCAGTAGCCCTACTGCAAACCCCGCGAAGATGTACGTCGTCGACATGCCTTTATCCTTACGTTAGTGCTCAGGGTAAGGGGACTCGGCTGTCGGGCAAACAACAGGTTTCTTATTTGCTTATGTGCTTAGGGGTGTTGTAGGGTGGTCGGCTGTGCCGACCGCGCGTTCAAACAGTTCGTGAAAAACGCGCCGCGTGTTGAGCACACTGTATTTGAACGCGCGGACGGTGAAGCCGTCCATCCTACGGAAAGCGGCTGCGCTTACTTGTTCGGCTGCGGCGTCAGGCGCAGGTAAGGACGCGGCGAGGTATAACCTTTCGGATACTTCTGCTCGATGACAGCCGGATCCTGCACGGTCAGCGGGATGATGACGTCGTCGCCGTCCTTCCAGTTGCCCGGGGTGGCCACGGTGTAGCCGTCGGTCAGTTGCAGGGCGTCGATCACGCGCAGCACTTCGTCGAAGTTGCGGCCGGTGCTCATCGGATAGGTGATGATCAGGCGCACTTTCTTGGCTGGATCAATCACGAACAGCGAGCGCACGGTGGCGGTGGCCGACGCTTCCGGGTGGATCATGTCGTACAGCTCGGAGACCGACCGGTCGGCGTCGGCGATGATCGGGAAGCCGACCACGGTCTGCTGGGTTTCTTCGATGTCCTTGATCCAGGCGCGATGCTGGTCAGCCGGATCGACCGACAGCGCGATCGCCTTGACATTGCGCTTGTCGAATTCCGGCTTCAGCTTGGCGGTCAGCCCGAGTTCGGTCGTGCAGACGGGGGTGAAGTCGGCCGGGTGCGAGAACAGCACCACCCAGGAATCGCCCGCCCATTCGTGGAAGCGGATCTTGCCGATGCTCGAATCCTGCTCGAAATCGGGGGCGGTATCGCCGAGGCGTAAGGTCATGTCAATTCTCCATGGTGATTGGACTACGAAGCAAAGCCTAGTCTACGAGCTCAGCGCAGTTTATCAAACGACAGCTTTGTTATTTGCTTGTTCCGCAACGACGCCTAGAAAAAGCGGCTGTACAGCACGACGGCCCAGGTCGCCGCTGCCAGCAGCAGGCTCAGGGCGACGGCAGCGCTGCCCATATCCTTCGCCACTTTCGACAGCGGATGGCGTTCGAGCGAGATGCGATCGACGATCGCTTCGATGGCCGAGTTGACGATCTCGACGATCAGCACCAGGATCAGCACGCCGATCAGCGCCAGTTTCTGGAAACCCGAAATCGGCAGCAGCAGCGCCACCACGGAAGCGAGGGCGATCACCACGACTTCCTGCCGGAAGGCCGCTTCGCTGCGCCAGGCCCAGGCCAGGCCGTCCCAGGTGTTACGGCAGGCCGCCAGGATGCGGTCGATGCCGCGCTTGGTCTTGAACTCGCTGATCGGTTGTTCCATCGCTCAATAGAATTAAATGCAGGACTGTCATTATGACGCCACCCTACCCGCTTGCACACCATCGCCCGCCGGTTTGCATCTGCGTTTCACATCATGGTATAAGGTAGGTGATACTGCACTGCACCAACCACATCATGAAAATGGAAACACCCGAACCGGCCTCCACGGGCGCAGCTGCCAAGACCTCGATCCAGGTCATCGAGCGCATGATGGCGCTGCTCGACGCCCTGGCGACCTACTCCGATCCGGTGAGCCTGAAGGAGCTGTCGAAGGTCTCCGGCCTGCATCCCTCGACCGCACACCGCATCCTGAACGACATGGTGGTCACGCGTTTCGTCGACCGCGTCGAGCCCGGCACCTACCGCCTCGGCATGCGCCTGCTGGAACTGGGCAACGTGGTGAAAAGCCGGCTGTCGGTGCGCGAGGCGGCGCTCGACTTCATGCGCGCCCTGCACAAGAAAACCCAGCAGACCGTGAACCTGTCGGTGCGCCAGGGCGACGAGATCGTCTACATCGACCGCGCTTATTCGGAACGTTCCGGCATGCAGGTGGTGCGCGCCATCGGCGGCCGGGCGCCCCTGCACCTGACCTCGACCGGCAAGCTGTTCCTGTCGATCGACGACGCCAAGGCCATTCGCGCCTATGCGACGCGCACCGGCCTCGCCGGCCACAACAAGAATTCGATCACCGACCTGGCCCGCTTCGAGCGCGAACTGAGCCTGGTGCGGGCGCGCGGCTATGCGCGCGACAACGAGGAGCTGGAACTGGGCGTGCGCTGCATGGCCGCCGGCATCCATGACGACAGCGGCAAGCTGGTGGCCGGCCTCTCGATCTCGGCCCCGGCCGACCGCCTGCAGGAAGAATGGCTGGAAGACCTGGTGCAGACCGCGTCCAGCATTTCGGCGACCCTGGGCTACCGTGCTGCCCCGGCACTGTAAACTGCCATTCCCACTGTAGGGTGGGCAGCTCTACCTGCCCGGGCGATCAGACGGGCAGCAGGCCGCCGCCCACGCGTTCAACCAGCGTTTGAAAAGTCGTTCTGCCTGCTCAAAGGGGAGTCGAACGCGCGGGCGGCGTACCAGCTGCGTGCCGTGCTGCTCCCGGGTGGAGCCGCCCACCCTCCGGATCGATATCAGTGCAACGCCGGCGCCGCTGCGGTAGCGGTACTGATAATGGGCGTATCGGTGTTCCCCAGGGTGCCAGGCGCCAGCACGTCGATCTTGCCGGGCGCCAGCGCTTCCAGGAAGCGGCGCACGCGGCCGGCATCGGCGGTGCGCGACATCTTCCCTTTCGAATCCAGGAACACCATGATCACGTTGCGGCCATGGATGGCCGCCTGCATCACGAGGCAGCGCCCCGCTTCGTTGATGAAGCCGGTCTTCTGCAGGCCGATGTTCCAGTCCGGAAGCGCCACCAGGTAATTCGTGTTCGCATAGCGCATCGGGCGGCCGCTCGCCTTCACCACCGAATTCGGCGTGGTGGAAAATTCGCGCAAGAGCGGTTCCTGGTAGGAGGTGGCGACCAGCCGCGCCAGGTCGCGGGCGCTCGACACGTTGCGGCTCGACAGGCCGCTGGAATCCACGAAACGGGTGTCTTTCATGCCCAGTTCACGTGCCTTGGCGTTCATGGCGGCCACGAAGGCGTCGATGCCGCCCGGGTAGTGACGCCCGAGCGCCGAGGCGGCCCGGTTCTCCGAACTCATCAGGGCAATGTGGAGCAGTTCGCGGCGCGTCATGCGCGTGCCTACCGGCAGGCGCGAACTGGAATATTTGTGGCGGTCGACGTCGGCGTCGGTGATGCGCAGCACGTCGTCGAGATCTTGCCTGGCCTGCACCACGACCAGGCCGGTCATGAGCTTGGTGATCGAGGCGATCGGCAGGGCAACGTTGGCATTTTTTTCGAACAGGACTTCCGAACTGTTCTGGTCGAGCACGAAGGCGACGTTCGAGCGCAGCGCCAGCGGGTCGGCCGTGCGGCGCAGGCCGGCGGCGTCGCCCAGGCTGCGCGGGTCAATGCTTGCTACGGCGCTCGGCGCGGCACGGCGCACCAGCCGGTAAGTGACCTTGCGCTTGCCGCGCACCATTTCCACGCGGCGCACCATGCGCTGGCGGTTGTCGTCAGCGATGACCTGGGCCAGGTCCTTGCGCTTGGCGCGCACGGCCTTGCGTCCCTTGCCCTGCGCAGGGCGGCGCTGCACCTTTTTTTTGACGACCTTCTTCTTGCCGGCCTTGGCCTCGGCGCCCGCCCCCGCTCCCGCCCCCGCACCTGCCGCCGGGACAGGCTGGAACGCAAGCAGCAGCGAAACGATGGCAGCCAATGCAAGTTTGAACATCTCGACACCCTTCGGCGCAAACTGATGAGGTACGGAATGCAGTGTAGCGGAACGACGCCCTACCGCAAGCGAAAATTACGTTCCGTGCGGCAACATCAATTCCATCAAATCCTTTCCAATCAAGTATTTACGATCGCCGCGGCGGCGCCGGTTTTATTCCATGAAACGTGCGAATTGCGCGACCGGCTCGCGCTCGGTGACGAGCGAGTTTTCGACCCGCGCCGGGTCGGCCCAGCCGAGCGCCATGCCGCACACCACCATTTCATTTTCCGGCAACCCGAGCTGCTGCGCAATCACGCGGTGATATTGTGTGAACGCCGCCTGCGGGCAGGTGTCGAGGCCACGACCGCGCGCGGCGACCATGATGTTCTGCAGGAACATGCCATAGTCGAGCCAGGAGCCCTGCTCCATGATGCGGTCGATGGTGAAGATCAGGCCCACGGGTGCGTCGAAGAAGCGGTAATTGCGCGCGTGCTGGGCGGCCATGCCGGCCTTGTTGTCACGCGTGAGCCCCAGCAGCGCGTACAGGTCCCAGCCCACCTTGCGACGCCGGTCCACGTAGGGCGACACCCATTCACGCGGATAGTAGGCATATTCCTCGGTGTGCTGGCGCGCCTGTTCCGGGTCGGCGTTCACCGCCTGGATGGCGTCGCACAAGGCCTCGCGCGCCTGTCCTGCCAGCACGTAGACCTTCCACGGCTGCGTATTGGTGCCGGATGGCGCACGTGCGGCCACTTCCAGGATGCGCTCGACGTCGGCGCGCTCCACCGGCTTGTCGAGGAAGGCCCGGATCGAGCGGCGCGAGGTGATGGCCGCGTCGACGGCTTCCTGCTGGGGGCTGGACATCATGTGGTCTCCTTGTTGTTCGATTGCTTGACGACGAATGCGACGCCGAGCACGGCAAGCGCCATGCCGGCCAGTGCGAGGGGGCTGAACGACTCGCCGAACAGCAGCCAGGCCATGACGGCGGTGGTGGGCGGTGTCAGGTACAGCAGGCTGGTGACTTCCGTGGCGCGGCTGCGCCGGATCAGGGTGAACAGTAAAAAGATCGCGCCGATCGACAGCGCGAAGATCGACCATAACCAGGCAACGACGAACTCCATGCTCCAGGTGACGCGCGAGAAGCGCAGGTCCAGGCCCTCCAGCACGATGGCCAGCGGCAGCAGCACAATGACGCTGGCGCCGAACTGGATCACGGTACCGGTGCGCAGGTCAAAGCCCGGACAGTAGCGCTTCTGGTACATGGTGCCGGCCGTGATGCACAGCAGCGCGAAGACGCACAGGACGATGCCGGCCGTGGTGAGCCCGGCCAGCTGCAGCTTGGCATGGACCACCAGCGCCACCCCAAGCAGGCCCAGTGCGAAACCGAGCCACTGGCGCGGCCGGACCCGCTCGCCGATCAGCGGTGCGGCGGCTGCGGTGAGGATGGGCTGCATCCCGACGATCAGGGCTGTGAGCCCGGCCGGCATGCCGAGCTTGATGGCGGCCCACACGCCGCCCAGGTAGCCGGCCTGGAGCAGCAGTCCGGCTACCGCGACATGCGCTACTTTCCCGCGCGGCCAGGGCGCACGCCAGAGCAGCACCATCGGCAGCAGCACGGCCAGCGCGCCCAGGCAACGCAGGATCAAGAAGGTCAAGGGTGGCGCGTAGGGCATCCCCAGCTTGGCGACGATGAAGCCGGTGCTCCACAGAAACACGAACAGCAACGGAACGGGCGACAGCCAGGATGGAGGTGTGACAGAATGCGGGCTTGTTCGGGATCCGGACGACATGACTGGATGCTGCACAGCAGCTTTTCAGGAGACTTGGTGAAAACACAAGCGCCTAGTCTAGCACGGCGCGGCGCCCTGCCTTGCCACCCCATGATCGTGCCGATTTTTGCGTTCGACCAAACGCAAGTCCTTGAAATTTCTTGCAATCAATGCATTCAAGAAATTTATGCACACATTATGGTGCAGCGCGTCAAATTCGCTTGACTAGCTCGAGAACTTGGTCGAAAATCCGATCTGTTGCGGTGCACAAAAAAGAGTTCCGCCGGACTCCGGCGGAGAAAAACCTGCCTCACCAGTCCAAGCAGCATTTCATCCACTGTATATATTCAATATTTGGAGAGTCACATGTTTGCAATTCCTGAGCAGTTCTCGAACGCCACCAAAGCCAACCTGGAAGCGCAGTTTGCCCTGATGTCGTCGCTGACCGCCAAGACCTTCGAAGGCATGGAAAAGCTGGTCGACCTGAACATCAGCACCGCGCGCAGCACCCTGGAAAATTCGTCGAACGTGGCCCGCCAGCTGCTGGGCGCCAAGGACCCGCAGGAATTCTTCTCGGTGACCGCCTCGCTGGCCCAGCCGAGCGCTGAAAAGGCCATGTCGTACAACCGCGAGCTGGCCGCCATCGCTACCGGCACCGGCGCCGAATTCTCGAAGGCCGCTGAAACCCAGATCGTCGAAACCAACCGCAAGGTCATCGCCCTGGTCGACGAAGTGAGCAAGAACGCCCCTGCCGGTTCGGAAACCTTTGTTGCCGCTGTCAAGAACGTGATCAGCAATGCCAACGCCGGCTACGAGCAGTTCAGCAAGACCAGCAAGCAGGCTGCCGAAGCCATCGAAAACAACGTCAACGCAGCAGTGAGCCAGTTTTCGGCGACTGCTCGCAAGGCTACCGCTACCGCGGCTGCCGCGACCCAGAGCGCTGCCGCCTAAGCTGCGACGCGTCAAATGAAAAAGCCGGGACGGCAACGTTCCGGCTTTTTGCTTTTGTGGCGTGGGCGGGGTTATTCGGGGCAATGCCCGGAATGACGAACGCCCACGCGGTGATAGCTAGCAGCAAGATCATCGTGCCCGTCTTCGGAGCCGATGCTCATCACCGCGTGGGCGGAGAATCCGCCCACCCTACTCGCCCAGATACGCCGCCTGTACCCGCGGATCGTTCAGCATGTCCGCCGCATTCCCCGTCATGGTCATCGTGCCCGACTCCATCACATAAGCCCGGTGCGCCGCCTGCAGCGCCAGCCGGGCGTTCTGCTCCACCAGCAGGATGGTGATGCCCTGCCTGGAGACGTCGCGGATCACCTCGAAGATCTTCTCCACCATGATCGGCGCCAGCCCCATCGACGGCTCGTCTAGCAGCAGCAGGGTCGGGTGGCACATCAGCGCGCGCGCCATCGCCAGCATCTGCTGCTCGCCGCCCGACAGCGTGCCGGCCAGCTGGTTCGATCGCTCCTTCAGGCGCGGGAACACGGCGTACCACTTCTCGACATCCGCCGCGATCGCCGCCGCGTCAACGCGCGTGTAGGCGCCCATCAGGAGGTTCTCGTGGATCGTCATGCGGGTGAACACGCCCCGCCCTTCCGGCACCATGGCGAGCTTCTGCTGCACCATGCGGAACGCAGGCGTACCGCGCAGGGGCCGGCCGAGGTAGCTGATCTCGCCTTCGACCTTGCAGGGCGGAAGCGTGCCGGTGATGGCCTTCAGCGTGGTGGTCTTGCCGGCCCCGTTGGCGCCGATCAGGGTCACCAGCTCGCCCTTGTTCACTTCCAGGTCCAGGCCCTTCACCGCCTTGATGCCGCCGTAGGCGACCTGCAGGCCTGCAATCTTGAGGATGTTGTCGCTCATGTCCTTGGTCACTGGGGTGCTCCGCCGAGATAGGCCTTGATCACGGCCTCGTTCTTCTGGATCTCGCTCGGGATCCCTTCCGCGATCTGCTTGCCGTACTCAAGCACCGTGATGCGGTCGCACAGGCCCATCATGAGCTTGACGTCATGCTCGATCAGCAGCACGGTCGTGCCTTCGCCTTTGATCTTCACGAGCAGCTCGCGCAAGGCCAGCTTTTCGGTGGCGTTCATGCCGGCCGCCGGTTCGTCCAGGGCCAGCAGCTGCGGGTCGGTGGCGAGTGCACGCGCGATCTCCAGGCGGCGCTGGTCGCCGTAGGACAGGTATTTCGCAGTGCGCTCGGCGTACCGGCCGATGCCCACGAACTCCAGCAGCTCCCTGGCGCGCCGGCGGATCGCCGCTTCTTCTTCGCGTGCGGCCTTGTGGCGGAAGATCGCGCCGAACACGCCCTGGCGGGTGCGCACGTGGCGGCCCACCATCACGTTCTCGAGTGCGCTCATCTCGCCGAACAGGCGGATGTTCTGGAAGGTGCGCGCAATGCCGGCCTTGGCCACCTCGTGCGGGGCCGACGGCGAATACGGCTTGCCGGCCAACTCGAAGCTGCCGCTGTCGGGCTGGTACAGGCCCGTGATCACGTTGAAGAAGGTGGTCTTGCCGGCGCCGTTGGGGCCGATCAGGCCGACGATCTGGCCGCGCTCGATGCGGATGCCGACCTCGGTCAGGGCCTGCAGGCCGCCGAAGCGCTTGTTGACGCCGGAGATGTTCAGAAGGACCTCGCTCATGCTTTCGCCCCTTCCTCGTCCTCGCGCGCCAGGGCGGCGTTCGGACGCTCTTCCCGGTTCGGCGAGGGCCACAGGCCGGCCGGATTGAGCAGCATGATCAAGACCAGGGCCAGGCCGTACAGCAGCTGGCGCAGCACTTCCGCTTCGATGACGACGGTGCCGAACAGCGCCTGCTGGGCCGGCTCCACCACGTGGCGCAGCACTTCCGGCAGCGCCGCCAGCAGCACGCCGCCCAGCACCACGCCGGGGATGTGGCCGATCCCGCCCAGCACCACCATCGCCAGCACGGCGATCGATTCGGTCAGCGAGAACGATTCCGGCGACACGAAGCCCTGGAAGGCGCCGAACATCGCGCCGGCCACGCCGCCGAAGGAAGCGCCCATCGCAAAGGCGAGCAGCTTGACGTTGCGGGTGTTGATGCCCATGGCCTTGGCCGCGATCTCGTCCTCGCGGATCGCCACCCAGGCCCGGCCCAGGCGCGAATGCTGCAGGCGCGAGGTCACGAAGATCGTCGCGATGGTGAGGAACAGGAAAAGGAAGTAGTAGGCGTTCACCGAAGGCATCGAGAAGCCGCCGACGTGCACCGTCGCCTGCGAACCCGCCTCCCCTGCCAGCGACACCCCGAACACGCGGATCGGGTCGATCATGTTGATCCCCTGCGGCCCATTGGTGAAGTTGATCGGGTCGTTCAGGTTGTTCATGAAGATGCGGATGATCTCGCCGAAGCCGAGCGTGACGATGGCCAGGTAGTCGCCGCGCAGCTTCAGGGTCGGCGCGCCCAGCAGCGCGCCGAACAGGGCCGCCACCAGCGCCGCAAGCGGCACGATCGCCCACACCGACAGGTGGATGCCGTTCTGCTGGATCTCGGGCCCGAAGAAGGCGACCAGGGCCTCGCCCAGCGCCGGCGAATAATAGATGACCGATTCGAGCAGGCTTGCGAACTGCGGCGAGGAGAACAGGCCGACCAGGTAGGCCCCCACGGCGAAGAAGGCGATGTAGCCCAGGTCGAGCAGGCCGGCGAAGCCGACCACGATGTTCAGGCCCAGCGCCAGCATGATGTACAGCAGCGCGATGTCCATGATGCGCACCCAGGAGTTGCCGAACTGGGAGGCCACGAAGGGGAAGACCAGCATCAGGACCAGCACGATTCCCATGCTGGCATAAGCCTGGCGCGGCTTGTGCTGGACGTCGAAAGTCAGGAGTGCCATGGCGTGCTTCCTTTCGAATCAGGCGCGGTCCGCCACGCGCTCGCCCATGATGCCGGACGGGCGCAGGGTCAGCACGAGGATCAGCACGACGAAGGCGAAGATGTCCTGGTAGTGGCTGCCCAGGAAGCCGCCCGTGAGATCGCCGATGTAGCCGGCGCCGAGTGCCTCGATGATGCCCAGCAGGATGCCGCCGATCATGGCGCCGTAGATGTTGCCGATACCGCCGAGCACGGCGGCGCAGAAGGCCTTCAGGCCCGGCAGCATGCCCATGGTGAAGGTGACCGAGGCGTAGTTGGCGCCCCACATCACCCCGGCCACCGCGGCCAGCGCGGCGCCGATGGCGAAGGTGGCGACGATCACGCGGTTCGAGTCCACGCCCATCAGGCCGGCCACGCGCGGGTTCTCGGCCACGGCGCGCATCGCGCGGCCCATTTTCGTGCGTTCGACCAGCAGCACCAGGGCGACCATCGCGCTTGCGGCCAGCACGAGCAGCAGCAGCTGGGTGTGGGAGACCAGGGCCCCGCCGATCTCGACCGGTTCCGGCGACAGCAGCTGCGGGAACGGCAGCGGGCTGCGGCCCCAGATCATCATGGCGAAGGTCTGCAGCAGGATCGACACGCCGATCGCGGTGATCAAGGGCGCCAGGCGCGGCGCATTGCGCAGGCGGCGATAGGCGACGCGCTCGACCACGATGTTGACCAGCACCGCCACCGGAATGGCGCCGATGATGGCGATTGCCAGCTGCGCGTAGCCCGGCAGGCCGGGAACATAGGCCTCCAGCAGCTGGAGGATGGTGAGGCCGATCATCGCGCCGATCATCAGGACGTCGCCGTGCGCGAAGTTGATCAGGTTGAGCACCCCGTACACCATGGTGTAGCCGAGCGCCACCAGGGCGTACATGCTTCCCAGCACCAGCCCGTTGAAGATTTGTTGGATGAATGTTTCCATCGTGCGCGTTCGCTCTTTCCGCTTTTTCATCCAGGCCAAGAAAAACGGCACTCCGGGTATCCCCGCAGTGCCGTTGCTGGCCTGGCGTTCATGTTCCGATGGCCGTCATCATAAATGGCAAATGGAAAACTTGCAGTGGAAAACATGCTGCGCGCCGAAATTGTAGGGTGGTCGGCTTGCCCGACCGCGCGTTCAGCGAAAAAGTGGTTCGCCACAGGGCATCCTGAAGTCGAACGCGCGGTCGGCAGAGCGTGATCCAGTCCACTGGACTGGATCACGCCTACGTCAAGCGGCCTTGGCGCCGTCCAGCCCCTTCGGCAGCGGAAACACCACATTCTCTTCGACCCCCTCGAGCGCACGCACGCTGGCCGCGCCCAGTTCCTTGAGGCGGTCGATCACGGCCTGCACCAGCACTTCCGGAGCCGATGCGCCGGCGGTCACGCCGATGCGCTTCTTGCCTGCGATCCATTGCGGATCAATGGCAGCGGCATTGTCGACCATGTAGGCCGGGGTGCCCATCTTGTCCGCCACCTCGCGCAGGCGGTTCGAGTTCGAGCTGTTCGGGCTGCCGACCACGATCACGACCTCCACCTGCGGCGCCAGGAACTTGACGGCTTCCTGGCGGTTGGTGGTGGCGTAGCAGATGTCGCCCTTCTTCGGCTCGATGATGTTCGGGAAGCGTTGCTTGAGCGCGGCGATGATCTCGGCGGTGTCGTCCACCGACAGCGTGGTCTGCGACACGTAGGCCAGGTGGTCCGGGTTGTTGACCTGCAGTGTAGCGACGTCTTCCACCGTCTCGACCAGGTGCATGCCCTCCTCGGCCTGGCCCATGGTCCCTTCGACTTCCGGGTGGCCGTCGTGGCCGATCATGACGATCTCGCAGCCCTGCCTGCGCATCTTGGCCACTTCGACGTGGACCTTGGTCACCAGCGGGCAGGTGGCGTCGAAGATGGTCAGGCCGCGCGCTTCGGCGTCGGCGCGCACTGCTTTCGACACGCCGTGGGCCGAGAACACCAGGGTATTGCCCGGCGGGACGTCCTCGAGCTCCTCGATGAAGATCGCGCCCTTGTTGCGCAGGTCTTCGACGACGTAGGCGTTGTGGACGATCTCGTGGCGCACGTAGATCGGGGCGCCGAACTGGCGCAGGGCGCGTTCGACGATCTCGATGGCGCGGTCCACGCCGGCACAGAAGCCGCGCGGCTGGGCAAGCAGAATTTCGTTTTCCATGGAGCTTTCCTGTCTCTGTTTTACAGAACCGAAATCAATTTCACTTCGAATTGCAGGGCCTGGCCGGCCAGCGGATGGTTGAAATCGAACAGCGCGGTGGTCTCGCGCAATTCCAGCAGCACGCCGGCAAAGCGTCCGCCCTTCGGTGCATTGAATTCGATCAGCTCGCCCACCTTGTAGTCGGCGTCCGGCACCGAGTTCTCTTGCAGCGTCGCCTTCGACACCGGCTGGATCAGGTCGGGGTTGCGCTCGCCGAAGGCCTCCAGCGCGCTGAGCTGGAAGGTCTGGTGCGTGCCTTCCGGCAGCCCGATCAGGCGCGACTCGAGGAAAGGCGCCAGCTGTCCCTGGCCCAGCAGCAAGGTGGCCGGGGTGCCGCTGAAGGTAGTGATGAGATCAGTACCGTCTGCAGTGGCAAGCCGATAATGCAGGGTCAGGTAGGACGATTCGTTGACGACTGGAGCGTTGGACATGTTCTTTGTGGTGACAGGCGGGCCTGTTGCAGGCAAACCGCTATTGTAAGCCACGCCCGTCCCTTGCGCTTCCGGCAGCCCTGAATTTCGACGCGAACATCGACGCAACCAGGCAAGGATCAGACAATGAGAATCACTGAATGGCCGGAAGAACAACGCCCGCGCGAGCGGCTGCTGCGCGGCGGTCCCGGCGCGCTGTCGGACACCGAACTGCTGGCGATTTTCCTGCGCGTCGGCGTGGCAGGCAAGAGCGCAGTGGCATTGGCGCGCGACATGCTCGACCATTTCGGCTCGCTGCACCGGCTGCTGCACGCCACATCGAGCGAATTCGGCCAGTTGCACGGACTCGGCCCGGCCAAGTATGCCCAGCTGCAGGCGGCGGTGGAGCTGACGCGGCGCGCCGTGGCCGAGGAATTCGAACGCAAGGCCTTGTGCTCGCCGGACGCCGTGCGCGCTTACCTGCGCCACCAGTTCGCGCTGCAGGCGCACGAATCCTTCGTCGTGCTCTTCCTCGACGTCAAGAACCGCCTGATCAATTATGAAGAGATGTTTCGCGGCACATTGACCCACACCAGCGTCTACCCGCGCGAAGTGGTGAAGGCGGCGCTGCGCCGCAATGCCGCAGCCGTTATCCTGGCACACAACCATCCGTCCGGCGTGGCCGAACCGAGCGAAGCCGACCTGCGCCTGACATCCGGCCTGGTGCAGGCATTGGCGCTGGTCGACATTCGCGTGCTCGACCATTTCGTCGTGGCCGGTACGCAGGTGCATTCGTTTGCCGAGCACGGCCAGCTCTGAAGCCCTGCGTGCATTCCAGGGCACAGTACTTGTCCCTCAACCAGCGCCAAAACGAGGCCTTGGCCAGCTCATCAGGAAATGTTAAATATCACGAATAACAAAAGACACAATTGTTTTTCGCAAGTGATTGATTTGCTTTCGCTTTTCACGCTATACTCTCGTTTTTCCAAATCTGGATATTCTTAAGGAGTGCACTATGGCACGTGTCTGCCAAGTTACCGGCAAGGGAGTGATGGTTGGCAACAACGTCTCCCACGCTAACAACAAAACCAAGCGTCGTTTCCTGCCAAACCTGCAGAACCGCCGCATCTTCGTGGAATCGGAAAACCGCTGGGTCTCCCTGCGTCTGTCCAACGCCGGTCTGCGCGTGATCGACAAGCTCGGCATCGACGCCGTGCTGGCCGACATGCGTGCCCGTGGCGAAAAAGTTTAATTAGGGAGCTATCATGGCAAAAACTGGCCGCGACAAAATCAAGCTGGAATCGACCGCAGGTACCGGTCACTTCTACACCACCACCAAGAACAAGCGCACCATGCCGGCGAAGATGGAAATCACCAAATTCGACCCGAAGGCACGCAAGCACGTGATCTACAAGGAAACCAAGATCAAGTAATCGATCTTGTTTTACCCGGAAAAAAGCCGCCCGTTTCGACTGGCGGCTTTTTTGCGTCCATGCCATGCGAGCGCATCCCGGAATACAACAGTGATTTGCGCATCCGCAGCCAGGCGACTGCATCCATTGCAATTTTCGCCAGGGCGTGAAAGCATAGGCGTGTTGTCGACTCCATCACGAACGGCATGTCCCCGCTACCGAAGCTGCTTGCGCTGACCTTCCCTGCGCTGTCCGGCCTTGCCGCCTGGGCGATCCTGGCATTGCCTGCGCATGCCCAGGCGCCTGCTCCTGCAGGCATGCCGACCGTGGAAGTCAAGGCCTCGCACACGCGCATGCTGCCCTATAAAGACCTGTTCTACCCCATGGCCAAGGCGGTCCGGCAGCGCCTCGCGGGACGGGCCGTCCTGGCCGTGCAATTGCGCCCGGCCCGGCCCGGCGTGCGTACCGACGACCTGGCCGTCTGGCTGGAAGGCGGCGGCGAATCGCTGCCCGTGCCGGCAGGCGAGCACGGCGTGTACATCGTGCCGGTGGCCGAGCGCATCGCTGAACAGAACGGCGGCCTGTCGATCAACATGAACCCGTCCGACCTGCGCGCCAACCTGGTGCTGGTGCCGACCCTGGCGCCGGACGCCTGGACGATGGGCGAACTGCGGCGCCTGCTGCACGATGTCCACGCCACCCTGGATCCGCTGGTGCCCTGGCACCATCGCTTGCTGGCCTGGGCCTTCACGCGCAGGCTGGGCCTGTCCGTGTGCAGCCTGTCGCCGCGCGCCCACGTCGAGGTCGTCGACGGCGGCCGGCCGCTGGCGCGCTACCCCACCAGCGAACCGGCACGCAACCATGCGAACTCCCCGGTCTTTTGCCACCGTTTCACCGGCAACGAAGACTTCGATCCGCGTGCGCGCCTGGTGCTGCCGGACGATGCGCAGGTCCTGCTGATCTAGTACCCGGGCAGAGTTCAGCCAGCCGTTGCGACGCCGCACATCCATTCATGCGGAACCTGAACGCGCGGTCGGAAAACCCGACCACCCTACGAAAAAAAAGCGGCTCCCGAAGGAGCCGCTCGTCATTGCAACACCAGGTCGCTTATGCGTAGCTGCGCAGGCGCAGCGAGAAGTCCTGCAAGGACTTGATGCCCGAGGCCTCGGCACGCGCGCACCAGTCCTGCAGCTGTTGCAGCAGCTGGTCGCGGGTTGCGTGCGAGCGTTCCCAGATCGCGCCCAGTTCCACGCGCATCTGGTGCATGGTCTCCAGGGCCTTGCTGTGCTGGAACAGCTCGACCAGTTGCTGCTTTTGCGACGACTCCAGCTTGGCCGGCTCGCGCTGCATCAGCTTGCGCGAGCTCTTCAGGAAACGGGTTTCCAGCTCGGCCTTGTTTTTCAGGTGCTCGAATTCCTCGCGGAAAGCGTAGCGCACCGACTTGGCATACTTGGCCATCACGTCGTAGCGGTTCGCGATCACCGACTGCAGGGTGTCGAGGTCGGCCACTTGCTTGCCCTTGGCGAATTCCGGCTTCGGCGCCACCTTCTTGACCTTGGCCAGGCGCAGGGTTTCGAGGATGCGGATGTAGCCCCAGCCCAGGTCGAACTCGTACCATTTGCTCGACAGCTTGGCCGAGGTGGCGAAAGTGTGGTGGTTGTTGTGCAGTTCCTCGCCGCCGATCAGGATGCCCCACGGCACGATGTTGGTGGCGGCATCACTGCAGTCGTAGTTACGGTAGCCCCAGTAATGGCCGATGCCGTTGATGATGCCGGCCGCGGTGATCGGGATCCACATCATCTGCACCGCCCACACCGAGATGCCGACGATGCCGAACAGCGCCACGTCGATGAAGAACATCAGCACCACGCCCATGGCGCTGTGCCTGGTGTACAGGTTACGTTCGATCCAGTCGTCCGGGGTGCCGTGGCCGTACTTCTCCATCGTTTCCTTGACCTTGCTCTCGGCACGGTACAGCTCTGCGCCCTCGAACAGCACCTTGCGGATGCCGCGCGTCTGCGGGCTGTGCGGATCTTCTTCGGTATCGCACTTGGCGTGGTGCTTGCGGTGGATCGATGCCCATTCCTTGGTCACCTGGCCGGTGGTCAGCCACAGCCAGAAGCGGAAGAAGTGGCTCGGGATCGCGTGCAGCTCCAGTGCGCGGTGCGCCTGGTGGCGGTGCAGGTAGATCGTCACTGCGGCGATCGTGATGTGCGTCAGCACCAGCGTAGCGAAGAAAACCTGCCAGCCGGTGAAGTCGAGCAGGCCGGTCGACAGGAAGGTCAGCACTGCTTGCACGGGTTCGCTACTAATGAAATTCATTCAGTCTCCATGGATATCGCGTCGGCACACCAAACAGGCGCGGTGGCTCTCATTCGTCATTTTACGCGGTTCCACTGATTCACGGCACGCGAACGCGCGGTTTCACGCCTGTTTTACGTCTTGTTTCAGGTTGGACTCGGAGTACGCGCCATGACCGATGTGATATGGGCATCGAGCAGGCGCGTATCCATGGACGGATGGCCCAGTTTGATCTCCCCTGTCTGTACAAGTGCATAGATCTTCCGGTTGACATCGGAAATCGGCCCGCCCTGCCCGTTTTCCGGGTCGCCCAGCCAGAATCCCAGCTCCAGCTCGTAGCCGTCATGGGTGAACGCATTGAGCAGCACGTTCGGCGCCGGCTGTTCCAGCACCCGGGGCACGCCGCGCGGCTGGGCTTCCAGCAGGGGCATGACGACGGACAGGTCGCTGTCGTAGGAAACGGTCAGCTTCGTCACGGCCCGCACGTTGCGGTTGGTCAAGGACTGGTTCAGCACGACGCCGGTGATCAGCATTTCGTTGGGCAGCAGGGTCTGGGTGCCGTCGGCGCCGCGCAGCACGGTGTAGCGGGTGTTGATGCGCGCCACCTTGCCGGAATACTTGTCCAGCGTGATGGGATCGCCGATCGTCAGGCTGCGCTCCAGCAGGATGATGAAGCCGGACACGTAATTACTCGCGATACGCTGCATGCCAAGACCCAGGCCAACGCCCAGCGCGCCCCCGAACACGGACAGTACGGTCAGGTCCAGGCCGGCAAGCGACAGGCTGAACAGGACGGCGACGAGGATCAGCACCGCGCGGCTCATGCGCGCCAGCACCACCCGGATCGAGGTATGCATGCGCTCGACGTTCATCAGGCGCTCTTCCAGCGCTGTGCCGGCCCACAGGGCCAGCATCATCAGCACGACAATCGAGACGATACCTTCGACCAGGTCAGCCAAGGTCAGCTTGTGCTTCCCGACCGGCAGATAAGTTTTCTCGAAGAAACGGATCACATCGGGCAGCACACCCGTGATGTGCAGGGCCACGCCCATCCACACCACCAGGGCAAAGATCTTTTCAAAGGTCCGCAGTGCCTCGCCCAGCTGGCCGCGGCGTGCGAACACCCGGCGCAGCAGGTAGAAGAAGGTGCGAATCACCGCGAACGAGGACGCCAGGGGCACCGCGACGTCGAGCAGGTGCACGCTCTGGTAACTTGCCATGACGGCGCGCGTGACCACCAGCAGGCCCAGGATCAGCAGCGGCGGCAGCACGCGGCTGAAGCTGGCCATGCCCAGCCCGATCAGGCCCCGGTGCTGGTCGCGATGGCTGTCCAGCCAGGAACGATGCATCAGCCGCGCCAGCCCCCATCCCACCGCGACGCACAGGACGATGGCCAGCATCTGCCACAGGATGACAGGCTTGCGGAAGTCGCCGAGCAGGTCGGCCAGCAATTGCTGGAGCGGCATGTTGCGGCGTTAGGCTTCTTCGTCGCCGGCCTCGTCGGCCTCATCAGCGACTTCTGCCGACTCGGCCGCCTTGGCCTTCGCCTTGCGCTGCATGACGGCGGCGAAAAAGCCGTCGGTCTGGTGCTTGTGCGGCAGCATCTTGAGATACTGGTCCATCTCGAGCGGAATCTTCTGCTCGGCCAGCACGTCCTTCATGGGCACCAGTTCGAAGTCCGGATGGCTGGACAGGAATTGCTCGACGATGAAGTCGTTCTCTTCGTTCAGCAGGCTGCAGGTGGCATACACGAGGCGGCCGCCGGTCTTGACCAGGCGCGCGGCGCCGTCCAGGATCGCGGCCTGCTTTTCCTGCATCTCGCCGATGGCCTCCGGGCGCTGGCGCCACTTGACGTCCGGGTTGCGGCGCAGGGTGCCGAGCCCACTGCACGGGGCGTCGACCAGCACGCGGTCGATCTTGCCGGCCAGGCGCTTGATCTTGGCGTCGCGCTCATGCGCGATGAGCACCGGATGCACGTTCGACAGACCGCTGCGCGCCATGCGCGGCTTCAGCTTTGCCAGGCGCTTTTCCGACACGTCGAAGGCGTACAGGCGCCCGGTATTGCGCATGGTGGCGCCCAGCGCCAGCGTCTTGCCGCCGGCGCCGGCGCAGAAGTCGACCACCATCTCGCCGCGGCGCGCGCCCAGGATCTGGGCCAGCACCTGGCTACCCTCGTCCTGCACTTCGATCGCGCCCTCCTTGAACAGCGGCAGGTTCTGCAGCGCAGGCTTCTTGAGCACGCGCAGGCCCAGCGGCGCGTACCGCATCGGCTCGGCGGCGATCGGCGCCTTGGCCAGCTCGGCGATCACGTCCTCGCGGTTGGCCTTGATGGAATTGACGCGCAGGTCGAGCGGCGCCGGGGTATTCAGCACGGCGGCCAGCTCGAGCGCCTCGGCTTCGCCGAACTGCGCCACCAGCTTCTCGTACAGCCAGGCCGGCAGGTTGGCCTGCATCTGCGGGGGCAGCAGCTTGCGGTCGACTTCCCTGGCGCGGGTGAGAAGATGGGTTTCGTCTTCGCTCAGGCCGCCGAGGGCGTCGATGCCGGCCGTTTCGGCCAGGCCCAGCAGGGCCAGCTTGCGCATCGACGGCGTGTTGCCCGAGCCTGCGAAATCGGTGTAGAAGGACTTGTTGCGCAGGACGGCATACACCGCTTCGGCGATGACGCCGCGCTCGCGGCCACCGAAACGCGGGTGGTCCTTGAAGTAGCGCGACAGGGTGACGTCGGCAGGCGACGTGAAGCGCAGGATATCGCGCAATACTTCCTCAGTATTGCCGATGATCGCTGGAGGCAATCTCATGGTGTTCCTTAATCAGATACTTGTGGGTTCGGCAGGCGCGAGAATGCGCACATCGCCGTTGTCGATACGCAGCCTGTCTTCGACGAACAGGCGCACCGCATAGGGGTAGAGCTTGTGTTCCTCGACCAGCACGCGGGCCGACAGCGTCGCTTCGGTGTCGCCAGGAAGCACCGGCACGCGCGCCTGCGCCACGACCGGGCCGTGATCGAGCTCGGCCGTCACGAAATGGACGGTGGCGCCATGTTCCTTCTCGCCCGCGTCGATCGCCTGCTGGTGCGTGCCCAGGCCCGGGAACAGCGGCAGCAGCGACGGATGGATGTTCAGCATGCGGCCTGCGTAGTGCTCGACGAAGGGCGCCGTCAGGATGCGCATGAAGCCGGCAAGCACGACCAGGTCGGGCGCGAAGCGGTCGATCGTTTCCTGCAGCGCCGCGTCGAACTCGGCGCGGGTGGCAAACTCCTTGTTGGCCACGACGGCCGTCGGGATGCCGCGGGCCTGGGCGAACTCCAGGCCTTTCGCTTCCGGCTTGTTGCTGATGACGGCCGCGACTCTGGCCGGCCAGCCTTCGTTTTCCAGGGCGCGCACGAGCGCTTCCATGTTGCTACCACGGCCGGAAATGAGGATCACGATATTTTTCATACCCCGCATTGTACCGTATCGCAGGCAGCCAACCGTCGCCGATGAGCGCCGGCGGCAGAGCCGCGCCGGGCGCTTGCCGGCCGCTTATGCGGGGATCGCGAAGGAGTAGAATACCCGGAACGGCACCCGCTTTTCGGCCCAGAATTCGGCCGCATCGCGGAATACGTCGAGCAGGTTCTCGCGTGCTTCCTTGTCGAATTTCTGCGCACTCGGCAATTGTTCGAGCACGACGAGGAAACCGGGCTGCGGGCCGGCCTCGTTCACGGTTTCGGTAAGGCACTTGCGCAAGGCATCGAAATTCTTGCTGCAGGGTTTAGGGAAATAAAAGTTTTCGCCGATGCGGGTGCACACCTGCTGCTTGGTCAGCGTATTGGCGCAATGCGCATACAGGAAATGATGACCCAGGCGCGCGGCCTCCTGCTGCAGCTCGACGACGCGGAAGGCGCGGATCGACTGCACAAGATTAGGCGGCACTCTCATCAACAAACTCATTTTTTCCTCAGTGACCATGTCGGTGTGACGTAGCGCCCTGGGCGCTACCCTGCGCGACGGTTGGCATCCGCCGCCTGTTCTCTCCCGCTGTCGTTTCCACGCGCCAATAAAACCCTGATTTGTGTAAGGGTAACGTTTTGTGGTATTGGAAGCAACCCAAATGTGATCCACGGAATTGCATTTGTAAAAATTGGTATGTCGACATATGCACGACTTACGCTTGCATCAATGCCTCTTCCATTCGGGCGGCAGCGTGTCGCGTATTGCGTTGCTGTTACATTTTGTTGCCACGGGGATCCGATGGCCCGCGCGGATCGGATTACCATAGGAGCCATGGAAGTCCGGTCGGTTCCCGCCCCACCAGACCCGTCGAATATGTCCGAAACATGTCCAACACGAGGTAGAACATGAACATTCAAGTCAAACTGATCATCGCTGCCATGGGCCTCGCCGCCCTGCCGCTGGCCCAGGCCCAGGCCCAGGATTTCGAAGATTTCGGCCGCGTGGTGCGGGTGCAGCCGCGGGTGGAACAGATCCGCATGCCGCGCCAGGAATGCCGTACCGAATACGTGCAGGTGCCGGTCGAGCAGCAGCGTGGCGTGGGCGGCGGCATTGTCGGCGGCATCGTCGGCGGCCTGCTCGGCAACCAGGTCGGCAGCGGCAGCGGCCGTGTCGCCGCGACGGCGGCCGGCGCCATCGCCGGCGCCATGGTGGGCGACCGTACGGAAAACAACAACCGTCCGCAAGGCGGCGTGCAGGAACAGGCGGTGCGCCAGTGCCGCACCGTCGACGCCATCGAGACCCGCACCAATGGCTATGACGTCACCTACGAATACCGCGGCCAGACCCATACCGCCCTGATGAACCGCGATCCCGGCAACCGCGTGCGCCTGCGCGTGTCGGTGCAGCCGCTCGACGCTTACTGATCCATCCGCGGGTTCTCGCGCTTGCGCTGCGAGAACCCCTCCCCCGATAATAGGGCGATTCAACCAGGTCGCCCTATGCTCATCAAACGCAAATCCATCGAACAGGCCGAATCCTCGCGCCGCCCCACGCGCAAGCCCAGGTTCGCCCCCGTCACCCTGTCCGAACAGGATGGTGTCCGCTATCTCCATTTCGGCACCGAGTGGGTGCAGGGCGCCATGCGCATCCGCAAGCCGGACTGGCCGGAGCTGGAATACGCCCAGCAGATGATGGCCTGGATGCTGTTCATCGAGGCGCCCCGTGCGATTGCCCAACTGGGGCTCGGCGCAGCCACCTTGACCAAGTTCTGCTACCGCCAGTTCCCTGATGCGAGCGTCACCGCCGTCGAACTCAATGAATCGGTGATCACGATCTGCGCCTCGATGTTCAAGCTGCCCCCCGGCGACGAGCGCCTGAACGTGCTGGAGATGGATGCGATGGATTTCGTGACCGACCCGGCCAGGCACGGCGCCTTCGACGTGCTGCAATGCGACCTGTACGACGCCACCGCGCGCGGCCCGGTGCTCGACACGCCGGAGTTCTACCAGGCCTGCAACGATTGCCTGCGCGATGGCGGGATCATGACGGTGAACCTGTTCGGCGACCATCCGAGCTTCGCCAAGAACATCAAGGCCATGAAATTCGCTTTCGCGCAGGTGATCTGCCTGCCCGAAGTCCACGACGGCAATGTGGTGGCCCTGTGCTTCCGCGACCGTCCCCAGATGGACGAGGAAGCGCTGGCGGCCCGCGCGGCGCAGATCGTGGCGGCCACCAGGTTGCCGGCGAAATCCTGGGTCAAGGGCATCCTCGCCGCCGATTGAAGCCCAGCATGACGACCTCGCGGGAGCCGGACCTGAATACGCAAGCCACCTCAACCGCCAACAAGGCGCCGCGCCTGCGGGCACTGGACCTGCAGTCGATTTTTTCGTGGCTGCTCGCGGACGGCATCGTCACCAAGGAACACGTCAAGACGCAGTTCGCGCATGCGCAGGCCATCCTGAAGAACGCGGCCGGCTCGATGCATCCGCTGACCGCGGTGGCCCAGTGCAAGCTGGTATCGACGCTGCCGCCGCACCGGCTCTTGACCCTCGACGTGCTGACCGAATGGTGCGCCACCAAGGTCGGCCTGCCCTTCATCCGCATCGACCCTTTGAGAATCGATTTCACCAGGGTGGCCGATGTGATGTCGGCCAGCTACGCGGCGCGCTTCAACATCCTGCCGGTGGACATGACCGGCTCGACCCTGGTGGTGGCGACGGCCGACCCGGCCAATATCGAATGGGAAGCAGAGATCGCCAAGGTGTCGCGCCGCAAGATCGAGCTGGTGCTGGCCAATCCGCTCGACATCGCCCAGTACATCTCGCAGTTCTTCAGCCTGGCCAAGACCATCCGCGACGCCAACCGCCACACCGGGCAGGACGTGGCGATGCGCAGCAATTTCGAGCAACTGGTCGAGCTGGGCAAATCGAACAAGCAGTTCGACGCGAACGACCAGCACATCGTCAACATCGTCGACTGGCTGTGGAGCTATGCCTTCGAGCAGCGCGCCTCGGACATCCACCTGGAACCGAAGCGCGACTTCGCCATGATCCGCTTTCGCATCGACGGCGTGCTGCACCAGGTGTACCAGGTGCCCGCGGTCGTCATGATCGCGATGACCGCGCGCATCAAGCTGCTGGGCCGCATGGACGTGATCGAGAAGCGGCGCCCGCAGGACGGCCGCATCAAGACGCGCACGAACGGCGGGCAGGAAGTGGAACTGCGCCTGTCGACGCTGCCGACGGCCTTTGGCGAAAAGCTCGTCATGCGCATCTTCGACCCCGAGGTGGTGGTCAAGACCCTGCCGGAACTGGGCTTCCCGCCGGACGATGCGGCGCGCTGGGATGCGCTGACCACGCGGCCCCACGGGATCATCCTCGTCACCGGGCCGACGGGGTCGGGCAAGACCACCACGCTGTACACGACGCTGAAGGCGCTGGCCACCAGCGAGGTGAACGTGTGCACGGTGGAGGATCCGATCGAGATGGTCGAGGCCTCGTTCAACCAGATGCAGGTGCAGCCGGGGATCGACCTGTCGTTCGCCGACGGCGTGCGCGCGCTGATGCGGCAGGACCCGGACATCATCATGGTGGGTGAGATCCGCGATTTGCAGACGGCCGAGATGGCGATCCAGGCGGCGCTGACGGGGCACCTGGTGTTCTCGACACTGCACACGAACGACGCGCCGGCGGCCGTGGTGCGTTTGCTCGAATTGGGGGTGCCGGATTATTTGCTGGAAGCGACCCTGATCGGCGTGATGGCGCAGCGGCTGGTGCGCACGCTCTGCCCCGACTGCAAGGCGCCTGGGGGCGAGTTAAGCGACGAGGTATGGCAGGGAATTGGCGGGACATGGAATATTCCGAAGCCGTCGACCGTGTATCGGCCGATCGGCTGTCCGGAATGCCGGCAGACTGGTTATCGTGGACGGACGGGCATCTACGAACTGCTGACGGTGAGCGATGGATTTGCGCGCGTGATCCGGGAATCGGGCGACATCCAGAAACTGCGACAGCAGAGTGTGCTCGATGGCATGAAGCCGCTGCGCATTGCGGGGGCGATGAAGGTGGTCGAGGGGGTCACCACGGCGGACGAGGTGTTGAAGGTCACTGCGGCGCTGGCGTGACAGTAGCTTGTTCAGGTAGCACTAGCGCAAACCGCAATGCCCGGCTATAATGCTGCCTCTTTCGGGTCGTTAGCTCAGCTGGTAGAGCAGCGGACTTTTAATCCGTTGGTCGCAGGTTCGAATCCCGCACGGCCTACCACGAATTTGCAGTATCAAATGAAGGCGTTACGAGTGATCGTGACGTCTTTTTTTGTATCTGCGGCAGTCCCCTCTCTACCCACTGTGCCGTGCTTGTGACGCGCAGCAGCCCATCCTTTGAACGCGCCTCGATGTGAGGTCGGGATTTGTCTACCGGACCGGTGGTAGTCCAATTGTCCATTCTCGCGTTCGCTACGAGTGCCGGAATGTTGATTTTCATTGGCGTAATGCGCCACCTAGATGCGAAGCTGATGGGAACCGGCATCTTGTTCTGAGCACATCGGCTTTAGTCCAAAAATACATGACTGACGACTGTTGCGTTTGCTCAAGTTTCACCGTTGCATAACCTTGAATAATTAAAAGGTTTCATTGCAGCAGATAGCAGCTATCTCAAACGCAGATGGTCGACCATGGCAGATACCCAACTAATGATCGTCTACGCCTCGAACGACAGGGGCATCAGTGCGCGACTGCTGCGCGGCCCTTTGCTTTCGCCGGAGGAGGCCGTCATGGAATGGGCCGAGGAGATCTTGACGCCTGAAAATGGCCAGCGCGCGACCGACGACGATGTGCTGATAAAGCTGATCAACAACATGGTGAAAGTGTTCCTGTACCTCGGCCTGAAGGACGCGCGCAAAGAGGTCAACACGGAACACAGCGCCGCACTGAAGCGATTGGCAGGCGTCGGCCCGAAAAAGCAGGCCAAACTGCAGCGCCGTATCGATTCCCTGTATGACCGCATCACGGTCGGCCCTGCGAGCACACCGGCGATCCTGCCGGCGCCTGGCGCGGCCGGCATCAGGGCGCCGCACTGGCGGCGCGGCCATTTCCGAGCCCAGCCGTGCGGCCCCGCCCGCAGTTCACGCAAGTTGATCTTCGTCGCTCCCATCCTCATCCATGCCGACCAACTGGGCGGCCAGGCGCTGCCACCAAAAGCATACGAGCTTACAACAGGTCGCGCACGCCCCTGACGAGCGGGGGGAATCCGCGAAGCAGCACATCCAACCTGATGGGGAATAACGACACATGACAGCTAACGACATAGCGACCGCATTCGGCCTTACTCAGTACAAACTCGCAACCTGCAACCGCCCGCTTCGCCTGATCCTGGAGAGCGATGATGGCGGCGGCGCCGAGTCACTACTTCCTCAAAGGGTTGTTGGCAGTGAAGCGATCTGCGATGGCTTCGAGTTCCAGATTCTCTGCGTGGCCGAAAGCGCGACACTGCAGCTCAAGAACTTCATCGGCGCGCCTTGCGAGCTGCAAATCGTCACCGACCGTGGGCAACTGCGCCGCATTTGCGGCATCGTTACGGAAACGGCATCCGGCCAGAGCGATGGCGGCCTCGCTACCTATCAGCTGATCATCCGTGACGCGCTATCGGTGCTGGAAGACAGGTTCAACACACGCGTTTTCCGGGACAAGAACGAACTGGACATTATCCAGATACTTGTCAAGGAGTGGCAAAGAAGTATGCCGGTCCTGGCCCGTACTTTCGACCTGCACATCGATCCTCTGCTCACCAGCCGGCAACACCCGCGGCGTACGTTCATCATGCAGCATAACGAGTCAGACGCCGAGTTCATCCGGCGTTTGATGCAGCGACGTGGTATCGCCTGGTTTTTTCGTTCGGGACTAACGAATACAGGTAACTCCTCCAGCCGCGAGCGAACATCCGGTATCGGCCACACGCTGGTCCTGTTCGACGATTCCAGCAAACTCGATCGAAACGAGGCCGGTGAGGTGCGCTTTCACCGCGACGCCGCCACCGAGCAGCGAGACGCCATTACCGGCTGGAGCGCAGTACGCAAGCTCCAGCCGGGCTCTGGCTCGCTGCACAGCTGGGATTACCTACAGCCGCGCAGCACGATGTTCATGACGACCCACGTGGCATCGCAAGCGGACCAGGGAGAACACGGCAACCAGTTAGCCGCCGGACTGGATCAATATCTGGTTGGCGCCCCCCATGTTGGTGACAGCCCGCGCGACCTCACGGAGCTGACCTATACGCAGGTCGCGTACCACGAGTACGCAAGCAAATGCTTCAAAGGCGAAGGCGGGGTGCGCGACCTTGCCGCTGGCGAGTGGTTCAGCTTAAAAGGCCATCCGGAAATCGACACACATCCCGCCAGCGAACGCGAGTTTATCGTCACGTCGCAGCATATCGTCGCCGAGAACAACCTGCCGGTGGAGATCGGCGCACGGGTAAAGCGGCTGTTCGAGCGTAGTGGATGGCCCCGTGACGCAACGACGTCCATCGCTGGCGGCGACGATGAACCGCTGCGCTTCAAGACCCGTTTCGAGTGCGTCCGGCGCACGGTCCGGATCGTCCCGCCACGCCCGGTCGTGCCACCTCCCCAACTGCAGAGTGCAATCGTTGTTGGCCCGGAAAACGAAGTAGTCTGGTGCGATCATCTCGGCCGAGTCAAGGTCCGTTTTCTCGCTACACGGCCAGAGGACCATGCACACGCAGCTGGCGCCGGCAGTTCGGATTCGGATCGCGACTCGGCCTGGGTACGGGTAGCCTCGAACTGGGCTGGCGACGGACCAGGCAACAGTGGCCAGTGCGGCGCGCGCCTGTTGCCGCCCGTCGGCACGGAGGTACTAATCGCCTTCGCCGGGGGAGATCCTGATAAGCCCGTCATCGTGGCCCAGGTGTACAACGGCGCAGCGCCACCCCCGGCATTTGTACGGGAGGACGGACTGCCCGATACCCGCTACCAATCCGGTTTGCGTAGCCGGGAAGTGCGCGGGCAGCGCGGCAACCAGCTCAGGCTGGATGATACCTCAGGCCAGATCAGCGCGCAGTTGGGAAGCGACCACGGCGCGAGTGAACTGAACCTGGGATACCTCACGGAGCCACGGCGGCAGCATGGCGCCCGCCCCCGCGGCGAAGGCGCCGAGTTGCGTACAGACGAAGCGATCGCGTTGCGGGCTGCGCGCGGGATCCTGATCAGCGCCTGGAAGCTGCTCGGCGGCGCCGGTACCAAAGGCCCCCAGTTGGCACGCGACGATTATCTGAACCTTCTGCGCGAGTGCGGCGAGCTATGCACTTCCCTCGGCAGCTACGCCGCCGAACACAAAGGCCTGGAGATCGATACCAAGGAACAGGAATCTCTGCTTGCACGGTTCAAACAGTGGGAGGATGGCAGCAACACCGCGCCCGAAGCTGCTGAACCAAGGGAACCGGTCATCGCGATGACCTCACCCGCCGGGATTGGTTTCGCGAGTTCCAAAGCCATCGTGAGCTACTCGGCTACCAACATCGATACGGCCGCCCAGCAGCATCTGCAGCTCACCGCAGGGCAACGCTTCGCAGTCAATGCCGGCAACGGCGTCTCGCTTTTCGCCCGCAGTGGCGGGCTCAATGCGATCGCACACACCGGCACGCTGCTGCTGCAGAGCCAGCACGACGACATCGCTGTCAACTCGGCGAAGGACATCCAGGTAACTGCCAATGAAGGCGCGATTACCGTCGCAGCCAAAAGCATCCTGTTTGTGACGGCAGACGGCTCATTTCTCAAACTGGGCGAAGGATCGCCAGTCCTGGGGAGCAGACAAGCGCTCAAGTTCCATGCGCCGGATTTTATCTGGGAGGGCCCCGAGACCATGAACGCCGAGCTTCCCGCATTCAAGAAGGACGGAACCGATCTCGCCTTCGAACCGCGCCTCTACCCCCATCTCGACGGCGGCGTACCCGCGGCCGGACTGGCTTACAAGATCGATTCGCCTGCCGGAAGCAGCGAGGGTGAAACGGACGCTGCGGGCAAAACCACAATTTTGGAACACGAACAGATGCACGCTGCGCGTATTCATTTCGAGGAGAAAGGGCAGTCATGAGCAAAGAAAAGAGCTCCGGGCTTTACAAAAACCGCCCTTCGGCAGAGGCACTGGGGAAGGCATGACCCTGCCGAAAAAAGGGAACAAAAGGATTGTCGGGGTAAGACACAACCTGCCCGGCTCGATCATCATCGTACATGGCGTGAATGACATAGGAGTGAGTTACGACGCTGTCGAATCGGGTTTGTGCGAAGGCCTGGCCGAACGCCTGTGTGGTGATTTGACGCCAGCTACCTACCAGATGCCGCAAGCAGCGGACCGAAACAAGCTGGAGGAAGATCCGGACGCCGTCTTCTACAAGCGCCAGGTCACCGATGAAACCCACAGCCCGGTCATCCCGTTCTACTGGGGCTTCCGGGAAGAAGCGGCGCATGTGCGCCACTGGAAGATGACACCGCATGGACAGGCAACCGACCGTTACGGCAACCGGCTGGACCGGGATTTTTCCAAGGAAGGCGGCCCGTTTGCCAACGCAACGTCCTCGCTTCCGGAAATGTGGAACCGGGGCAAAGGCAACGCCATGGGGGCCATCGACATGGCAGCGCGCGATGCAACCCACCCCCTCCTGAAAAACCCGGGCCGGCTCTACATGATCCTGGCAGCGCGCCGGCTCGCCGCACTCATTACGATGATCCGCGACTACGATGAAAACGAAACGGTCTCGATCGTTGCGCACAGCCAGGGTTGCCTTCTCAGCCTGCTTGCCCAGGCTTTCCTTCTCGATCCGAACATGCAGAAGGAGCAGCCGGGGGCGCGACCGGCCGACACGCTGATCCTGTGCAATCCCCCGTACAGCCTGATCGACGAACTGCCGACGACCGCAGCCCTCGCCGACGGTTATGCGGGCGCAGATGCCTTGATGACGGCGGGGAACAAGAACCGCTACCAATACATCAGCGGTGGACAAACCTTGCACGCCCGTTTGACCACGCTGGCGAACATTGTCAAAGGCGTCCAGGCCAAAAAGCATCCAAGCCCCGCGCTGGCGGAACTGACCGATACAAAAAAGCATTTCGGCGCAGTCGGCCCTAAATGGACGGCCGCAAAAGACCGCGACAATCGAGGCAAGGTCTACCTGTACTTCTCGCCGGAAGACATGACGGTGGCATTCGCCGGTGTCGCGGGGATCGGCTGGCAAGGCGTGCCCGACTTCCTGCGCGGCCACCGGCTGGAAGCTCGCCAGGTGAGTGCGCGTGCATCGTTCAAGGATTTCGCACCACAGCACGCCAAAACGACAGCAGCGCCGACGCAGACAACACGCAAACCGCTTTCGGAGCTGGGCAGTGGCTTCTTTCAGCGCGTTTTCACTCTCAAGCGCCGCCCGGACTCTAGAGGCGGCCAGTTTGTCATGGTCGGGCAACCACCTCACGACTTCGCGCTACGGGTTCCCGGTGAAGACGATCACGCGCACACAGCCGCCAGCGACTCGCTTACAAGCAATCATTTCTTGCGGGAGCGCTTACCCGCCCAGGACGACGCGCCCAGCGACGCTTCTCCGGAAGAGCGGGCTCGATTCGGGCTGCGCCGTATCACCGGCGAGGCACTGCCAAAGCCGATTATCGCCAGCATGGGCGAAGGAGCCTTCCCCGATGCCCAGAAGCGCTACGGCGCCAGCGAGAACGTCGACCAGATCGACGCTGCGGTTTCCGTTACCAGCGACTACGGTATTAACGGAAGTCACTGGGAGTGCATCACGGATCCGGGCGGTATCGCGGCGACCCTGCGCGGCTATCAACCGGTTCCGAGCCCGCGTCCCGCCCTGCACAAGGGCAAGGTGGCGAAATGCAGCGAGTATCGTGCGGCATTGACGGAAACGCTCAACCGCGAGAAGAAAAACGAGGACAAGTGCCAGGTAAAAAATGTGTATGCCTGCCTGGAGTTCGACCGTCTCCTCAATCCGCCAAAGCTGTTGATCGAACGGACCGAGACGCCGAACGAGGCGCGCCTGCGCTGGCAGAAGACTGCTGTATCGCGCTCGTTCCACAGCGCGATTTACGGTGGGCGCAAGAACCATCGCCATGTGACCGCCTACGACGTGGCAATCGGCGGCGGGAAGGCGCCGACCGATCCGTTGTTCTACAGATACCTGTGCGCGGTGGCGGACTGGCGGTTGAAGAAACCAACCTGGGGCGAAAAACCTCGCCCCGGCATTCTCACCTGGGAAGCATTCCAGACGCTGTATGCAGCCTACTGGGCGGACGAGCGCCCTTGGCGCAGGGCACTGATCGAAGGAACTAAAGAATACTACTCCACCGGAAAACTGCCTGCCGACCTGCCACTTCCACCTGAGGGACTTCCGCCCGCCCTCGTCGTGGAATCGATGTCCAGACAAGTGGGGAAGGCTGAACGGGTGACTTCATGAGCACTTGCAATGACACGAGGAATCCGGGAGCAAAACAGGAATTTCGCGGCATGCCATGTCGATTGATGCTGGCATTGCTCTTCATGATGTCCGGAAACGTCATCGCGGCAACCAACCAAACGGAGGTAACGATGAGCAAACTATGGTGGCCCTTGGCAGTCCTGCTCGGAATCGGACTGCTCCTCGGAGGGCGCTGGGTGCTGGCGGCACGCGAAGCCGATGCACGCCAGGTGCAGGCCACGGCGGCGGCGTCGAAAGCGCGCGAGCAGCTGGCAGCGGCGAACACCGAGCAAGGACGGCGCGAGTACGTCCTCGAGGTAATCGGTTTGGGGGTTACTCTCGACAAGTACCGGCAGGGCAAGCTGTGGGAGGCGCTCCAGTCCGGTAATCCGTACACCTCACTGCGCGAACACGATCCAAAGAAATATCCCTGGACAAGCACAGACAAGCACGGCTTGACTGGCGGCCGGGTCAACGATGCTTTGCTCAATGGCGCCGGCTATTCGGTGAGCTATTGGGGTACTCCGGTCTTCAATGCGAATCCACCTGACTTCAGCGAAATTCCGGATAGCCCATTATCGCCAATCATGGGATTGGCTGCCGGCGCCGAAGGAGAGGGTATGTCGGACAGTCTGTTCGTCGCCGGCCCGCGCCGCTTCGCAGAGCGGCCTGATCGAATTCTCGAGGAAGTGTTCGACTTCTTCGATGCCAACCCGGACCTGCCATATATCGTGTTGAACTCGGACGATGGGATATACACCCGGGAACTCTCGCAACCTCGTGGAGCGCCACCGCTGGTCAAGGATGGTTACTACGTCCCAGAAATGCCGGACTCGGCAGCGTTGTTCATCCTGGCCCGCCGCGAACGGGTAGACCCGATCCGACCGTTTGTGTACGACGACATCGACGGCTACGAAGTTCCAATGGATGTACTCAACCGCGACGGAGTCGCGCGGCGCCTCTACCTCGGCCATCTTGAATTGTCGCAGTCGTTGCCGCGCGCAGATAAGGACGCTTACTCTCGCCCCCCAACCATCGCCGAATGGCTGGACTTCGCCGCCAAATTCAGCGTTCGTCCCGACATCCGCGGCATCGGCGCGATCAGCTTCCTCGACCGTGAATTGAACGCCAAGCACCGGCCACCTCAGGACTGGAAGCCAACCCCATGGTTCCCCGTCCCCTGGAGCAAAACACAACTCGAGCAATTCGACAAAATGGCCACGCTCGGCTACATCCACCGCCCGGTCTTCGTAAAGACCACCGACGAACACGGCAAGCCGCTAGCCCGGCGCGACGCGCGCCAGAAAGCGCTCCTCGAAGGTTTGCAGGAAGCCCTGCGTACCTTGCCCGAGGCTGAACGGTCCAAGGCGCCAGCGCGCGTAATCGCCGCCACCAACAACCAGACCGAACAACTGGTCGCGCTCGAGAGCATGCTGCACCAGTACGCTGTTCAGGGCGGCCCCGAGATCGATAGCGGCAAGCTCGACAAATTCATCAACATCGACCGGCGCCTCGGCAACACCGGCGCCGCTACCTTGTTCATGGAGATGGCGATCGGCGTCATGGGGAGTTATCGCGCGGGGGGCCCAAGCCTGGCGGTCAACCTGCGCGACCCGCATGAGGCCACTTTCATCTTCATCAGCCCGCCCTCGGAGGAAAAGCGCAAGGCCCAACAGTCACGTGGTGATGTGTTCCGGCCGATCAAATCGATGGCGGTCGATCCAGCAAACTATGCCGTGCCAGAGACCAGGTGATCTTGCCCCGCTTTTCCCAGACACAGCCCGATGCCTATTTAGCGTCAGTTTCCAGAGCCTGACGGCGTCGCTCTTTCCTAAACATGCGCGGCGATTTGTAGCCGAGCGCAGAAT